>NZ_VRYE01000075.1 GCF_008041835.1 Ectopseudomonas mendocina
GCCCGCATTCCGTTCAAAATGCGTGAACAGAGGCTGAATCCGCTCGAATTCAGGAAATTCAGTGCAACAACCGGTTAAAAACGCTCAAATAGTGGGCAATTCGCTTTGTCTTTGTCGCGCTCTGTCCATTTATGAATTCAAGTCCGACAGGCTGCTAGAGCGGCTCTTCATCCGCCGGATAACGGCTGGCGCCGAGGCTCTCCTTGATCCTGCGCAGGTGCGGCTGGAAGTCCACGCCACGGCGCAGGGTAACGCCGGTGGCGAGTACGTCGAGCACGGTGAGCTGGATGATGCGCGAGGTCATCGGCATGTAGATGTCGGTGTCCTCCGGCAGCGGGATATCCAGGCTCAGGGTGCTGGCCCTGGCCAGCGGCGAGCCGGCAGCGGTGAGGCCAAGCACCGATGCACCGTTCTCGCGGGCCAGACGCGCCACTTCCACCAGCTCGCGGGTGCGCCCAGTGTAGGAAATGATCACGAACAGGTCGCCGGTGTGCGCCACCGAGGCGATCATGCGTTGCATCAGCACATCGGAATGCGCCGACACCGCCAGGTTGAAGCGGAAGAACTTGTGCTGCGCGTCCAGCGCCACCGAGGCCGAGGCGCCGAGGCCGAAGAAGTGGATCTGTCGGGCCTGGATCAGCAGATCGACGGCACGGCTGACGTGCTGCGGGTCGAGGCTCTGGCAGGCGCTGTCCAGCGAGGCGATGGTGCTGCCGAAAATCTTCCGGGTGTAGGCCTCGGGGCCGTCGTCGGCGGACACCGCGCGGCTGACGTAGGCGGCGCCGCTGGCCAGGCTCTGCGCCAGTTGCATCTTCAGTTCCGGGTAACCGTTGGCGCCGAACGAGCGGCAGAAACGGTTGACCGTTGGCTCACTGACGGCGGCGGCCTGGGCCAGCGCGGCGATGCTGAAGCGCGTGGCCTGCTGCGGATCATGCAGGATCACTTCGGCGACCTTGCGTTCGGCCTTGTTCAGGTCGTCCAGGCGGCTCTGGATTTGTTCCAGCAGGTTGCGCACGCGATCCATAGGGAGCTCCTAACGGGCTTGGCGCCGTCGCGGCGGGCGCTGGCGACGGGCGGAAAAATGGCTGGCCTATCCTACTGATGACGCCCGATGGCCACCACTGTTTATCCGGATAATGGAAAAATGTTGTTGTTATTACAACATTTGCTCTTGATAAAACCGCTGCTACCCGGTATTTCTAGTGCATCTTGATAAAAGAACGAACATCATGGCCGCGATAAAGCTTGAATCCTGCACCTTTGCCCTGTTCGGCGCCCTCGGCGATCTGGCTCTGCGCAAGCTGTTTCCTGCGCTTTACCAGCTCGATCGCGCCGGTTTGCTGCACGACGACACCCGCATCCTCGCCCTGGCCCGCGAAGCCGGTGAGCCGCAGCGCCACCTGGCCGCCATCGACCAGGCGCTGCGCCTGCACGTGCCGGCCAAGGAGCTGGAGGAGGGCGCGCTGGCGCGTTTCCAGGCGCGCCTGCACTACCTGACCATGGATTTTCTTCAGGCCGAGGACTACCTGGCCCTGGCCGAGCTGGCCGGCGCACAGGACCAGCTGGTCGCCTACTTCGCCACCCCGGCATCGGTGTATGGCGGCATCTGCGCCAACCTGGCCGCCGTCGGGCTGGCCGAGGGCACGCGGGTGGTGCTGGAGAAACCGATCGGCCACGACCTGGCATCCTCGCGTGCGGTCAACGACGCGGTGGCGCAGGTGTTCCCGGAGAACCGCGTCTATCGCATCGACCATTACTTGGGCAAGGAGACGGTGCAGAACCTGATTGCCCTGCGTTTTGCCAACAGCCTGTTCGAAACCCAGTGGAACCAGAACCACATCTCCCACGTGGAAATCACCGTGGCCGAGAAGGTCGGTATCGAGGGGCGCTGGGGCTACTTCGATCAGGCCGGGCAACTGCGCGACATGATCCAGAACCACCTGCTGCAGCTGCTTTGCCTGATCGCCATGGACCCGCCCAGCGACCTGTCCGCCGACAGCATTCGCGATGAGAAGGTCAAGGTGCTCAAGGCGCTGGAGCCGATCAGCGTCGAGCAGCTCGGCCAGCGCGTGGTGCGTGGCCAGTACGTCGCTGGCAGCAGCGATGGACGGCCGGTACCGGGCTATCTGGAGGAAGAGAACTCCAATACCCAGAGCGACACCGAAACCTTCGTCGCCCTGCGTGCCGACATCCGCAACTGGCGCTGGGCCGGCGTGCCCTTCTATCTGCGCACCGGCAAGCGCATGCCGCAGAAGCTGTCGCAGATCGTCATCCACTTCAAGGCGCCGCCGCACTACATCTTCGCCCCTGAGCAGCGCCAGCTGATCGGCAACAAGCTGATCATCCGCCTGCAGCCGGACGAGGGCATCGCCCTGCAGGTGCTGACCAAGGATCAGGGCCTGGATAAGGGCATGCAGCTGCGCAGCGGCCCGCTGCAGCTGAGCTTCTCCGATACCTACCGCAGCGCGCGGATTCCCGATGCCTACGAACGTCTGCTGCTGGAAGTGATGCGCGGCAGTCAGAACCTGTTCGTGCGCAAGGACGAAATCGAATACGCCTGGCAGTGGTGCGACCAGCTGATCGCCGGCTGGAAGCAGCTCGGCGAGGCGCCGAAACCCTATACCGCCGGTAGCTGGGGCCCGATGGCCTCGGTGGCACTGATCACTCGTGACGGGAGGAGCTGGTATGGCGATCTCTGACCTTGAACTGCCCACGGGTGTGGTTGCCCGTAGCGATGTCAGCGCAGAGGCGCATGCCGATGCCCTGGCCCTGCGCGTGGCCGACGCCCTGCGCCAGGCCATCGACAACCGTGGCAGCGCCACCCTGGTGGTGTCCGGCGGACGCAGCCCGGTGGCCTTCTTCGAAGCCCTGGCGCAGCAGCCGCTGGACTGGCGCCACGTGCTGGTGAGCCTGGCCGACGAGCGCTGGGTGCCGGTCAACCACGCCAGCAGCAACGAGGCGCTGGTGCGTCGTCACCTGCTGCGCGGGGCCGCCGCCGAGGCGCAGTTCCTCGGTCTGTACCGGGTTGCCGGCAGCCTGGAGCAGGCGGCCGAACTGGCCGACGCCGCCTTCGTCGAGCTGCCGCCGATCGATGTGCTGGTGCTCGGTCTGGGCGAGGACGGCCACACCGCCTCGCTGTTCCCGCACAGCCCCAATCTCGACCTGGCGCTGCGCCCCGACTGCCCGCGCCGGGTGCTGCCGATGCAGGCGCCGAGCCAGCCGGCGCAGCGCCTGACCCTGACCCAGCCGCTGCTGGCCGGCGCGCGCCTGCCGCTGCTGGCGATCCACGGCCAGGCCAAGCTGGCCACGCTGGCCGAGGCGCTGGCGCCGGGCGAGGCGAGCGACATGCCGATCCGCGCCTTCCTGCATTCCCCTCTCGAAATCTATTGGTGCCCCTGACATGACCAGCCCCAACGAACGCCAGCGCGCGCGCATGGCCGAACACACCGCCGAGATCGATCGTATCTGCGCCCAGGCGCGGATCATGCCGGTGATCACCATCGCCCGCGAGGCGGACATCCTGCCGCTGGCCGACGCCCTGGCCGCCGGCGGCCTGCGCGTGCTGGAGGTGACCCTGCGTTCCGAGCACGGCCTGGAGGCGATCCGCCGCCTGCGCGCCGAGCGCCCGGAGCTGTGCGTCGGCGCCGGCACCGTGCTCGACGAGCAGATGCTGGCCGCCGCCATCGATGCCGGCGCGCAGTTCATCGTCACCCCGGGCAGCACCCGCGAATTGCTGTTGGCCGCCCTGGACAGCCCGGTGCCGCTGCTGCCGGGGGTGAGCAGCGCCTCCGAGCTGATGGTCGGCTACGCCCTCGGCTATCGCCGCTTCAAGCTGTTCCCGGCCGAGGTGTGCGGCGGCGTCGCCGCGCTCAAGGCGCTGGCCGGGCCGTTCGGCGGCGTGCGTTTCTGCCCCACCGGCGGCATCACGCCGGACAACCTGCAGCGCTATATGGCCCAGCCCAACGTGATGTGCGTCGGCGGCACCTGGATGTTCCAGCGTGAGTGGGTCGAGCAGGGCGATTGGTCGCGCATCCAGCAGTGCAGTGCCGAGGCGTTGCAGTTGCTGAATTGATAGGGCGGCGGCGCTGGCTAGATCGGGCCATGGTCAATCGTCACGCGCCGCCACCGACCCGGTTGGTGCGCACGGCGCACCCGCTCCGCCACTATTTCCTGGGGTGCGCCGAGCGCACCACCGATTCCCTGGAATCCCCTTATGACCACATTCGCGCTCCAGCAGCCGCTGCTGCTGGGCATGATGCGCCTGCTCGAGTGTACCGAACTGGCCACGCCGCAGGCGCTGCTCGGCTTTATCGAGCGTTGCATCGAGCGTGGCCTCAACGGCTTCGACCACGCCGATATCTACGGCCTGGGCGAGTGCGAGGCGCGCTTCGGCGCGGCGCTGCGCCTGCGCCCGCAGCTGCGGGCGCACCTGCAGCTGATCGGCAAGGCCGACATCGTGCCGGCGGCGCAGGACGTTTCGCGCTGGCGGGTCAAGCACTACGACAGCAGCGCCCGCTACCTGACCCGAGCGGTGGAGGCCTCGCTGCAGCGCCTGGGCGTCGAGCGGCTGGACGGCTTCCTGCTGCATCGGCCCGATCCGCTGCTGCAGCTGGACGAGGTGACGCGGGCGCTGCAGGCGCTGGTCGCGGCCGGCAAGGTCGGCTGGCTCGGCCTGTCCAATGCCGAGCCGCTGCACTGGCAGGTGCTCGGCCGCGAGCTGCCACTGCGCTGCAATCAGATCGAGCTGTCGTTGAATGCTCAACAGGCGGCCTGGGATGGCCGTCTGCAGGCGCTGCAGGCCGACGGCCTGCAGGTGCTGGCCTGGTCGCCGCTGGCCGGCGGGCAGTTCGCGGCGGCCCTGCAGCAGGCGCTGGACGAGGTGGCCGCGGCGCTGCAGGCCACCCCGACTCAGGTCGCCCTGGCCTGGCTGCGCCGTTTGCCGGGTCAGCCGCTGCCGATTCTCGGCAGCCTGCGCGAGACGCGCATCGACGAGGCCCTGGCCGGCGCCGAGCTGCAGCTGGATGCGCCGACCTGGTTCTATCTGGCCGAGGCGGCGCGGGGTATGCGCGCGCCCTGACCCGCTAGGCGCGATGGCGCGGCAGGCCCAGCGAGATCAGCGCCGCCAGCAGCACGAAGGCGCTCGACAGCCACAGGCAGGCCGCCAGGCCCCAGCCCTGGAACACCCAGCCCGAGAGCAGGGTGCCGAGCAGCCGGCCCAGCGCGTTGGACATGTAATAGAAGCCTACGTCCAGCGACACGCCGTCTTCCTGGGCGTAGCTGACGATCAGCTAGCTGTGCAGCGAGGAGTTGACCGCGAACAGCGCGCCGAACGCCAGCAGGCCGCCGATCAGCACCGTCTGTGCCGGCAGGGGGCTGTCCAGGCCGAGGGCGATGGCCGCCGGCAGGCCGGCCAGCAGCGCGGCCCAGACGCAGGCGGCGCGGCCGTCCGGCACCTGGCCGCGGCGCTTGCCAGTGATCGCCGGAGCCAGGCTCTGGACGATGCCGTAGCCGATGATCCAGCAGGCGAGAAAACCGCCGACCCACCAGAAGTCCCAGCCGAGCGTGCTGGCCAGGTACACCGGCAGGGCCACCACGAACCAGACGTCACGCGCCCCGAACAGGAACAGCCTGGCGGCGGAGAGGATATTGATCGCCCGGCTCTTGGACAGCAGGTCGCGGAACTTGGGCTTGGCCTTGGCCCTGCCCAGGTCCTGCTTCAGCAGCGCCAGGCTGGCCAGCCAGATGACGCCGAGCGCCAGGACCATGGCCAGCACCGCGCCGGCGAAGCCGAGCATGCCGAGCAGGGCGCCGCCAAGGAAGAAGCCGACGCCCTTGAGCGCGTTCTTCGAGCCGGTCAGCAGCGCCACCCAGCGATACAGCGTGCCTTGCCGGCTGTCCGGCACCAGCAGCTTGATCGCGCTTTTGGCGCTCATCTTGTTGAGATCCTTGGCGATGCCGGACAGTGCCTGCGCGCCCATTACCCAGGGCACCGTGAGCATGGCCGCCGGCACCGTCAGCATCAGCAGGGCGAGCACCTGCAGCGCCAGCCCCAGGTTCATGGTGCGGTTCAGGCCGATGCGTGCACCGAGCCAGCCGCCCAGCAGGTTGGTGACGACGCCGAAGATCTCGTAGAACAGGAACAACGCGGCGATGGCCAGCGGCGTATAGCCCAGGCTGTGGAAGTGCAGCACCACCAGCATGCGCAGCGCGCCGTCGGTGAGGGTGAAGGCCCAGTAGTTGCCGGTGACCAGCAGGTACTGGCGCACTTCGGGGGCCAGGCGGGATAAGGCGAGCATATCGATTCTTCTTGGGAGCTTATCTGGCAGCAGGTGCGATCAGTGGGAGGGGCGGTTGGTGCGCACGGCCTAGGCGGCCCCGCGACACCCTACGATAGGCTGGCCATCCCGACCATCCGCGCCAGCTCCACCGCGCGGTTGGCGTAGCCCCATTCGTTGTCGTACCAGGCGTAGATCTTCACCTGGGTGCCGGCCACCACCAGGGTCGACAGCGCATCGACGATGGAGGAGCGCGGGTCGCTGCGGTAGTCGATGGACACCAGCGGGCGTTCCTCGTAACCCAGGATGCCCTTGAGCGGCCCCTCGGTGGCGGCCTTGAGCAGCGCGTTGACCTCCTCGGCGGTGGTGGCACGCTCGACCTCGAACACGCAGTCGGTCAGCGAGGCGTTGGCCAGCGGCACGCGCACGGCATGGCCGTTCAACTTGCCGCGTAGCTCCGGGAAGATCTCGGCAATCGCCGTGGCAGAACCGGTGGTGGTCGGAATCAGGCTCATACCCGAGGCACGCGCGCGACGCAGATCCTTGTGCGGTTGGTCGAGGATGCTCTGGGTGTTGGTCAGGTCGTGGATGGTGGTGATCGAGCCGTGACGAATGCCCAGCGTCTCGTGGATCACCTTGACCACCGGTGCCAGGCAGTTGGTGGTGCAGGACGCGGCGGTGACGATGCGGTGCTGGGCAGGGTCGAACAGGTGCTGGTTGACGCCCATCACCACGTTCAGCGCGCCCTGCTCCTTGACCGGCGCGCAGACCACCACGCGCCTCACGCCCTGGTCCAGATAACCCTGCAGCACGGCGACCGTCTTCATCTTGCCGCTGGCCTCGAGCACCAGGTCACAGTCGCTCCAGCCGGTGTCGGCGATGGCCTTGTTGGCCGTCACCTGGATGCGCTGGCCGCCCACCACCACGCAGTCGCCGTCGCTGCCCGCCTCGTGCTGCCAGCGGCCGTGCACCGAGTCGAAATTCAGCAGGTGGGCGTGGCTGGCGGCGTCGCCGGCCGGGTCGTTGATCCGTACGAACTGCAGCTGCGGCCAGTCCCAGGCGGCGCGCAGGGCCAGGCGGCCGATGCGGCCGAATCCGTTGATACCGACTTTGATGCTCATGGCCTTGGCCTTGTTCAGCAGGTGGGAAATTCAGCAGCAGGCGGCGCTGCGTTGCGGGCGCTCGCCCATGGCGGCCAGGCGCTTGCTGTCCGGGTTCAGCCAGTGGCTGTTGGCCGCCAGCGTGGCGTCGAGCACGGCGATCACCCAGTCCGGCAGGTGCGGGTGCAGGCGGTAGTAGACCCACTGGCCCTGGCGGCGGTCGGCCAGCAGGCCGCCGCTGCGCAACTGCGCCAGGTGGCGCGAGACCTTGGGCTGGTTCTCGCCGAGGGCGCAGGTCAGTTCGCAGACGCACAGCTCCTCCTCGCGGGCGATCAGCAGCATCAGGCGCACCCGGGTGTCGTCGGCCAGGCACTTGAACACGGTGGTGGGGGTGAGCAGTTCGGCCATGGCTACCTCAGCGCTTGGTCTTGACCAGCACGAACATCTTGATCCGCTCGTGGATCTCGTGCAGGCACTGGCGGAATGCCTCGGGCTGGGTGCTGGTCACCGGGTCCTCGCAGTGTCAGGCCAGGCGCTGACCTTCGAAGGGGAGGTGCTGGCATTCCTGGCAGGCTGATGACGTACTCGAAGTCGTTCCAGTGGAAGGCGTCCAGGCCCTTGCTGTGCAGCCCTTCGGTGTTCACGCCGAGGTGCTGCAGGGCGGCGAGGGCGCGCGGGTCGACCTCGCCCGGCTGGCTGCCGGCGCTGTGCGCCTCGAAGTTGTCCGAATCGGTGTGGCGCAGCAGGGCCTCGGCCATCTGCGAGCGGGCGGCGTTGGCGGTGCAGACGAACAGCACGCGGGTCTTGTAGGCCATCCCTGACGTCTCGTTTAGATATGGTTTGGCGAATATATGGATTTCCGTATGAAGGGTAAAGGCGTCACTGCCTTATGCACCTGCATAGGATCACCCAGGTTGCTGCTCTACCTGGCGGCAGCGCGTGTGTGATTGCCACGCCGTAATATTCGATTAATCGTATGTTTGTGGCCGTTCACGCATCCGTCATGCCGGCGGCGCTCGGTCCTGCCCAACCCGATTCCCGCGAGGAGCCTTGCTACGAGCAGACAAGGCTTGGTTCCGTTCTCACTGACGAAAGTGCGGGTTATTGCTGGGGGCCTGCCGTGGGGCGAGGAATCGGCGGCCGAGCGGACAAAAAAAGGCGGCCGAGGCCGCCCGAATGTCCCTGGAGGGGATTGGAGAGTGGGGCCGCTCAGAGCGGCCCCGCCGTGGAGTCGGCCGTCGGGTAGTGGCGACGGCGCCAGGCCTGCACCTCGCCGGCGGCGCGCAGGCGTTGGGCGATCTGTTCCAGGGTGGCGGCGATCGGCTTCTCGCCCTTGAACATGGCGCCCAGACGAGAGCTGAACAGAGCCCAGAAGCGCTTCATCTCCGGGATGTCCGGCATGATCTCGCCGCTGGCGGCGGACTCGTAGGTGTGTTCGATCAGCGGGTCGTGGCGCAGCTCGGCCATGACCTCGTGGTTGGCCACCGCGCCCAGCGGTTTGTCGGCGTTGAGGCTGTGCAGGCCCTCGGCGCTGCTCAGGTAGTTCTCGACAAAGCGCTGTGCCTGCGTCTTGTGCGGGCTGTTGGCGTTGATCGCGGCGGCGAGGATGCCGACGAAGGGCCTGCCCCGGCGCGCGTCGTCGATGCCCGGTACATAGTCGATGGCGAAGTCGAGTCCGGCGTCGCGCAGCTCGTTCCACACCCAGGGGCCGTTGACGATCATGGCGATGCGGCCCTGCTTGAAGCCGTCCAGGGCGCTGGCGTAATCGTCGCCGGGTT
Source organism: Ectopseudomonas mendocina (assembly GCF_008041835.1). Lineage (GTDB taxonomy): Bacteria > Pseudomonadota > Gammaproteobacteria > Pseudomonadales > Pseudomonadaceae > Aquipseudomonas. The sequence goes on from NZ_VRYE01000075.1 coordinate 9,154, forward strand.
CCAGCACGCCGTCGTCGAGCAGTTGCTTGAGCGCTTGCATGCCGGTGATGGCGCCAGGGGTGGCGACGCCGACATCGGCCAGGTCGTAGATGCCGCTCTGCTTGTGCAGGCTGTAGCCGCCGGCACCGGCGATGATCGGCCAGGAGAAGTACAGGTTGTTGTAGTCCCAGGCGATGGCGCGCTTGCCCTGCGTGCGCAGGCGCCGGTCCAGTGCGGTGACCTCGGCGAGGCTGCGCGGCGCGCTGGCAACCAACTCGCGGTTGTAGAGCAGGCTTACCACCTCGGTGGCCAGGGGATAGCCGAAACGCTGGGTACCCACGGTCAGCGCTTCCCAGGCGAAGCCGGGGGCGCGCTGCAGGGCCTCTGCGCTGGGCTGGAGCGGCTCGAGCAGGCCGTTGTTGATCCACGAGCCGAAGCGATCATGGGCGAAGATGACGATATCCGGGCCCTTGGTGGTGGCGGCGAACTTGTCGTACTGGACGGCGAGGTCGTCCGGGGTGGCGACCCTGACCGGCATGCCGCTGTCGGCGGTGAAGCGCTGGCCGATCTCGGCGAGGCCGTTGAAGCCCTTGTCCTGGCCGATCCAGACGGTCAGCACGTTCTTCTCGAAGGCCAGGGCTGGCCAGGGGGCGATGGACAGCAGAATCAGTGTCGCGAGCCTTATTGTTGTTCTCATCTCGACCTCTGGTTGGGCGGTCAGTCGTCAAGCCTGCCCGCCTCTGTAGGAGCCGCGCCCCGCGGCGAATGCGCGGGACGGCAACCCGGAGCCAGCACAGCTTCGCCCCGGGGCGGGGCTCCTACGGCTGCGGCGGTGGCGCCGGCCAGGTCACCCCGGGGCGATCGTTTCAGCGGATCTGGATACGTTCGAGCAGGTAGGCCTTGGCGCTGTCGTCGCCGACCCGGCCCGCTTCGTCGGCCAGGCGCAGGGCGCGCTCCAGATCCTTGCCGGCGAGGGCGGCGTCGATGCCCTGGCGGTAGTAGGCCTGGGTCTCCGGCAGCACGGCCGGGGCCGGTACGCTGGGCAGCTGGTTGCCCATCTCGCGGCCGATGCTGAACGGCGGCACGTAGCTGTTGGCCTGCTGGCCGGCCACTTGGTCCTCGATCAGCACCATCTTGATCACCCCCACCGGCGCATGCTGGGCCACCGGGTCGGGAATGTTCGGCGCCTCGTTGCCGAGGGCGCGGGCGAAGGCCTTGGCCGGGTGCTCGATGACGGTCTGGCCGCGCATCTGCGCCTCGCTGGTGTAGAGCACCAGGTAGTGTTCGTTGCCGGGGTTGTCCGGGTACAGGCGGTCGACGCGCAGGCGCGCGTCCAGGCTGTCGCCCTTGAAGCCGGAAGCCGGGGCGTAGACGAAATCCTCGGCGCCGAGCAGGCGGGTGACGCGGAACCGGCTGTCGAGCAGCATGGCATTGGGCGCCAGCACCGTGTCGCCGGCCTGGCTGTACAGGCGGATCTCGAACGACTTGCTGGAGGCCGGCAGCTGGAAGGCGCGGAAAAAACTCTTGCCGCTGTCGAAGGCGAAGGCGGGCGCGCTGGTGTCGATGCGCACCTCGCCGCTGAAGTTCACCGGGATCGGCTGGTAGGGCAGCTCGCGCAGCGAGGCGCAGCAGGATGACGCGGCGGCCAGGGCCTGTTCGGCGCTGCCGGCGGAGGTCTGCAGGGGCGCCGGGCTGGCGCTCAGGGCATCGATGCGGCGTAGCGGCTCGCTGGCGCAGCCGGTTAACAGAACGGTGAGCAGCGCGAGGCTGGCGATCTTGAACGGTGGCATGGGTTATTCCTCTTTTTATGTCACGCCTGGTAAAAGGCCCCGGCCTATTGCAGAACCGGGGCAAGGACCACAGGAGCAGCGTTACGGTATTGCTGGGCAGCCGGATGCAACGGATGCCCGACTGCTTACCACCAGGCTTCAGCCTGGACGCCAAAGGTGAGGCCGTTGTCGTCGCCGGCATCGATGGATTCGCTGGCGGCGTTGTACTTTCCGCCGTCCCACATGGCGTAGGTGGCGAACACACGGATCTGCGGACGTGCCCAGAAGCTGCGGCCGGCCGACCACTGCTGGGCCAGGGTGACTTTCTTCAGGTCGCGGGACTTCTCGCCCTTGGCCTGCGGGTCGATATGGTCGTAGCCGAACTCCAGCGCGGTGCTCATGGTGTTGGTCCACTTGTACACCGGGCGCACGCCGAACGAGGTCCAGGTCTGCCCCGAGTCGTTGTCGAAGTCCTTATCCTCGTAGATCTGCACGTACATCATCTCGATGTCGTCGGTCAGGCCGACCACGCCCTGGTTGACCAGACGGAACATCTTGCCGTCGCTGTTGCCGGTGCTGTTGCGCCCGGTGCTGCCGATGATGCCGTCGGTGCCGTACTGCAGGGCGAGCTTGTTGAAGCCGCCGAACCAGTTGCCCTGGATGTGCTGTACGGTGAGCAGGTGGCCCTTCTGGTTGGTGTAGCCGGGGTCCTTCTCCTGGAGGTCGCTCAGGTTGGCCTTGCCATAGTCGTAGCCGAGCTCCAGCTTGGCGTCGGTGTTGAAGTCGATGTCGGTCAGGCGCAGGTCGAGGGTGTCGTTGGCCACGTTGGTACCGGTGCCGGTGCCTTCGTAGACGTAGTCGCCATCGTTGTTGCGCATCCAGGCCACGTGCGCCTTGGCGAAGCCCAGGTCGATGTCCTCGATACCGGCGCCGGGGCCGGAGACGTCCCAGTAGTAGTAATCGTTGATGTGCACGTCGTTGCGCTTGTAGTAGCGCTTGCCGGCCCACAGGGTGGCGCCGGGCAGGGCCGGCAGGAAGTTCTTGGCCTGCACGTTGAACTGGCGGATCGAGCTGGTGCCGTTGTTGAAGGCACTTCCGCTGTCGCTGTCGGTGGCCTCCCAGTCGTTCGCCTGGTCCGACTTGTAGGCGATCATGCTGTCGATATAGAAGCTCTGCTCGCCTTCCTTCCATACCTCGTGACCGAGACCGATCTCGGCGTAGGTCTCGCATTCGTTGCCGAGGCGGTACTTGGCCGGCGCGCCGGCGGCCTGGAAGCAGGCCTGGTCGCCGCCGCCGGCGGTGGCGCCGATGCCGGAACGCATATAGCCGTGAAAATCCAGGGCCAGGGCCGGGGTGGCCAGCAGCATGGCGGCGAACAGGGCGCTGGGACGCAGCAGCTGGGCGGGTTGCATGGTGTTCATCGTGGGGTCCTTTGTTCTTGTTGGATCGGACTGACGGGGCGCGACCGGAGCTGGGCAGTCGGCCCGGCGGCGCTGCGGCCAAGAGTCGGGCAAGGCACCGCGCCACCACATCCTCCCCGGGGCGCTTTTTTCGAGGCGGAGCGCCAGGGCGTAGCGAAGCGGCAGGGGGGATGGCGGACCGGCGAGATTTCTACGCCTGCGCCCTACGCCGGCAGAAACTGCGGCGGGGAGGTTTGGCGGCGCGGCCAGGCGCGGCAGGCTGCCGTGATCGGGTCGCCCGCGCGGGGCCCGATCAGTCCATCCGGGGGTCCACCCCCCGTAGTCGGATGCTCACAACAACGACAAGAACGGAGCTTCATGATGAACCGATACCTGCGAATGGCCGGCCTGGTGCTGGCCATGGCCCCGCTGGCCTACCCCTGGGGCAACCTGGTCAGGGCCGAGGATGTGCCGGGCAAGACCGCCAGCGGCGTGCGTTACCACGGCGGCGACGAGATCATCCTCCAGGGCTTTCACTGGAACACCGTGCGGACCTCGAGCAACTGGTACGCGACCCTGGCCAGCATGGCGCCGACCCTGGCCGCCGACGGTTTCAGCGCGATCTGGATGCCGGTGCCCTGGCGCGACTTCTCCAGCTGGAGCGACGCGGCCAGCGGCACCTCGGGCGGCGGCGAGGGCTACTTCTGGCACGATTTCAACAAGAACGGCCGCTACGGCAGCGACAGCCTGCTCAAGCAGGCCGCCGGCGCGCTCAACGCGGCCGGGGTCAAGCCGATCTACGACGTGGTGCCCAACCACATGAACCGCGGCTATCCGGACAAGGAAATCAACCTGCCGGCCGGCCAGGGCCTGTGGCGCCACGACTGCGCGGACCCGGGCAACTACGCCAACGACTGCGACGACGGCGACCGCTTCATGGGCGGCGACGCCGACCTCAACACCGGTCACCCGCAGAACCAGGCGATGTTCCGCGACGAGTTCGCCAACCTGCGCAGCCAGTACGGCGCCGGCGGCTTTCGCTTCGACTTCGTCCGCGGCTACGCCGGCGAGCGGGTCGACGGCTGGATGAGCGATGCCCACGACACCGGCTTCTGCCTCGGCGAGCTGTGGAAGGCGCCGGGCGAATACCCGAGCTGGGACTGGCGCAACGGCGCCAGCTGGCAGCAGATCCTCAAGGACTGGTCGGATCGGGCCAAGTGCACCATCTTCGACTTCGCCCTCAAGGAGCGCATGCAGAACGGCTCCATAGCCGACTGGCGCCACGGCCTCAACGGCAACCCCGATGCGCGCTGGCGCGAGGTGGCGGTGACCTTCGTCGACAACCACGACACCGGCTACTCGCCCGGGCCCAACGGTGGGCAGCACCACTGGCCGCTGCCGGACCATCGTCTCCGGCAGGCCTATGCCTACATCCTCAGCAGCCCCGGCACCCCGGTGGTGTACTGGCCGCACATGTACGACTGGGGCCATGGCGACTTCATCCGCCAGCTGATTCAGATCCGCCGCGCGGCCGGGGTCAAGGCCGCCTCGGCGATCCAGTTCCATGAAGGCTTTTCCGGCCTGGTGGCGACGGTCAGCGGCAGCCAGCAGCAGCTGCTGATCGCCCTGGACTCCGACCTGTCCTCGCCCGGCCAGGTGGCCAGCGGCGACTTCAGCCAGGCGCTCAACGCCGACAACGGTGCGATCCGTATCTGGCGCAGTGGCCAGGATGACGATGAAGAACAGGACGAGCTGGTCAGCGTCAACTTCCGCTGCGACAACGGCGTGACCCAGTGGGGCGACAGCGTCTACGCGGTGGGCAACGTCGCCCAGCTGGGCAACTGGAGCGCGGCGAGCGCGGTGCGCCTGAGCGACACCAGCGCCTACCCGACCTGGAAGGGCAGCATCGCCCTGCCGGACGGCCAGCAGGTGGAGTGGAAATGCATCATCCGTAACGAGAGCGACCCGACCCAGGTCAAGACCTGGCAGCCGGGAGGCAACAACAGCCTGACGGTGACGGCCGGCGCCACCACCAGCGGCGGCTTCTGAGTCTGCCGGGCCGCCGCGCCGTTGCCGGCGGCCCGGTCTCTATCGACAGGAGAGATCGATGTTGTCCCCTCTTGTAAACCGGCTGACCGCCTTCGAACTCGGCTTCCTGCCGCGGCTGTACCTGCTGATCGCGGCGCTGGCCCTGCTGCTGGTGCTGCTCGGCGGCAGCAGCCTGAGCGCCATCGGCGAGCTGCAGGGCTCGGGCGAACGCATCGCCCACAGCGCCGCGCGGCTGCAGGCCAGCCAGAGCTTCTTCAGTGCCCTGCAGGGCCTGACCCAGAACCTGTCCGATGCCCTCGGCGCCGAACGCGCCGAGGAACTCGAGGCCTTCGCCACCGCGCATGGGCAGCATGCCGAACGGGTCGACGCCCGCCTGGACGTCATGCGGACCCTGGGGAACGGCGCCGAACAGGCCGAGCTGGTGCGGCTGGGGCAGTTGCTGCCGCAGCTGGACGCGCAGAGCCGCGAACTGCTGGAGGCGCAGCGCCAGGTGCTGGCGCGGGTCGAGCGCACTGCGGTGACGCTGCGCAACCTGCAGCTGCAACTGTCGCGCTTCAAGCAGGACCTGCTCAGGGTGCAGGCGGTCACCAAGGACGACTACGTCGCCTACTCGCTCAAGCAGTTCATCATTCCGCTGGAGCAGGTCGAGGCACTGGTCTTCGACGCGGTCGGCAGCGCCTCGCCGCAGCGCCTGCAGCAGGCCGAGGCCAAGGTCAGGGAACGCCTGCCCAATCTGCATGACAAGCTGGGGCGGGTGCTGGACGACCTACTGCCCCACCAGGACAGTCGCACCGACTATGTGCATACCTATCGGGGCGAGTTCGCCGAGATCGAGCGCAACCTGCTGCTCGACGGCCAGGGCGCGCTGGCCCAGTACGCCGGCTGGCTCGCCGACAAGCAGGCTAACCAGGAGCGCAAGCGCCAGCTGCAGGCGTTGCAGGCGCAGGTGGGCGAGCAGGTCGGGCAACTGATCGAGGCGAGCGAGCGCGACGCCCGGGCGCAGCTCGAACAGGCGCGCCTGACCTATCGGCGCGGCTTCGATCGCCTGCTGTGGCTGGCCGCGCTGTCGCTCGGCATCGCCCTGAGCATGGGCGTTTGGCTCAGCCGCACCATGCGCCGGGCGCTGGGAGCGGTGTCCGGCGCGCTGAACCGGTTGGCCGAGGGCGATCTGCGCGGCCGCTGCGATTACCAGCGGGCAGACGAGTTCGGCCGGGTCGCGGCGGACGTCAACCGGGTCGCCGGCAATCTGCGCGACGCCCTGGCGCAGCTGGGCCGCGCCGCCGACCAGCAGGACGCCATCGCCCGTGGCAATGCCGATTCCTGCGCCGACGCGCGCCAGGGCCTGGATCGGCAGCGCTCGAGCATCGGTGCGCTGGCCGCCAGCCTGACCCAGATGGAATCGAGCTTCGCCGAGGTGGCGGTGCATGCCGAGCAGACCGCGCGGCGGGTCGACAGCGTCGGCGCCTGCGTCGACAGCGGCAGCCAGATCATGGCCGGCACCATCCGCAGCACCCGGGCGCTGGCGCAGCAGCTGCAGGGCAGCGTGGCCGAGATCGCCGAGGTCGAGGTCGGCGGGCAGCGCATCGGCCAGATCCTCGCGGTGATCCGCAGCATCGCCGAGCAGACCAACCTGCTGGCCCTCAACGCGGCCATCGAGGCGGCGCGTGCCGGCGAGCAGGGCCGCGGCTTCGCCGTGGTCGCCGACGAGGTGCGCAGCCTGGCCTTGCGCACGGCCAGCTCCACCGGCGAGATCCAGTCGCATATCGACGGTCTGCTGCAGGGCATCCAGGCGGCGGTACAGTCGCTGGAGCTGAGCCGCCAGCACATGCAGGCCAACCTGGCCCAGGTCGGCGAGGCCGATCAGGCGATGCAGCGGATCCACGAGCAGGTCGGCGCCATCGCCGGCATGTCGCGGCAGATCAGCCAGGCCACCGCCCAGCAGCGCCTGGCTGCCGAAGACGTGACGCGCAGCATGCACGACATCCACGCGGTGGCCGAGGACAACATGCAGCGCATCGTCGGTATCACCGAGAGCAGCGAGCGCCAGGCGGCCATGGTGGCCGAGCAGCAGGCGCTGTGCGCCCGCTACCTGACCTGAGCGATCGGTGCCTGCTGCGCGAAGGCGTGTATCCGGCGGATTGGGGCGGGGTGGCGGAGGATGAGAGGGCGTTCGGCGAGTGACCAGGGATAAACGCCGATCTGCCAGGCCGGCGCCTATTCCCGGTCCGGTCGAGTTGTCGCCGCTGGATGGGGTAGGCAGAAAGAGCCACCGAGGCCGCGGTGCTCCGCGGCGCACCCTGAGAACACGGCAGGCCTTTGTAGGGGGCGCGCGGGGCCGCCTAGCAGGCTGTTGAAAAACTATCTGCGTTGCCACTGCTGCGTTAAAAACAGGCTCGTGCGCGAGTCCGATCAAAATGCTCATTTACAGCTCGTAAAGTCGAGCGCGACTCCGACCGTTTTTCGCCTATTTTTGCCTTGCATTGGCTGCCTCGCCTACGTTTTTCAACGGCCTGCTAGCTCTGCCTATTCACCAACCTGCCACTCATGCGCCTGCTGCAGCGCCTGTTCCAGCTCGGCGCGCCAGGCGTCCGGGGTGCGGCCTTCGAGCAGTTCCAGGCGCCGCAGCTGGGCGCCGCATTCGTCCAGGCAGCGTTGCAGCCAGGCGATGCGCTGCAGGGTCAGCGGCGTGCAGGTCTGGCCGCCGAGGTCGTCCTCCAGATCGCTCAGGTGCGAGCGCCAGGCCTCGCGCAGGTACAGGCCGTCGAGGCCGCCGCCCAGCGCGTCCTGCCACTGGTCGATGATGCGTTGCAGCCAGGCCAGTACCGTGGCGCTGGCGCCGCGTCCAGCCAGATGGCTGCGCAGGCGCCGGTAGCACTCCAGGGCGATGCGCTTTTCCAGTTCCAGCGCGGCCAGCGCGGCGCTCTGTCCGCGCTCGCGTTCCAGGTGCAGCAGGTGGGCGTAGTAGCAGCGCGTTTCGAAGCGTTCGGCGGCGTGGCACTGCGGGGTCAGCTGGCCGTTGCTGTTGAAGCTGTGCAGCGGCTCGAAGCGGTACATATAGCCGAAGTCGAACAGGCGGATGCGGCCGTCGTCGAGCAGGTTGCCGGGGCACAGGTCCCACTCGAAGAAGCCCAGCTGCAGCAGCGCCAGCAGCGTATCGAACAGCTGCAGCAGGCGCCGCTCGTCCCATTCGCCGATCGCCTCGCCGGCGATCCAGGGCGACAGCAGCAGGCCCTGGCGGTAGCTGGCGTAACGCGTCTCGACGATGCCGGCCAGGGCCTCGCCCCAGGCCGGCTGCTGTTTCAAGGCCTGCAGCTCTGCGCGGCGCTGCACCTCGTTGAGAAAGGAGGTCTGGCCGTCGGGGTTGCGCACCTTGCACGGGTTGCGCGCGCGCTTGAGCGTCCACAGCTGGCCGCCGGCCTCCAGCTGGTAGACCTCGGCGGTCAGCCCACCGGCGAAGTGGCGGCGTACCCAGGGGCTGCCGGGGCGGGTGGCCAGCAGGTGTTCGAGGGGCAGCGGGCAACCGGCGAGCGAGCCCACCTCCAGTTCGGCGCGGCTGGCGGCGAAGGCCAGTTGGCTTTGGCGGCGTTGTTGTTCGGGTGTCATATCGGGTCCTGTTGGTGAGCACAGCACACCCTACGGGTTGGCGTTGGCATATGCGCTTATCGCCCTTGCACTATCACCACCCGGTCTTTGCCCAGGGTGCGAGCGAAGGCGTAGGGCTGGGTGGACAGCTGCTGGTGGCGGCCGGCGCCGATGGCCGGGTGGCGCGCGCGGAACTGGCCGAGCAGGCGCCAGTGCGCCAGCAGTTCGGCGATGGGCGCCTGCTGCTGGGCGTCCCAGTTCATCGACGAGCGCGTGCCCTGGTGCGGGTCCGAACCCGTGGGCCCGAGCGGGCGCGCGCTTTCGTCGCCGTAGTAGATCTGCACCGCGCCGGGTGCCAGCAGCAGGGCTCCGGCCAGGCCGCGCTGGCGCGCCAGTTGATGGCCCTGGTCGGCGAAGAACAGCGAGGTGTCGTGGGACGAGGCGTAGCTCATGAAGTTGTGCCGCGCGTCGTTGGCCAGCAGCTCGGCGTAGTCGCGGTAGCCGTCCTCGATCTGGCGCAGGCACTCGCTGCCCCTGGCGGCCAGCTCGCCCTGGAAGTCGAAGTTGATCAGCGCGTCGAAGCCGTGCTCCTGGTAATCGCTGGCCTGCGGGCCGTGGCCGAACACCTCGCCGACCATCCAGAACGGGCTGCCGCTCATGGGATCATCGGGGTTGGCCGCCGACCACTCGGCGCGCGCCTTGTCGGCTGCCTGGCGCAGCGCCGCCCAGCTCTCCAGTTCGACGTGCTTGACGGTATCGGCACGAAAGCCGTCGACGCCGAATTCGCGCACCCAGAAGCTCAGCCATTCCACCAGATAGTCGCGCACCCGGTAGCCCTCGCGTGGCACGGCGCGGGTGTCGGCCTTGCGCAGCAGGAAGGGCGGCAGGGACACCGGCTGCTGACTCTCGGTCTTGAAGTCGGGGAGGAAGGCCAGCGAGCCTTGGCGCGGGTCGACCAGCACGCTGGGCGGGCTGTCATAGTCGGCGATGTCGGCGCGTACCCAGTCCTTGCCCCACCACTGGCGCCAGGCGTCGTGCTGGTAGTCGATCAGGTTGTGGTAGGCGTGCAGGTTCTCGAAGCTCTCCGGCTGCCAGTCGCTCCAGCGCGGCGGCAGGTACTGCTGCATGCCGCCGCGCAGCGCGCCGAAGCCGAGCGCCTGCATGTCGGCCAGGGTCGAATAGCCGGGGTGGTTGAGCACCACGTCGAACAGCACGCGGATGCCGCGGGCGTGAGCCTGGGCGATCAGCTCGCGCAGCTCGTCTTCCGTCCCCATGTTGGCGTCCAGGCGGGTGAAGTCCAGGGCGTAGTAACCGTGATAGGCGTAATGGCGAAAGTCGCCCTTGTCACCGCCGCCGACCCAGCCATGGATCTGCTCGAAGGGCGCGCTGATCCACAGTGCGTTGACCCCCAGCTGCTGCAGGTAGTCGAGCTTGCCGGTCAGGCCGCGCAGGTCGCCGCCATGGAAGGTACCGATCTCCTGCTCGCCGTCGGGCTGGCGCCCGTAGCTGCGGTCGTTGCCGGTATCGCCATTGGCGAAGCGGTCGGTGATAGCGAAATACACCGTGGCATTGCGCCAGTCGTGGGCGGGCGCTGGCGCCGGCTCGGTTGGCTCGAGCAGGAGCAGGCCGTCGCTATGCGCCGCCGGGGTCAGCTCGATACGGCCGTTTTCCACCGTGGCCAACTGGCCGCTGTAGGCATCGCGCAGCACCTCGCCATCGGCGAATACCTGGCCGACCGCGACGCTCAGCGCCTCGCCCTGCCAGGTGCGGCAGGTGCTGCGCGGCGCCTGCTCGCGCAGCGGCAGCAGGCGCAGATGGGGCTGGGCGTCTTCCTGAAACAGCAGGCGATAGCGGCCGGGCTCGCCGATCTGCAGGCTGAGTGAGCTGCCCGCGTGCCAGTCCTGACGCTGGTACAAGGCCAGCGGCTGGGCGCTGCCGCTGGCATTGGGCGCCTGCAGACGCAACTGGCCGGCGCTCAGTTCCAGCTCGACGCTGTAGCGCTGCGGCGCGGAGTTATTCCATTGCAGCGGCACTGGCCGTTGATCCAGCCAGGCCTGCAGCTGCGGCTCGGCGCTGGCAAACTGGCAGAGCAGGGCGCAGGCCAGGGTGGTGAGCGAAGTAGGCAACGAAGGGCGGCGCATGGGGTTCTCCCGCAACTGGCGAGCCTCCAGTACACCCGCACCACGCCGCCTGCAACAGGCGCAGAAGGGGCAGGGGTGCATACTTTTTTCAGGGAGGCGCTGGCAGACTACGCCCCCGCTTCTACGCCCTCGAGAGCGCGACTGGGGAGGATGTGGCGCTTGCCCTTTCGGTCGAGGATGACCGGGCTGGCAGAGCGCTCACCGGCTCGCCGCGGTTGTGGATCAAAAACAAGAAGCCACGAGGACAACAAGACATGAACAAGACGCTGCTCAGCGCAGTCGCCATCGGCCTCGCCGCCACCCTGAGCCATTCCCTGCCGGCCCAGGCCGCCATCGAGGAGGGCAAGCTGGTCATCTGGATCAACGGCGACAAGGGTTACAAGGGTCTGGCCAAGGTCGGCGAGCGCTTCACCGCCGACACCGGCATCGCCGTCGAGGTGGCCCATCCGGACAGTGCCACCGACAAGTTCCAGCAGGCCGCCGCCACCGGCAACGGCCCGGACATCTTCATCTGGGCCCACGACCGCCTCGGCGAATGGGCGCAGAGCGGGCTGATCTCGCCGATCACCCCCAGCGCCAAGGTCCAGGGCGAGATCGAGGACTTCGCCTGGGAGGCGGTGACCTACGGCGGCAAGCTGTGGGGCTACCCGATGGCGGTCGAGGCCATCGGCCTGCTCTACAACAAGGCGCTGGTGCCGACCCCGCCGGCCAGCTTCGACGAGGTGCTGGCGCTCAACGCCGAGCTGGCCAAGTCCGGCAAGCGCGCCATCCTCTGGGACTACAACAACACCTACTTCACCTGGCCGCTGCTGGCCGCCAACGGCGGCTATGCCTTCGCCGCCGCCGAGGGCGGCTACGACACCAGTCGCACCGGGGTCAACAACGCCGGCGCCAAGCAGGGCGCGCAGACCCTCAAGGCGCTGATCGACGCCGGGGTGATGCCCAAGGGCGCCGACTACAGCGTCGCCGAGGCCGCCTTCAACAAGGGCGAGTCGGCCATGTTCATCAGCGGCCCCTGGGCCTGGGCCAACGCCAAGAAGAGCGGCATCGATTTCGGCGTGGCGCCGATTCCCGCGGTCGGCGACGCGCCGAGCCGGCCCTTCAGCGGGGTGATGGCCGCCGCGCTGAACGCCGCCAGCCCCAACCAGGCGCTGGCCGTGGAGTTCCTCGAGAACTACCTGCTGCAGGTCGAGGGGCTCAAGACCGTGAGCGCCGACGTGCCGCTCGGCGCCGTGCCGAACAAGGCCTATATGGCCGAGCTGGCCAGCGACCCGTTGATCAAGGCCACCTTCGACAACGCCCAGCTCGGCCAGCCGATGCCCAACGTGCCGGAGATGGGCGCCTTCTGGTCGGCCATGGCGCCGGCGCTGAGCAACATCACCTCCGGTCGGCAGACCGTGGACGCCGCGCTGGACGACGCCGCCAAGCGCATCGCCAAGTGAAATCCGGCCGCCGTCTACGCCTGGCGTCGCGGCGGCCCCGCTCCGAGGCTATAAACCTGATGTCCGTCGTCAATCTTTCCGCCGCCGTGGCCAGTACGCCCATGAAACTGTTTTCCCTGCCATCCCTGCGTGCCGGCCTGCGTTGGAGCCTGTGGGGCCTGTTCAACGCCCTGGCGCTGTACCTGGTGCTGGCGCTCTACGCCCAGCAGCAGCTGGCCTTCGCCCTGCTCGGGCTGGTGGTCACCGGCATCGCCAGCTACGTGTTCATCAGCCGCCGCGCCTACGCCCATCGCTATATCTACCCGGCGCTGGCGGGCATGCTGGTGTTCGTCATCTTTCCGCTGCTGTACACCGTGGGCATCGGCTTCACCAACTACAGCGGCAGCAATCTGCTGAGCTTCGAGCAGGTGCAGCGCTATCACCTGCGCCAGACCTACCTGGCCGGCGAGCGCTACGCCTTCAGCCTGCACCGCGATGAGGCCGGCGAGCTGCGTTTGCGCGTCGACAAGGGCGAGCGCGGCGCGTTCGTCTCGCCGCCTCTCGTTGGGGATGCGACCGGCGACGCGGCCGGCGAGCCGCTGGCGCTCAGGGCCGAACGCGAACCCGGCGAGCTGGGCGAGGCACTGGCGCTGCGCGAGGTGATCCAGCGCCGCGCCGAGCTCGAGCAGTGGGTGCTGCGCGGCAGCGACGGCGAGCTGCTGCGTCTGTACGGCCTGCGCGAGGTGGCGGCGGTCAAGCCGCTGTACCGCCTGCTGGAAAACGGCGACCTGCTCAACACGCGTAGCAACGAGCGCCTGGAGCCCGACCATACCACCGGCTTCTACCTCGACAGCCACGGCAACAAGGTGGCGCCGGGCTTCACCGTGTTTGCCGGCACCAGCAACTTCACCCGGGTACTGACCGACCCGAGCATCCGCGGTCCGTTCCTGGAGATCTTCGTCTGGACCGTGGCCTTCGCCGGCCTCACCGTGCTCTTCACCCTGGCCGTCGGCCTGGTCCTGGCCAGCCTGCTGCAGTGGGATCTGGTGCGCGGCAAGGCGTTCTACCGGCTGATGCTGATCCTGCCCTACGCGGTGCCGGCCTTTATCTCCATCCTGGTGTTCCGCGGCCTGTTCAACCAGAACTTCGGTGAGATCAACCTGTTGCTCAACGGCCTGTTCGGCATCCGCCCGGACTGGTTCAGCGACCCGACCCTGGCCCGCTCGATGATCCTGATGGTCAACACCTGGCTGGGTTACCCCTACATGCTGCTGCTGTGCATGGGCCTGCTGCAGGCCATTCCGCGCGACCTCTACGAGGCCTCGGCGATGGATGGCGCCACGCCCCTGGACAACTTGCTGAAGATCACCCTGCCGCTTCTGATCAAGCCGCTGGCGCCGCTTTTGATCGCCAGCTTCGCCTTCAACTTCAACAACTTCGTGCTGATCACCCTGCTGACCCGCGGCGGCCCGGACATCATCGGCGCCACCACCCCGGCCGGCACCACCGATCTGCTGGTGAGCTACACCTACCGCATCGCCTTCCAGGACTCGGGGCAGAACTTCGCCCTGGCGGCGGCCATCGCCACGCTGATCTTCCTGGTGGTGGGCGCGCTGGCCTGGCTCAACCTGAAACTGTCGAAAGTCAAAGTCTGAGGAACCCGCCATGGCGATGGTGCAACCGAAATCCGTGAAATACCGCTTGTGGCTGACCCATGCAGGTCTGCTCGGCTTCATCGCGCTGATCGTCTTCCCGCTGCTGATGGTGGTGTCGATCAGCTTCCGCGAAGGCAACTTCGCCACCGGCAGCCTGCTGCCGGACAACCCGACCCTGGAGCACTGGTCGCTGGCCCTTGGCATTCCCTACCAGCATGCCGATGGCTCGGTGACCCAGCCGCCGTTCCCGGTGCTGACCTGGCTGTGGAACTCGGTGAAGATCGCCTTCATCAGCTCGGCGCTGATCCTGCTGCTGTCGACTACCAGCGCCTATGCCTTCGCCCGTATGCGCTTCGCCGGCAAGGGGCCGATCCTCAAGGGCATGCTGATCTTCCAGATGTTCCCGCCGGTGCTGTCGCTGGTGGCCATCTACGCCCTGTTTGACCAGCTCGGCAAGCATGCCGGCTGGCTCGGGGTGAACAGCCACGGCGCGGTGATCGTCGCCTCGCTCGGCGGCATGGCCCTGCATATCTGGACCATCAAGGGCTACTTCGAGAGCATCGACGCCTCGCTGGAGGAGGCTGCCATCGTCGACGGCGCCACCACCTGGCAGGCCTTCGTGCACATCCTGCTGCCGATGAGCGTGCCGATCCTCGCCGTGGTGTTCATCCTCGCCTTCATCACCAGCATCACCGAATACCCCATCGCTTCGGTGCTGCTGCTGGACGTGGACAAGCTGACCCTGTCGGTCGGTGCCCAGCAATATCTGTACGAGCAGAACTACCTGTGGGGCGACTTCGCCGCCGCCGCCGTGCTCTCCGGGCTGCCGATCACCCTGGTATTCCTCTATTGCCAGAAGTGGATAGTCGGCGGGCTGACCGCCGGAGGTGTGAAGGGATAGCCGTGTTTGGGTGCGCACGGCCTAGGCGGCCCCGCGACACTCTACGGGTTGGGCGTGATCAGCCGTAGGGCGGGTGAAACCCGCCACCCGATACCGATGTAAGATTCGCCAAAACCCGGACAACGATAAATAACGGGAGAGGATCATGACCACAGCAGCCCGCCCGCCACTGCCTTTGATACCGGCCAAGCTGGCCGCGCCGTCCATTCATCCCGGCCTGCTGCCGCGGCCGCGCTTCGACGAGTGGCTGCAGCGCCTGCCCCAGGTACGCCTGGCCGTGCTGCAGGCGCCCAGCGGTTTCGGCAAGACCGTGCTGGCCGGCCAGTGGGCCGCGGCCTTCGCCGGCGCCGTGGCCTGGCTCAACCTCGACGGCAACGACAACAGCCCGCGGCAGTTTGGCCGCTACCTGCTCAATGCTCTGCATCGCCAGCTTGAGGGCGGCTGTCCGCAGTGCGTCAATCGCGCCGAGCAGGGCGACGACGGCCTCGACGGCCTGCTCACCCGCCTGCTGGCCGAACTGCCGGCCGAGCACCCGCCGCTGTTGCTGGTGCTCGACGAGTTCGAGGCGCTGCGCAATCGCGAGGTGATCGCCGCGCTGCGCTTCTTCCTGCGCAACACGCCGCCCTGGCTGACCCTGCTGGTGTGCAGCCGCGGCCTGCCGGATCTCGGCGTGGCCGAGCTGCGGGTCAAGCGTCAGCTGCTGGCGCTGGACGCCAGCCACCTGGCCTTCGAGCTGGACGAGGTGCAGGCGTTGCTCGAACTAGGCCTGCCGATCGCCATCAACCGCGAGCAGGTCGAGCGCCTCAACCGGCGTATCGGCGGCTGGCCTTGCGCGTTGCAGCTGACCTTGCAGGAAGTGCAGACCGGGCGCGGCATGGACCTGTTTCTCGAGGCGCTGCAACTCGGCCATCCCTACGTGCGCGACTATTTCCGCGAGCAGGTGCTGTATGGCCTGGACGGCGCCACCCAGGACTTTCTGCAGTCCACCTGCCTGCTCGAGCGCTTCAGCTCGGCGCTGGCCGACCGCCTGACCGACAGCTGCAACGGCCGCGAGATGCTGGAAAACCTCGAACGCAGCGGCCTGTTTATCCAGGCGGTGGACCCGTTGCGTCAGTGGTTCGCCTACCACCCGCTGTTCGCCAGCTTCCTGCGCAACGAGCTGTCCACCCATCATCCGCAGCGCATGGGCGAGCTGCACCTGCGCGCCGCCGAGGCGCTGCTCGAGGAGAAGATGGCCGAGGAGGCCGCCCGCCATGCGCTGCTGGCGCATGATCCGCAGCGAGTGGCGCAGATTCTCGAGACCCACGGCCGTCACTTCTATCGCCAGGGGCGGCTGGAGCTGCTGCAGCGCTGCCTGGCCGTGCTGCCGGAGAGCCGCGTGGCCGAGTCGCCGCTGTTCACCCTGCTGCAGGCCTGGGCCTCGCAGAACCAGTACCAGAGCGATCAGGTCGAGCGCTGGCTGCAGGCCGGCGAGGCGGTGCAGCGCGAGCAGTTCAGTGCCGAGCAGTGGCAGCGCATCGAGGCCGAATACCAGGCGGTGCGCGCCCAGGTGGCGATCAACCAGGGCGACCAGCAGCGTGCCATGGCCTTCGCCCGCCAGGCACTGGCGCTCGAGCCGCTGACCATGCGCACCTCCCGCGTCGCGGCGCTGTCGGTGCTGGCCGAGTCGCACTTCGTCCAGGGCGATCTGGCCAAGGCCCAGCATCAGCACGAGGAAAACGTGCGCCGCGCGCAGCAGATCAACGCCTCGCACCCGGTGCTGTGGAGCCTCGGCCAGCTGTCGGAGATCGCCGTCGCCCAGGGCCACCTGCAGAAGGCCTACAACCTGCAGGAGCGGGCGCTGCAGTACATCGAGCAGGAAAAGCTGCCGGTCACCCCGATCATGGAATTCATCCACCGCGTGCGCGGCCAGGTGCTGCTGGAGTGGCACCACCTCGATGCCGCCGAGCAGTGCGCCCTGCAGGGGCTGGAGATACTCGATACGGTGGGCGACCACTGGTTCCTGCAGTGCTACGTGCTGCTCGCCCGCGTTGCCCATGCGCGCGGCCAGCAGAACCAGTGTGCCGACTACATCGGCCGGCTCAAGACGCTGCTGGCCGGCGACGACTACCACATCGACTGGCAGGCCAACGCCCACGCGGTGATGCTCACCTACTGGGACTCGACCCAGGACAAGGACAGCATCCGCCAGTGGCTTGCCACCGCGCCGCCGCTCAAGCCGGGGGCCAACCACTTCGCCCAGGGCAATGCGCGCAACCATGTGCGCGCCTACCTGGCGCTGAACCAGGGCGACCGCGCGCTGCCGATCCTGCGTCAGCTACAGCTCGATGCCGAGCGCCACCAGCTGGTGATGGACCAGAACCGCAACCATATCCTCCAGGCGCTGGCCTACTGGCAGCGCGAGGAACGCCAGAGCAGCCTCGACCATCTGCACCAGGCGCTGACCCTGGCCAGCGGTACCGGCGCCATCGGCAGCTTCCTGCGCCTGGGTAAGCCGCTGATCGCCATGCTCAAGGCGCTGCAGCACGAGCGTCGCCTCGACGAGCTGGAACACCAGCGCGCCGAGCGCCTGATCCAGCTGGCCCAGCAGCAGCGCGACTTCAGCCGGGCGATCCGCATCACCCTGGACGAGGCGGTGATTCAGGACATCATCAACCGCCCCGACGTGCCCGAGCTGATCCGCCATTCGCCGTTGACCCGGCGCGAATGGCAGGTGCTCAGCCTGATCCACGCCGGGCTGTCCAACGAGCAGATCTCCGAACACCTCAACGTCGCCCAGACCACCATCAAGACGCACATCCGCAGCCTCTACCAGAAGCTCGCCATCACCCAGCGCAGCGAGGCGGTGCAGCTGGCGCGCAGCCTGTTGAGCAAGATTCAGGGGGAGTAGGGGGATACCCAACCGTAGGGTGCGCCGTGCGCACCGCTGCGGGGTCGGGTGTCTGACGAATATGTTGATGCCTCGATAGGCGCGGGCTGGTGCGCACAGCGCACCCTACGGCCCGGCTTCGCGCGCACGATCTCCACCCCCAAAACTCCTCCCCCTTGCCCGCCACCAGCTACGCCGTCGAAAACCCCGGCGGGGAGGATGTGACGCCTTGCCCTCTTGCCTAGAGTGGAGCTGTCATCACGAACAACAAAAGGCTTGCTGTATGGCTGTTATTCGCAAGGACTGGTGGCGCGGCGGCGTCATCTACCAGGTCTACCCACGCAGTTTTCTCGACAGCAACGACGACGGCATCGGAGATCTGCCCGGCGTAATCGCCAAGCTCGACTACATCGCCAGCCTCAACGTCGACGCCATCTGGCTGTCGCCGTTCTTCACCTCGCCGATGAAGGATTTCGGCTACGACGTTTCCGACTATCGCGGCGTCGACCCGATCTTCGGCACCCTCGACGACTTCCGCGTGCTGGTCGCGGCCGCGCACGAGCGCGGCCTGCGCATCATCATCGACCAGGTGCTCAACCACTGCTCCGACCAGCATCCCTGGTTCGCCGAGAGCCGCAGCAGCCGCAGCAACGACAAGGCGGACTGGTTCGTCTGGGCCGACCCCAACCCGGACGGCACGCCGCCGAACAACTGGCTGTCGGTATTCGGCGGTTCGGCCTGGACCTGGGAGGGCCGGCGCAAGCAGTACTACCTGCACAACTTCCTGGCCAGCCAGCCGGACCTCAACTTCCACTGCGAGGCGGTGCAGCAGCAGTTGCTCGACGACATGGAGTTCTGGCTGCAGCTGGGCGTCGATGGCTTCCGCCTGGACGCTGCCAACTTCTACTTTCACGACCAGGCGCTGCGCAACAACCCGCCGAACCTGGACATCCGCGAGGGCGGCATCGGTGTGCGCGTCGACAACCCCTACGCCTACCAGCGCCACCTCTACGACAAGACCCAGCCGCAGAACCTCGACTTCCTGCGCCGCCTGCGTGCGCTGCTGGAGCGCTACCCCGGCACCGCCACGGTGGCGGAGATCGGCTGCGACGACTCGCTGCGCACCATGGCCGCCTACACCAGCGGCGGCGATACCCTGCACATGGCCTATTCCTTCGACCTGCTCACCGCCCAGTGCAGCCCGGCGTTCATCCGCCACACCATCGAGAGCATCGAGCGCGAACTCAGCGACGGCTGGCCCTGCTGGTCGGTGGGCAACCACGATGTGGTGCGGGTGATGAGCCGCTGGGCCCTGGCCGGCGAAGAGAGCCCGGCGCGCGGTCGCCTGCTGATGGCGCTGCTGCTGTCGCTGCGCGGCAGCGTGTGCCTGTACCAGGGCGAGGAGCTGGGCCTGCCGGAGGCCGAGCTGGCTTACGAGGATCTGGTCGACCCCTACGGCATCCGCTTCTGGCCCGAGTTCAAGGGCCGCGACGGTTGCCGCACGCCGATGCCCTGGGTACGCGACGGCGTCCATGCCGGCTTCTCCAGTGAGCGGCCCTGGCTGCCGCTGGACGAACGCCACCGCGCCCTGGCGGTGGACGTGCAGGAGGCCGACGCGGCCTCGATGCTCAACAGCTACCGGCGCTTCCTCGCCTGGCGCCAGGAGCAGCCGCTGCTGATCGACGGCGATATCCAGGTGCGCTACCACGACGACGACCTGCTGGTGTTCGAACGGCGTCTGGGCGAGCAGGCCTGGCTGTGCCTGTTCAATCTGGGCGACCGCGAGCGCCGCTACGACCTGCCGCTGATGGTCGAGCCGCTGGAGGGCGTGCCGTCCAGCACGGCCGAGTTCCTCGGCAGTTGGGTACACTTGCCGGCCCATGGGTTCGGCTTCGCCCGGCTGCTGGGCTAGTGCCGCGACATGCATGAAGTGTTGGTTGATCGCGGTCTTACCCAGCTACTGCGATCCCCCGTAGGGTGGGTTAGCCGCATACCGCCATTAACCGGCATCAGCGCATAAGTGACGCGGCGTAACCCACCATTGGCGCAACGCGGTCAATCGCTTGGTGGGTTACGCGGCGCGCCACCCTGGGAGTGTCCGAGCGTTCGGCGGTTGGCGCCGCTAACCCACCCTACAGCGATCGACATCTCATGGTTGTCGCGACACTAGGCCCCTTGCGTTTGCAGGAGCCTGTCCGGCTCCTGCAGGTTCTTAAGCTTTCCGGCCGGGCCCAATCCATAGGTTCCCGGCCCCGTTCGAGAGGTATCCCATGGCCAGCGTTACCCTGCGCAACATCTGCAAGCACTACGACGGCACCGCCATCACCCGCAACATCGACCTGGACATCGAGGACGGCGAATTCGTGGTCTTCGTCGGGCCGTCCGGCTGCGGCAAGTCCACGCTGCTGCGGCTGATCGCCGGGCTGGAGGAGATCAGCTCCGGCGAGCTGCTGATCGACGGTCAGCGGGTCAACGACCTGCCGCCCAAGGATCGCTCGGTGGGCATGGTGTTCCAGTCCTACGCCCTCTACCCGCACATGACGGTGGCGGAGAACATGGCCTTCGGCCTCAAGCTGGCGAAGATCGGCAAGGCGCAGGTCCGCAGCAAGGTGGAGGAGGTTTCGCGCATCCTGCAACTCGATGCGCTGCTCGAACGCAAGCCCAAGGACCTTTCCGGCGGCCAGCGTCAGCGTGTGGCCATCGGCCGTACCCTGGTGCGCGAGCCCAAGGTGTTCCTGTTCGACGAGCCGCTGTCGAACCTCGATGCCTTCCTGCGCGTGCAGATGCGCATCGAGATCTCGCGCCTGCACCAGCGCCTGAAGTCCACCATGATCTACGTCACCCACGACCAGGTCGAAGCCATGACCATGGCCGACAAGATCGTCGTGCTCGAGGCCGGGCGCATCGCCCAGGTCGGTGCGCCGCTGGAGCTCTACCACTACCCGCGCAACCGCTTCGTCGCCGGCTTCCTCGGCTCGCCGCAGATGAACTTCCTCCAGGTGCGCGCGCTCAGCGCCAGCAGCGAGGCGGTGGAGATCGAGATGCCCGGCGGCTACCGCATGCGAGTGCTGGTCGACGGCACCGGCGTCGAGCCCGGCGAGGAGTTGACCCTGGGCGTGCGCCCGGAGCACTTCGTCGCCGCCGAGCAGGCCGACTTCGCCTTCTACGGGCAGATCAGCGTGGCCGAGCGCCTGGGCGACCACAACCTGATCTACCTGAGCCTGGAAGGGGTGGAGCACATCATCACCCTGCGCAGCGATGGTGACCGCCGCGTGGCAGTGGGCGAAACCTTCGCCGCGGGCCTGATGGCCAGCAAGTGCCACCTGTTCCGCGCCGATGGCCAGGCCTGTCCGCGGCATTATCGCGAGCCGGCGATCTACGGCTGATCACGGCGTGTGGCGTACCGAGCCGGCGCTGGCGGCTGCCTCTACGCTGCCGAGCCCAAAAAGGTGGGCTTCGCGGGTTCAGGGGAAAGTGCGGGTTGACCCCGGACTGGCAATTACGTGTTAGCTGTCGATGACTTGGCACTATCCCTTAGCGTGTCGTCTGATCTGATGGGTTTCGCCCCTTACGGGCGACTCACTTTCTTTGCTTGTGCAAAGAAAGTAAGCAAAGAAACACACCCCTGCATCCGAGCTAGGCGCCCCCGCCCTGCTGCGCCGGGGTTCCCTCGCTCCATCACCGCTCCAGGGGCACGCTGCGAAGGGCCATCCCTGGCCCATCGCAGCTCTCGCGACATCCATGTCGCTCAACCCCTTCCACGGTGATTCCACTCGGCCTCCTGAAGGGGACTTGGGCGTCGTCTGTTCCATCGCAGTTGAAGAGCAAAGGCAAAAGCCAGACGCCGCCAATTTCAACTTCGCAAAGATTATGCAAGCTCGCGCCTCGGTCCCGTCAGGAGGCCGAAACGTAGCGCAGCGGAGTGACAGCCGCAGGCAGGCCCGAAGGGTGAGCGCAGCGAATCAAGGTGTGGCGCCCGTAAGGGGCGCAACCCAAAACGTTCAGCCGACGCGGTAGTGGAGGGTGCTAAGCCAGTAAGCGATACGCACACAAACTTGCCAGTCCGGTATCAAGCGTGTCCTCCCCGCGAGAATACGAAGAACCAAAATAGGTGGCACTTCGACGATACGCCGGACCTCGAAAGAGACAGGTTCGTCGTCATCGGAGTCCTTATGCCTCATCTGCCATCACGCACCTGGATCTGCGCCCTGGTCGGTATCGCCGTCGCGCTCGGCACCTTCGAAGCCACGCGTCGCTACCGGCAACTGGCGAGCGCGCCGGCGCTGAGCGACACCAGTCGCGCCCTGGGCATCGACGGTCATCATGTTCAGGCCGGCCCCTGGCGGCTGTTCACCCGCAGTGTCGGCGCTGCCGATGCACCGGTGGTGGTGCTGGTGCACGGGCTGGTCATCTCCAGTCGCTACATGGAGCCGCTGGCCAGGGCGCTGGCCGACAACGGCTACCGCGTGCTGGCGCCGGACCTGCCGGGCTACGGCGAGAGCGCGACGGGCACGCCACGGCGCGTGCTGAGCGTCGAGCAACTGGCCGATGTGCTCGACCTCTGGCTCAGCGCCTGCGCCATCGACAAGGCCACCTTCATCGGCAATTCCTACGGCTGCCAGATCCTCACGGCCCTGGCCGTGCGCACCCCGAGCGGGTGGAGCGCCTGGTGCTGCAGGGGCCGACTGTCGACCCGGCAGCGCGCAGCCTGCTGCCCCAGCTCTGGCGTGCCGTGCGCAATGGCCGTCGCGAACGCCAGCGCTCCAGTGCCGCCATCGGCCGCATCGATTACGCCAAGGCCGGCGTCTGGCGGGTGCTGGGCCGGCGTGCCCTTCTACCTGCGCACCGGCAAGCGCATGCCGCAGAAACTGTCGCAGATCGTCATCCACTTCAAGGCGCCGCCGCACTACATCTTCGCCCCGGAGCAACGCCAGCTGATCGGCAACAAGCTGATCATCCGCCTGCAGCCGGACGAGGGCATCGCCCTGCAGGTGCTGACCAAGGATCAGGGCCTGGACAAGGGCATGCAGCTGCGCAGCGGCCCGCTGCAGCTGAGTTTTTCCGACACCTACCGCAGTGCGCGCATCCCCGATGCCTACGAGCGCCTGCTGCTGGAAGTGGTGCGCGGCAACCAGAACCTGTTCGTGCGCAAGGACGAAATCGAATACGCCTGGCAGTGGTGCGACCAGTTGATCGACGGCTGGCAGCGCCTTGGCGAGGCGCCGAAACCCTACACCGCCGGCAGTTGGGGCCCTATGGCGTCGGTTGCCTTGATCACCCGTGATGGCAGGAGCTGGTATGGCGATCTCTGAACTGCAACTGCCGCCAGGCGTCCGGGCCTGTACGTATGACGCTGCCGGACAAATGGCTCAGGCGCTGGCGGTGCGCGTGGCTGATGCCTTGCGTGAGGCCATCGCCAATCGTGGTCAGGCTACCCTGGTGGTGTCCGGCGGGCGCAGCCCGGTGCCGTTCTTCGAAGCGCTGGCGCAGCAGGACGTGCCCTGGGCACAGGTGCGGGTCAGCCTGGCCGACGAGCGTTGGGTGCCGGTCAACCACGCCGCCAGCAACGAGGCGCTGGTGCGCCGTCACCTGTTGCGTGGCCCAGCCGCTGAAGCGCGTTTTCTCAGCCTTTACCAGGTCGCTGGCAATCTCGAACAGGCGGCTGAGCTGGCCGATGCGGCGGTCGCCGAACTGGCGCCGATCGACGTGCTGGTCTTGGGATGGGCGACGATGGGCATACCGCCTCGCTGTTCCCCAATAGCCCTAATCTGAGCCAGGCGCTGCAACCTGGCTGCGCACGTCGCGTGCTGCCGATGCTCGCCCCCAATGAGCCGGCGCAACGCCTGAGCCTGACCCTGCCCGTGCTGGCCAGCGCACGCCTGCCGCTGCTGGCGATCCAGGGCCAGACAAAACTGAACATACTCAACGCAGCTTTGCAGCCTGGTGAAATCACCGAACTGCCGATTCGTGCGTTCCTGCATTCCCCCTCGAAATCCACTGGTGCCTCTGACATGACCCGCCTCGACCAGAGCCAGCGCGTGCGCATGGCTGACAAAATCGCCGAGATCGACCGCATCTGCGCGCAGGCGCGGATCATGCCGGTGATCACCATCGCCCGCGAGGCGGACATCCTGCCGCTGGCCGATGCCCTGGCCGCCGGCGGCCTGCGTGTGCTGGAGGTGACCCTGCGCTCGGAGCACGGCCTGGAGGCGATTCGTCGTCTGCGCGCCGAGCGTCCTGAATTGTGTGTCGGTGCCGGCACCGTGCTGGACGAGGACATGCTGGCCGCCGCCACGGATGCTGGGGCGCAGTTCATCGTCACCCCGGGCAGTACCCGCGAGCTGCTGCTGGCCGCGCTGGACAATCCACTGCCATTGTTGCCGGGCATCAGTAGTGCGTCGGAGATCATGATCGGCTACGCCCTAGGTTATCGCCGCTTCAAGCTGTTCCCCGCCGAGGTGTGCGGTGGTGTGGCGGCGCTCAAGGCGCTGGCCGGGCCGTTCGCTGGCGTGCGGTTTTGCCCGACCGGCGGTATCACCGCGGATAACCTGCAGCGCTACATGGCGCAGCCCAACGTCATGTGCGTCGGCGGTACCTGGATGTTCCAGCGTGAATGGGTGCAAAACAGTGATTGGGCGCGCATCCAGCAATGCAGCGCCGAGGCACTGCAGCTGTTGGACTGAAACGCGTCGCTGCCGATTGTCGGGTCGACTTAAAATTTGTGCCGCGTTGGACGCCTGTGACGTCAGGTGGTGTCATTGTGCTGGCGTCAATAAAAACAATTCTCCAGCTAAACCTGAAACATCCGCAGTTGGAGAATTTTTATGAACACCTGGTTCGCTAATCTCAGCGTGACCCGCAAGCTTGCTCTCGGCTTCGGCCTGGTGCTGGCGTTGACCCTGGCGCTGGCCTGGACTGCCTGGAGCGGCCTGGGCAGCGTTATCCAGCGCAGCAGCTGGATGAGCGAAATCACGCAACTGAACGCCACGCTGACCAATCTGCGGATCGCCCGTCTGCAGTTCATGCTGGCCAAGGGAGATGCCCCCAGCACCGAGCGTTTGCTGACCAACCTCGACATCTATCTGCAGCAGCAGAAAAAATTGCTCGGCACCTTCACCAATCCAGTGAACGTCAAGCTGCTGCAGGAGCAGGACCGCTATAACCAGGACTACCAGCGCTCTCTGGCCGGCATGCGCGCCGCCTACGCAGTAGCGGCCAAGGTGCGTGATCAGGTCGCTGTCGAAGACCAGCAATTGAGTGAGCTGCTGGCCACGATGCGGCGCAGTATCGAACTACTGCCGGAATACGACGCCAATCGCTTCCCGCAACTGCAGGCGCTGACCGCTACGCATGGCGAATTGTTGCGCCTGCGCTATCTGCTCGAACGTTATGACAGCGCCCCCGATGCCCAAATCGAACAGGCGCTGTCGGAGCGTATCGCCATGGCCCGTGCCAGCCTGGATACCCTGGAGCAGGTTTTTGGTAGCACCCAGCAAGAAGCCGTACGCCGTATCGAGGCGGCCCTGGCGCAGTTCGAGCAGACCGTGCAGGCCTTCAAGGGCGCCACGGCCGATATCGCCCGCACCCGTCAGGAAATGACCGACCAGCAGGGCGAGATCGTTCGAATCAGCGATACCCTGTACAAGTTTCAGATCGAGCGTATGGCCATCGAGAGCGCCGAAGCGCGTACCTGGCAGATCGTTGCCGTGCTGCTGGCGCTGCTGTTCGGTGTGCTGGCAGCCTGGCTGATCACGCGCCAGATCACGCGTCCGCTGCAGGACACCCTGGGCGCCGTGCAGCGTATTGCCGATGGCGACCTGACCGAGTCGGCGCGCATCACGCGTCGTGACGAGCTGGGCATGTTGCAGCAGGGCATCGCGCAGATGGCCGGCACCCTGCGAGAGCTGATCAGTGGCATTCGCGATGGTGTGGCGCAGATCGCCAGCGCTGCCGAGCAGCTTTCCGCCGTGACCGAGCAGACCAGTGCGGGTGCCAATCATCAGCGCCAGGAAACCGATCAGGTGGCCACGGCCATGCATGAAATGTCCGCCACCGTGCAGGAAGTGGCGCGCAATGCCGAGCAGGCCTCCGATGCCGCGACCGCCGCCGATGCCGAAGCGCGTCAGGGTGATCAGGTGGTGGCTCAGGTGGTGTCGCAGATCGAGCGTCTGGCTGCCGAAGTGGGGCGTTCCTCCGAGGCCATGACTGGCCTGCAGCAGGAAAGCGACAAGATCGGCAGCGTGATGGACGTGATCAAGTCGGTGGCCGAGCAGACCAACCTGCTGGCGCTCAACGCTGCCATCGAGGCGGCGCGGGCCGGTGAGGCCGGTCGTGGGTTTGCCGTGGTGGCCGATGAAGTGCGCGGCCTGGCCCAGCGTACGCAGAAGTCCACCGAGGAAATCGAGGCGCTGATCGCCGGCTTGCAGAGCGGCACCCAGCAGGTGGCAGCGGCGATGCGCACCAGCCGCGACATCACCGACAGCAGCGTCGAGCTGACCCGCAAGGCCGGTGTGTCGCTGGCCAGCATCACCCAGGCGGTGTCCAACATCCAGTCGATGAATCAGCAGATCGCGGCGGCCGCCGAAGAGCAGAGCGCCGTGGCCGAGGAGATCAGCCGCAGCGTGATCAGCGTGCGTGACATCTCCGAACAAACTGCCAGCGCCAGCGAAGAAACCGCTGCCTCCAGCGCCGAACTGGCCCGTCTGGGCGGTCAGCTGCAGGCCATGGTCAGCCGCTTCCGCGTCTAGGCCTGCAGTCGTGTCGGTGCGCACAGCCCACCCTNNAGGGTGGGCTGTGCGCACCGTCTGGTCGAGCTTAGCTGACCAGTGTCAGCGACGGCTGTTCTTCCGTGGGCGCCACGCCGGCGAGGAAATCCTCACCCCAACGGCGAATGTCGTTGAAGCAGACGATATCGAACAGTTCGCGCAGGCGCGCCTGGGCTTCGCTCTTGGGCAGGTTCAGCGCCAGGTAGCAGGTCTGCGCCAGGTCGGCCGGGTCGTGCGGGTTGGTCAGCAGGGCGCCCTTGAGTTCGGCTGCCGCGCCGGCGAACTCCGACAGCACCAGCACACCACGCCCGCCGAGCAGGCCTTGCGCTGCGACGAACTCCTTGGCCACCAGGTTGAGCCCGTCGCGCAGCGGGGTGATCCACATGACGTCGGCCATGGCGTACCAGGCGCTGACTTCCTCGAAGGGCAGGCTGCGGAAGAAGAACTGCAAAGGCGTCCAGCCGATGCGGGCGAAGCGGCCGTTGATGCGACCGACCGCCTGTTCGATCTGCGTTTGCAGTTCGTTGTAGACGGTCATCTCGCGCGCGGCTGGTACGCAGACCGTCACCAGGGTGACCTTGCCAAGCAATTCGGGGTTGTCGGCCAGCAGGCGTTCGTAGGCGTTGAGTTTTTCCAGGATGCCCTTGGTGTAGTCGAGGCGCTCCACCGACAGGATCAGCTTCACGCCCTTCATTTCCTCGCGCAGGTTCGCCATCAGCTCCTGGATCTTCGGTGCTTCCAGGGCGTTGCGTACGCGGTCGATGTCGAGGCCGACCGGGTGAGCGCCGAGCCTGACCTGACGGGTGCCGGTATCCAGCGCGGTGGTCATGCGCTCCAGGCCCACGGCGCAGCCATAGGTGATGAAGCGCGGCGCGCAGCTCTGTCTTTCCAGCGCTTTGAGCGGGAACACGCCGCGCGCGACGTCGACGAAGTTCTCCACCTGACGCGGAATATGAAAACCGATGTAGTCGCACTGCAGCAGGCTGCCGACGATCTGCCGGCGCCAGGGCAGCACGTTGAACACGTCGGCCGAGGGGAAGTAGGTGTGGTGAAAGAAGGCGATGCGCAGGTCCGGGCGCAGCTCGCGCAGATAGGCCGGCACCATCCACAGGTTGTAGTCGTGCAGCCAGACGATGGCGCCCTCGGCGGCCTCCAGCGCGGTGCGTTCGGCGAAGGCGCGGTTGACCTTGAGGAACACCTGCCAGTCGTCCTCGTTGAAGGTGGCGCGCTCCCAGAAGGTGTGCAGGGTGGGCCAGAAGGCTTCCTTGGAGAAGCGCTTGTAGAAGACGTCGACTTCCTCCTTGCTCAGCTTGACCCGCGCAGCGGTGAGCTTGGGATAGCGCTCGGCGTCCACCGTGGTGTGGCTGTCGAACGGCTCGTCACCGTCCTCGTGCACGGCCCAGGCGACCCAGGAACCGGGGCGACCATCGCCGAAGAAACTCAGCAGGGTAGGGATGATGCCGTTGGGCGAGGTGGGGCGGCGACGCTGCAGCTTGCCGGCGGCGTTGCGGTATTCCTCATAGGGCAGGCGGTGATAGACCATCACCAGCTCGGCCTTGCCCGGCTGCGCGGCCTGGCGCCGTTCGGCGGCGATGCCGTGCTCGCCAAGGAAGCCGAAATGGGCGAAGGCTTCGAGAATCCCGCCGCAGCCAGGGCGGCTGGCGTGCAGGGTGCGCGAGTGGCTGCGCGTGGCGTCCAGCAGCGCGCTTTCCGACTGGCCGACGCAAACACCGTGGAAGCTGGCGCTGAGCATCGGCAGGTCATTGAGCGTATCGCCGGCGGCCAGCACCTGGTCGTGATCCAGCTCCAGCCAGTCGGCCAGGGCCTGCAGGCTGCTGCCTTTGTTCACCCCTTTGGGCAGAAAGTCCAGGTACAGCTCGGCGGAGTAGAGCAGGTCGCAGCCCAGATCGTCGGCGACCTTGCGCAGCTGTGGGTTGGCCGCTTGTTCGGGCGTGCAGAAGTAGGAGCAGCGCCGCGCCTGCGGCACGTCCTGGCGCTCCAGGCCGAATGGCTCGATGGCGCTGGCCACCTGGGTTTCGCCGGGCCAGCGGGCATCGACCACGCTTTGCAGCGGTTGGATCGGCTGCAGGCTGTCGCCATGCACCAGGGTCGCGCCGACGTCGGCGATGATGTAGTCCGGCTGTGGCAGGGTCGGGTCGGCCAGCAGCGGCAGTACGGCTTCGAGGCTGCGCCCGGTGACATAGGCGAGCTTGATCTCGGGGTGGGCGGCGATGGTCTGGTAGAGACTCAGGCGATCTTCGGGATCGCCAGCGAGAAAGGTTCCATCCAGGTCGGTGGCTAAGAGCATCGTTGTTTCTCCAGAAGTGGCCAGTGCGGTGCGCTCAGGGGGTGAGCGGCCGACGGGCCGGGTTTCTGGCTGCTTGGGGTAGGCTCGGGGCCTTGCCGAAACAGCCGGTTCAAATCTTCAGGACGCTGGCTTCAGGTCGTCCTCCATCTGTTCGTGCTCTTGCGCCGGCGCATCGGGCATCAGCTCCAGTACCGTGGGGCTGGTGCGCAGCATGGGTACGAAGTGCGCGGCGTCGCCGCTGACCAGGTCACTGACATGGCGCAGCCGGTAGAAGGTGTAGGCAGCCAGCAGGCCGAGGGTGCTGGCGAAGTACAGCGGCAGTGCGCGGGCGCCCAGTTGTTCCATCAACACGCCGGCCAGCAGTGGGCCGCACACCGAGCCGATGCCGTTGACCATCAGCAGGCTGGCGGAGCCGGAGAGAATCTCGTCGCTGTGCAACTGGTCGATCAACTGCGCGACGGCGATGGGGTAGATGGCGAAGGCCAGACCGCCCCAGATGAAGATGGCGCCGAGCAGCAACGGGCCGGCCGGCAGCAGGCTCATGATCAATGCCAGGGCGACCGCCAGTATGACCACCCAGAGCAGTACCTGGCGCCGGTCGTGACGGTCCGAATAGATACCGATGGGCCATTGCAGCAGTGCACCGCCGAGAATGGTGGCGGTCATCAGCAGGCCGACGCCAGAGGTATCGAAGCCGGCCAGGCTGGCATAGACCGGTGCCATGCCCCAGAAGCCGCCCATGGCCAGGCCGGACAGGCCCGCGGCGATGATCGCCAGCGGCGCAATATTCCATAGTTGGCGCAGGTTGGTCGGCGGCGACTCGGGCAGCGTCGGTTGTGCCTGGCGGGTGAGAGTGATGGGCATCAGCGCGGCGCTGATCAGGATGGCGGCGATGGCGAAGAGGGTGAATTGCACCGGGTCGGCCAGGTGCAGCAGTTGCTGGGCCAGGGCCAGGGCGCCGAGGTTGACAGCCATATAGATGGCAAACACCTGGCCGCGCTTATCGTTGGGCGCTTTGGCGTTGAGCCAGCTTTCGATGACCATGTACAGCGTCACCAGTGCCAGGCCGTAGAGCACGCGCAGCAGCAGCCAGACCCACGGATCGATCAGCAGCAGATGGAGCAGGGCGGCGATGGCGGCCAGCGCGGCACAACAGGCGAACGCGCGGATATGTCCGATGCGCCGAACCAGCGGCGTCGCCAGCCAGGTACCGAGGAGGAACCCGACGAAGTACCCGGACATGATCAGTCCGAGCATCGTGGTGGAGTAGCCTTCGGCGACGCCACGCAGGGTCAGTAGGGTGTTGAGTAGACCATTGCCAAGCAGGAGTAACGCGACCCCGCTCAGCAATGAACTGATGGGGGCAATGAGAGACAACATGCAAACTACCCTAGCAGCCTGTCGGACTTTTCCCCTCGCCGGTAGAATTGCGCATCGCTCCTGGAACCTGACTGTATGAGCCGCTTTCGACCGATAAACCGCGAAATCGACTACTTGCTCCCGCCGTCGGTGCAGGACTGGCTGCCCGAGTCACATTTGGCGCGCTACGTGGTGGAGGTCGTAGAGGGCCTGGATCTGTCGAAGCTGGAGAGCGTCTATGCGGGCCGTGGCAGCGCTGCCTACCATCCGGCTATGTTGCTGTCGTTGCTGATCTACGGCTATGCCACGGGTG
>NZ_VRYE01000076.1 GCF_008041835.1 Ectopseudomonas mendocina
CTCACCCACTAGCTAATCCGACCTAGGCGTAGCTTCGTGCGCAAGGCCCGAAGGTCCCCTGCTTTCTCCCGTAGGACGTATGCGGTATTAGCGTTCCTTTCGGAACGTTATCCCCCACTACCCGGCAGATTCCTAGGCATTACTCTCCCGTCCGCCGCTAAATCAGGAAGCAAGCTCCCGTCATCCGCTCGACTTGCATGTGTTAGGCCTGCCGCCAGCGTTCAATCTGAGCCATGATCAAACTCTTCAGTTCAATACTGCTTGGGTTTTGAGA
Organism: Ectopseudomonas mendocina; assembly: GCF_008041835.1. Taxonomy (GTDB): domain Bacteria; phylum Pseudomonadota; class Gammaproteobacteria; order Pseudomonadales; family Pseudomonadaceae; genus Aquipseudomonas. The sequence continues at coordinate 275 of NZ_VRYE01000076.1, forward strand.
AAACCCTAAACTTGGCTCAGCAATCGCAAATCTCTCTATTACTAAAGAGTTAACTCTCGAATTCACGAGTGTTACTTGTGATGCTGATAATCAGTTGACTATCAGCCTTACCTCACAAGCACCCACACGAATTGCTTGATTCAGTTGTTAAAGAACAGTTGGTTAAGCTTTTCGTCTCAACCGAGGCCGCGCATTCTACAGCAGCCTTTCTATCCGTCAAGCTCTTTTTCGATTTTGTTTCCGGAGAAACTTCTTTCTACTCAACCACTTGCGCTTTCGATCAGAACTTCTTCTCTCCAGCGGGAGGCGCATTCTACAGCGTTCAAAACCGCTGTCAACACCTCTTTTCTACCGCTTTCGATCCATTCGACCGAACCACCAACAGAGCCAAACCACACCCTGTCGACCGACGCGCATTCTACACGCCAGATCCAGTTTTGCAAGCCCCTCATTCAACTTAACTTATTGATTAACAAGAAGTTTTTGAAGCGCTTCATCGCTGAAGTGGCGCGCATTTTACATCCAGCAGAATGCGCGTCAAGCTTATTTTGCAGTTTTGTTACTCTGCCTTGAGGGTGATGCGCGCAAAGGCTTTCTTGCCGGCCTGACAGATATGGGTCGCCCCCACCTTGAACAGAAAGGCGCGATCAACCACCTCACCGTCGACGCGCACGCCACCCGAGCCCAGCAGATCACGAGCAACGGCTGCGTTCTTGACCAGGCCCGCCTTATTAAGGACAGATGAAATCGGCATATCTTCAGCAGAGTTCAGCTCCACCTCTGGCAGATCCTCGGGTAGCTCGCCGTCCTTCATGCGATTGCCGGCAGAACGGTGCGCATTGGCAGCCGCCTCTTCACCATGAAAACGCGCAACAAGCTCTTCAGCCAGCTTGATCTTGATGTCACGTGGATTGGCGCCCTGCTCGACATCACGCTTGAATTGCTCGATCTCATCCATTGAGCGGAAGCTGAGCAACTCGAAGTAGCGCCACATCAGAGCATCAGGCATGGACACCAGCTTGCTGTACATCACGCCCGGCGCTTCCTGGATGCCCACGTAGTTACCCAGCGACTTGGACATCTTCTTCACGCCATCGAGACCCTCCAGCAACGGCATGGTGACGATGCACTGCGACTCCTGCCCATAGGCGCGCTGCAGCTCGCGCCCCATCAGCAGATTGAATTTCTGATCGGTACCACCCAGCTCGACATCAGCCTTGAGCGCCACAGAGTCATAGCCCTGCACCAACGGGTAGAGGAACTCATGAATCGCGATCGGCTGATTACTGGTGTAGCGCTTGTCGAAGTCGTCACGCTCGAGCATCCGCGCCACGGTGTACTGCGACGTCAGACGAATGAAATCGGCAGGCCCCATCTGATCCATCCAGGTGGAGTTGAATGCCACCTCGGTCCTGGCCGGATCGAGAATCTTGAAGACCTGCTGTTTATAGGTCTCGGCATTATCCAGAACCTGCTCACGGGTCAGCGGCGGGCGCGTAGCGCTCTTGCCGCTGGGGTCACCAATCATTCCAGTGAAGTCGCCGATCAAGAAGATGACCTGGTGACCGAGCTCCTGAAACTGACGCAGCTTATTAATAAGCACGGTGTGGCCCAGGTGCAGATCTGGCGCGGTAGGGTCGAAACCTGCCTTAATCCGCAGCGGCTGACCACGCTTGAGCTTTTCAACCAGCTCAGCCTCAACCAGAACCTCTTCTGCACCGCGCTTGATCAGCGCCAGCTGCTCTTCAACCGACTTCATAAAAGGACTCACAATGACCAAAATCCAAAGGGAACTAACCTTACAATAACGCCGACAAATCACAAGTTTTGCTCAGCGCGAGGAGGAGCCGACGTCGATCATCACCTGCAGGGTTGCCTTCAGGTGATTTTGGTTATATTTTATACAGTTAATGCATATTCATCATGCTCTTCTTTTGATCTTCATTTTTTACTTCAAAGCAGCCCTATGACCTCAACATCTAAAGCGCCGCCACTCTATCCAAAGTCCCACATTCTGGCAGCGAGCGGCGTTGCCGCGCTGCTAAGCCTTACCCTGTTGGTATTCCCCTCACGCGAAGTCGAAGCGCAAAAAACCTTTCTCGATCTGGATCTCGGTAACGATACCGAGCAGGTGCTGCAGGAAAAGGACGACCTCCGAGCGGGACTGCCAGTGGCTGGCGCCGCTTCGCCCTTCGCCAAGATCGAACAAAGCACGAACACCACCGAGAACAGCGCACAAGACGCTGACGAAAATCTCCCAGATACAGCCGATACCACTACTCCTTCCGCTCCCAACCACCACAACATCACGGTCAGTAACGGCGATACACTTTCTACCGTGTTCGCCAAGGTCGGCCTCAATGCCAACGATCTGCACGAAGCCCTCAATAGCAGCAAGGACGCCAAGCAGTTCAGCCGCCTCAAAGTAGGCCAGGTGCTGGAATTCGAACTCAACGAAGAAGGCAAGCTAAAGCACCTGCAGAGCAAGCTAAGCGATCTGGAAACCATTCGCCTCAGCCGTACCGACAAGGGGTTCGACTTCCAGAGGGAACAGATCAAGCCGGAAGTGGTGACCGCCTACAGTCGTGGCGTGATCAACAGCTCGCTGTTTCTGTCCGCCAAACGCGCAGGTCTGTCGCACAGCCTGACCATGGATCTGGCCAATATCTTTGGTTACGACATCGACTTCGCCATGGATATTCGAGAAGGCGATGAATTTGAGGTGATTTACGAAAAGAAAGTGGTGAACGGCAAGCGTGTCGGCACCGGCAACATTCTCTCGGCGCGCTTCACCAACCGCGGCAAGACCTACACAGCGGTGCGCTACACCAACAAGCAAGGCAGCACCAGCTACTACAACGCCAATGGCGAAAGCATGCGCAAGGCGTTCATCCGCACACCGGTGGACTTCGCGCGCATCAGCTCGCGTTTCTCCACTGGCCGCAAGCATCCGATCCTGAACAAGATCCGTGCGCACAAGGGTGTCGATTATGCTGCGCCACGAGGCACACCGATCAAGGCAGCCGGTGACGGCCGCGTGACCCTGGCAGGCCGCAACGGCGGTTATGGCAACACCGTGATCATTCAGCACGGCCAGCGCTATCGCACGCTATACGCGCACATGCACAATTTTGCCAAGGGCATTCGCAACGGCGCCAATGTCAAACAGGGGCAGATTATCGGCTACATCGGCACCACTGGTTTGTCCACCGGGCCGCACTTGCACTACGAATTTCAGGTAAACGGCGTACACGTTGACCCACTCAGTCAGAAACTGCCGATGGCCGACCCCATTGCGGCAAGCGAGAAACAACGCTTCATGCAACTGAGCAAACCGCTGTTGGCACGCATGGACCAGGAAAAGGCGACCATGCTCGCCGCTAACCAGCAGTAACCCGTGCCCCTCTATATTGGCGTGATGTCCGGCACCAGTCTGGACGGACTGGACATCGCGCTGATCGATCAGGATCAGCGCTCCCACCTCCTCGCCACGCTCTACCGCCCGATGCCGGAACGACTGCGCAGTGACCTCTTGTCGCTATGCAGCCCAGGTAATGATGAATTGGCACGCGCTGCCGTTGCCGAACAGCATTGGGTCGAGTTGGCCGCAGAGGCGATTAACGAACTCCTGCAGCAACAGGGGCTGACCGCCCAACAGATTCGCGCCATCGGCAGCCACGGCCAGACCGTGCGCCACGAGCCCGCGCGCGGTTTCACCATTCAAATCGGCAATCCGGCGCTACTGGCCGAGCTCACCGGTATCAGCGTGGTCGCGGATTTCCGTCGTCGCGATGTGGCTGCAGGCGGCCAGGGTGCCCCTCTAGTCCCGTCGTTCCATCAAGACCTGTTCGGCCATGACCAACGGCACGTGGCCGTGCTCAATGTCGGCGGCTTCAGCAACCTCAGCCTGCTGTCACCGGGCCAGGAGGTTCTGGGGTTCGACAGCGGCCCCGGCAACGTTTTGCTCGATGCCTGGATTCAACATTGCCGAGGCCTTGCCTATGACCGTGACGGCGCCTGGGCGGCCAGCGGTAGCGTTCACAGCCAGCTGCTGAGGCGCCTGCTGAGCGATCCCTTCTTTGCCACCCAGGGCCCGAAGAGCACGGGCCGGGAGCTGTTCAATCTCGATTGGCTGCTTGGCCATCTGCAAACCTTGCAGCCTCTGGCCAGTGAGGACGTTCAGGCGACTCTCGTCGAGCTCACCGCGCGCAGCATCGTCAGCGCCTTGCGTAACGCACAGGCGCACACGGATGCGCTGCTGGTATGCGGTGGCGGCGCCCACAATGCCTGCCTGATGAAGCGCCTGAGCGAGATGCTGCCGAACACCGAAGTCAGCAGCAGCGCTGCCGAAGGCATAGACCCGGACTGGGTCGAGGCCATGGCCTTCGCCTGGCTCGCCCATTGCGCCCTGGAAGGCATTGCCGGTAATCGCCCAAGCGTGACAGGGGCAAAAGGTCTGCGTGTTCTCGGCGCCATCTACCCCGCCTGAAAACGAAAACGCCGCGCATCGAGCGCGGCGTTGTCATGAAATGACGGCTTCAGATCGAGAAGGACGAGCCGCAGCCACAGGTTGTAGTGGCGTTGGGGTTCTTGATCACGAAGCGCGATCCTTCCAGCCCCTCCTGATAGTCGACTTCTGAACCCACCAGATACTGGAAGCTCATGGCATCGACCACCAGGCTTACGCCCTCACGCTCGACGATGGTGTCGTCCTCGGCCACATCCTCATCGAAGGTGAAGCCATACTGAAAGCCCGAGCAACCGCCGCCCGTGACGAACACGCGCAGCTTCAGGCGCGGATTGCCCTCTTCATCGACCAGGTTCTTCACCTTGCTGGCCGCGCCCTGGGTAAAGTGCAAGGGGGCGGCTGGGGTGAAGGTTTCGACGCTCATGCTATAACTCCCGGCGCCATGCGCCACACTGCGTTAGCAGACTGTTAAAACTACCAGCATACTGGGCCAGCACGAAAGATGGCCTGATAGACATGCATTATCCGCTTGCCCTACAAAATTGGTCAACTATTGCTCGTTCTCCAGGGCAGGGGGAAGTTCAAGCGGACGTTCGCCCTCCTTGAGCTGGCACAGGCGCCCTTCGATCTGCGCACCCATGGCCATTTCCATCAGAGCGTAATGCAGGTTGCCACGCACTCTGGAGCGTGAACCCAGCTCGAGATGGCCACTGGCGAAGACGTCACCATTGACCTCGCCGTCAATGATGATATGGGGTGCGTGTATCTCACCTTCAACCAACCCTCCTACGCTGACACGCACCAACCCGTCGCTGGCCAGCAAATTACCGCTGACTCGACCGTCGACCTGCACCGCGCCCTGAAAACGCATGTCGCCGATCAGTTCGGCGCCAGCGGCAATCAGACTGGTCTTGCCGCTGAAACGCTGCAAGTCGGGCTTGGTCTTGCCTTTACTCCACATGAGGGACTGGTGCTCCTGATTGTATCCATTCGAATGTACGGGTCAGCGCCTTGTCACCCTTGACCTGCGCCTGAACCTTGACCTGGCGCGGCTCGAAACCTTCGGGCAGACGCAGCTCGCCGAAACGCCCCGCATCAGGGAATGACTGGAAATGCTTGAACGAGAAGGCAATGCTCTCCTCGCTCACCTCGTCAGATAGCGCAGCCAGCTCCAGCGCGGCCACTTTGCCGTGATGCTGCCCTTCGACAGTAATGCGTAAATGACCCTGCAGTGCTTGGTCACCACTTCCGACGCGACTCATGAGTAGCTTGTAGCGAAAAAGCTGCGGCTCATCTGTGGCTTGCAACTCAAACGCTCGAATCCGGATACCTTCGCGACGACTGGCGGGAGCCAGTACGCCTTTGTAGAAAGCCAGATCCTGCTGCTGCTTGAAAATTTGCTCCTCGAGCAACTTGATGGTGCGCCGATTCTGCTCCATGGCCTGTTGCGTGACCTTGTCACTGCTACCCAACACGGCAAGGCGCTGACGCAGCAACTCCAGTTCCTGCTCCTGCTCGGCAAGCCGGGTCAGTAATGCCTGCGCGTCCTCGGGCGCGTGCAGGTGCTGCGGCTGCGACCAGTGCCATCCCAGGGCAAAGGCCGCCGGAATGCACAGCGCCAGCAGCAACAGCCGCCAGCGATGCCTGCGTTCACGCCGCGGATCGCTGAGGCGAACCTCCCAGCCCGGTGTCACGGCAGCAAGGCCGCATGCGACAGACCAAGACGTTCGTCGAGACCGAAGAGGATGTTCATGTTCTGCACGGCCTGACCGGAGGCGCCCTTGACCAGGTTGTCGATCACCGACAGCACCACCACCAGATCACCGCCCTGCGGACGGTGCACGGCAATGCGGCAAACATTGCCACCGCGCACACTGCGGGTTTCCGGGTGGCTGCCAGCGGGCATTACATCGACGAAGGGCTCACCCGCATAACGCTGCTCGAACACTGCCTGCAGATCGACCGAGGTATCGGCCACGCGCGCATAGAGGGTCGCGTGGATACCACGAATCATAGGCGTCAGGTGCGGGACGAAGGTCAGGCCGACATCACGACCGGCGGCCTGGCGCAGCCCCTGGCGAATCTCCGGCAGGTGGCGATGGCCCTTGACCGAGTAGGCCTTCATGCTTTCACCTGCCTCGCAGAACAGCGAGCCGACGCTGGCGCCACGGCCCGCGCCGCTGACACCGCTCTTGCAGTCGGCGATCAGGCTGCCGGCATCCGCCAGCCCGGCTTCGAGCAGCGGGATCAGACCGAGTTGAGTCGCGGTCGGGTAGCAACCGGGGACGGCGATCAGGCGCGCCGTCTTGATCGCCTCGCGATTGACCTCGGGCAGACCGTACACCGCCTCGCTCAGCAGCTCCGGCGCGCCGTGCGGCTGACCGTACCACTTGGCCCACTCCTCGGCGTCCTGCAGACGAAAATCGGCGGACAGATCGATCACCCGCGTACCGGCAGCGAGCAACTCACCAGCCAGGGCATGGGCCACACCATGCGGGGTGGCGAAGAACACCACATCACAAGCGCCCAGCGTCGCAACGTCCGGCACGCTGAAGGCGAGGTCAGGGTAGTGGCCGCGCAGATTGGGATACATCTCGTCGACACGCAGGCCGGCCTCGGAGCGGGAAGTGATCACGGTCACCTCTGCCTGCGGGTGTTGCGCCAGCAGACGCAGCAGTTCGACACCGGTGTAGCCCGTGCCGCCGACGATACCGACCTTGATCATCACTTGCCCCTTTGCAAAAGCCATTGGAAAGCTGCCGATGATAAAGCCGCATCGGCCAAGCTCCAACCTCAGAGGTGACGCAGACCGTCGCCTAGCTCTACTATCGAGAGCGTTTTTTCAGTGTGAGACGTGAAAATGCTCTATCTCTGGCTCAAGGCCCTGCACATCATCGCTATGGTCTGCTGGTTCGCCGGCCTGTTCTACCTGCCGCGCCTGTTCGTCTATCACGCCATGAGCAACGACACCACCAGCCACGAGCGCTTCTGCATCATGGAGCACAAGCTGTATCGCGGCATCATGATCCCGTCGATGATCGCCACGCTGGGTCTGGGCATCTGGTTGCTCAGCCTCAATTCGGCGTACTACTTCACGCAAGGCTGGATGCACGCCAAGCTCACCCTGGTGGTGGCCCTGGTGATCTATCACCACCTCTGCGGAGCACAGCTCAAACGCTTTGCCCGCGGCGAGAACAGCCGCAGCCATGTGTTCTATCGTTGGTTCAATGAAGCACCGGTGCTGGCACTGCTGGGGATCGTCATCCTGGTTGTCGTCCGCCCCTTCTGAGGAGTTCAGCATGTCTCTGCCCGCCCTACTCGAACAGCGCCTGCGCCTGCCACTGGTGGCTGCGCCGATATTCCTGGTATCCAACCCGGCACTGGTCAGTGCCTGCTGCAACAGCGGCATCGTCGGCAGCTTTCCGGCACTTAACCAGCGCGAGAGCGCCGGTTTCGCTGCCTGGCTCGACGAAATCGAAGCCAGCCTCTCGGCTGACGCCGCGCCCTTCGCCGTCAACCTGATCGTGCATAACAGCAACCCACGGCTGCAGGCGGACCTGGCCATCTGCGTCGAACGCCGCGTGCCTATCGTCATCACCAGCCTGGGCGCAGTGAAGGAAGTGGTCGATGCCGTGCACAGCTACGGTGGCCTGGTATTCCATGACGTAACCACCCGTCGCCATGCCGAGAAGGCCGCCGAAGCGGGCGTCGACGGACTGATTGCCGTAGCCGCTGGCGCGGGCGGCCACGCCGGTACCTGGAGCCCCTTCGCTCTGCTGGCCGAGATTCGTCAGTTCTTCGACAAGACCCTACTGCTGTCCGGTTGCCTCAATCACGGCCACGAAATCCTCGCGGTGCAGCTGCTCGGCGCCGACCTGGCCTATATGGGTACACGCTTTATCGCCACGACCGAGAACAATGCGTCAGCCGATTACAAGGCGATGATTCTCGAAGCGCGGGCTGCCGACATCATCCATACGCCAGCCGTGTCCGGCGTGCCAGCCAGCTTTATGCGCCAGAGCCTGGAACAGGCCGGCTACGACCTGAAACAGCTGCAGAACAAGGCCGATATCAATTACGGCGAAAAGCTCAAGCCGATGGACGAAGAAGCCAAGGCCTGGAAAACCGTGTGGTCGGCCGGTCAGGGCGTCGGCGGCATCGACGATCTGCCCTCGGTGCAGGAACTGGTCGCGCGGCTCGATAGCGAATACCGCGCCGCCCTGACACGTAGCCAGCAACTGGGCCAACGCTGGCCGCGATGAAACGTCGTCACCTGCTCGGGTTGGGTGCGCTCGGCCTGCTTGGCGGCTGGGCTCTGCGGCCAACTGATCGAGGCCGCGAGCATGATGCCTATTTCGCCGCGCTCAACCGGCACCTGCAGCGTGATGGCGATGGCCTGCCCACGCTGCTGCTCGATCTGGACAGGCTCGACGCCAACGCCGATCTTCTGGCTGCCCGACTGGGTGGCCGTCTTCAGTTGCGCCTGGTGGCCAAGTCGCTGGCCAGTATCGGCCTGCTGGAGTACCTGGCCAAGCGCCTGCAGACTAAGCGTTTCATGGTCTTTCATCAGCCACAGCTCAATCGTCTGGCCAGAAGCTTTGCCCAGGCTGATCTGCTGCTCGGCAAGCCCATGCCAGTTGCTGCTGCACTGAATTTCTATCGCCAGCTACCGCACCATCTGGATTTCGACCCCGACCGTCAGGTGACCTGGCTGATCGACAGCCAGCAGCGCCTGATGGAGTATGCCGAGCTGGCCAAGGCACTGGGGCGACCGCTGCGCATCGCCCTGGAAATCGACATCGGCTTGAAGCGCGGCGGTTTCGGCACACCACAGGCACTGGTTGAGGCCATGCAGCAGTTGCGCCACCTACCGGCACTGCCGCTGCAAGGGGTGATGGGGTATGACGCGCATGTCGCCCACAACCCGCCCTGGCAGGGCCAGTCACAGGCATTGCGCGATGCGGATGCGCGCTATCGCCAATTCATCAGCAGCGCACAGACATTCACCGAGCGATGGCCGGCCGAGCCACTGCTCAATGGTGGCGGCAGCCTGACTTACCGGCTGCACGCCCAGCAGCAGACGTCCCTGAACGAGATTGCCGTCGGCTCCGCCCTGCTCAAACCTGCAGCGTTCGATACAGCGCTACTGGACGAGCATCAGCCCGCGCTGTGGATTGCCAGCCCCGTGCTCAAGGCACTCGATGGCGCCCTGCCCTATGCGCAGTCGCTGCAACCACTGCTCGAAGCCTGGAACCCCAACCGCCAGAACGCCTATTACCTGTACGGCGGTCGCTGGCCGGCGCAACCGGTTTCACCCGCCGGGCTCGACTACGACAAGCTGTACGGTCGCAGCGCCAATCAGGAGCGCCTGATCGGCAGCGCGAGCACACAGCTGACTGACCGGGACTGGGTATTTCTGCGCCCGGCGATCAGCGAAGGTCTGCTCGATGATTTCAGCGAATTACGCCTACTACGCCGCGGCCAACTGGTCGGCCGTTGGGGCTCAATTGGCAACGCCTGAAATTCCCGACTGCGGCACGTCAGGCTGCTTGTATATTGGCCGTGCGGCACTCTAGGCTTATGCCTCGCCTGCCAACAGGACGCGCCATTCCCCCTCTTCTCGCCGACAAGGAAGCCCGCATGAACCAACCGCGCTACAAGATAGTGTTCGACGGCCGGCTGATGCCCGAAGCCTCACTGGAAACGCTCAAGGAAAACCTGACTCGCCTGTTCAAAAGCGACCGGGCACGCATTGACAGCCTGTTCAGCGGAGCCTCGGTCGCGCTCAAACGCGATCTGGGCGAGAGCGAGGCGGAGCAGTACCTGAACGCCCTGCAGAAGGCCGGCGCCCATGTACGCAAGGAGCTGGATCAGGCGGCCAGCCTTAGCCTGGCGCCGACCGAGGCGGAAATCGTCGAGGCTGATCAGGCCGCTACGCCAAACATGCGCTGTCCGAAGTGCGGCCATGAACAAGCCAAGGCGGCTGAATGTTCCGCCTGCGGCATCATCATCGAGAAATACCTCACACGTCAGGCGCAATTGGCCGAGGCTGCTCCAGCGCCAGTTGTCGCAACAGTAGCGGCTGGCGCATCGCCGTACGCACCGCCACAGGCCAATGTCGCCGAGCAGCTGCCGCAGTACTCGGAGCTCAAGGTATTCAGCGTCAACGGTCGGATCGGCCGGGTACGTTACCTGGGCTGGACCATGGCCATGCTGCTGTGCATGTTGCCGCTGGTGCTGCTGTTCGCCGGTGTCTCGGTCATGTCCAGTGCATTGGGCGCACTGGTCATGGCTGTCGGGGTGATCGCCATGATCGTCATCGGTGTATTCATCGGCGTCCAGCGCCTGCACGATATGGGCTGGTCCGGCTGGCTCTGGCTGCTCAATTTTGTCCCCGTCATCGGTAGCGTATTCGCTCTGCTGATGCTGATTATTCCCGGTACCCAGGGCGTCAACCGTTACGGCCCGCCACCACCGCCGAACAGTACCGGCGTCAAGGCCCTGGCCTGGTTGTTCCTGCTGGTGCCGATTACCGGCATCGTCGCTGCCATCGCCCTGCCCCAGTACCAGAGCTATGTCGAGCGTGCTGCCGAATATCAGGAGCAGTAAAGCCTGACCATGCGCAGCTATGCATTGATCACCGGCGCCTCCAGCGGCATCGGTCTGGCCCTGGCCGAAGCCCTGGCGCGCCGGGGGCGCAACCTGATTCTGGTGGCCCGCCGACGTGACGCCCTGGAGAGTATCGCCTGTGAACTGGCCCAGCGCTTCGGCGTCGAGGTGCTGTTTCGTCTCTGTGACCTGAGCGAACCACTGCAGCTGTCCGGCCTGTTACTGGAGCTGGAGGAAGGCCAGTGGCCTATCGATCTGCTGGTGAACAACGCCGGCCTGGGCTGCGCCGGTCCGTTCCTGGAGCAGGACTGGACTCGCGAACGGGAGCAGCTGGAAGTCAACGTGCTGGCGCTGACCCGACTATGTCACGCGCTCGGTTTGCGCATGGCCGAACACGGCGGCGGGCAGATCCTCAACGTCGCCTCGGTCGCAGCCTTTCAACCGGGGCCCTGGATGAGCAGTTACTGCGCCAGCAAGGCCTATGTCCTGCATTTTTCCGAAGGCCTTCGCGAAGAGTTGAAAGGCCGTGGCGTGCGCGTTTCGGTGCTCTGCCCCGGCCCGACGCATAGCGCTTTTTTCCGCAGCGCGCGGATGGACGTCACACGCCTCAGTGCCGGCAAACTGATGATGAGCGCCGAAGAAGTCGCATTGATCACCGTTCGTGCCTTGGAAAAGAACCGCGCCCTTATCATCCCAGGCTGGCGCAATCGCCTGCTGACCCTGAGCCCACGCCTGGCGCCGCGCTGGCTGGTGCGCAAACTCAGTGCTCGCCTGATCCGCCCCTTCACCGGCGCCTGATCAACCAGCGTTGACCGTCCGCCCAGCCGCCCAGGCGCGCAGCGCAGCCAAGCGCTCGGCCATCACCACCGACAGCGGCGCGGTAGTTTGTAGCGCGCGCAGCAACAACGCCTGATCGACCACCTGTTGCTGTGCCTGGCCGGCGTACAACGCGCTGACCACCGCCTGCTCGATCTCGGCCCCGGAATAACCTTCGCTGGCGGCCGCCAGCTGTGCCAGATCGAAGCCCGATGGTTCCAGCTCACGGCGCTGCAGGTGAATGCGGAAGATATCGGCACGCACTTCGGCACTCGGCAGGTCGACGAAAAACAGCTCATCGAAACGTCCCTTGCGCACCAGTTCTGGCGGCAGACGATCGATGGCGTTGGCCGTGGCGACGACGAACACCGGTGCCTTGCGCTCGGCCATCCAGGTCAACAGGGTGCCGAGCACGCGCTGGCTCACGCCACCGTCATGCTCGCCACTGGCCAGCCCCTTCTCCACTTCGTCCATCCACAGCACGCAGGGCGCCATCTGTTCAGCCAGGCGCAGCGCTTCGCGCAGGTTGCGCTCGGTCTCACCGAAGAACTTGTTGTACAGGCAGGCAAAATCCAGACGCAGCAGCGGCAAGCCCCAGAGCCCGGCCACCGCCTTGGCGGCCAGACTCTTGCCGCCGCCCTGTACCCCCACCAGCATCACGCCTTTCGGCGCATCGGCCAATGTGCCGTCGAGAAAGCCGGCCTGCCGCTCGGCCAGCCAGCGTTTGAGGTTGACCAAGCCGCCCACTTCGGCGAAACGTGCGGTGTCATATTCGAAGCTGAGCACGCCTTCCAGATCCAGCAACTGGAATTTGGTCTTGTTCAGCTCCGGAATGTCCTCCTGAGTAATCGCACCGTCATCGCAGATCACGTTGCGCGCCAGCGCACGCGCTTCGGCATGGCTGAGACCACGCAAGTTCTTTACCACCTGCTGCAGGGTACGGTTGTCGGTACGCACGCGCACGCCCCTGTTGCGCTCGCTCCAGCGCGTCGCCTCGTCACGCACGATGCTCAGCAGTTCGTCTTCCGACGGCAGCGCCAGGCTGAAGCGAGCAGCGAAGCGCTGCACTTCGGCCGGCAGTTTGAGCGCATGCGACACCAGCACCAGCGTCGGCGTATGCGCCGCCTCGCTCATGGCAATTTCCTTGAGCTGACGCACCAGCCGTGGATTGTCCTCGAGAAACGGATGCAGGTCGCACATCACGTACAGGTTCGGCTGCGGATCGACCTTGATCATGCGCAGCGCCGCTTCCGGCTCCACGGTCGGCGACTCATCGACCGGCGCGCCACCGAAGCCCAGGCGCTGCAAGCCCTCGGTCACCGACCAGGTGTGCAGGCCGAGGCCACGCCTGACCGCCAGGCCAGTCAGGGTTTCCAGCACGCGCAACTCGTCCCAGGACTCAATCACCACCAGCTTGACCTTGGAGTCCAGCACCAGCCCAAGATCATGAATATCGTTCTTCAACACCTGCTCCTTGTGAAATTTGGCCCACCCGGCTGGCGGCGCTACCATCTGCGCTTTGGCATGACCGGAGCACACAGTATGGATCGCCTGAACACGCAGATCGTCGCCGTAGGCCTCGCATCGTGCAAGTGCTGAACGCGCGTCGCGTCACAGTCGTTACGTGCGTTGCCATGACCGTCAGCCTGCTGCTGGTGAATCGGTACGCAAACGCCAACGAGACCATCCGCGATGCATTGCCCAATGGCGGGTATGGCCCAGACATGCAGGTGATTCCCGCTGGCGAGTTTGTCATGGGCGATACCAGCGGTCGCGGCAACGATAACGAGCGCCCGCCGCGTCTCATCGTTTTCGATCAGCCCTTCGCCATCGGTCGCTACGAAGTCACCTTTGCCGACTGGCAACAGTATGCCGCTGCCAACCAGCTGCCGATGCCTGACAACGAAGGCTGGGGCCTTTCCGCGCAGCGCCCGGTGATCCACGTGTCCTGGCGCGATGCCCATGCCTACGTCCAATGGTTGTCACGCGAGACAGGTGCGCGCTACCGCCTGCCGACCGAAGCCGAATGGGAGTATGCCGCACGCGGCGGCAGCCAGAACTACTACTGGTGGGGTGACGCGCTCGACAGCGACGAACAGGCACCGCGCGCTCATTGCCGCGGTTGCGCCAGCTCACGCCTGCTGCGCAACAAGACAGCCGCTGTTGGCCAGTTTCCGGCCAATGGCTTCGGCCTGCATGACACCGCAGGCAATGTCTGGGAATGGACAGCTTCCAACTACACGCAGCGCTTCGACGGCAGTGAAACGCAAAGCGCCGGGCTGCTCGACAACAGCCCGCGAGTGGTTCGCGGTGGCGCCTGGAACAGCGGCCCAACCTACCTGCGCAGCAGCCTGCGTGATCTCAAGCAACCCCATCATCGCGACTATGCGCTGGGGTTTCGCGTGCTGCGCGAGTTGCCCTGAACGCGGACGACCTGGCGACTTTGCAGTAGACTAGCGCTGTTGTTACCTCTGGAGGTGCCCCATGGCCAGCGAACGCCAGTATTCCCCCGTCGACCGCCTGCTGCTGCAAGCCGATGCCGCGCTGCGCACACTGCTGCCATTCAGCGGCGCATCGGGCCGGCCCTCGCCTGCCATCGTGCAGAATGACGCGGAGCTGAGCAGCGAGGAGTCGCGCCACGTCGCCGGCCTGATGCGTATCAACCACACCGGTGAAGTCTGCGCCCAGGCGCTCTATCAGGGGCAGGCGCTGACCGCCAAGCTGCCGGAAGTGCGCCGTGCCATGGAGCATGCAGCCGATGAGGAGATCGACCACCTGGCCTGGTGCGAGCAGCGCATCCGCGAACTGGGTAGCCACCCGAGCGTGCTCAACCCGCTGTTCTATGGCCTGTCCTTCGGCGTGGGCGCGGTAGCCGGTTTGGTCAGCGATCGCGTCAGTCTGGGATTCGTCGCTGCCACCGAAGACCAGGTATGCAAGCACCTGGATGAACACCTGGAGCAACTGCCCGAGCATGACGCCAAATCACGCGCCATTCTCGAGCAGATGCGCGTCGACGAGCAGCAACATGCCAACAGTGCCCTGGCAGCTGGCGGCGTACGCTTCCCGGCACCGGTGAAGTTCGGCATGACCTTGCTGTCGAAGGTCATGACCAAGAGCACCTACCGCATCTGAAACGAACGAGGGCGCCATTGGCGCCCTCGTCATTTTCGGCGAACCTCACCCCAGTTCGACAATTTCATAGTCGTGGCTGATATCGACACCGGCACGGCCCAACATGATCGAGGCCGAGCAGTATTTTTCCGCCGACAACTCCACCGCCCGCTTCACCTGAGCCTCTTTCAGCCCTCGGCCCTTGACCACGAAGTGCAGGTGGATCTTGGTAAACACCTTGGGCTCCTCGTCTGCACGCTCGGCATCCAGGAACACTTCACAGCTTTCAACCGGCTGGCGGCCCTTACGCAGAATGCTGACCACATCGAAGTTGCTGCAGCCACCGAGGCCGATCAGCAACATCTCCATCGGCCGAATGCCGAGGTTACGGCCACCGGCATCGGGCGGACCGTCCATCACCACGGCATGGCCACTACCGGACTCGCCGAGGAACAGAGCTTCACCGGCCCATTGCACACGCGCTTTCATCGATATTGGCTCCCAAAGTGGAAAAGGCCGGCAGATTAGCACAGCCGGGCGGCAGTCCGATGTGCGTCAATTACGCTAAAGTTCCGCCGGGTTATGTTACCCAGGTCGCAAAAAAGACCCCACTCATAGCGTGTCTGTTAAGCTGACGTCGGATTGCTGGCACACTTGGCCGGATAACTAATAAGAAATTGCCGTTGGACAAAGGCCTTCATCTTTTCATATTCGGGACTCGGGCATGGTTGCTATTACCCTTACACCTAAAATCAAGAATCTCGACAAGCTTCTCGCGCACTGTCATCGCCGTCGCTACACCGCCAAGAGCACGATCATCTACGCAGGTGATCGCTGCGAAACCCTGTTCTTCATCGTCAAAGGCTCGGTCACCATCCTCATCGAGGATGACGATGGCCGTGAAATGATCATCGCCTATCTCAACTCTGGCGATTTCTTCGGCGAGATGGGCCTGTTCGAGAAAGACGGCTCGGACAAGGAGCGCAGTGCCTGGGTTCGGGCCAAGACTGAATGCGAAGTAGCGGAAATCAGCTATGCCAAGTTCCGCGAATTGACCCAGCAGGACCCCGAAATTCTCTTCGCCCTCGGCAGCCAGATGGCCGAGCGCCTGCGCAATACCACACGCAAGGTCGGCGATCTGGCATTCCTCGACGTCACTGGCCGCGTCGCGCGTACCCTGCTCGACCTGTGCAAGCAGCCGGACGCCATGACTCATCCGGATGGCATGCAGATCAAGATCACCCGCCAGGAAATTGGACGCATCGTCGGTTGCTCACGGGAAATGGTCGGCCGCGTGCTCAAGTCCCTGGAAGAGCAAGGCCTGGTTCACGTCAAAGGCAAGACCATGGTGGTCTTCGGCACCCGCTGAAACCCGCCCAATAAAAAGCCGGCTTGATCGCCTAATGCCAGTCAGTTAAGCGTCGCCGCTGCGAATACGTAGGAGCGGCGCCCCGCCGCGAACTAGGGCGATGCGCAATTGAAAAGCTTCGCCCCGAGGCGGGGCTCCTACGAAAGGCCGCTTTGGCAATCTTATCTGATCGGCATTAGCCCGGATTTCTCATGAGGCCGTCAGGCGTGGCCGGTGAAGCCTCGGTGTATCAACAACCTGCCTTCCCCCGCTAACACTGGATCGTTTTGTATTCAATTCCCCC
>NZ_VRYE01000077.1 GCF_008041835.1 Ectopseudomonas mendocina
CAAGCCGTTGGGATAATCTGTTGAAAACGCGATTCGCGCTGGAGACAGGAAACCACAGCAAGATCAGTGGGTTAATGGCGACACAGTTTCTTTTCTCGCCCTGCTGATCATGCAGTAGCGCCTAACAGAGAGGGCCACCCACAAGGTGGCCCTTTTTTATACGCCGAAATTGGTAAGCGGACAAATCGGTCATGTCTGCCTGCTCAGGTTTTGCATGCCAAATTGCCAGCAAGATGCGATAGGATCGAGTTTTCTGAGGCTAGGAGGCCGCAATGGAATTTGCTGATAAGTTGAACAGCCTGTCCGTCAAGATTCGCCAACAAAGCGCATCCATTCAGACGGAAGAAGCTACCAAGAATGCCTTTGTCATGCCTTTCATCCATGCGGTGCTTGGGTATGACGTGTTCGACCCCACCGAGGTAACCCCAGAGTACGTTTGCGACATTGGCACGAAGAAGGGGGAGAAGATCGATTACGCTATCCTCAAAAATGGCGAAATTCAGATCCTCATCGAGTGCAAGAAGATCGGCGAGCCCCTGTCTCTGAATCACGCCAGCCAGCTGTTCCGCTATTTCCACGTCACCAACGCTCGCATTGCCATCCTGACCAATGGCCAGGTCTACAAGTTCTTCACTGACCTCGACGCTCCGAACAAGATGGATGAAAAGCCATTCCTGGAGCTTGATCTCCTGGACATCGACGAGCACGTGGTGCCGGAGCTGGTGAAGCTGACCAAAAGTGCATTCGATGTTGAGTCAATCGTCAACGCAGCAGGCGAGCTGAAGTACGTTAGCCAGATCAAAAAGCTGCTGACTGGCCTGCTGACCAATCCTGACGAAGACTTCATCAAGTTCGTGGCCTCTCGTGTTTACGAAGGCGCTGTTACTCAGAAGGTGCGTGAGCTGTTTGCCGAGCTAACACGCAAGGCTTCCGCTCAGTTCTTGAATGACCAAGCAAATGATCGCCTGAAGTCAGCCATCAGTGGCTCCCCTGCCTCGGTCACGCAAGCCAAAGAGCCTGCTGCCCAGGTCGCAGATGAATCTGAAGACGATGCAGGCGAGAAGGTCGTTACGACCGAGGAAGAAATCGAAGGCTTCATGATCGTGAAGGCCATTGTGCGCCATGCCGTTGACGTAAAGCGTGTAGCCATTCGCGACAATCAAAGCTACTGCGGCGTGCTGCTTGATGACAACAACCGCAAGCCGATCTGCCGTCTGCATTTCAATCGTAGCCAGAAGTACCTTGGCATATTCGATCAGGATAAGAATGAAACGCGCATCCCGATTAACGGCGTGGATGATATCTACGCGCACTCAGAAAAACTAATTGAAACGAAAAAGCTATACTTGTAATAAGGTCTAGTCACTGTGATGAGACAGGTAAAGTAATTAGGCAGGATGGCCCTGCCTAGCTTTAACTAGCATCAGGGGAAGTCGAAAAACCTTAAAAGGCCAGCTAGGATTTCTAGCTGGCCTTTTATTTTGAACTTGCTCGCCACTTCACAGTCATTCCTCATGCTTTACAATTACTGATTGTTTGGTTATATATTGAAATTTAACTTCAAAAATAATTATTGCGTGGTACGATCCAAGGAAAACAACAATACAAGGGGATTCACATGTCCTACATAAATGATTCGCTATCAAATGGGGAAGAGGTTTATCAGGTCTTTAAGCATCACTGGATTGTAAAACTTATGGTTGCCGTAAACTTCATCTTGGCCGCTGTAAGCTTTGGGATCTGGCTTATTCCGGCTATAATCTTCTGGCTGGGCTGGAAATGCACCGAGCAAGGGGTTACCAATAAGAGGATAATTACCAAGCACGGGATAATTTCCAGGAAAACTGACGAGTTAAAGCTTAAGGCTATTGAGTCAGTTTTCATTAGACAAGGAATTATTGGCCGCATCTTGGGATTTGGAACCGTTACCGTCACGGGTCGTGGTCAGGGTGATGTAAATCTATCGTGGATGGCTGATCCGATGCGTGTAAAGCGCGAGATTGAAAATGCGCAAGATGCTTCATTGGATAAGTAATTGCGTTTACTGAAAGCGCCTTTTTGTGTAGGCGCTTTCACTGTAAACATAATGCAACAGGATGTTTTCAGCAGATATAACTACTTATTAAAGTAAATAATATCCTCATAGGATATTGCTGCATCAGCTAAGCCTAGTCGCATTGCAGGTGTCTTCTTGTCTGTCGCGCTTACAAGTGTGAAATTATGAACAACCCTTAAAACATCCAGCATCTTCTGAACCATGCTCGGGTTGTAGGGGGCATAACCATTCCAAACGCGTCCAGAGTTTGAGCTAGTGTGAATACCCCTCTCAAGCAGTGAGAGTCGCCTCCTGACCTGGTTAAAATACGCATCTACACCATGCAGGCTGGCTTTGTTGTAAAGCCAGGCCAAATGATTATCATCATAACCACCTAGGTCGGTCAGATGGCACATGGCTTTCTCGGGTTCACTCATTGTTGCTGATGGGTGAAATACCCAGCGATCTTTCCATTTCCCCAGAATCTGTGCTTCTGAAATTCTTCTCTTGAGTAGCGTGAGGATGGCGTCCTGCTTATTCTCAATGCCTTCATCTTTCATGAGCTTGGCAATGGCTTTCTTAGCATCGGCTACAGCGCGACGTTTTTCATCAACCGTCATTTCTTTGTTGATGCTGACATAGAAAGAATCAGCAGTACGCTCTTTGATGCGTTCTTTAAAAGCTGCCAGGCAAGCCGCTCGGATGCCAGAGTCCTGATCCATGAAGAGTCTGACTTTCTCGGCACCTTGGAAAAGGTGACTCAGGTACATGAAGTGTGCATACAGCGTGTATTCCGAGTGCACCTGCATACCCATTTCAGGCAGTTTCTCGGTTGAGGTTATTTCGTCCGGGCTTTCAATATCATCACGCTGCTCAGCCGCCTGATACGTAGACTCAATGGAACCAGAAAGGCTTTTCTTGTTCTTGGCGGCCTTTGAGATTTTGACCGTCTTTTCATAGTCGGCTTGCGTCCATAGCCTTGCATAGCGCCTGTAAGGTGCCGGCAGTTCATGGTCGCAGCGTTGAACGGCATCTTCCTCTGTCGCCATGGCATCAATAGAGGGGTCAAAATTGAGATGCATGGCAAAGATGTATTGGGTCGTGTTTTCTGCGGTCGCAACGGCGGTTAGAACGGTGTTCCGCTTGTCTTCACGCTTAACCCAGTTGATCACATAATCCTGATGGTCAACGCTTACATATAGGCGCGGAAAGTTCATCCCAGGCAGCTTAGATTCCCGGCTTTGCGCAAACGCCATGCACTGACGGTGAATGAAATCGATCTTGGCATAGACGGTTTTCACGTCCATATCGGCGATTTCGGCCATTCGCCTGATCGGCGTTTTGTTGACGATCAGTTTGAACAGGGTTTTGTTCTTATGCGACAAGCGCTGACGAGTCTGCGGTCTGGAACTAACAGAGAATGTCTTCTGGCAGGATTTACATTTATAGCGCTGACTACCTGTGCAGGTGACACCAAACGACGAGTAGAAGGCTTTTCCCTGAGAAACCTCTGTTCCATGGTTCCGGCATGACGTATCTGGGCAAGAAGGTTCTGGTTCAGCAGACTCCAGGGCCCTCATCATGCGTGAAAGCTCTTCGGAGATCCCCTGGTTGCTCTTTAGAGGGAAGTGCTCACCACAGCCATTGCAGTAGCCCTGAGGCATGCCCTTGCCAGAGGCCACGATCTTGTAGGGATTTGTGCCGTTGGCTGTTTTCTTGCCAATGGGGATGCCGAAATTGGCGCAGTGAGGATTTTTGCAGTAGTTGACCTGGATGCCATTGAACTCATCCGGGGTGCGGCGCTTGTGACGCCGAGGATGCTCGGGGTGCAGATC
Organism: Ectopseudomonas mendocina; assembly: GCF_008041835.1. Taxonomy (GTDB): domain Bacteria; phylum Pseudomonadota; class Gammaproteobacteria; order Pseudomonadales; family Pseudomonadaceae; genus Aquipseudomonas. Next base: position 3,871 of record NZ_VRYE01000077.1, read on the forward strand.
CCCTTTACTGGCTGGAGAGGCGGTTGAGGGATTGAGGGCATCACCATCACCCGCAGAAGATTTTTTCTGCACAGCCAACCCCTGAAAAGACGAAGCGCACAGCCTCATTCAAGACCATGCGCTTCATTTTTTCAACAGATTAACCCAACGGCTTG
>NZ_VRYE01000078.1 GCF_008041835.1 Ectopseudomonas mendocina
TCAAACAGGTGACGCGGATCGACGCCGGCGGCGAGCAGCGCGTCGCGCTGCAAGTCCGTGCTCTGGCGGTCGGAGTCCGACGACACGCGCATGTAGCCAACCAACATAGGCGGATAACCATCAAAAACAGGTTTCCGCATAATAGTGAATAGCGATAGAGTTTTCCGTACATTTTTGAGGGGGTGTTGCACAGGTAGCACAGCGGCGGCTGACAGCCTGTCGCAAAACAAATGTTTTACGACACCTCCTTGAGGTTGCCGCGTTTACATCATTACCTGAACAGGTATAAAATTCCGTCATGACAAACAAAGAAAAACCGCTCGAATGGATCGCGAGCAGCCACAAGGATTTGATGGCGTTGCCGTCCGACGTGCGTCGCCGTTTCGGTTACGCGCTCTCGTTGGCGCAGATAGGCGATCAGGATGACGCAGCAAAGGTGCTCAAGGGGTTCGGTGGTGCCGGCGTGCTGGAGGTCGTCGAAGACGATGCCGGCGGCACCTATCGAGCGGTATACACGGTCAAGTTTGCGGAAGCGGTGTTCGTCCTGCACTGCTTCCAGAAGAAGAGCAAGAGCGGAATCGCCACGCCAAAGGCCGACATGGACATCATCCGCGCTCGGCTGAAGGTGGCCGAGGTATTGGCACAGGAGCTACGAAATGCAAAAACGAATCATTGAAGGCGTCGAGGTTCAGCGCAGCTCGGGCAACGTCTTTGCCGACCTTGGACTGCCTGACGCTGAAAAGCTCAAGATCAAGACCGGCCTGGTGGTCGAGATCAGGAGGGCCATGCGCGCCCTTGGGCTGACTCAACAAGCGGCGGCCAAACGCATGGGCATCCCGCAACCGAAGGTGTCGGGCATGATGCGCGGCGACTTCACCAATCTATCCGAACGCAAGCTGATGGATTGTCTGAATCGCCTCGGCTACGACATCGAAATCAAGGTACGGCCAGCAGCCGAGCCGATCGGGCATCTAACGCTCGCAACCGCTTAATCGGAGCTCTCCTGATGGCAGCCCGCATCACCGGCGCGCCTCCCTGAAAAAGCGTCTGCTGCGCAAGTGGATGAGCAAATGAACCTGTCCACCATCGAGGCGCTGGCTATCGCTTGGGCGCGAATCGCTGAAGAAGCAGAACTCCCAGCCGGCTACGAGGGCACGGCGACGCCAGAGGCGCATCGGGCCTGCGAGGTGATCCAGGAGCGGATTCGAGAGCACGTCGTCGCCACCAATGACATGCGGCTGTTCGGCCTGCTGCACCTGCTTGGGCAGGCGTCGCTGCGCATGGAGCAAGCGCTGTGGCCGGAAGAATATGCGCGGATGACCCGCGAGGTCGAGGAAGCTCTCCGAGAGGCCGACGACCCCAACGCCAAGTCGTACACCCACGAAGAAGTCATGCAGGCGATGCAGGAACGCATCGACCGAGCGCGAGACAAAGCCATGTTGATCGGCTGACGGAAATTTCGGCGGTTCCGGCTGATCCAAGAATCTTGGCGTGACCTTACCTCCGCTCTACCGCTGGGTGCCAGCCTCGGCGCACGCCTAACCACCCAACTCAGAAAGGAAAATAAGTTGGTAAAACGCATTCCCGTATCCGAGCTTCGTCTCGGCATGTACATCCACAAGCTCGCCTGCTCTTGGGTTCGACACCCATTCTGGCGCGGCAGCTTCCTGCTGACCGAGCCTCAGGATCTCTCTGCCATTCGAGAATGTGGCGTCGGGGAGGTCTGGGTCGACTTGGCCAAAAGCCAAGTCGACCCAGAGAGCCCAGAGAGCCCAGAGCCCAGAGAATTGTCGGAGGAGCAATCTCTGCCGTCTAGTCCACTAAGCAAGAAAAGTGACGGCGCAACCTCAATGGAGAGCGAAATGTGTTATGCACGGAAACTCTGTCTTGCGGCCAAGTCCCAAGTCATGGACATGTTCCAGGAAGCCCGGCTTGGCAAGGCCGTCGACCCAAGCACGACGTTGCCGCTGGTCGGAGAAATCGCTGCCTCGGTGCTGCGCCAACCTCATGCCCTCATCAGCGTCGCACGCATCAAAACGCACGACGATTACACCTACCTGCACTCGGTTGCCGTCTGCGCCCTGATGCTATCGCTGGCCCGGCATCTCGATCTAGACGAGGAGCAAACGCGCCTGGCTGGCATCGGCGGACTGATGCACGACCTAGCAGCCTGTCGGACTTGAATTCAGAAACGGACAGAGCGCGACAAAGACAAAGCGAATTGCCCACTAATTGAGCGTTTTTAACCGGTTGTTGCCCTGAATTTCCCGAATTCGAGCGGATTCAGCCTCTGTTCACTCATTTTGAACGGAATGCGGGGGCAACTTGGCCATGCGCTTCAAGTTCCACGACAGGC
>NZ_VRYE01000079.1 GCF_008041835.1 Ectopseudomonas mendocina
GCGAGTCCATACATAGGAGCCCGCTTGCGGGCGATGGCGGCTGACGTGATCGCCGGCAAGCCGGCTCTTACAGGTCGGGTTGCGGCGTTTATTCGGCATCGTGGGATGGTTAGAGCAAGGCGAAACCCGTCAGCCGACCCCGGGTGTCACCAAGCTCATGCTGGATGCACCAGCATCCGCGGCAGGCGAATCAGGCCTGGATATTCGACGCCGGGTTGATCACCCGACCTAGGCCCAGGTTACGCAGCGCCAGGTGCAGGGTGCTGTAGATCAGGTGCGGGTTGTCCATGGTCATCACCTGGCCCAGCAGTTCCCTGGCCTTGCTCTGGGTGATCTGGCGCAGCAGCCACTTCACCTTGGGCAGGTTGGTGGCGTTCATCGACAGCGAATCGAAGCCCATGGCCAGCAACAACACGGCAGCAGCAGGGTCGCCGGCCATCTCGCCACAGATGCTCACCGGCTTGCCTTCGAGGTGAGCGTCGTTGACCACCTTCTGCAATGCCTGCAGCACCGCCGGATGGAGGAAGTCGTAGAGGTCGGCCACACGCGGATTGTTGCGATCGACCGCGAGCAGGTACTGGGTCAGGTCGTTGGAGCCGACCGAAAGGAAGTCCACCTGCCGCGCCAGCTCACGGGTCTGGTACACCGCCGCCGGAATCTCGATCATCATGCCAATCGGTGGCAGCGGCACGTCGATACCTTCATCGCGGACTTCGCCCCAGGCACGGTGAATCAGGTGCAAGGCTTCTTCCAGCTCCTGAATGCCGGAAATCATCGGCAGCAGGATGCGCAGATTGTTCAGCCCCTCGCTGGCCTTGAGCATGGCGCGGGTCTGTACCAGGAAGATTTCCGGGTGGTCGAGGGTGACGCGAATGCCGCGCCAGCCGAGAAAGGGGTTCTGCTCCTTGATCGGGAAGTAGGACAGCGCCTTGTCGCCACCGATGTCCAGGGTGCGCATGGTCACCGGCAGCGGGTGGAAGGCCTGCAACTGTTCGCGGTAGGTGGCGAGCTGCTCCTTCTCGCTGGGGAAGCGCTCGTTGATCATGAACGGCACTTCGGTGCGGTACAGGCCGACGCCCTCGGCACCGCGCTGCTGGGCACGGGCCACGTCGGCGAGCAAGCCGGTATTGACCCACAGCGGCATGCGGTGGCCGTCCAGCGTCTCGCAGGGCAGCGCGCGCAGGGCATCGAGCCCTTCGGTGAGCTGACGCTCCTCCTCGACCACATCGGCGTACTGCTTGCTCAGCAGCTCGCTGGGGTTGGTGAAGACTTCGCCGTGGTAGCCGTCGACGATCAGCTTGATGCCATCGATCTTCGAATACGGCAGGTCGACCACGCCCATCACCGTGGGGATGCCCATGGCGCGGGCGAAGATCGCCACGTGGGAGTTGCCCGAGCCGGTGACCGAGATCAGACCGGCCAGCTTGCCTTCGGGGACTTCGCCGAGCATCGCCGGCGACAGTTCCTCGCTGACCAGGATGGTGTTGTCCGGGTAGACCAGCGAGATCTTGCGCTCTTCCTGCAGGTAGGCCAGCAGACGGCGGCCGAGGTCGCGCACATCGCTGGCCCGCTCGCGCAGGTAGGCATCGTCCATCAGCTCGAAGCGCTTGACGTGGTCGAGCACCACCTGGCGCAAGGCGCCCTGCGCCCACTGGCCGGTGCGGATGATCTTGCGCACCTCGTTACCCAGTGCGGCGTCCTCAAGCATCATCAGGTACACGTCGAACAGTGCGCGCTCTTCCTTGCGTAGTTGCGTGGCGAGCTTCTCGGACAGCTCCTGCATGTCCTCACGCACCCAACCCAGCGCCTTGTCGAACAGCTCCAGCTCAGCGGCGATGTCATCGACGCTGCGGTCTGGCACTACATTGAGATCGGCCGGGGGCAGCACCACGACAGCGGTACCGACCGCTGCCCCCGGCGCACCCGGCACGCCGATGAACTTGGCCTCCTGTACGCCTTTGCCCTGGCGCCCCAGACCGCGAATCGAGCCGGTTGCCTCGGCATGGGCGATCACCCCGGAGAGCTGCGCGCTCATGGTGACCAGGAAGGCTTCTTCGCCTTCGTCGAATTGACGCCGCTCCTTCTGCTGCACGACGAGTACGCCCATCACGCGGCGGTGGTGGATGATCGGTGCACCGAGGAAGGAGGCATAACGCTCCTCGCCAGTCTCGGCGAAGTAGCGGTAGCGCGGGTGGCTGGCGGCGTCTTCGAGGTTCAGCGGCTCTTCACGGCTCCCCACCAGGCCGACCAGGCCTTCGCTGGGCGCCATGCTGACCTTGCCGATGGAGCGCTTGTTGAGGCCGTCGGTGGCCATCAACACGAAGCGGTTGGTTTCCGGGTCCAGCAGATAGACCGAGCAGACCTGGCTGCCCATCGCTTCTTTTACACGCTGCACAATGATCGACAGCGCCGCCTTGAGATCCTTGGCCGCGTTCACTTCCTGGACGATCTTGCGCAGCGTATTGAGCATGCTCGATTGGAGTCCGTATCAGTCGCGCACTATCAGGCGCGGGGCGAGTTCCTTGAGCGCACGGCGGTAGACCTCGCGCTTGAATGTGACCACCTGGCCCAGCGGGTACCAGTAGCTGACCCAGCGCCAGCCGTCGAATTCAGGCTTACCGGTCAGGTCCATACGCACGCGGTCTTCGGCTCCGGTCAGGCGCAGCAGAAACCACTTCTGTTTCTGCCCGATGCACAGCGGCTGGCTGTGGGTACGCACCAGACGCTGCGGCAAACGATAACGCAACCAGCCGCGGGTGCAGGCGAGAATCTTCACATCCTGCTCTTCGAGGCCAACCTCTTCATTCAGTTCACGGTAAAGCGCATCGATCGGCGACTCACGGTCATTGATGCCACCCTGGGGAAACTGCCACGCATCCTGGTTGATACGCCTGGCCCAGAGCACCTGGCCGACATCATTGGTCAGGATGATGCCGACATTCGGGCGGAAACCATCAGAATCGATCACGGCAAGCAACCTCGTACACGCAAGTTCCGGCATTGTTCCACAAAGCCGGCGACAGCAGCAACGCGGGTTTAGGCGCTGTTTGAAAGCCCCGGCAAAGCGGCTATTCTGGCGCGCCTTCACTTTCTACAGACAGGTAACGAACCGTGCGCTTGGCCCTTTTCGATCTCGACAATACCCTGCTGGCTGGCGACAGCGATCACAGTTGGGGCGAATTCGTCTGCCAGCGCGGCCTGGTCGATGCGGCCGAGTACCTGGCGCGCAACGATGCCTTCTATGCCGATTACTGCGCCGGCAAGCTGGACGTAGTGGCGTATCAGAATTTCAGCCAGGCCATTCTCGGCCGCCACGACATGGCACAACTGGCGCAGTGGCACCGCGAGTTCATGGCCGAGGTGATCGAGCCGATCATCCTGGCCAAGGGCGAGGCACTGCTGGCCGAACATCGTGCCGCTGGTGACAAGCTGGTGATCATCACCGCCACCAACCGCTTCGTCACCGCCCCCATCGCCGAGCGCCTGGGCGTGGAGACCTTGATCGCCACCGAATGCGGCATGCAGGATGGCCGCTATACCGGGCAGATCACCGGCACGCCTTGCTACCAGGGCGGCAAAGTGACCCGCTTGAACGAATGGCTGGCAGAAACGGGGCACAACCTCGATGGTGCCTACTTCTACAGCGACTCGCGCAATGACCTGCCGCTGCTTGAGGCCGTGGCCAACCCGGTGGCGGTCGACCCGGACGACGTGCTGCGCGCCACCGCCACCGAACGCGGCTGGCCGGTGATTTCGCTGCGCTGAGTGTGCGATGTCACCAGGGTGGCGTAGGAGCGGCTTCAGCCGCGAAATATTTCATAGCGGCAATCGCGGCTGAAGCGCAATGCCGCCCAGCCGCTCCTACAGGCGAAAAGCAGGCGCAGCCGGTAAAACGTAGGGCGGTCTCGCGAGCGAAGCGAGCAGCCCGCCGATCTGCTTAGACCGGCTTGTCGCCCATCAACGCCATGATGGCGATCAAGAGCAGCAGAATCAGCCCGGCATAAATCAGGCACAGGCGCTTGAGCGCTGTCGGTGCCGGCGTATCGCCCAGCGCACGCCAGGCCGCCAGACGTCCGGCCAGCAGCAAGCCCAGCAGCATCATCACGCCATAAAGAATGCTGCCCAGCAGCAGCCAGGTCTGCCCCAGCGGCCAGCCGGCGGTGTCCACCAGCCAGTAACCGGTGATCGGCAAACTCAGCGCCAGCACGGCGAACGCCGGCAAGCTGAACAACAGGGTCACGCGCAGCTTGCGCGCCAACACTGTCGCATCAGCATTGCGCTGCGCCTTGAATAGCATGACGCCATGGGCGATCAGGCCGAGCAGCAGCAACACGCCCGGGGCGCTGTGGAGAATACGAACCAGCAGATAGTGTTCCATCGGGTTTCCTTGGTTATCAGGCGATTAGGCAGGGCAGGTTACCCCCGCCCTGCGTTTTGCAGGCAGTGTTCAGCCCAGAAACAGGCGATAAGCGGGGTTGTCACTTTCATCCCAGTAGGGATAACCGATGGCGTCCAGCGCCGTCGGCACCAGATGGCGCTCGTCTTCCGGCACCTGCAGCGCCGCCAGCACGCGGCCATCGGCGGCGCCGTGGTTACGGTAGTGGAACATCGAGATGTTCCAGCGCCCGCCCAGTTTCTGCAGGAAGTTAAACAGCGCCCCCGGCCGCTCGGGGAATTCGAAGCGCAGCACCATCTCGTCAGCGACGCCGGCGGCATGGCCACCGACCATATGGCGGATATGCAGCTTGGCAAGCTCGTTGTCGGTCAGATCCAGCACCGGGAAGCCTTGGCTACGCAGGCCCTCGACCAGCGCAGCACGCGGATCATTCTCCGGATGGGTCTGCACGCCAACGAAGATACGCGCCTCGCCTTCGCTGTGATAGCGATAGTTGAATTCGGTGATCTGGCGCTTGCCCACTGCCTCGCAGAAGGCCTTGAAGCTGCCCGGCTGCTCGGGGATGGTCACGGCGATGATCGCCTCGCGCTTCTCGCCCAGCTCGGCGCGCTCGGCTACATGGCGCAGGCGGTCGAAGTTGACGTTGGCACCGGAATCGATACCCACCAGTACTTTGCCGTTGGCGCCCTGACGCTCGACGTACTTCTTGATCCCGGCAACGGCCAGCGCACCGGCCGGCTCGGTGATCGAGCGGGTGTCGTCGTAGATGTCCTTGATCGCCGCACAGATCTCGTCGGTGCTGACGGTGATCACCTCATCGACGTGATGCTTGCAGATATCGAAGGTGTGCTGGCCGATCTGCGCCACTGCCACGCCGTCGGCGAACAGCCCGACGGTCGGTAGCACCACGCGCTCACCCGCCGCCATCGCCTGCTGCAGGCAGTTGGAGTCGTCTGGCTCGACGCCGATCACCTTGATTTCCGGGCGCAGGTACTTCACATAAGCCGCGATGCCGGCGATCAGGCCGCCGCCACCGACTGGTACGAAGATGGCGTCGATATGGCCCTGGTGCTGACGCAGCACTTCCATGGCCACGGTGCCCTGACCGGCGATCACCAGTGGGTCGTCGTAGGGGTGGATATAGGTGTAGCCCTTCTCTTCCACCAGCTTCAGCGAATGCGCCAGCGCCTCGGGGAAGGCGTCGCCGTGCAGCACCACCTTGCCGCCACGCGAGCGTACGCCCTGCACCTTCAGCTCAGGCGTGGTACGCGGCATGACGATGGTCGCTTTCACCCCCAGGTGCTTGGCCGCCAGGGCCAGACCCTGCGCATGGTTGCCCGCCGAGGCGGTGACCACGCCGCGCGCCAGCTCTTCGGCCGAGAGTTGCGCCAGCTTGTTGTAGGCGCCGCGAATCTTGAACGAGTACACCGGCTGCAGATCCTCGCGCTTGAGCAGAATCTGGCTGCCCAGCCGCTCACTGAGCTGGCGGGCGGGTTGCAGCGGGGTTTCCACCGCGACGTCATAAACGCGCGAGGTGAGGATCTTCTTCACGTACTGTTCGAGCATGGTGATTTCGCAGGCGTTCGGGCTTTGAGAGGACTGCCGAGTCTACCCCAGCGCCGCGCCGGACGACCATACGAAACACGCGGGCTTTGCCCCGTCTGCCGCTCACTTGCGGCTATAATTCGCGCCTTGTTCCCCCATTTTCCCAGGCACTTCCCCGCGATGAACCAGGATCAGCTGAAACAGGCCGTGGCCCAGGCCGCCGTCGACCACATTCTCCCGCACCTCGACAGCAAGAGCATCGTCGGCGTCGGCACCGGCTCCACCGCCAACTTCTTCATCGACGCGCTGGCCAGGCACAAGATGGACTTCGATGGCGCCGTCGCCAGCTCCGAAGCCACCGCCGCGCGCCTCAAGGGTCATGGCATTCCAGTGTACGACCTCAATAGCACCGCCGAGCTGGAGTTCTATGTCGACGGCGCCGACGAGAGCGACGAGCGCCTGCACCTGATCAAGGGTGGCGGCGCCGCGCTGACCCGCGAAAAAATCGTCGCCGCGGTGGCCAAGACCTTCATCTGCATCGCCGACGCCAGCAAGCTGGTGCCGGTACTGGGTGCCTTCCCACTGCCGGTAGAAGTGATTCCGATGGCCCGCAGCCACGTGGCACGCGAGCTGGTGAAACTGGGCGGCGACCCGGTGTACCGCGAAGGCGTGCTGACCGACAACGGCAACGTCATTCTCGACGTGCACAACCTGTCGATCACCGACCCGGTGAAGCTGGAGGCGGACATCAACGCCATCGTCGGCGTGGTCACCAATGGCCTGTTCGCCGCCCGCCCGGCCGATCTGCTGCTGCTCGGCACCGCCGAAGGCGTGAAAACGCTCAAGCGTTAAACCGTAGCCCGGATGAAATCCGGGGCAGATTCAGCGGAATTTCCCGGGTTACATCCGGGCTACGGAGCCTGCCAATGCGCCGTCTACTCGAGCAAACGGCGCAGTTCCTCGCTGATCGGCATGGGTTGAAAGGCACTGACCCGCGCCCGCCCGGGGTTGCCGAAGGGCACCCAGATGCGCGAGAACAGCAGCGCCGCCAGGATGCGCGGCATTTGCCCAAGCACCTCACGCATATCCCCTTGCTGCCAGCCGGCCCGCAGCATCAAGCAATGTGACCGTGCATGCAGCCATGGGCGACGCTGCGTAAAAATGTGGGCCCGCTCCAGCCAGACCGATGCTTCGGCGCTGTGGCGGGCATGCAGTTCTTGTCGCGCCTGAGCGAAAGCCTCGTCGATGGCGACTTGCAGTTTCATGTTCATATAGCCCTCCTTCATTTGCGCAGCAGGCGCAGGCCGTTGAACACCACCATCAGGCTCACGCCCATATCGGCGAACACGGCCATCCACATGGTCGCCTCGCCCGCCAGGGTCAGGGCCAGGAAGATCGCCTTGATGCCCAGGGCCAGGACGATGTTTTGTACCAGGATGGCGTGGGTCTGCCGCGACAGGCGAACGAAGGCCGGAATCTTGCGCAGGTCGTCGTCCATCAGTGCGACATCTGCCGTCTCGATGGCCGTGTCGGTACCGACGGCGCCCATGGCAAAGCCGATCTCGGCCTTGGCCAGGGCTGGCGCATCGTTGATGCCGTCGCCGACCATGCCGACCACCCTGCCCTGTGCCTGACGCGCCTCGACCCAGGCCAGCTTGTCGGCTGGCAACAGGTCGCCGCGTGCCTCGTCGACACCGACCTGTTCGGCGATGGCCGCGGCGGTATGAACGTTGTCACCGCTGAGCATGCAGGTGCGTACACCCAGTTCGTGAAGTTCGGCGACCGCCTCGCGGCTGGTCTGGCGCACCGTGTCGGCCACGGCGAAGAGCATCAGCGCACGCTGTTCGTCGCACAGCACCACCACGCTCTTGCCCTGGCGTTCCAATGCCTCGAGGCGCTGCTCCAGTTGCGCCGAGCACAGCCCGAGGTCTTCGACCAGGCGGTGGTTACCCATAAAGAGAAGCGTGCCATCGATCCGCCCTCTGCTACCCCGCCCCGGCAGTGCCTCGAAATCCTCGACATCGTGCAACGCCTGCCCCTGCTCTTCGGCACGCTGGGCCAACGCCCGGGAAACCGGGTGATCCGAGCGCGCGGCCAGGCTCGCCGCCCAGGCGGCGTGCAGCGGTTCATCCACTTCCAGCAAGTGCAGGCTGTCGGTCTGCACCGGCTTGCCATGGGTCAGCGTGCCGGTCTTGTCCAGCGCCAGCAGGGCCAGATGCCGCCCGTTCTCCAGATAGACGCCGCCCTTGATCAGGATGCCCTTGCGTGCGGCGGCCGCCAGGCCGCTGACGATGGTCACCGGCGTGGAAATCACCAGTGCACAAGGGCATGCCACCACCAGCAGCACCAGGGCGCGGTAGACCCAGTCGAGCCAGGCGCCACCGATGACCAGCGGCGGCAGCACGGCCACCGCCAGGGCGAAGGCGAAGACCACCGGGGTATAGATGCGCGAGAACTGGTCGACGAAACGCTGGGTCGGTGCACGCGAGCCCTGCGCCTCCTCCACCGCATGGATGATGCGCGCCAGGGTGGTATCGCGTGCTGCCGCGCTTACGCGAAACTCCAGCGAGCCCGCCTCGTTGATGGTGCCCGCGAACACCGCGTCGCCCACACGTTTTTCCACCGGCAGGCTCTCCCCGGTGATCGGCGCCTGATTAACCGTCGAGCTGCCGCCGACCACCTCACCATCGAGGCTGATGCGCTCGCCAGGACGCACCCGCACCACCGCGCCCAGCCCGATGGCCTGCACGTCGAGCTCCTGCCAACTGCCATCGGCCTGCTGCACGGTAGCGCGCGGCGGCGCCAGATCCATCAGCCCGCGTATGGCGTTACGTGCCCGATCCAGCGAGCGCGCCTCGATCAATTCGGCCAGGGTAAACAGCACCATCACCATCGCTGCTTCCGGCCACTGGCCGATCAGCACCGCGCCGGTCACGGCGATACTCATCAGGGCATTGATATTGAGGTTGCGGTTCTTCAGGGCGATCCAGCCCTTCTTGTAGGTGTTCAGCCCGCACATCAGAATGGCGGCAACGGCCAGCAGTGCCACCAGCCAGTCGGGGCCGAGCCCGGCGAAATGCACGACTTCCGAAGCGGTTGCCACCCCACCAGCCAGCGCCAGCGGCCACCACGTTTTTTTTGCCGGTGCAGCAGCCGGCTGCTGCGCAGTGCGATCATCTTCGATTTGCGGGGTGAACCCCAGCGCGCGGATGGCCGGCAGCACCTGCGCCAGCATGCCTTCGTCATGACTGACGGTGAGCACGCGCTGCAGCAGATTGAAATGCAGACCGGCCACGCCAGGCAGGCGACCCAGCGCGTCGCGAATCAGGCGCTCTTCCGTGGGGCAATCCATCTGCTCGATGCGTATACGGGTATTGCACGCGCCTGTCAGCGCAGCGTCCGCTGGCTGCGGCACGGCCTCGTGATTGTGTCCAGCATGATCGTGGGCATGCTCAGGGTGAGCAGGTGGCTGTTGGTGCGAGTGATCGCAGCAGCGGCTCATGGCAAATCTCCGTCAGGTCTCTGTTGCCGAGTACACACCCTGTAGTCACTATAGGGTCAAGCACTCACGGAGCGATCCCATGAAAATCGGAGAATTGGCGAAAAAGGCCGGCTGCCAGGTAGAGACCGTACGCTACTACGAACGCGAAGGCCTGCTGCCGGCGCCCGCACGCAGCGAAGGCAACTACCGCCTGTACGGCGCCCAGCACCTGGAACGTCTGGTGTTCATCCGCAATTGCCGGACGCTGGATATGACCCTGGAAGAGATTCAACGACTGCTGGCCCTGCGCGACCTGCCCCACGAGAGCTGCGCCGGTATCAACAGCCTGGTAGACGAACATATCGAGCATGTTCAGGCGCGCATCGACAGCCTGCAGGCGCTACGTGATCAACTCACCGAGTTGCGCGACCGTTGCAACGGCCCCAAGGAGGCGGAAGACTGCGGCATCCTGCGCCAGCTCAACGTCAGCGGCGGTGTGCAACCGCTACCGGACGATGGCCATACCCATGTCGGCAAGAGCCATTCGCATTGATGAACTACGCTTGCTGAGCATCGCTGCGGCATACCGCCGAGCGCTTAGGGAGAAATGAACATGTCTGGAAAGTTCGAGCTGAAGAAGGCCAAAGACGGCCAGTTCCACTTCAACCTGCTGGCGAGCAATGGCCAGGTCATCCTCAGCAGCGAGATGTACAAGGCCAAGGACTCGGCGCTTAACGGCATCGAGTCGGTGAGGAAGAACTCACAACGCGAGGGCGCCTTCGAGACCAAGACCTCGAGCAACGACAAACACTACTTCCTGCTCATGGCCACCAACGGCCAGGTGGTCGGGCAAAGCCAGATGTATGCCAGCGCCGCCAGCTGCAAGAGCGGCATCGAGTCGGTGCAAAAAAATGCACCGAGCGCGGTGATCGACGACCAGACGAGTTAGTCGCCCTGCTTCCTGAACACATAGAACAGGTTCGGCTCACTGATCAGGTACAGGTTGCCGTCGTCATCCGTCGCTATCCCCTCGGCCTGCGGCACGCTGCGCTGCAGGCCATGCTGGCCACGTAACAGCGACAATGTACTGATCGGCTTGCCTTCGGCATTGAGCTCGATCACCAGGCGCGACTCGTCCGACAGCGCCAACAGATGGCCGGTCGCGGCGTCGAAGTCCAGGCTGGAAAGGTCGCGCACGAACAGCCGCGCATCACGCTTTGGGTCGGTATTGACCTGCAGCGCCAGTGGCTTGCTCTCGTCGACATGAGGGAAGCCGAGCACCTCGAAGATGCGCACCGGATCACGCTCCTTGGCTACCAGCAGACGCTGATTCTTCGCATCGTAGGCCAAACCCTCGAAGCCCTTGTTGCCGTTGCGCCCGATACCCAGGGAAAGTTGCTGGAAGTCGGCTGCGTCGAGCACGCGCGTGGCATCGTCAATGCGCACCTTGACCAGGCGCTGCTCGCGCTCATCGGCAATCACATAGGTGCCAGGCGCCACATATTCGATGGCCTCGGGATCACCAAAACCTTCGAGATCGATGGTGCGCTTGAGCTCGCCCTGCAGGCTGATCTCGATCACCTTGGCCGGCTTGTTGGTGACGCTGAACAGGCTGCGGCGATCCGGATCGTAGGTCAGCGCCGACACATCGCTGATATCGGCAATGGGCTTGGCCTCGATCACCACGCGGTAGTCGCCCAGCCACAGCGACTGATCGCGCCACTGCGCACCATGCTGCCACTCCTGCACGGAGAACCAGGCTCGCTCGAACAGCCGATACTGCTGGCCCAATACGGCGCCAAGCAACAAGACGAAGAACAGCAGATAGAGCCAGGGGTTTATGGAGAGCAAACGACGCATGATGAATTTCTCTGACTACCACAGAAAAGCCCGCCACGGGTTTGACGTGGCGGGCAGCGGTGAAATCGCGATCAGTTGATCAGCTCGACGCGATCAACATCGATCTCGCGGCTGTTGAAGTCCTTGTCGACTTCACCGGTCAGGCGCACCTTGGCGGTTTCAGAGACTTTCTGGCCCGGCCAGTCTTCGTCGTCGATTTCGACCTGGATGGTGCCGGTGGCGTCCTTGAATTCGTAGAGCTCATCTTGCAGGCGCTTGACGATGTGGCCTTCCAGAACAACATGGGTGTCGTCAGCAGCTTCCAGTGCAGCAGCCACGGTGGTGACCTGCGGGGTGGCACCAGGGCCGGTGTAACCGGTGGCGAAAGCGGCGGTGCTGAGCAGCGGCAGAACCATCAGAGCGAGAGCGGTACGTTTCATGGTGTGAACCTCGTTGTTCGTAAGTGACGGGGTCAGATTAGTGCCGCTAGCTGAAGCCAGACTGAATCGCGGCTTAAGCCAAACTGAATCCGCCACTCCACTCAACTGGCATCTGGCTGCGCCTTGCTGAAGACGTAAAAAAGATTGGGCTCGGCGACGATATAGATGTTGCCTTCTTCGTCCATGGTCACGCCCTCGGCCTGCTTGATGCCCTGTTCCAGACCGTTGAGACCGCCGGTAAGGCTGAGAAAGCTGACCGGGTGACCGCTACGATCCAGTTCCAGCAGCATGCGCGACTCGTCGGACAGCACCAGTGCGTGGCCGGTACGCGCATCAATACTCAGCGAAGAAATATCGCGCATTCCCAGATTGCCGTAGTTGAAAGGCTGCATCACACCAGCAGCACCATCCTCGCCAGGAAAAGGCAGGCTGAACAAGCCCATCGGGCTACGCTCCTTGCCCAGCATCAGGCTGCTGCTGCGTGCATCCCAGGCAACGGCTTCGAAGCCCTTGTTACCCGCTTCGGCAAAGCCCAGGTCGAAACCGGGGAAATCGGCCGCATCCAGCTCCAGGTCGTCGTCATGCAGGATAAAGGTGGTGAGCTGACGTCGACGCTCATCGACGATGGCCATGCGCCCGTTGTCCATCATCTCTACTGCTTCCGGATCAGAGAAGCCCTTCAACTGAATACGCCGCAACACCTCACCCTCACGCGAGAGTTCCACCAGCAGGGGATTCTTGCCCGTGACGGTGAAGAGAGTGCCGGTTACCGGGTTGTAGGTCAGCCCCGAGGTTTCATCTTGTTCCAGACCAGACAACGCCTTGGCCTGAATAACCGCACGGTAGCCAGGCAGCCAGACGCTGGACAGGCGCTCGACCAACGGCGTATGCCCCTCCTGCCACCAGAGCAGGGCGCGATCATCCAGATGCTGGGTTTTTACGACCGTGATCACGGCCAGCACGGCTATGCCGGACAACCAGTAACGGGGGCGAGAAAGGCGGGAACGGAGGGAGGGCATCGGTGACGGCTCGGCTGCTTGATGGCGATCCGACATCCGATGTCTGGAGGAGTTCCGCCGCCTGATGAGAGGCGGCGGTCAGAGCTTATAGCACGGTACTGGTGAAACTACTGTGACCGACCAACTCCAGCACCAACTCATCGCCCTTGCTCAGCGCACCAACACCGACGGGCGTGCCGGTGAGGATCACGTCCCCCGGCTGCAAGGCGAAGTGCCCGGCCATGTGCTGGATCATGCTGACGATGGGGTTGAGCATGTCGCGGCTGTTGCCGTCCTGGCGGGTTTCACCGTTGATCACCAAGCGAATGCCGATATCGGCCAGGTCCTCGATGGCATCGCCGGGCACGAAGGGCGCCAGCACGCAGGCGCCGTCGAAACTCTTGGCGATTTCCCAGGGATAGCCCTTCTCCTTGAGCTTGGCCTGCACGTCGCGCAGGGTCAGATCCAGCGCCGGGGCGAAGCCGCTGATGGCGTCACGCACTTCCTCAGCGTCCGGTTTCTTCGACAGCGGCTTGCCGATCAGCACGGCGATCTCCGCCTCGTAATGCACCGAGCCACGGTCTTCGGGAATGGCGAAACCGCCATCGAGCGGCACCACACAGGAACCCGGCTTGATGAACAGCAAGGGTTCGCTGGGCACCGGGTTATTCAGTTCCTTGGCGTGCTCGGCGTAGTTGCGGCCAATGCAAACGACCTTGCCGAGGGGGAAGTGGACGGTAGTTCCGTCGACGTACTGGTGCTGATAGCTCATCACCGACTCCTGTGTTGTTCGTATGACGGGCGCCTCTAAAAACGTCGGCGAGGCAGTCAGTACAAGGCAAAAACAAGCGAAAAGCGGAGTTTACGAGCTGTAAATGAGCATTTGAGCTTGTTTTTAACGCAGTAATGACAACGCAGGTAGTTTTTAGAGGTGCCCTTGGGCGTTCTGGCTTGTGGCCGGACGTCGTACCTTAAACGAGGTGGCGCCGTCGTGCACCGCATACGAAAACGCCCATCGGTCGGATGGGCGTTTTTCGTCAGGCGAAGATCTTGCCGGGGTTCATGATGCCGTTCGGATCGAACACCGCCTTGACCGCCTTCATGCAGGCGATTTCCGCCGCGCTGCGGCTGTAGTGCAAGTAATCACGCTTGGTCATACCCACGCCGTGCTCGGCGCTGATCGAGCCGTTGTACTTCTGCACGGTCTCGAACACCCACTTGTTGACTACCGCGCACTTGGCGAAGAACTCGTCCTTGGACAGGTTCTCGGGCTTGAGGATATTCAGGTGCAGGTTGCCGTCACCGATATGACCGAACCAGACCACCTCGAAATCCGGGTAGTTGGCCTCGACGATGGCGTCGATATCCTTGAGGAAGGCCGGTACCTGGCTGACGGTGACGGAGATGTCGTTCTTGTAGGGCGTCCAGTGGCTGATGGTTTCGGAGATGTATTCGCGCAGCTTCCACAGGTTCTGCAGCTGCTGTTCGCTCTGGCTCATCACGCCATCGACCACCCAGCCCTGCTCGACGCAATGCTCGAAGGTTTCCAGCGCCTGGTTGGCCACTTCCTCGGTGCTGGCTTCGAATTCCAGCAGCGCATAGAAGGGGCATTCGCTTTCGAACGGTGCGGGAACGTCGCCACGGCCAAGCACCTTGGCCAACGCCTTGTCGGAGAAGAACTCGAACGCGGTCAGGTCGAGCTTGCTCTGGAAGGCATGCAGCACCGGCATGATCGAATCGAAATCCGCCGTGCCGAGCACCATGGCGGTGAGGTTCTTCGGCGCGCGATCCAGACGCATGGTCGCCTCGACCACAAACCCCAGGGTGCCCTCGGCACCGATGAACAGTTGGCGCAGGTCATAGCCGGTGGCGTTCTTGATCAGGTCCTTGTTCAGCTCCAGCAATTCGCCGGTGCCGGTCACGACCTTCAGACCAGCGACCCAATTACGGGTCATGCCGTAGCGAATGACCTTGATGCCGCCGGCATTGGTGCCGATATTGCCGCCAATCTGGCTGGAGCCGCTGGAGGCGAAATCCACCGGGTAATACAGGCCTTTTTCCTCGGCGAACAGCTGCAGCTGCTTGGTCACCACGCCTGGCTGGCACACCGCCGCACGGTCGTATTCGTTGAACGAGAGAATCTGGTTCATGTAGTCGAACGCCACCACCACTTCGCCATTGGCCGCGACTGCAGCCGCCGACAAACCGGTTCGGCCACCGGACGGCACCAGGGCGACCTTGTGCGCATTGGCCCAGCGCACGATGGCCTGCACCTGCTCGATGGTCTTGGGGAAGACGATGGCACAGGGCGCCGGGGCGAAATGCTTGGTCCAGTCCTTGCCGTAGGTGTCCAGGGAATCGGCGTCGGTCAGCACCTTGCCGGGTTCAACCAGGGTCTTCAGCTCTTCGATCTGGGCGGAGGTGGTCATCTACGGAACTCTCAAAGGATTCATGGTCGCCCTGAGAACCATTCAGGTCGCAACCGAGCATTGAAAAAGGCGAACATGCTAGCATACGCACCCCGTGAATCGAGCCATGCAGCGATCTGCGGGCGCCGGCTGAGCTTCTCAGCCCTTCCCTGACAACATCCCGTGGGACACAGGTACTCCGATGAGCAAGACCTCTCTGGAAAAGAGCAAGATCAAGTTCCTTCTTCTCGAAGGCGTGCACCAGAACGCCGTAGACACGCTGAAGGCCGCCGGCTACACCAACATCGAGTACCTAAAGACCGCCCTGTCAGGCGATGAGCTGAAAGAGAAGATCGCCGACGCTCACTTCATCGGCATTCGCTCGCGCACCCAGCTGACCGCCGAGGTCTTCGACTGCGCGAAGAAACTGGTCGCCGTCGGCTGCTTCTGCATCGGCACCAACCAGGTCGACCTGGACGCTGCCCGCGAGCGCGGCATTGCCGTGTTCAACGCGCCGTATTCCAACACCCGCTCGGTGGCCGAACTGGTGCTGGCCGAAGCCATCCTGCTGCTGCGCGGCATCCCCGAGAAAAACGCCTCCTGCCATCGCGGTGGCTGGATCAAATCGGCGGCCAACTCCTTCGAAATCCGTGGCAAGAAGCTGGGCATCATCGGCTACGGCTCGATCGGCACCCAGCTCTCGGTACTGGCCGAGGCCCTGGGCATGCAGGTGTACTTCTACGACACCGTGACCAAGCTGCCGCTGGGCAACGCCACGCAGATCGGCGACCTGTACGAGCTGCTGGGCCTGTGCGACATCGTCTCGCTGCACGTGCCGGAGCTGCCGTCCACCCAGTGGATGATCGGCGAGAAGGAAATCCGCGCCATGAAGAAGGGCGGCATCCTGATCAACGCCGCGCGCGGCACCGTGGTCGAGCTGGATCATCTGGCCCAGGCGATCAAGGACGAGCACCTGATCGGCGCCGCCATCGACGTGTTCCCGGTCGAGCCCAAGTCCAACGACGAGGAGTTCGAGAGCCCGCTGCGCGGCCTGGATCGGGTGATCCTCACCCCGCACATCGGCGGCTCCACCGCTGAAGCCCAGGCCAACATCGGCCTGGAAGTCGCCGAGAAGCTGGTCAAGTACAGCGACAACGGCACCTCGGTATCCTCGGTCAACTTCCCCGAGGTGGCCCTGCCGGCGCACGCGGGCAAGCACCGTCTGCTGCACATCCACGCCAACATTCCGGGCGTGATGAGCGAGATCAACAAGGTGTTCGCCGACAATGGCATCAACATCTCCGGCCAGTTCCTGCAGACCAACGACAAGGTCGGCTACGTGGTGATCGACGTCGACGCCGAGTACTCCGACCTGGCGCTGGAGAAGCTGCAGCACGTCAATGGCACCATCCGCAGCCGCGTTCTGTTCTAAACCGGAGCTGCTGCGCGTCGGCGATACGGCGTTGGGAACAACCTCGGAGATGCTCATTTACTGACGTAAACTCCGCTCTCCTCGGTCGCTCCCGCCTTGTCTCGCTCTAGCTCGCGAGCCCCGGAGGTATGCAGAAATGAACAAAGGGAGGCTTCGGCCTCCCTTGCTCATTTCACAGGATGCGCCGCGCGCATCACCCTGCTACCTCAATTTCGCTCCAGCCGTGCCAGTTCGGCTGCGGCTTCGTCCAACTGCAGTTCGTTGAACACCTTCACGCCAGCGCGTTTCAACAGGGCAGCGGTGACGCCCTCGCCCGCCACGCGCACACCGCTGAAGCTGCCATCGTAGTTTTCCAGATTGCCGCACGACGGGCTGCGCGCCTTGAGCAGGGCCAGACCAATACCGTGCTCCCGCACCAGGGCCAGCGCCTGCTGCGCACCCGCGACGAAGGCATCGGTGACATCGGCGCCATCGACAGTCAGCACGGGTAAACGCCCATCCAGTACCAGCGCGCCCTGCCCACCCGCGATCTCGGCAGGCGGCCGGGGTGTTGGCAACCCACCCGCCACCTCCGGGCACAGGGCGACCACTCGCCCTTCATCCAGCCACTGCTGCAGCAGATCGAAGGGCCCATGCGCCCCACCGTCATAGCGCACGCGATGGCCCAGCAGGCAGCGGCTGACGAGGATTTTCTGCACAGTCAGAACGGCCCCTCGCCGCGCCGCCGGAACCACCCCGTCAGCGACAGGCGCTCGCGCGTGGCCGGCAACACTTCATGCGGCATGTCGGCGGAGAGGAACAAGGCCAGGGTGCCGGCCCGTGGCAGCACATCATGCTCGCGGCCATCGGCCAGATACAGGCGCAGCGCACCGCCCTGCTCGGGTTGCCAGTCATCGTTGAGGTAGAACACTGCCGAGACGGTACGCCGGTCGTCATCACGAAACCGATCGAGGTGACGTTGATAGAACGCGCCCGGTGGGTAACAGGCGAAGTGACACTCGTAGTCTTCAAGGCCCAGGTAAAGCGTGCGATTGAGCGCCTGGCGCAAATCGTCCATGTGCTGCAGATACTGATCACAGGCAGCACTCTGGCCAGGCTCCAGCCACTGGATACGGTCACCGCGAATGCCTTCCTGCACCTGCTGCGCGCCGCCACGGCCGACGCTGGCGGCATTCAGCGCGCCACTGTGCGCACGTTTGCGGCACTCGGCGGCCAGTTCGCGGGTCAGAACCTCGGGGGCGAACAACGCCCGTTGCGACCAGCCCTGATTGGCAAGATCGTCGATAAGGCTGGCAAAGAGGTCGTGCTGGCTGGATTCGGTCATGGGGCAATTGTATCAGTGGCCCGTCGTGACTCGACAAGCCTCCACCGGCCACCGAAAATAGTCGGCCGCAGCAGCCTGCGGTCGGTCAGGAAAGTTTGCCAAGGAGTTTTCGATGCGCGTTCTGTTTGCCCTGTTGCTGATTGGCCTAAGCCTGCCGCTCCTGGCCGACGATCACCTGCGCCTGTACCAGGCTGCCGGCTGGCCGCAACAGCGCGAACATTTCAACCAGGCACTCGATGCCGCCCAGCAGCGCTATCGCAGCACCTTGCCACCGGCGGTATTCCAGGCACTGGTGGATAACAGCAACCGCCGTTTCGCCGCTGCCGCCATCGACCAGCGCGCACAGGACAGCCTGCGCATGGAACTGGCCGACCCGCAGCCGGCGCTGGCCTTCTTCGAATCCCCGCTGGGCCGCAAGATCGTTGCTGCCGAAACGCTGGCCACCCGCAGCGATCAGTTGGCCAAGTACGCCAATGGTCTGCCGCGCACCGACGCCGACGCCACCCGTCGCCTGCTGATTCGTCACCTGGCCCAGGCCATTCCCGCCAAGGAGGCGGGTGCCGAGGTCAGCCTGGCATTGGCCGGCGTAGCGGCCGACAGCCTCAGCCAGATGATGCCCGGCCTGCTTGGCGGCGGTCAGGCTCAAGGGCTGCTCAATGGCCAGCGTGAGCGCCTGATGGCGCAGATCGAGCAAGACCTCGACAATACCCTGCTGCACGTCTACCGCGACCTCAGCGATCCCGAGCTGGAGCAGTTCGTCGAGTTCGCCCAGTCCGACGCCGGCAAAGCCTATTACCAAGCCGCCCTGCAGGCGCTGCGCGCAGGCCTTGCAGTAGGCATGAGCAGCAACGAGCTGGAGCCGGCGCCGCAGGGCATATAACAGCCTGTAGCCTGGGTTGAGCGCAGCGAAACCCAGGCCACTTGATTAGTGCCAGTCAGTTAAGCATCGACGCTACGAATGTGTAGGAGCGGCGCCCCGCCGCGAACCAGGGCGATGCGCAATTGAAAAGCTTCGCCCCGGGGCGGGACTCCTACGAAAGGCTGTTTTGGCAACCTTATCTGATCGGTATTGGGCCATCTGATGGGTTTCGCGTTGCTCTATCCATCTACGATGCTCCTTGGCGCCGGCAGAACCTACGCCAATCGCTCGCGCAGAAAGTCGAAATAGTGCTTACGCAACGTCTCGTTCTCGTTCGCCAGGTGATGGCGGGCGTCTGCCAATCGCAGGATCTGCGGCTGATGGAACTTGTCCTGCAGCACCTCGAGGTTGTAGCGCCAGTCCACGGTCATGTCCGCCTCACCCTGAATGATCAGCGGGCTGTGCGGGCTGCGCCCGGCCGCTTCGATATGCGGCACCCACTTGGCCAATGCCCCCACCCAGGCAGTCGGCAAGCTGCGCGGCTGCAGGGGATCGAGGTTGTGCACGAAGTCGATGAAGGTGGCGTCGCTGGAGTTCTCGCTGAAGCGCCGCGGAATTTCCCGAACGAAGGGGCTGAGCATTCGATAGCTGAGCTTCGACCAGGCCCAGGCGCGCGGCCGCACCAGTGGTGCCAGGAGAATGCTCTGCCCCAGCTCCGGGCGCTTGCCGTCAACGAGCAGATAATCCAGCAAAATCGCCCCACCCGTACTCTGCCCACAGAGATGCCAGGGCTGCGGCAGCCCCAGCTCGCTGGCCTGCTCGAACAACCCAGCCAGCACCTGCTGATACTCGGCAAAATCACCGATGCTGGCACGCGCGCCGCTGGACAGACCGTGCCCCGGCAGGTCGCAGGCGAGCACGGCGAAGTTCATGCTCAGCGCCCAGTCGACCACATGTCGGTACAGGCCCATATGATCGTAATAGCCATGCAGCAACAGCAGGGTGCCCTGCGGCTCGGCCGGCGCCCACAGCTGCACGGCGATCTGGTAGCCGGCGGCATTGAAGCTGCCGAGACGGTTGTCCAGCCCGGCAAAGCGCGCGGCCAGGTCGAAACCGTAGAAGCTGCGATACGCCTGCAGCGCCGGCAAATCCAGGTGCGCTGCGGCCAAGGGTCGCAGCAGAGGGCGCAAGTGATCGGGCTGAAACGGCTCTGACATAGGGCTTTCCATAGGTTGCAGGATGCACGCGGACGATCCCGACGACATCTCCTCGAATGCTGCGATATTCAGCTGCCCGGCGCATCGTGGCAAGCTACACGCCCTTTTTACGCCCGGCCCGCCCATGCTCCGCCTGTCCCGCAAGAACCTGCTCATCGCCCTGCTCGCCCTGGCCTGGCTGGCCGGTATGGCGCTGGCTTACCGCTGGTTCGAAACGCGCTACCTGCGCACCTTCGACGAGCGCGCAGCGGTGTTCTCCGGCGCCGAACTGCAGCTACCCACTGAACTGAGCGGCCCCGGCGCGATCCGCCTGGTGCATTTCTGGGACCCGGCCTGCCCATGCAATGTCGGCAACCAGCAGCACCTGTCCGAACTGATCGAACACTACACGCCAAAGGGCGTGCAATTTCATGTCGTACAGAAGCCCGGTAGCCAGGGCCGCCTGCCCGCCGAACTGGCCGCGCTGCAACCCATCGATGAGCTGCCTGGCAGCGCCAACCTGCCAGCCAGCCCCGCCGTGGCGATCTGGGACAAACAGGGCCAGTTGGCCTACTTCGGCCCCTACAGCGAAGGGCTGGTGTGCAACTCGAGCAACAGCTTTATCGAGCCGATTCTCGAAGCCCTGGCCGCGGGGCGCCGGGTCGACGCCAGCAACACCCTGGCGGTGGGCTGCTTCTGCGACTGGGCCAAGCAGAGCAACGATTGACCCCGTAGGGTGGGTTAGCGGCGCCTCAGGTGAGTCGAGGAACGCCGCGGAGGTGGAGCGTCGCGTAACCCACCAGGCGGTAGATCGCGTTGCGCCGGCGGTGGGTTACGCCGCAGCTAACAAGGCGAGTCGACTGATAAGCGCGACAGGCGGCTAACCCACCCTACGAACGCGCTTCACTCGCCAGTCGCTCCGTGGCGTGCTACCAGACCACGCGGCGTGCCGCCCTGCCAGCGGCGGAAGGCGCGGTAGAACGGCGACAGCTCGACGAAACCGCAGGCGCGCGCCACCTCGCGTACGCCCAGGCCCTGATCCAGCAGGCGCAGCGCGCGCAGGCGCCTCACCTCATCGTGCAGTGCGCGAAAACTGCTGCCCTGCTCGCTCAGCGAACGCTGCAAAGCACCGCGATTGCTGCCCAGCGCCAGTGCACAGGCCTCCAGGCTGCAGGTCGTACCGCCCAGATTGACTTCCAGCCAGTAGCGCACCCGCGCCAGCAACTGGTTCTCCACCAACTCTGCCAACTGCTTCTCGGCTTCTTCGCTGAGCACCTCGAACAGCCGCGGGCTGGCGCTGCGCGAAGGCCGCGAGAGCAGAGCACGCGGCAGGATCAGCACGTCGTGGGGGCACGAGAAGCGCGGCTCGACACCGAGCAGGCGGCGATGCTCGGCAAGCTTGCGTGGCGCCCGGTGGCGAAACTCGACGCCCATCAACGGCAACTCGCCGCCAGCGGCCGACGCCAGCATCTTGCTCAGCAGCACGGCCAGGCACTCCATCTGCTGACGCAGCGAGCCAACCTCGCGGTAGTTGAGATCGATCACCAAATGCGCCTCGTCTCCCTGCTCCTGCAGTCGCGCGGCAAAACCGCCGGAGAGGATGTGCTGGAAGCGCACGAAGGCTTGCAAGCCCTGACGCAGGTCCCGAGCCGCCAGCAGCAGATAGCTGACCACATCCATCGGCCGTGGCTGCATGACCTCGCCCAGGTGCAGGCCGATATCGGCGTCACCGCTGATGCCCTCCAGCGCCTGCCAGAAGCGCGGCGCGTTGTCGTGCTCCTCGCGCGCTTCCAGCAACGGCGCCGCCAGGGCCACACCAGCGTAGGCACGACGGTAGGTGTCGGTCGGGTCGAGCCCCAGCGCCGCCAGGGCCTCGTAGAGCAGCCGACGCAGGGTCGAGGAATGAGTAAGGGCGACGAAGGCGTTATCGACCATGGCGATCTCTGGCACATATTGACCATAGACTTTCAGCATTGAGGCATATGGTCAATGCCGACACCCACGCGCCTGAGCAAAATGCGCGCACGCTTGCCCCACAACAATAAGGATCGCTGGATGAAACGTTCCCTGACCGCCCTTGCGCTGGTGATTGCAGCCGCAGCTGGCGGCATGACCTGGTACCTGCATGACAAACAACCGCAACGCGATGGCGAGCTGGTACTCGGCGCCCTGCAGGCGCCGGTCACGGTCGACTACGACGAACGCGGCGTGCCACACATACGCGCCGAGAATGAAGCGGACATGTATCGCGCCCTCGGTTTCGTCCACGCCCAGGATCGCCTGTTCCAGATGGAGCTGCTGCGGCGCCTGGCGCGCGGCGAACTGGCCGAAGTGCTCGGCGAAAAGCTGGTGCCCACCGACCGCCTGTTCCGCACCCTGGAAATAGGCCGCCACGCCGATGCCTACGCCGCCAGGCTGGAGGCAGGCAGCCCATCCACCCAGGCGCTGCAGCACTATCTCGAAGGGGTCAACCAGTACCAGGCCAGCCGCCCACGTCCGCTGGAGTTCGACCTGCTGGGCATCGAGCCACGCCCTTTCACCATGGCCGATACGCTCAGCATCGCTGGCTACATGGCCTACAGCTTCGCCGCGGCCCTGCGCACCGAACCGGTGATGACCCATATCCGTGACGCTCTGGGTGCGGACTATCTCGAGCTGTTCGATCTCGACTGGCATCCGCAGGGTGTGCTCGGCACCTCCCTGGCCGCCGGCGACTGGCAAGACCTTTCCGCCCTCGCTCAACTCAGCAACAGCGCCCTGGAGGGCACCGGCCTGCCGCAGTTCGAAGGCAGCAACGCCTGGGTGGTATCCGGCAGCCGCACGGCCAGCGGCAAGCCACTGCTGGCGGGCGACCCGCATATTCGCTTCTCGCTGCCTGCCGTCTGGTACGAAGCGCACCTGCAGGCACCCGGCTACGAGCTGTATGGCTACCACCACGCGCTGATTCCCAGCGCCATGCTCGGCCACAATCGCAACTTCGCCTGGAGCCTGACCATGTTCCAGAACGACGACCTCGACCTGATCGCCGAGCGCGTCAATCCGGACAACGCCAACCAGGTCTGGTACCAGGGCAACTGGGTAGACCTCGAACAGCGCACCGAAACCATCCGGGTCAAAGGTGTCGAGCCGGTGCAGATCACCCTGCGCCGCTCGCCGCATGGGCCGATCATCAACGATGCCCTGGGCCAGACCAGCGGCAGCACGCCGATCGCCATGTGGTGGGCCTTCCTCGAAACCGACAACCCGATGCTCGACGCTTTTTACCAGCTGGGCCGCGCCGACAGCCTGGACAAGGCCCGCGCCGCCGTCGAGAAGATCGAAGCGCCCGGCCTCAATGTGCTCTGGGCCAGTGCCAGCGGTGATATTGGCTGGTGGGCCGCAGCCAAGCTGCCGCGGCGCCCGGCCGGGGTCAACCCGACCTTCATTCTCGATGGCGCCAGCGGTGAAGCGGACAAGCTCGGCTACCACCCCTTCAGCGCCAACCCGCAGGAAGAAAACCCCGAGCGTGGTTATATCCTCTCGGCCAACTACCAGCCCGTACCGGCCAGCGGCATCGAGATTCCCGGTTACTACAACCTGCCCGATCGTGGCCAGCGCCTGAACCAGCACCTGAGCGACGCCTCGGTGAAGTGGGATACGCACAACAGCCAGGCACTGCAGCTCGACCCCGGTACCGGCTACGGCCCGCGCCTGCTGGCACCGATCCTCGACGAACTGCGCGCCGCTGCGGCGACCGATGAGGAGCGCGCACTGGCGGAACAACTGGCCGAGTGGAATGGCGACCACGCACTCGATTCCGCGGCCGCCACCCTGTTCAACCAGCTGACCTATCAGCTTGCCCGCGAAGCCATGGCCGACGAGTTGGGCGAGGTGTTCTTCGACAGCCTGCTGCAAACCCGCGTGCTCGACACGGCCCTGCCGCGCCTGACCGCCAATGCCGACTCGCCCTGGTGGAATCGCCAGGGCAGCGAGCAACGCGAAAGCCGCGCACAGATCGTCGCCGACGCCTGGCGCGCCAGCCTGACGCATCTACGCAGCGTGCTCGGCAATGATGTCGATGCCTGGAACTGGGGCCGCGGTCATACCCTCACCCATCAGCACGCACTTGGTCAGCAGCAGCCGCTGGCCTGGCTGCTGAACGTCGGCCCGTTTGCCGCACCAGGCGGCCATGAAACGCCGAACAACCTCTCGCACAAGGTTGGCCCGGCACCCTGGCCCGTGGTCTATGGTCCTTCCACCCGACGGCTGGTCGACCTGGCCGATGCCGACAAGGCGCTGGGCGGCATTCCCGTCGGCCAGAGCGGCGTGCCGTTCGACGCGCATTACGGCGATCAGGCGGCGCCCCATGTGGTCGGCAAGTATCAGCCACAGCACCTGAGTGAGGCCGACGTCAAAGCCAACAGCCAGGGCACGCTGAAACTGCTGCCACGCTGAACAACCATCCAGCCCCCCCAGAACAGCGTGGTGCGCCAGCGGTGCATCACGCTGCACGCTGGTGCACCGTGGCGCCGCAACTGGCGCCATAGCCCTCGCCCGCGGGCCTCAAACCCAGCGAAATAACGCCTTCCCGCTGCGGTAATAAAATTGGCACACGCCCTGCATATGCTAAGGCAATCCCAGTTTCGGGGACCTTGGTACAGGCAGGCCGGGGAATCCCCTTCTTTATTCGACGCCACCGCGCGTCATGTGTAACGCGCCGCTGCTCTGCCAATGAGCACGGCGCCACCCGTTTCGGGGACCTTGGTACAGGCAGGCCGGGGAATCCCCTTCTTTATTTGGGACGCAGCGTCAGGCGCGCCCGCCAACGTCCATCCTCTTGCGCACCGCGCCACTCCCCGTCCAGCGGACGGGGTGACACCAGCACCAGCAGCAGATCCCGTCCGTCGCGCTCCACGCGCCAGTTCACCAGCCCCAGCGGCAGTTTCAATTGCCCCTCACGCACCCGCCCGTAGGCATCCTCGTAGCGATACACCAGTGCGCCGTCGACATGCTCGGCCTGCGCCTGTGGCTCACGGTTAAACCAGAGCTGCAACCCTTGTTCCCAGGCCTCGGCATCCTCGATACGCAGACGTGGTGGATCGAACACGCGGCCGATCATCATGCCGACGAGAAAGGCGATCAGCATCACCGACGCCACGAAACGCCAGCGCAAACGCGGCCGTGGATCTTCTGGCGGCGTAGAATGGCGCTCGTCCCAGCGCTCGGAGTGTTGCATGTTCCACGTCATCCTCTTTCAACCGGAAATTCCGCCTAATACCGGCAACATTATCAGGCTGTGCGCCAACAGCGGCTGCCAGCTGCACCTGATCGAGCCGCTGGGCTTCGAACTTGACGACAAGCGCCTGCGTCGCGCCGGCCTGGATTATCACGAATACGCCACCCTCAAGCGCCACCCGGACCTGCAGAGCTGCCTCGACAGCCTTGGCCAGCCGCGCCTGTTCGCCTTCACCACCAAGGGCTCGCAGCCGTTCCACGAGATCGCCTACCAGCCCGGCGACGCGTTTCTGTTCGGCCCGGAAAGCCGTGGCCTGCCCGAGGACGTACGTAACGCGCTGCCGCCGGAGCAGCGCGTACGCCTGCCGATGCGCGCCGGTTGCCGCAGCCTGAACCTGTCCAATACCGTGGCCGTCACCGTTTACGAGGCCTGGCGGCAGAACGGCTTCGCTGGCGCCGACTAAGGCCGCGAGCGGACACAAAAAAGCGCCCCGAGGGGCGCTTTTTCATGCAAGCGAACCGAGCACTTAGTGAGCAGTGGTTTCGCCGGCTTGCTGCATGCGCTGCAGCTCCTGAGCGTACAGCGCGTCGAAGTTCACCGGCGACAGCATCAGGGCCGGGAACGAACCGCGGATCACCAGGCTGTCCAGCGCTTCACGGGCGTACGGGAACAGGATGTTCGGGCAGAAGGCACCGAGGGTGTGGCTCATCGAGGCCGCGTCCAGGCCCTTGATCAGGAAGATGCCCGCTTGCTGCACTTCAGCGATGAAGGCGACTTCTTCGCCGTTCTTGACCGTCACCGACAGAGTCAGCACCACCTCGTGGAAGTCACCCTCCAGGGCCTTCTGGCGGGTGTTCAGATCCAGACCAACGCTCGGCGTCCACTCCTGGCGGAAGATTTCCGGGCTCTTCGGCGCTTCGAAGGACAGGTCCTTGACGTAGATGCGCTGCAGGGAAAATTGCGGATTCTGCGAATCGGCAGCGGCTGCGCCGCTGTTGGCTTGCTCGGTCATGGCGTTTGCCTTCCTTAACGTTGAGGTTTCAAGCGGGGCTCTGCAGCAGGGCGTCGAGCTTGCCGGCGCGCTCCAGGGCGTAGAGGTCGTCACAGCCACCCACATGGGTGCTGCCGATCCAGATTTGCGGCACCGAGGTGCGGCCAGCCTTGCGGGTCATCTCCGCGCGGATGGCCGGCTGGCCGTCGACGCGAATTTCCTCGAAGTCCACCCCTTTGCTGGCCAGCAGTTGCTTGGCGCGCATGCAGTAGGGACACCAGTCGCTGGAGTAGAGGACCACGCTGGTCATGTCACTTCACCAGCGGCAGGTTGTCGCCACGCCAGGTAGCGATGCCACCGGACAGCTTGGCGGCGGTAAAACCGGCTTTCTTCAGCTCGCGGGCGACGCTGCCGGCATGCTGACCCATGGCGTCGACGACGACGATGGTCTTGGCCTTGTGCTTTTCCAGCTCGGCGATACGTGCCACCACCTTGTCGTAAGGGATGTGCAGCGAATCGACGATATGCCCGGCGGAGAAGTCCTTCTGCGCGCGCACGTCGAGCACAACACCCTTGTCGCTGTTGACCAGCGCGGTGAGCTCGCGGCTCGACAGGCTCTGCCCGCCCTTGCGCATTTCGGTGACGATCAGCAACACCAGCAGAACGGCGAACATTCCACTCAGCACGTAGTGGTTGATGATGAATTCAATCAGGTTGGCGAACATCTATATGGCCCAGGACGGTAAAATGCCGGCCAGTATACACAGCCCCACAGGTCGGCCAAACCCCGTCTGGCAGTGACGCGCCAGGCGCTTGGCCCTAAAATGCCGGGCTGTTTCCTTGCCCCCTCAGACGCAGAGCGAGCCAGTTCAATGAGTGCCACGCCAAAACCCTTGGTTCTGATCATCCTCGACGGCTTCGGTCACAGCGACAAACCCGAGTACAACGCCATCCACGCCGCCAGCACGCCGGTCTACGACCGCCTGCGCGCCACCTACCCGCACGGCCTGATCTCCGGCAGCGGTATGGACGTCGGCCTGCCGGACGGGCAGATGGGTAACTCCGAAGTCGGCCATATGAACCTCGGTGCCGGCCGCGTGGTGTACCAGGACTTCACCCGCGTGACCAAGGCGATTCGCGACGGCGAATTCTTCGATAACGCCACCATCAACCAGGCCGTCGACAAAGCCGTGGCCGCCGGCAAGGCCGTGCACATCCTCGGCCTGCTCTCCGATGGCGGCGTACACAGCCATCAGGATCACATCGTCGCCATGGCCGAACTGGCCGCCAAGCGCGGCGCCGAGAAGATCTACCTGCACGCTTTCCTCGACGGCCGCGACACACCGCCGAAAAGCGCGCAGCCGTCGATCGAGCTGCTTGACGCCGCCTTCGCCCGCCTCGGCAAGGGCCGCATCGCCAGCCTCACCGGCCGCTACTTCGCTATGGACCGCGACAACCGCTGGGATCGCGTCGAGCAGGCCTACCACCTGATCGTCGATGGCGCCGGCCAGTTCAACGCCGCCAACGCCTTGGCAGGCCTGCAGGCCGCCTACGAACGCGGCGAGAGCGATGAATTCGTCAAGGCCACCACCATCGGTACACCGGTGCAGGTCGAGGACGGCGACGCCGTGGTGTTCATGAACTTCCGCGCCGACCGCGCCCGCGAACTGACCCGCGCCTTCGTCGAGCCTGGTTTCAAGGAATTCGAGCGCAAGCGTGCACCGCAGGTCGGTTTCGTCATGCTCACCCAGTACGCAGCGAGCATCCCGGCACCCAGCGCCTTCGCTCCGGAAGCCCTGACCAACGTGCTCGGCGAATACCTGGCGAAGAACGGCAAGACCCAGCTGCGCATCGCCGAAACCGAAAAATACGCCCACGTCACCTTCTTTTTCTCCGGCGGCCGCGAAGAGCCGTTCGAGGGCGAAGAACGCATCCTCATCCCCTCGCCGAACGTCGCTACCTACGACCTCAAGCCGGAAATGAGCGCGCCGGAGGTCACCGACAAAATCGTCGATGCCATCGAGAACCAGCGCTATGACGTGATCATCGTCAACTACGCCAACGGCGACATGGTTGGCCATACCGGCGTGTTCGAAGCCGCAGTCAAGGCCGTGGAAACCCTCGACAGCTGCGTCGGCCGCATCACCGAGGCGCTGGCAAAGGTCGGCGGCGAAGCGCTGATCACCGCCGACCACGGCAACGTCGAGCAGATGGAAGACGAGTGCACCGGCCAGGCGCACACTGCCCACACCTGCGAGCCGGTGCCGTTCATCTATGTCGGCAAACGCCCAGCGCGCATTCGCGAAGGTGGCGTGCTGGCCGACGTGGCGCCGACCCTGCTCAAGCTGATGGGCCTGGAACAGCCGGCCGAGATGACCGGCAAGACCATCGTCGAGCTGCAATAAGACGCAAGCATCGTAGCCCGGATGCAATCCGGGGAATCTCCCCCCGGATTGCATCCGGGCTACGCGTCACGTTCGCTCTTCTAGCTGCTTGTGGCTTGCAGCTTGCCGCCGGTTTTTTAGGCATACTAAGCGCCATTCGCTACTCCGCCAGGTATCGCCCCGCCCATGCTTCGCATCCTTGCCCTGATTCTGCTCAGCAGCCTGATCGCTCCGGCCATCGCCGATCAGCGCGCCGATACCCAGCGCCAGCTGGAAGCCGCGCGCCAGGACGTTGCCGAGCTGAAGAAGCTGCTGGAGAAACTGCAGCAGGAGAAATCCGGCGTGCAGCAGCAACTGAAGAAGACCGAGACCGAGATGGGCGACCTGGAAAACCAGGTCAAGGAACTGCAGCGCGAGCTCAAGGGCAGCGAGCAGGAAATCCAGCGCCTGGATCAGGAGAAAAAAAAACTTCAGGGCGCGCGCAGTGAACAGCAACGGCTGATCGCTATCCAAGCCCGCGCGGCCTATCAGAGCGGCCGCCAGGAATACGTCAAGCTGCTGCTCAACCAGCAGAACCCGGAAAAATTCTCACGTACCCTCACCTACTACGACTACCTCAGCCAGGCGCGTCTCGAACAGCTCGCCGCGTTCAACGAGACCCTGCGCCAATTGGCCAATGTCGAGCAGGAAATCAACAGCCACCAGGCCCAGCTGCAGGCGCAGAAAGCGGGCCTGGATGAGCGCCACGCCAAGCTCGCCGAGGCGCGCAAGGAACGCCAGCAGGCCCTGGCCAAGCTCAACCGCGACTTCGCCACCCGTGATCAGCGACTCAAGGCGCGCCAGCAGGAACAAGCAGAGCTGGGTCGCGTACTGAAGACCATCGAAGAAACCCTGGCCCGCCAGGCGCGCGAGGCCGAAGAGGCGCGCAAGCGCGCCCTGGCCGCGCAGCAGGCAGAGCAGGCGCGGCCAGGCCAGCAGCCCAGCCAGCCAAGCGGCCCGTTGGTGACATCCGGTGCCGTCTACGGCGGGCCTTTCGCCAGCGCACGCGGCAAGTTGCCGTGGCCGGTCGATGGCCGATTGGTAGCACGCTACGGAACCCCTCGCGGCGGCGACGCTCGTACTAAGTGGGATGGCGTGTTGATCGGTGCGCCCGCTGGCAGTCAGGTACGCGCCGTGCATGGTGGTCGCGTGGTATTCGCCGACTGGTTGCGTGGCGCCGGTCTGTTGGTCATTCTCGACCATGGCAACGGTTATCTGAGCCTGTATGGCCACAACCAGAACCTGCTCAAGAATGCCGGAGACGTGGTAAAGGCCGGCGATCCCATCGCCACCGTAGGTAGCAGCGGTGGCCAGGAAACATCGGCACTGTACTTCGCCATTCGCCAGAACGGTCGCCCGAGTGACCCGGCACAGTGGTGCCGCGCGCAGGGATAACCAAGTTTTTGAAAGACGTAAGCGAGGCCGGCAAGACAAGGCAAAAACGGCCGAAGAAGCGGAATTTACGAGCTGTAAATGAGCATTCTGAGGCCGTTTTTAACGCAGTATTGCCAACGCAGGTAGTTTTTCAGCAGCCTGGTGGCGCCTAATTTAACTAGGAGTTGTCTTCATGTCTCATCGCTTCCGCCCCACCTGCCTGGCCCTGGCCCTCGGGCTGCTGCTCGGCGCTCCAGCCCTGCACGCCGCCGAGCCTGCCCCCGCGCCGGCAGCGGCGGCAAGCGGCAAGGCTCCGTTGCCGCTGGATGATCTGCGCACCTTCGCCGAGGTGATGGACCGCATCAAGGCAGCCTACGTCGAGCCGGTGAGCGACAAGACCCTGCTGGAGAATGCCATCAAGGGCATGCTCAGCAACCTCGACCCGCACTCGGCCTACCTCGAGCCGGAAGCCTTCGCCGAACTGCAGGAAAGCACCAGCGGCGAGTTCGGCGGCCTGGGCATCGAGGTCGGCATGGAGGATGGCTTCGTCAAGGTGGTCTCGCCCATCGACGATACGCCGGCATCGAAGGCCGGCATCCAGCCCGGCGACCTGATCGTCAAGATCGACGGCCAGCCGACCAAGGGTCTGTCGATGATGGAAGCCGTGGACAAGATGCGCGGCAAGGCCGGTAGCACGATCGAGCTGACGCTGGTGCGTGATGGCGGTCGCCCGTTCGACCTGACCCTGACCCGCGCGGTGATCAAGGTGCGCAGCGTCAAGAGCCAGATGCTCGAAGACGGCTACGGCTATCTGCGTATCTCGCAATTCCAGGTCAATACCGGCGAAGAGGTCGGCAAGGCGCTGACCAAACTGCGCCAGGACAACGGCAACAAGAAACTGCGCGGCCTGGTCATGGACCTGCGCAACAACCCGGGCGGCGTGCTGCAGGCAGCCGTGGAAGTCACCGACCACTTCCTCAAGAGCGGCCTGATCGTCTACACCGAAGGCCGCCTGGCCAATTCCGAACTGCGTTTCAACGCCGACCCGGCCGACGCCAGCGAAGGCGTACCGCTGGTGGTGCTGATCAATGGCGGCAGCGCCTCTGCTTCGGAGATCGTCGCCGGTGCGCTGCAGGATCACAAACGCGCGGTACTGATGGGCACCGACAGCTTCGGCAAGGGCTCGGTACAGACCGTGCTGCCGCTGAACAACGACCGCGCGCTGAAGCTGACCACCGCCCTGTATTTCACGCCCAACGGCCGCTCGATCCAGGCTCAGGGCATCGTCCCGGACATCGAAGTGGCGCGCGCCAAGCTCACCCGCGAGCAGGACAGTGAAGGCATCAAGGAAGCCGACCTGCAGGGCCACCTGGGCAATGGCAACGGCGGCGCTGATCGCCCGAGCAAGGCTGCCCAGGCAGCACGCGCCGAGCGCCCGCAGGACGACGACTACCAGCTGAGCCAGGCCCTCAACCTGCTCAAGGGCCTGAGCGTTACACGCGGCAACTGAGCCAGCAGGCCATACGAAAAAGCCCGGACAACTGTCCGGGCTTTTTCTTTGGCGAAGCCCGTAGGGTGCGCCGTGCGCACCTAGGCTGGCACCAGCGTCACAGCTGGTGCGCACGGCCTAGGCGGCACCGCGACACCCTACGGTTTTACAGATAGTTCTCGGTAATGTCGTCGATGAAGCCTTCGCTGCGCAGCTCATCCAGCGCCTTCTGCAGACGCTGCACCACCTCGTCCGGGGTATCCTTGTTCAGCGCCAGGTACAGCTCGGCATCCCTGAAACGCAGCACGGTATTGAGGCCGGTGACGTCTTCCTGCTTGGCCAGATAACGCCCCACCGGGTCGGTGGTGGCCCACAGGTCGATTTGCCCGCGCACCAGCTTCTTCACGTTCTCCTGATCACGCAGGGCGTTGATCGGCTCCAGGCCCTGGCTCTCCAGATTCTGGCTGACCGCATCGTTCTTGTAGGCACCGATGCGATATTTGGCAGCGTCCTGCAGAGTCGACACCTTGATGTCGTTACCCGGCGCGGCGAGCAACACCCAGCCGGTCTTGGCGATCGGGCCGACCCATTTGAACAGCGGCTTGCGCTCCTCGGTATAGGTGGTGGAGAACAGCCCGTAGTTGGGTTTTTCCAGCGTCAGGCGATAGAGGCGATCCCATGGAAAACGCAGGGTCAGGGTGTAGTCGATGCCGGCACGCTTGAACATCTCGCGCACGATGTCGGCACTGATGCCATCGATGCCGTCGTCACGTGCGAAGTTCTTGTCGTCCACCGCCATGTTGAAGGGCGGGAAATTCTCGGTCAGCAGCACCACCTTGTAATCCTGCGGCAACTCCGCGTGGGCGGAGCCGCACAGCATGATCAAAGCGACAAACAGGCTTTTCTTCAGAGTATTCAGCATAAGACGTACCGCTCGCATGATTTTGGTTATGGCTAGCGACATCCCTGCATGGGCCCGAGCCCGCTCATTGGCACTCAGCGGCTCTGCCATCCATGGCCAGCGACCGGCTCGTGGCCGGTCGCATGTTCGGTGCTTACAGGTAGTTGTTCTGGACTTTCTCGAGGAAGCCTTCGGCGCGCATCTGATCCAGCGCTGCCTGCAGCTTGGCGACGATCTCGTCAGGCATTTCCTTGTTCAGCGCCAGGTAGAGCTCGGCGCTGTCGAAGCGCAATACCGTACGCAGACCGGAGATGCCCTCCTGCTTGGCCAGATAACGTCCGGCCGGGTCACCAGTGGCCCAGAGATCGATCTGACCAGCCATCAGCTTGCGCGCATTTTCCTGATCACGCAGCGAAGTGCTGTGTTCGACGCCCTTCTCGGTCAGGTATTCGGAGATGGCATCGCCCTTGTAGGCACCGATGCGATACTGCTTGGCCTCATCCAGGCTGGTCAGGTTGATCGGGTTGTCGCCCTTGGCCAGCAGCACCCAGTCGTCCGGGCCGATGGGGCCAACCCATTTGAACAACGCCTCGCGCTCCGGCAGGCGGGCAGTGACGAACACGCCATAGCCTGGTTTCTCCAGGGCCAGCTTGTAGATACGATCCCAGGGAAAACGCAGGGTCAGGCTGTACTGGACTCCGGCACGCTTGAACATTTCCCTGACGATATCCACGGCGATGCCATCGATATTCTCTTCCTGGGCGAAGTTCTTGCCATTGACCGCCATGTTGTAGGGCGGGAAATTCTCGGTAAGCAGGACCACGTTGAAATTCGGGTCCACTTCGGCGCGCGCGACACCGGTCAGCACCACAAGGGTGCCGCCCAGCGCGACCAGCAGGCGTTTGAACATGGCATTTCTCTTTCTAGTAATGAGGCAGACCGCCACAGGATAACCGCCAAGCCCTCCCCGGCCCAGCGATTGCCGGCAATCTCACTCAGTAGCGGGCCTCGATGCCCTTCAATGCACCCTCGGCCCGCAATGCGTCCAGGGCACTTTGCAACTTCTGAACCAGCTCATCCGGGGTTTGCAGATTGAGCGCCAGGTAAAGATCTACCGAGTTCAAGTGCTGAACGACCTTGAGACTATCCACACCTTCCTGGCGGGCCGTGAGCGGCCCGGCCTGACTGGAGGCGATCAACAGGTCGATCTGATCTTTGTTGAGTTTCCGGACGTTTTCGGCATCACGCAGTGCAGCCTGCACCTCTATGCCTCTGTCCAGCAGGAACTGGGTCTTGGCATCGCCTTTGTAGCCGCCTATCCGGTATTGCCGCGCGTCTTCGATGCTGGCCAACTGGATCGTGCTGTCGCTCTTGGCAAAAAGCACCCAGTCGTACCTGGAAATGGGCCGACCCATTTGAACAGGCTCTCACGCTCCGCTGTGCGCGCGGCACAGAACACCCCATAACCGGCATCGTCCAGCGTCTGCTGGTATACGCGCTGCCAGGGGAAACGCAGGATCTGCTGGCACTCGACCTCTGCACGCTCGCATACCGCACGCAGGATATCCGAGCTGATACCGGTGACACCTTCGTCACGGGCATAGTTGGTACCGGATACCGACATATTAAAAGGAGGCATATTTTCCGTCAGCAGCACCAATGGCGCTGCGTGGGCAATGCTGAGGCCAGATGCAAGGGCCAGGTGGTTACGAATCGAAGAAGAAACATGCAGACTCCGTGTCGAAATGCTCGGCGGCAAGCAGCCCCGTGCAATCGCGCGGGTTCTCAAGGCTTGTGATTAACGCGTAATGCTAGCTGGATCGCTGGCACTTTGCCGTCGACTCGCCCGCAGCTTTCGCACCCGCCTTGTCGAGTCCGCCACAAGGCCGCAACTGCGGCCCGAGAATAGAAAACCTAGCGCACCACGATGCCACGGCTGGCCAGATAGGCCTTGGCCTCAGGCACGGTGTATTCACCGAAGTGGAAGATGCTCGCGGCCAGCACGGCATCGGCCTTGCCTTCGAGGATGCCGTCAGCCAGGTGCTGCAGGTTGCCGACGCCACCGGAGGCGATCACCGGCACGCGCACGGCCTCGCTGATGGCGCGGGTCACGCCGAGGTCGTAACCGCTCTTGACGCCGTCCTGATCCATGCTGGTGAGCAGGATCTCACCGGCGCCCAGCCCTTCCATCTTGCGCGCCCACGCCACGGCATCGAGGCCGGTCGGCTTGCGTCCGCCGTGGGTGAAGATTTCCCAGCGGCCCGGCGCTACGCGCTTGGCGTCGATGGCAACGACGATGCACTGCGAACCGAAGCGCGCCGCGGCCTCGCCGACGAACTCGGGGTTGAACACGGCGGCGGTGTTGATGGACACCTTGTCGGCACCGGCATTGAGCAGATTGCGGATATCCTGCACGGTGCGTACGCCGCCACCGACGGTAAGCGGGATGAACACCTGGCTGGCCATGCGCTCGACGGTGTGCAGGGTGGTGTCGCGACCGTCGACGCTGGCGGTGATATCGAGGAAGGTGATCTCGTCGGCGCCCTGCTCATCGTAGCGGCGAGCGATCTCCACCGGGTCACCGGCGTCGCGGATGTTTTCGAACTTGACGCCCTTGACCACGCGGCCGTTGTCCACGTCCAGGCAAGGAATGATGCGTTTGGCCAATGCCATGCTGAAACCCTCTCTAACCGGCTGCGCCGCACATCCGCGGCGTTGCGTGGTGCTCGCTTCTCGCCGTACTACAGTACTGTCTCGTCGCTGCGCGCCACGCGCCTTGCGTCTGAAGCGGCTCGCTCGCTTAGCGAGGGCTTCAGAGCGTGCTTAATTCTTGAAGTTGTCGCAGAAGGCCTGCGCCTCGGCCACATCCAGGGTGCCTTCGTAGATAGCGCGGCCAGTGATGGCGCCGATGATGCCGGGCGAACGCGCCAGCAGCAGCTTCTCGATATCACCGAGGTTATGGATACCGCCGGAAGCGATCACCGGGATGCGGCTGGCGGCAGCCAGGGCGGCGGTGGCTTCGACGTTGCAGCCCTGCATCATGCCGTCTTTGGCGATGTCGGTATAAACGATTGCCGAGACGCCATCGGCCTCGAAGCGCTTGGCCAGGTCGGTCGCCTGCACGCTGGACACTTCCGCCCAGCCATCGGTGGCGACGAAACCGTCCTTGGCGTCCAGGCCGACGATGACCTTGCCGGGGAAGGCCTTGCACGCCTCGGTGACGAACTCGGGCTCTTTCACCGCCTTGGTGCCGATGATCACGTAGCTGACGCCCGCGCGCACGTAGTGCTCGATGGTCTCCAGGGTGCGGATGCCGCCGCCGATCTGGATCGGCAGGGTCGGGTAGCGCTTGGCGATGGCGGTGACCACTTCGCCGTTGACCGGCTGGCCCTCGAAGGCGCCGTTCAGGTCGACCAGGTGCAGACGACGGCAGCCGCCCTCGACCCACTTGGCAGCCATGCTCACCGGGTCATCGGAGAACACCGTGGAGTCTTCCATGCGGCCCTGACGCAGACGCACGCAAGCGCCGTCCTTCAGATCGATAGCGGGAATAATCAGCATCGGTTGAACCTGCTCAAGTCTTGAAAACGAAAAAGAAGGGTCAGCTCTTTTCGAGCGCCCAGAGGTCGCTCTCGATGCTTTCGAACCTGTCTTTCAGGTGCGCCTGCACATCGAGAATCGCCTTGTTGTAATAGTGCGGCGCCAGCTCGCGGCTGATCTGGTCGAGGACTTCCTGCACTTCGAAGGTGCCCAGCTGCAGCTCAAAACGCTCATCGAGAAAGCGTTGCAGCATCAGCAGCGCGGCCTGCTCCTGGGCAGGCTCGAGCGCGAGACTGGGGGCCTTGCTGCGGGCCATTACCAACGCCCATCCCAGGCGGCGAAGTTCTGCAGCAACTGCAAGCCATGGGTATGGCTCTTCTCCGGGTGGAACTGCACGGCAAAGCGCGAGCCTTCGGCCAATGCTGCGGCGAAGTCCTTGCCGTAGTGGCCGCGACCGACCACCTGCTGCGGCTTGCCGGCCTCGATGTAGTAGCTGTGCACGAAGTAGAAGCGTGCGCTGTCCGGAATGTCGTGCCACAGCGGATGCTTGACCGCCTGCGCCACTTCGTTCCAGCCCATGTGCGGCACCTTGAGGCGCTCGCCGTCCTCGCTCAGGTCCTTGCCAAAAAAGCGCACCTGACCGGGGAACAGGCCAATGCAGTCGACGCCGTCGTTTTCCTCGCTGCGCTCGAGCAGCGCCTGCATACCGACGCAGATACCGAGAAACGGACGATCGGCGCTGACCTCACGCACCAGTTCATCGAAACCCAGGCGCTTGATCTCGGCCATGCAGTCGCGGATCGCGCCGACACCGGGGAACACCACGCGGTCGGCCTCGCGAATCACCTTGGCGTCACTGGTCACCAGCACGCGGCCAGCACCAACATGTTCCAGCGCCTTGGCCACCGAATGCAGGTTGCCCATGCCATAGTCGATTACGGCTACCGTCTGCATTTACAGGCAGCCCTTGGTCGAAGGCATCTGCCCGGCCATGCGCGGGTCCAGTTCCACGGCCATGCGCAGCGCGCGGCCGAAGGCCTTGAACACCGTCTCGATCTGGTGGTGGGTGTTGTGCCCACGCAGGTTGTCGATGTGCAGGCTGACCAGCGCATGATTGACGAAGCCTTGGAAGAATTCCTGGAACAGGTCAACGTCGAAGTTACCGACTACCGCACGGGTGAACGGCACGTGCATCTGCAGGCCCGGACGCCCGGAGAAGTCGATCACCACGCGCGACAGCGCTTCGTCCAGCGGCACGTAGGAATGGCCGTAACGGGTCATGCCCTTCTTGTCGCCGATGGCCTTGGCGAAGGCCTGGCCGAGGGTGATGCCGACGTCCTCGACGGTGTGGTGGTCGTCGATATGCAGATCGCCCTTGCACTCGATATCGAGGTCGATCAGACCATGACGGGCGATCTGGTCGAGCATGTGCTCGAGAAAGGGCACACCGATATCGAAGCGCGCCTTACCGGTGCCATCCAGGTTGATCGAGACTTTGACCTGCGTTTCCAGGGTGTTGCGCTCGACGAATGCCGTACGTTCGGCCATCACCAGCTCCACGAATTACTAACGGAAAAAGGCCAGCATTATAGGCGGGCCAGGGCGGCAACGGCTACCGGCGATGGTCGGACGGGCAGAATCGAAAAAACCCGCACAGGCACGAGGCCTGCGCGGGCTTTTCCCAGAAGCACGACGTTACTGGAACAGCACGACGGTCTTCTGCAGGGTGATCCACACACCCCAGGCCAGCGGAATACCCACCACCAGCCAGGCGGCAACCGCCACCGGCTTGCTCGACGGATCAGCCGACCACTCCAGCTCGCTCGCCGCTGGCGCCGACTTCTCGCCATGGGCGCGCTCGGCGGCCAGCTCGGCCTCGGTCATGAAGTACTTCGGCGCCACCGGACGCACCAGGGCGTTGCAGATGAAGCCCAGCACCAGCAGACCGGCAAGGATGTACAGGGTGATGTCGTAGGCTGCCGCCCTCTCCACACCGATGCTCAGCTGGTACTCGCGCAGGTAGTTGACCAGCACCGGGCCGAGCACACCGGCCACCGCCCAGGCCGTCAGCAGGCGACCGTGGATCGCGCCGACCATCTGCGTGCCGAACAGGTCAGCCAGGTAGGCCGGCACAGTGGCGAAACCACCGCCGTACATCGACAGAATGATGCAGAACGCCAGCACGAACAGCGCCAGGTTGCCCAGCTGACCCAGCATCGGCACCGCAGCGTAGAGCGCGAAGCCAAGCCCGAAGAACACGAAGTAGGTGCCCTTGCGCCCGATGAAGTCCGAGCAGGAGGCCCAGAAGAAGCGGCCACCGATATTGAACAGACTGAGCAGACCGGTGAAGCCGGCAGCGATGGCGGCGATCTCGGCCAATTGCGCGGCGCTGAGTTCGTTGAAAGCCAGATCGACGCCGATCAGCTTGCCGGCGAACACCTCCTGCAGCAGCGGCGAAGCCATGCCGATGATGCCGATACCGGCCGACACGTTCAGGCACAGTACGGCCCAGACCAGCCAGAACTGTGGGGTTTTCCACGCGGTATTAACGTGCACGTGACCCTTGGTGATCATCGCGTTATTGGCCTTGGCTGCCGGCGCGGTCCAGCCTGCCGGTTTCCAGCCGGTCGGCGGCACGCGGTAGGACAGCGCGCCGCCCATCATGAAGACGAAGTAGATCACCGCCATGACCACGAAGCTCTGCCACACACCGACACCTTCAGGCGAAGCGAAGTGGTTCATCAGCATCGCTGCCAGCGGCGCGCCGACCATCGCACCGCCACCGAAACCCATGATCGCCATACCGGTGGCCATGCCACGCTTGTCCGGGAACCATTTGATCAGGGTCGAGACCGGCGAGATGTAGCCCAGGCCGAGACCGATACCACCGATCACCCCCGAGCCCAGCCAGAGCAGCCAGATCTGATGGGTATAGATACCCAGCGCGGAAATCAGCAGACCGCCGCACCAGCACAGTGCGGAAACCACGCCTGCCTTGCGCGGACCGGCATGCTCCAGCCAGCCACCCCAGATGGCAGCCGAGCAACCGAGGAAAACGAAGAACAGGGTGTAGATCCAGCCGAGCATGGAAATCTGCCAGTCGCAGTTGCTGGCGAAGATTTGCTCGAAGAAACCCATTTCCGGGGCACAGGCCGTGGCAGCGGTGATACCGACCGCCTTCGACAGCGGCAACCAGAACACCGAGAAACCATAGGCCATGCCGATGCACAGGTGAATGGCGAGGGCGGCTGGCGGAACCAACCAACGGTTGAAACCAGGGCGCGCGATGATGCGCTCCTTGGACAGAAATGCAGGCTTCGCCACATCGCCGTCCAATACAAAGGCGTCAGTCATAGGTGTGTCTCTTCTTATGGTTACGAGCAAGCAAAGGCGACCGCATCAGCCCGCCAAGGCAAAAGCTTGCGGAGAGTAGCACCAGGGCGCGACAAATCGCCGCGCAAGAAGCCATTTTTTATCAATTCATGCAGTTTTTTTGCTTTCCCCGCAAAAACCCAAAAGACCCCATCTATGGCGCGATAGATAGCGTCGATACACCCTGCCCTTGCACGCCTTATTTGCTTGTCGGGGAACCGCCCGCAGCGTTTTTCATCCAAACTCGAGCCGGTTACCGCCCACCGCCTTGCCAGGCGCCTGGCCGTGAGGCATGGCGTTATACTCGGCGCTTATCTACATCCGCCATTCCAGCTCTCAAAACCAAGGACCCGTTCATGAAAGCGTTAGGCAAGATCCTGGGCCTGTTCCTTCTCGGCTTACTGCTGATCGTAGTGGCGCTGCTGTTCGCCCTGACTCATCTGTTCGATCCCAACGACTACAAGGACGAGATCCGCCAGATCGCCCACGACAAGGCCAACCTCGACTTGCAGCTCAAGGGTGACATTGGCTGGAGCCTGTTTCCCTGGCTGGGCCTGGAACTGACCGACGCCACCCTGGCCAGCGCCGACACCCCGGACAAACCCTTCGCCGACCTGCGCATGATCGGCCTTTCCGTCCGCGTGATGCCGTTGCTGCGTAAGGAAGTGCAGATGAGCGACATCCGCGTCGACGGCCTCAACCTCAACCTGCAGCGTGACGACAAAGGCCATGGCAACTGGGAAGGCGTCGGCCGCCCGGCTCAGGCCAGCGCGCCGCAGCCGGCGCCCAGCGAACCAGCGCCAAGTGAAGACACGCAGCCGAGCCAGCCGAGCGAAAAGCCAGCCGGCCAGCCGCTCAAACTGGATATCGACAGCCTGACCCTGAGCAACTCGCGCATCGACTACAGCGACGCGCAGAAGGGCCAGCAATTCACCGTCGAGAACATCGAGCTGAAAACCGGCGCCATCCGCGAAGGCGCCAGTATCCCGGTCAAGCTCAGCGCCTTCTTCGGCACCAATCAGCCGCTGCTGCGCGCACGCAGCGAGGTGGAGGGCGCACTGCGCTTCGACCGCGCGCTCAAGCGCTACCAGTTCGAAGACCTCAAATTGAGCGGCGAAGCCTCGGGCGAGCCGCTCAAGGGCAAGACCCTGAATTTCTCCGCCCAGGGCCAGTTGCTGCTCGACCAGGCCGCCAACGTCGCCGAGTGGAATGGCCTCAAGCTCTCCGCCAACCAGTTGCGCGCCCTCGGCGAAATCAAGGCACGCGAGCTGAATCAGGACGCGAAGATCTCCGGCGGACTGTCCATCGCCGCGCTCAACCTGCGTGAGTTTCTCGACGGTATCGGCGTCGAACTGCCGGCCATGCAGGCCAGCGATAGCCTCAGCCAGTTCGAACTGGTCACCCGCCTCAACGGTTCGCGCCAGGGCATGATGTTCGAAGAGCTCAACCTCAAGCTCGACGGCAGCGCCTTCACTGGCAAGCTCGGCGTGAGCGACTTTGCCAAGCAGGCGCTGCGTGCCGATCTCAAGGGCGACAAGCTCGATCTGAACCGCTACCTGCCGCCCAAAGCCAAGGACAGCGCCGTGGCAGCGCGCAAGGCCGAGGTCAAGGACAGCATCGCCGGCGCCGGCAAGGACGGCTCCACCCCACTGCCCAACAAACCCACCCAGCAAGCCTGGAGCAGCGAGAAAGTGCTGCCGGTGGATCAGTTGCGCAAACTTGACCTGCAACTGGCGCTCAGCCTCGGCCAACTCACCTACGACAAGCATCAGCTCAGCGACGTCAACCTCAAGGCCAATGGCCGTGGCGGCCTGATCATCGTGGAAGAAGCGCGCGGCAAACTGCAGGGCGGCAATTTCGTCAGCAGCGGGCGTATCGATATTCGCCAGGCCGAGCCGATGCTCAGCCTGGAACAACGCATCAGCCGCATACCGCTGGAACCGCTGCTGAAGAAGGACGATCAGCCTTCGCCGATCAAGGGCCAGCTCGACCTCGACGCCAAGTTCAACACCCGTGGCAACAGCCAGAAGGAGTGGATCGAAGCGCTCAACGGCACCGCCAACTTCGTCCTCAATGACGGCGTGCTGGTCGACGCCAACCTCGAGCAGCAGCTGTGCCGCGGCATCGCCACCCTCAACCGCAAGGCGCTGAGCAACCCGCCAACCGGCAAGGACACCCCCTTCCGCAAGCTTACCGGCAGCCTCAGCGTGCGCGACGGCGTCGCCCACAACCCCGACCTCAAGGCTCAGGTGCCGGGCCTGGCAGTCAGCGGCAACGGCGATCTCGACCTGCGCGTACTCGGCCTCGATTACAAGGTCGGCGTCACCCTCGAAGGCGATCAGCGCGAAATGCCCGACCCAGCCTGCCAGGTCAACGAGCGCTATGTCGGTATCGAATGGCCGCTGCGCTGCCGTGGCCCGCTGGAGCTGGGCGCCAAGGCCTGTCGCCTGGATCAGGACGGCCTCGGCAAGATCGCCGCGCGCCTGGCCGGCAACAAGCTGACCGAAAAGCTGGAAGAGAAGCTCGGCGACAAGGTCAGCCCGGAACTGAAAGACGCACTCAAGGGCCTGTTCAACCGATGAGTCCCGAGCAATTCAACGGCGCCGTGCTGGCTTGGTACGACCAGCACGGGCGCAAGGATCTGCCCTGGCAGCAGAACATCACCCCGTATCGCGTCTGGGTCTCGGAAATCATGCTGCAGCAGACCCAGGTCAGCACCGTGCTCGGCTATTTCGATCGCTTCATGGCCGCGCTGCCGACCGTGAAGGACCTGGCCGAAGCGCCGGAAGACGAAGTGCTGCACCTGTGGACGGGCCTGGGCTACTACACCCGCGCCCGCAACCTGCAGAAAACCGCGCAGATCATCATGCGCGAGCACGGCGGCGAGTTCCCGCGCAACGTCGATGCGCTCAGCGAACTGCCCGGCATCGGCCGCTCCACCGCCGGCGCCATCGCCAGCCTGAGCATGGGCCTGCGCGCGCCGATCCTCGACGGCAACGTCAAACGCGTGCTGGCGCGCTACGTGGCGCAGGAGGGCT
This sequence comes from Ectopseudomonas mendocina, assembly GCF_008041835.1. Lineage (GTDB taxonomy): Bacteria > Pseudomonadota > Gammaproteobacteria > Pseudomonadales > Pseudomonadaceae > Aquipseudomonas. The sequence continues at coordinate 42,262 of NZ_VRYE01000079.1, forward strand.
ATCCGGGCGAGCCGAAGGTGGCCAAACAGCTGTGGGACGTCGCCGAGCGCTTCACCCCGCACGAACGGGTCAACCACTACACCCAGGCGATGATGGACCTCGGCGCCACCCTCTGCACCCGCAGCAAACCCACCTGCCTGCTGTGCCCGGTGCGCAGCGGCTGCCAGGCGCATCTGCTCGGCCTGGAAATCCGCTACCCGGTATCCAAGCCGCGCAAGACACTGCCGCAGAAACGCACGCTGATGCCGCTGCTGGTCAACGCTGCTGGTGACATCCTGCTCTATCGCCGCCCATCGACAGGCCTGTGGGGCGGACTCTGGAGCCTGCCGGAACTGGATGACCTGTCACAGCTCGACGAGCTCGGCCAGCAGCAACAGCTCGCACTCGGCGAACGCCGCGAGCTGGAAGGCCTGACCCACACCTTCAGCCATTTCCAGTTGGCCATCGAACCCTGGCTGATCGAGGCAACCGAACAGCCGGGCCGCGTGGCCGAGGCCGACTGGCTCTGGTATAACCTCGCCACCCCGCCGCGTCTGGGCCTCGCCGCCCCGGTGAAGAAGCTGCTAAAACGCGCGGCGCAAGCCATTACCGCTGGAGAACCGACATGACCCGCACCGTACAGTGCCGCAAATACAAACAGGAACTGCCCGGCCTGGATCGCGCGCCCTACCCCGGCCCCAAGGGCGAAGACATCTTCGCCAACGTTTCCAAGCAGGCCTGGGACGAATGGCAGAAGCACCAGACCATGCTGATCAACGAGCGCCGCCTGAACATGATGAACGCCGAAGACCGCAAGTTCCTCCAGGCCGAGATGGACAAATTCCTCTCTGGCGAGGAATACGCCCAAGCCGAAGGCTACGTACCGCCAAGCGAATAAGCATGCTTGTGGGAGGGGCTTTAGCCGCGACAAGGACTGGTAACCCTGCACACCAGCCGCCGGGCTCTCGATAGCGGTGCACACGGCGCACCCTACCCCTCACGAACCTAAGCGCCCGAAATAATTAAATATTTTTCAAACCCGCGCTTGACACTGACCCTTCAAATCCGTCTAATAGCGCCCCGTTGGCCCAGGTAGCTCAGTTGGTAGAGCAGGGGATTGAAAATCCCCGTGTCGGCGGTTCGATTCCGTCCCTGGGCACCATATAAATCAAGCACTTAGGCCAGCTCTCACCAGCTGGCCTTTTTGCTTTCTGGGATTGCGTAACGGGAAATGTAAGAGCATTTCCGAAAAGCGCGCGCTGCGCTGGTGCCGCTTTCCCGTGCCCAGAAACAGAAAGGCCCCGCTTAATGCAGGGCCTTTTCTGGTCAGCAGCTCGGCAATAACTGCCCTAGCTCCTTTCGATATCGCTCCAGCCATCCAGGATCCGGCGCTTCCTTCGGTAAGCGGGCGGCGTCTATACCGGCAAACAACAAAACCGCCTCCCAATCTAACCGGTGCTGGGTGCAATGTTCCCGCATGGCCGCCACCAATGCCGCCTGCTGGCCTGCTATTCGCCGCAACAGCTCCAGAATGTCCAGACCTCTGCCCTCGTCAATTTCTTGCCCCGCCTCTCGGTTGCGTATGTCTGCCAGGTCAACCGCAACCATTGCGCCAGACACAAAGCCCCGCCGGCTCTCCTGCTGCCAGTACATCAACCCGAACACGGCCACCAATGACGAAAAGGCATCGTTCCACTTGTGGAACTCGGCATCGCTCATCTTGTAGGTGAACCGCTCGACGGTGGCGAATACCTTTTCTGCCTCATCAATCTGGCCAGTGCAGACCGCATTGAAACAAAGGGCCGCTTTCTGGGCATTGCTCAACCGCCCATAAAGGGCCGTGCTGCGCTTCGTTGTTGTGAGCATGGCTTATGCCTCCTGCTTCGCTAGCAGCTTCTCCAGCGACTCTAGGCGCTGCTGTAGCTGGTCAATTTCCGCAACCTTGGCCAGTGTCGCCACGGATTGCACAAGCTGGGCTGCAACGTCCGGGGCAAGCTCTCCAGCACCAGCCGCCGATAGCACCGCCTCTGCTTTCTCGATAAGGCTGCCGGTCGCCAGCTGCTCCAGGTCAACCGCTTGCGCCTCAGGCTTGAGTGCTGGGCATACGCGGTCTAGCAGCAACTTGGCCGCTGCCGTGTCGCCTCCTTTCGCCTGGGTTATCAGGCTCTGAATAATCTGCTCCGCGTCGCCCTGAATCGCCGCACGCAACCTTCCCGCCATGCCAAGCGCACCCTTGGGCCTGCCGCTGGGGTTCCCGCTCTGGCCTTTTTGGAACTTGCTCATGCTACCCCCTGATTTTTGGCTGTAGATAACAGGGCGGGGCTGTGTTCCTTAGCCGGGCTGGTGGGGGTGTTTTCCCCCTTGTCGTTCCTGTCCGTTCCTTGTCGTTCCTTGTCGTTCTCAATAGCTGGAATAACGGGCAAATGGGCGGGGGGATTTAAGCCCCGCCATGCCGTTCCGTCGTTCTTTTCCTTAGGGGAACGGCCAAACTGGAACGGCCAAACAAGGGCACCAGCACGGCTAAGAAAACGCCCGTTTTGCCCGTTGTCGTTCCTTGTCGTTCTATTTCTCATGCCCCGGCCTCCTTTGCAGGTTCCGGCTTCGGCTCGGGCTGCTTTCTCCAGTCCGGCGGTATGGCCAGCTTCTGCGCCGGCAGCTCCCCTGCTGCTGTGAATGCCTGCCTTTCGGATTCATCTAAGGCAACCAGAAAGCTGGGCTTGCCCTTTAGCCGGTCTGCTGCCGGAATCTCAACTTCAAACAACCAGCCATCAGCTAGCAGGGCATCAATGCAATGGCCGATGGCGGCTGCGTTGCCGCCAACCTGGCTGCGTAGGGCTGTCTTGTTGAGCCGCTTACCGTCCGCGAAGGCATCGGCAACCATCGCCAGAATGCGCGCCCTCAGGGCGTCCCTGTCGCGCTCTGCGCTCTCTGCCTTGGCTTGCTCTATCCGTTGCACCCGCCCTTGCTCTGGTGGCACGGCAACTGCCCATCGAAGGGTCAGCAACTCATCAGCACCAAAGCGGTTCCTTGCTGTAACCGTTCGGCTGTCGCTGTGGATCTCCAGCTCTGGCCACTTCGCCTCAAAGCGGGTTTTGCCCCGCATCAGCCAGCGCCCCTTGCTGTCCTCGTTTACCAAATACAGCACCTGATTGGCGTCTGCTTCAAACGCGCTTGCTCCACGGGCTGTAATCGCCTCAGACCGGCTAAGGTTAGCTTTTGCCGTGTGTCCTATGATCCACACGGGCAAGCCCGCAAACTGCTGTTTAAGGGCCGCAATGGCTGCGCTAGCCTCGCTGTTGTCGTTCTCGTTCTCCAGGTGGATGGTTGCGGCCAGGGTGTCGATAGCAACCAGCGGCAATAGCTCGGCTGTGTACTGCCGCCCATCGGCTCCGGTAGTGGTAACAGTCCGCGTGAAGTGTTCCCGGTAATAGCCGCCCGCTTGCACGACATACCCAGCACCAGCCCGCCGGGCTTCAACTACATGCAAGCGCTCCCGGATCCTGTCGGGCACACCCCTGCCGCCGGGCCAATCCAGATGTTCCCCGTAACCGGCGACGATACGCCCGGCCTGTGCCACGTCCTCTGTTATGTAAACAACATGCCGCCAATGTGCCGGCGCTAATTCGTACTTGGGCGGATGCACCCCAGCAGCGGCTAGGGCAAGGGGTAGCAAGGTCGTGGTTTTGCCCACACCATGCCCGCCCGCAATCATTACCACGCCTTCCGCAATGAAGCCCGGCAGTATCCAGGCGGGCGGCTCTGGCTTCTGGCCTATGTCAACAAAGCGGGTCAGGTGGTGCGGCTCTGCTGCTGGTGCTGGTGCTGGTGCTGGTGCTGTTATCGCATCAACTACCGGCGGGGCATTAAACGCCTCTGCTTTGCGCTGGCGCTCCTGCTCCTGCATATGTTCGCGCTGGCGCTGCTGCTGCCCTTCGCTGTCCAGGCTCTTGGCTTCGGCCTGAATCATGCGGGCAACGTCCCCGCCATACCTCAGGGCGCAAAGCACGTCCGCTGCATCTAAGGCGTGCCCATCGTGATTGCTGGCCGATAGCGGATCCGCTGGGCCGTGATGACTGTAAACAACCTGCTTCCCGTCGCGCTCCAGCAGCTTTACGCCTGCAACCCCGCTGCTGCTGTAGGGCGACAAGTACAAGCCTTTTCCTTTGCGCTTGTAGCCGTCCTGCTCCAGCAGCCCGGCCAAGGGGTAAGCCTGTAGGATCCGACCAACAATGCCGGCCTGCTCTGTCGTCAGGGGTCGGGGCCTTGCCTTAGCCTGGCTGGCTGCCTGGGCCTCAGCTTCCTGAAATTCCGCCCAGCCCCGCACCGCCTCTTGAATAAAACAGCTCTCGGCATCGTCGGGGTAAAGCCACTGCCAAGGCTCCCCCAGTTCGTTTATGACCTCATAAGGGGCGTTAGCTTGCAGCTTGTTGGGGGCGTAAAAACCCTGCTGCTTGCGCGCCTGCGCCGGGTCGGCTGTGAGTGAATAGGCAATGCCTGCCGCAAGCTGGGCCGCTGTGTCGGCGTCTACTGGCGCGGCAAAGGGCACAAGCACTTTCCAGCGGGGCGCGGCTGGCTCCCCGTTCTTCTGCTGCATGTGGTGGCTGCTGGTGAAGGCCAGATAACAAACATCCAGACCAGCGGGGCCATACAGGGTGCGAATGTCTGCCCCCGTCCTGCTGTCGCTGTCGTGGTCTATGGCAATAGCTGCAAACTTGGATTGCCTGGCTGCCTCGGCTGTTTTGCGCTGGCTCTCAAACGGCGTTATCAGTGCCGCATTGCCCTTGGGGCCGATGGTTGGCCGCTCTGCCATAGCCCCCAGCTCGGCTAGGGTGATGAACCGCGCCGCTGTGGTTTCGTTATGGCTGCTGAATAGGCTTAGCCTGGCTGGGTGTGGTGCCGTGCTACCGTCTGCGTAAATTGCGTGCTGTAGGGCGGTCATTGCAGCGCCTCCAGCAATATGTGCCGGTCGCTAGGGGTCAGGCTGTAAACCCCATACCAACTGGCCTCCCCGTCCTTCGTGGTGCAGTTCACGCGCTCGCATGGGATCTCTAAACCAAGGCGGCTGCGTAGCCTCCCTATGTAGTGGGGGCCGTTACTGGCCGGGGCTATCTTGTCGGCTACTTCACGGGGCACGCCCGCCGGGTTCTCCAGCAGGGCTAGCGCCAAGCGCATCATGCGGGGCGGTATGCTATGGTTTGACTGTGTGTTGTGGCTCTGGGCTGTCTGGTCTGGGGCCTTTTTTTTGTTCATTTTTCAGCCCTCCACGCCCAGCACGCGCCTAATCTCAGCCACTGGCCAAGCAAGGCGACCATGCACGCGAACAGGTCGAACGGGGCCGCTCTCCTTACATGCCCAGATATGGAGGGTCTGCATTTTGCGGTCTAGGTAATAGGCGGCAGCTGCCGTGCTTACTGTGGGGCGCGTTTCTTGGTCTAGCCCGGATTTCTCATG
>NZ_VRYE01000008.1 GCF_008041835.1 Ectopseudomonas mendocina
CGGGCCCAAGGTATTCGGCGGTCTGCTGAGTCTGTACGACGCCCTGGCCGGCAAGCGCAACCATCTATTCTACCCGCTGCAGCAGCTGCGCTACCTGGCGCCGGGCATTCGCGAAAATGGCCTGCTCGGTGGCACGCGCTTCTTCGACGCAGTGACCGACGATGCCCGCCTGGTGCAGCGCGTGCTGGGCGAAGCGCGCGCCGAAGGTGCAGAGGCGCTCAATGGCATGCGCGTGGTCGAGCTGCTGCGCGAGGCAGGGCAGGTGGTCGGCGTACTGGCCGAGGATATCGAGACGGGCAACCGCTACCGCCTGCGCAGCCGCGCCGTGGCCCAGGCGACCGGCGCCTGGGCCGATCGCCTGCGCCAGCCTGGCAATGGTCGCATTCGTCCGCTGCGTGGCAGCCATCTGCTGCTGCCGAGCTGGCGCCTGCCAGTGGCGCATGCCTTCAGTTTTATGCACGCGGTCGATGGGCGGCCGGTGTTCGTCTTCCCCTGGGAAGGCGCAACGGTGATCGGCACCACCGATCTGGATCATGCTGACGAGCTCGATCATGAAGCGGCCATCAGCGTCGAGGAGGTCGATTACCTGCTGGCCGCCTGTACTCAGCAGTTCCCGACTGCGCAGGTGAGCCGGGCCGACGTGCTGTCGACCTGGGCGGGCGTGCGCCCTGTGGTGAGCGATGGTGGCGGCGCTCTGAAACCCTCGGACGAGAAGCGCGAACATGCGCTGTGGATCGAGCCGGGCAGCGTGACGCTGGCCGGCGGCAAGCTGACCACCTTTCGTCTGCTGGCGCTGGAGGTGCTGCGAGCCTGTGCCGGGTTCGTCGGCAAGCCGGTGGATGATCAGGGCGGTGCGGTCTTCGCTTCGAATATGCCGACACCGATGCCGACCTTGAGCCCGGCGCAGCAACGCCATCTGGCCGGGCGCCATGGTCGCCAGTTGGGCGAGGTGCTGCGCGTGATCGGCGAGGTGGGCAGCGATTGCGTCGCGGGTACGAACACCTTCTGGGCCGAGCTGGCCTGGGCCGCCGAGGGCGAGCTGGTGTTGCATCTGGACGACCTGTTGCTACGCCGCACGCGCCTGGGTCTGCTGCTGGCCGGAGGCGGCCGCGCCGAACTGTCGCGTATCCGCGTGCTGTGCCAACCGCGCATGGGCTGGAGCGATGCGCGCTGGCTGCAGGAGGAGACGGATTACCTGGCGTTGTGGCGGCGCTGTTACAGCCTGCCATGACCCGGATCGCACTCCCCGTAGGGTGCGCCGCGCGCATCAGCAATCCCTCGATACTCAGGTCTGCCAGTTGTCGCCCGGATGTAATCCGGGGATGAGTGAAGATGCCGCTCCCGGATTTCATTCGGGCTACGCATGGGCATTGGTATAACAAGAAGGATCACACCTTGAGCGAACCAAGCTACCTGCTGAGCATCGACAACGGCACCCAGAGCGTGCGGGCGCTGCTGTTCGATACCAACGGCAACCTGCTCGCCAAAGGCAAGGTGGAGCTGGATCCGTATTTCTCCAGCCAGCCGGGCTGGGCCGAGCAGGACCCCGAGTACTACTGGGCCAGTCTCGGCGAGGCCTGCCGTCTGCTGTGGCAGCAGGTGGATATCGACCGCAGCCAGATCAAAGGCGTTGCCGTCACCACCCAGCGCGGCAGCATCATTCATGTCGACGAGCAGGGCGCGCCGCTGCGCCCGGCGATTCTCTGGCTCGATCAGCGTCGTGCCGAGGTGGTAGGGCGGATCAAGGGGCTGTGGGGCTGGCTGTTCAAACTGGCGCGTGCCGAAGAGGCGGTCGATCACTTTCGTGGTCAGGCCGAAGTCAACTGGGTTGCCCAGCACCAACCGGACATTGCGGCACGCACGCACAAGGTGCTGTTGCTTTCGGGTTTTCTCACCCATCGCCTGTGTGGTCGCTTCGTCGATTCCACCAGCAGTTGCGTGGCCTACCTGCCGTTCGACTACAAGCGCCTGCGCTGGGCGGCGCCGGGCGACTGGAAATGGCAAGCGCTTAAGGTGCGCCGTGAGCAACTGCCCGAGCTGTTCAAACCGGGGGAACGACTGGGTCAGATCAGCGCCGAGGCCAGCCGCCATACCGGTATTCCTGAAGGTCTGCCGCTGATTGCTGCTGGCGCCGACAAGGCCTGCGAGGTGCTGGGTTCTGGCGCACTGCAGCCTGGCACGGCCTGTCTGTCCTACGGCACCACCGCGACCATCAACACCACGCGCAGCCGTTATCTGGAAACCATCCCGCTGATTCCGCCCTATCCGGCGGCGCTGCCGGATCACTTCAATACCGAAGTGATGATCTACCGCGGTTTCTGGATGGTCAGTTGGTTCAAGCGCGAGTTCGGCCTACGCGAGATGCAGCGTGCCGAGGCGCTGGGTGTAGCGCCCGAGGTGCTGTTCGACGAGCTGGTCAACGCCGTGCCGCCTGGCTCCATGGGGCTGATGCTGCAGCCGTATTGGACGCCGGGCATTCGAGAGCCGGGCCTGGAGGCCAAGGGCTCGATTATCGGTTTTGGCGACGTGCACACCCGCGCGCATCTGTATCGGGCGATTCTCGAAGGCCTGGCGTATGCGTTGCGTCAGGGTAAGGAACGCATCGAAAAACGCTCCGGTACGCGCATCGAGCGTCTACGTGTTTCCGGTGGCGGGTCACAAAGCGATGCGGCGATGCAACTGACGGCCGACATTTTCGGCTTGCCGGCTGAGCGACCGCACCTGTACGAAACCAGCGGGCTGGGGGCTGCGATCAACTGCGCGGTAGGTCTGGGCTTGCACCCGGATTACCCGAGCGCCATCGCCGCCATGACTCGGGTTGGTCAGGTGTTCCAGCCGAACCCAGAGGCCCAGCGCGTTTATCAGCAGCTCTACGGGCAGGTCTATCAGCGCATGTACCGCCAGCTAAAGCCGCTGTACCAGCGCATTCGCAAGATCACCGGCTATCCGGCGTAGGGTGCCAATTTTTAGCCCGGATGAAATCCGGGGCAGCGTATCCAGCTTTCCCAGATTTCATCGGGCTACGGGCGAAGATAATGACCCCACGCAGCTTGGCGTAGGAGCCCCGCCTCGGGGCGAAGCTTTGTCAGGCGGTGCCGCCCAGATTCGCGGCGGGGCGCCGCTCCTACAGATTTGGCGCTTGCGCCAAGCGGCCGCTTTTACTCTGTACGCCAGATGATCTCGGTTTCGCCATCGGCATCGACCTTGATCCAGCGGTCGGCCTCTTCATCGCTCTCGTCTTCTACCCAAGTCCCCGGTGCGCAGCGTACCTGCACGCCGAGCGCGGCATAGGCGGCGCGGGCGCAGGCGAGGTCGTCGGCCCAGGGCGTGGTGTCGCTTTCCAGATACAGGCTGTGCCATTTGCCCACGGCTTTCGGCAGCCAGGTCACCGGCACGTCGCCGGCCCTGCACTTGAAGGTCTGGCCTTTCTGCTGCCAGTCGCTGCACGGGCCGAGTGCCTCACCCAGCCACTGCGCCACGGCGTCGCGTTCGGCGTCTTTGAGGTAGATCTCGATGTCGGGTTGGCGCATTGGGTTCATTCCTGAGTGTTGACGATCCAATCGTAGCGGATCGAAACGGTGACATCGAAGGGCGCGGCAATCACCGCTTCGCGGCGTTCGGCACTGGCGCGCCAGCCGTGTGGGGTCATGGCCAGCAGGTCGGCGCGGGCCTGGGCGTCGGCCAGATGCAGGGTGAATTCCAGGGTTTCGCTGTGCGCCAGGTGCATGCCGGGCGGAATCAGCGCCAGGTGCTTCTCGTCGTCGTAATCGCGCACCTCGTCGTACAGCTTCTGCCGCAGTTCCATTAGGTGCACGCGAGTCGGACCCATGCGCAGCAGGCCGCCGCCGGGGGCAAGCAGGCGCTTGGCCTCGGACCAGTCGAGCGGGCTGAAGACGCTGGCCAGCAGCTGGCAACTGGCATCGGCCAATGGCACGCGGGCCATGCTTGCCACCAGCCAGCTCAGTTGCGGCGCGCGCTTGCAGGCACGCTTGACTGCTTCGCGGGAGATGTCCAGGGCGTAGCCGTCGGCGTGGGGCAGGGCGCGGGCGATCTGCTCGGTGTAATACCCCTCGCCGCAGCCGATATCCAGCCAGCGTGCGGGCGCGTACTCGGCCGCCAGTGTGGCCAGGCGTGCGGCCAGCGGGGCGTAGTGGCCGCCTTCGAGAAAACGCCGGCGCGCCTCGACCATGGCGGCGTTGTCGCCGGGGTCGCGGCTGTTCTTGTGTTGCACCGGCAGCAGGTTGTAGTACCCCTGCCGGGCGCGGTCAAAGCTGTGCCGGTTTGCGCAGGCCAGGCCGTTGCCGTTTTGCTCGAGCGGCGCTTGGCAGATGGGGCAGATCAGGCTCATGCGAGAAGCTTGACCATGGTCTGGTAATACACCTCGGTGAGCAGATCGAGATCGCTGGCCAGTACGCGCTCATTGATCTGATGGATGGTGGCATTGACCGGGCCAAGCTCGACCACCTGGGTGCCCAGGGTGGCGATAAAGCGACCGTCCGAGGTGCCGCCGCTGGTGGACGGCGTGGTGTCGCGACCGGTGACGTTCTTGATGCTGGCGGCCACGGCGTCGAGCAGGTCGCCCGGCTGGGTGAGGAAGGGCAGACCGGACAGCGCCCACTCCAGGTGATAGTCCAGGCCGTGCTTGTCGAGGATGGCGGTGACGCGCTGCTGCAGGCCCTCCACGGTGGACTCGGTGGAGAAGCGGAAGTTGAACACCGCCTTCAGCTCACCGGGGATGACGTTGGTGGCGCCAGTGCCGGAGTTGAGGTTGGAGACCTGGAAGCTGGTCGGTGGGAAGTAGTCGTTGCCGTGATCCCAATGCTCGGCGGCCAGTTCGGCCAGCGCCGGGGCAGCGAGATGAATCGGGTTCTTCGCCAGGTGCGGGTAGGCGACGTGGCCCTGCTTGCCGTACACGGTCAGGGTGCAGCCGAGCGAGCCACGACGGCCGTTCTTGACTACGTCGCCGAGCAGGGTAGTGCTCGACGGTTCGCCGACGATGCACCAGTCCAGGCGCTCGTTGCGCTCGCGCAGGCGCTCGACCACGGCCTTGGTGCCGTGCTGGGCCGGGCCTTCCTCGTCGCTTGTGATCAAGAAGGCGATGGCCCCCTTGTGCTGAGGATAGTCAGCGACGAAGCGCTCGACGGCGACGATCATGCTCGCCAGGCTGCCTTTCATGTCCGCTGCGCCACGGCCGCAGAGCATGCCGTCTTCATCGACGCGCACGTCGAATGGCTGGTATTGCCAGGCGTCCAACGGGCCGGTGGGCACCACGTCGGTGTGGCCGGCGAAGCACAGCACGGGGCCGTCGCCACCGCGTTTGGCCCAGAAGTTCTCCACCTCTTCGATGCGCATGCGTTCGATCTCGAAGCCGCAGGCAGCCAGGCGACGCATCATCAGTTCCTGGCAACCTTCGTCGACCGGGGTCACGGACGGGCGGCGAATCAGGTCGAAAGCGAGTTCCAGGGTCGGGGTGAGGGGGGCGGTCATGGCGGCTCCGGTACAGCGGCTGGCGTGAAAGCTGGCCATATTACCGTGAAAGTCGCGTGGCGACGCCATCCTTGATGGCCTTCTCCCTCTGGGAGAAGGTGGCGCGAAGCGCCGGATGAGGGACGGCCGCACGGCGCATTCGCGGTAAATGCAGCTCGATACGACGGGCCGACGGCTGACCTGTTCGACAGGCTTGGGTGGGCAGGGTGCTATCTCTATAATGCGCGCCTTCCTGTAGGGGGTGTGATGAACACAGACGATCAGCGTTTCGGCGGCATTGCCCGGCTCTACGGCCAGGAGGGCTATCAGCACCTGGCGGCTGCGCATGTGGCGGTGGTCGGTATCGGCGGTGTCGGTTCCTGGGTGGCCGAGGCGCTGGCGCGTTCCGGGGTTGGCGAGATTTCCCTGTTCGACCTCGATGATGTCTGCATCACCAACACCAACCGGCAGATCCAGGCGCTCGACGGCGCCGTGGGCAAGGCCAAGGTCGAGGTCATGGCCGAACGTATCCGCGCCATCAACCCGGCCTGCGTGGTGCATGCGGTGGCCGATTTCGTAACCCGCGAGACCATGGCCGAGTACATCACCGAACAGCTCGACGGGGTGATCGACTGCATCGACAGCGTGCCGGCCAAGGCGGCGCTGATCGCCTGGTGCAAGCGGCGCAAGATCCAGATCGTCACCACCGGTGGCGCGGGCGGGCAGATCGACCCGACCCAGGTGCAGGTCGCCGATCTGAACAAGACCTTCAACGACCCATTGGCGGCCAAGGTGCGCTCCCTGCTGCGCCGCGACTATGGCTTTTCCCGTACGCCGGGGCGCAACTACAGCGTGCCTTGCGTGTTTTCCACCGAACAATTGCGCTACCCCAAGCCCGATGGCAGCGTGTGCCAGGCCAAGGGCTTCGTCGGTGAGGGGGTACGTCTCGATTGTGCCGGTGGTTTCGGTGCGGTGATGATGGTCACCGCCACCTTCGCCATGGCTGCCACCGCCAAGATGGTGGACAAGCTGGTGGCCGGAGCACGTCGGCCTGCCGAGCGACAGCGCGGTGAGTGAGTCACGGCTGGCGGCAATGCCAGTCGGTTCAGTGCAACGCTATGCACTATCGATGACCTGCAGCCATATCTAATCGGTACGACGCTGGGCTATTCCTACGGCTCAGCGTTTGATGAAGCCATGCACTTGGAGCGTTTGCAGGTCGAGCAAAGCAGCCGGGAGGACGTCAGCTTCCGCCTGCTGGAGTTGAAACGAATCGATCTGCACCCGCAGGATCGTGCCGTCGGTTATGCCATGCTGCGTCGCCAGTTTCCCGGTGGCGAGATCACTCATCACCCTCGCCGCCTGAACCGGGAGCCGCTGCGTTTGCTGTTTCGCAAGGATGATCGGCAAAGCGCGCAGCTGTTGCGTCAGTTCAATGCGGAGCTGCGCCGCTTAGCCGAGCACGGCGACCTTGAGCGCCTGCAGCAGGCGCTCAATACCGGCAATGCCGATGACTGGCAGCCCACTAACCCTTCTCAGGCGCTGCGTGATTGAGCTGCCTAAGCCTTATCTGGAGTCATGAACATGCTCAATAACGATGTACTGCGCAGCCTGCGCTATCTGCTGGATGTCAGCGACGCCAAGCTGGAGGCGCTCTGCCAGTTGGCGGATTACCCGGTGGAGCCGGGGCTGATTTCGGCCTGCCTGCTGCGTGAGGACGAGCCCGGTTATCGCGCCTGCAGCGATGTGCTGCTGGCTCATGTGCTCGAAGGCCTGGTGTTTCACAGGCGCGGCAAGGATGACAGCCGCGCTCCCCTGCCGGTGCCCAAACGGCTGACCAACAACATCGTGCTGAAGAAGCTGCGTGTGGCCTTCGAACTGCGCGACGACGACCTCCAGGCGATCCTGCAGGCGGCTGACCTGCCGATGTCCAAGAGCGAGCTCAGTGCATTGTTCCGCGCGCCGGAGCACAAGCACTACCGTGAGTGTGGTGATCAGGTACTGCGCAATTTCCTGCGTGGGCTGACGATTCGCGAGAGGGGCAAGCACGACTGAAAGCTTCGCCCCGGGGCGGGGCTCCTACGCTATGGAGTGGCGGCAAGCGCCCCGCGACGAATGGTTTTTAGGCGGAGCGCCCCGCCAACTCGCGCATACGCTGCAGCACCGCGTTGAGACCATTGCTGCGCGAGGGCGATAGCTGCCGCTGCAGCCCCAACTGGTTGAACCAGTCGACCAGATCGACACGGGCCAGCTCGGCGCGAGACAGGCCTTCGACCCGCGCCAGCAACACAGCCAGCAAGCCGCGCAGCAGACGGGCGTCGCTGCTGGCGCGAAAGTGCAGGTGTTCGCCGCGGTGTTCGGCGATCAGCCAGACAAGGCTCTCGCAGCCATGCACGCGGTGCGCGTCGACGCGTTCGGCATCGCTCAGCGGCTGCAGGCGTTCGCCCCATTGCATCAGCAGGCGCGCGCGCTGCTCCCAGCCAGGGCAGGCACTGAATGCGCTCAGGGCCTCTTCAGCGGAGGTGGGCAGTCGCATCGTCATCGCAACAGTTCCAGGGCGTTATCCAGGGCGGCGAAGAAGCGTTGCAGGTCTGCGCCGTTATTGTAGAGGCCGAGCGAAACACGAATCGCGCCACTGAGGCCCAGGCTTTTCATCAGCGGCATGGCGCAGTGGTGTCCGGCACGCACGGCGATGCCCTGTTCGCTGAGCAGGTGGGCCAGGTCGGCGTTGTGCACAGCTTTGACATGAAAACAGGCCAGCGCCAGTTGTGGTTCGCCGAGCAGACGCACGCCCTTGCGGCTTTGCAGGCCTGCCAGCAATTCGGCATGCAGCGCTGCTTCATGGCATGCCACTGCGGCCTGATCCAGCCCGCTTAGCCAATCCAGCGCCGCGCCCAGCCCGATAACCGCAGAAACAGCCGGTGTGCCGGCCTCGAAACCCAGCGGAGCAGGGCGAAAGCGCGCCTCGTGGTAGTCGGCATCGAGCACCATCTCGCCGCCGAATTGCCAGTGCTGCAATTGGTTCAGTGCTTCGCGGCGGCCATACAGCAGACCGACACCATCCGGGCCGTAGAGCTTGTGCGCTGAGCAGACGTAGAAGTCGCAGCCCAGCGCCTGCAGATCAGGGCGTGCATGCACCGCGCCCTGCGCCCCGTCGATCACGCTGATGGTGCCGTGCGCGCGGGCCATGGCCAGCAGCTCGGCGAGCGGCTGCCAGCGGCCGAGGACATTGGACAGCTGCGACAGCGCCAGCAGGCGCGTGCGCGGGCCGATCAGGCGGGTGGCGGCATCCAGATCGATGCTGCCGCTGCTATCCAGTGGCACTACCCGCAACTCGAGATTGCGCCGTTTGGCCAGTTGCTGCCAGGGCAGCAGGTTGGCGTGGTGCTCCAGCGCACTGATGACGATCTGCTCGCCCGGCTGCAGCAAATGCTCCAGGCCGTAGGCCAGCAGGTTGAGCGATTCGGTACTGCCACGGGTGAAGATGATCTCTTCGCTGCTGGCTGCATTGAGCCATTGCGCGGCCTTGCTGCGTGTCGCCTCGAAGGCGCGGGTGGCGCGCTCGCCCGGCAGGTGCTGGGCGCGGTGCACATTGGCTACGCCGCCGCTGAGGTAGCCGAGCAGGGCGTCGAGCACCGCCTGCGGTTTCTGCGCAGTGGCGGCGCTGTCCAGATAGGTCTGGCCTTCGGCTTCGAGAGCGAGCATGCCGGGGAAGTCGGCGCGCCAGGGGGAAGTCAGTGACATGCTGTGTCAGATCCGCGTGGGTTTGCCCTCACCCCCGACCCCTCTCCCGGAGGGAGAGGGGAGGCATGACGATCAATTATGGGCGTGCAGGGCTTCGTTCAGCTCAATCGCCGACTTGTGGGTCTTGCACTCCACGGCGCCGGTCAGCGAGTTGCGACGGAACAGCAGGTCAGGCTGGCCGGCCAGTTCGCGCGCCTTGATCACCTTAACCAGGGCACCCTTTTCGTCGAGCAGGTTCACCTTGGTACCGGCGGTGATGTACAGGCCGGCTTCGACGGTGTTGCGGTCGCCCAGCGGGATGCCGATACCGGCGTTGGCGCCGATCAGGCAGCCTTCGCCGACGCTGATGATGATGTTGCCGCCGCCGGACAGGGTGCCCATGGTCGAGCAGCCGCCGCCCAGGTCCGAACCCTTGCCGACGAATACGCCAGCGGAAACGCGGCCTTCGATCATGCCCGGGCCTTCGGTGCCGCCGTTGAAGTTGACGAAACCTTCGTGCATCACCGTGGTGCCTTCGCCGATATAGGCACCCAGGCGCACGCGGGCGCTGTCGGCGATACGCACGCCGGCCGGCACCACGTAGTCGGTCATTTTCGGGAATTTGTCGACGGAGAAGACTTCCAGCAGCTCGCCCTTCAGGCGCGCTTCCAGCTGGCGTTCGGCCAGTTCGCCGAGGTCGACGGCGCCCTGGCTGGTCCAGGCCACGTTGGGCAGCAGCGGGAAGATGCCGGCCAGGCTCAGACCATGCGGTTTGACCAGGCGGTGCGACAGCAGGTGCAGCTTGAGGTAGGCCTCGGGGGTGCTGGTCAGGGCGGCATCCTCAGCGAGGAAGGTGGCGACCAGCGGGTTGTGGCTTTCGGCCAGACGGGTCAGCAGCGCGGCTTGCGCGGCGTCCACGCCTTTCAGGGCTTCGGCCAGGTCACCTGCTTGCGCGGTGGTGAAGGCGATGGCCTGGTTGCCACCCTGATAACCGAGGATTTCGGCGGCCTTGGCCACCAGTTCGGCGGCAGGGTTGAGCAGCGGTTGGGCGTAGAAGACTTCCAGCCAGTTGCCCTGGCGGTTCTGGGTGCCGACGCCAAAGGCGATGCTGAAGAGTGAGGTGCTCATAACAGGGTTCCTTGCAACGAAATCGGAGGAGAGTGATCAGGCCAGCGCGGCTTGGTAATTGTCCGGTTTGAAGCCGACCAGGGTCTTGTCGCCCAGGTCGAGCACCGGGCGCTTGATCATCGAGGGTTGGGCCAGCATCAGTTCGATGGCCTTGACCTGGTCGAGATCGGCTTTCTGCGCGTCTTCCAGCTTGCGGAAGGTGGTGCCGGCGCGGTTCAGGATGGTCTGCCAGCCATGCTCGTTGCACCACTTTTCCAGGGTTGCCCGGTCGATTCCGACGCTCTTGTAGTCGTGAAAGGCATAGTCGACCTGGTGTTCATCGAGCCAGGTTCTGGCCTTTTTCATGGTGTCACAGGCCTTGATGCCATACAGGACGTAACTCATTGATCTTCCTCTGATGAGTGGCGTGCCGGAAGGTCCGGGAAACACAGTGGGCCATTATGCCACGTCGCGTCCAGACGTGGCGGCGGCTGTCGCTGCTATGTGTTACAGCATCGGCGTGTGCCCGGATGCAATCCGGGACGCCATGAACGGCTATCCCCGGATTGTATCCGGGCTACGGTGTCGGAAGCTGGTGGCCAAAGCCTCCAGCTCGGGTTGGGCTTCAGGCGCTGCGGATGAAGCGGGCAATGCGCTCTGCGGCTTCGATGCATTCGGCAAGGGGCGCTACCAGCGCCATGCGCACGCGGCCGGCGCCCGGATTGACGCCATTGACCTCACGCGACAGGTACGAGCCCGGTACCACGGTCACGTGCTCGGCGGTGAACAGTTCGCGGGTGAAGACGGTGTCGTCACCGGGCGTGCGCGCCCACAGGTAAAAGCCGCCGTCTGGGCGTTGCACGTCCATCACCGGGGCGAGGATTTTCAGTACCGCGTCGAATTTCTCGCGATACAGGTCGCGGTTGGCGCGCACGTGCGCTTCGTCGTTCCAGGCTGCTACGCTGGCCAGCTGGGTTTGTACCGGCATGGCGCAGCCGTGGTAGGTGCGATAGAGCAGAAAGTGCTTGAGGATCTCGGCGTCGCCGGCGACGAAGCCCGAGCGCAGGCCCGGTAGGTTGGAGCGTTTGGACAGGCTGTGGAACACCACGCAGCGCTTGAAGTCGCTGCGGCCCAGCTCGGCGCAGGCGCTGAGCAGGCCCGGTGGCGGGGCGTCTTCATCGAAATACAGCTCGCTGTAGCACTCGTCGGCGGCGATGACGAAGTCATGCTCATCGGCCAGGGCGATCAGCTTCTTCAGGGTGTCGAGCGGAATAAGCGCGCCGGTGGGGTTGCCTGGCGAGCAGAGGAAGAGAATCTGGCAGCGCTGCCAGATTTCGCTCGGCACTGCGTCGAAGTCCGGGTTGAAGCCATGGGCTTCCAGGCACGGCAGATAGTGCGGCTCGGCGCCGGCGAGAAAGGCCGCGCCTTCGTAGATCTGATAGAAGGGGTTAGGGCTGACCACCAGGCCCTTGGCGTTGCGATCCACCACCGCCTGGGTGAAGGCGAACAGCGCTTCGCGCGTGCCATTGACCGGCAGCACGTGGCGCGCGGCATCCAGCCAGCCGCCGGGTACGCCGAAACGGCGCTCGCACCAGGTGGCGATGCTCTGGCGCAGCTCTGGCAGGCCGAGCGTGGTCGGGTAGACGGCGAGCTTGTCGAGGTTGGCGGTCAGCGCCTGGCCGACGAAGTCCGGCGAACGATGCTTGGGTTCGCCGATGGACAGCGCGATCGGACGCTTGTCAGCGGCCGGTTTTACGCTGCCGAGCAGTTCGCGCAGTTTCTCGAAGGGGTAGGGCTGGAGCTGGTCGAGGGCTGGATTCATCGTTATCTCGTGTACGTCGGAAAGCGGGGCGGCTCGATCAAATGTTTATCTGCAGACTCTGCGGCTGAATGCTCGGCTCTGACAGGCGGCGGACGATGGTTTCCTGCAGGCGCGCGCAGAGCTCGGGGTCCGACAGCGGCTGGTTGTTGGCGTCGGTGATGAAGAACACGTCCTCGACCCGCTCGCCAAGGGTGGCGATCTTGGCGTTCTGTAGCGACAGGTCGTATTCGAGGAAGATGCGTCCGATCCGCGCCAGCAGGCCGGGGCGGTCCGGTGCGGTCAGTTCGAGGATGGTCACCGGCCGCTGCGCGTCATTGTGAATGGTCACCTGCGGGGCGAAGGCGAAGTGCTTGAGCTGGCGCGGCACCCGACGCTGGATGATGGTCGGGTAGTCGTCCGGGTTCTTCAGGGCTTCGATCAGGCCTTGGCGAATCTGTTTGATACGCGCCGGGTTGTCGCCGATCGAGCCGCCATCGGCATCCAGCACCACGTAGGTGTCCAGGGTGAACTGGCTGGTGGAGGTGATGATCCGCGCGTCATGAATGTTCAGGTTGAGCTGGCTCATCGCAGCCACGGTCACGGCGAAGAAGTCATGCTGATCCGGTGCGTAGATGAAGATCTGCGTACCACCCTCGAATTCGCGCTGGGTGGTTTCCTTCACCAGTACCAGCGGGCCGCCATCGTCCGGGTGCTGGAGAATGGCGTCGGTATGCCAGGCCACGTCGGTGGCCGTGTGGCGCAGGAAGTAGTCGTCGCCCAGTTGGCTCCATAGCTGTTCGGCATCGTCCGGGTCGGTGCCGCCGCGTACCAGGGTGTCCAGGGCGGCACTCTGCGTCTGCCGAATCTGCTCTTCGCGATCCAGCGGATTTTCCAGGCCACGACGTAGGGCGCGCTTGGTCTCGGTGTAGAGCTGGCGCAGCAGGCTGGCGCGCCAGGAGTTCCACAGGCTGGGGTTGGTGGCGTTGATGTCGGCCACGGTCAGCACGTAGAGGTAGTCCAGGTGGGTCTGGTCGCCGACGAACTGGGCGAAATCGTGAATCACCTGTGGGTCGGAAAGATCCTTGCGCTGCGCGGTGGTGGACATCACCAGGTGATGCTGCACCAGCCAGACGATCAGTGCGCTGTCCCAGGTCGGCAGATGATGGCGACGTGCAAACGCCTCGGCATCCACCGCGCCGAGTTCGGAGTGATCGCCACCGCGGCCCTTGCCGATGTCGTGGTAGAGGCCAGCGAGGTAGATCAGCTCCGGTTTGGGCAGCTTGTCGATCAGCTTGCTGGCCAGCGGGAATTTCTCCGCCAGCTCCGGCCAGCGAAACTTGCGCAGGTGCTTGATCAGGTTGAGCGTGTGCGCATCGACCGTGTAAATGTGGAACAGGTCATGCTGCATCTGCCCGATGATATGGCCGAACTCCGGCAGGTAGCGGCCGAGAATGCCGTAGCGGTTCATCCGCCGCAGGTTGCGGTGAATGCCCTCCTTACACTTGAACAGCTCGATGAACAGGCTGGTGTTGCGAATGTCCTTGCGGAACTCGTCGTCGATCAGGTGGCGGCTGTCGCGTAGCAGGCGGATGCTGTCGGCGCGCACGCCCTTGATTTCGGGGTTCTGCGCCATCAGCACGAACACCTCGATGATGGCGAAGGGCGTACGCTTGAAGACGTTCGGGTGGGTCACTTCGATGTAGCCGTCACGCATCTGGAAGCGGCTGTTGAGCGGTGTCGCCGGGCCACTCTCGCCAGCGCTCAGGATCACTTCCTCGAAGTGCTGGTTGATCAGGTCCGACAGCTCGGAAATCCCCATCACCACGCGGTAGTACTTCTGCATGAAGTGCTCGATGCTGCGCTTGCCATCACCGTCCTGATAGCCGAACAGGGCGGCGATCCTGGCCTGGTAGTCGAACAGCAGGCGGTCTTCGGCGCGGCCGGCGAGCATATGCAGGGCGTAGCGCACCTTCCACAGGAACTCCTGGCTGGAGGAGAGCAGGGCGTATTCACTTTCCAGCAAAAAGCCCTGGCCGACCAGCGCCTGCAGATTGAGCGTGCCGAACTGGCGGCGGGCGACCCAGAGCACGGTCTGGATGTCACGCAGCCCGCCTGGCGAGCCCTTGACGTTGGGTTCGAGGTTGTACTCGGTGTCGTTGTACTTGCCGTGGCGCGCTTTTCGCTCGTCACGCTTGGCCTGATAGAAGTGCTTGCTCGGCCACATCTGGTCTGTGCTGGTGACCTGCTGCATGCGCTGGCGCAGGTGCTCCGGGCCGGCGATGGTGCGGCTTTCCATCAGGTTGGTGATCACCGTCAGGTCGGCGCGCGCCTCTTCGGCGCATTCATCGACCGAGCGCACACTCTGGCCGACTTCCAGGCCGATGTCCCAGAGCAGGGTGAGAAAACCTTCGATGGGCTCGCGGAACATCTCGTGATCATCGCTGCCCAGCAGGATCAGCAGGTCGATGTCCGAGTAGGGGTGCAGTTCGCCGCGGCCGTAGCCGCCTACGGCGAGCAGGGCGATATCGCCTCCCGCGTTCCAGGTGAAGCGCTTCCAGGCTTCCTGCAGGATCTGATCGACGAACCAGGCGCGATCTTCGACCAGGCGGCGAATGTCGCGTCCGTCGCGAAAGCGTGAGTCCAGTACCTCATGCGCGTGGCGAATGGCCTTCTTAAATGCGGCGATGGGGCTGGATTTAAGGGCCAGCTCGGCCTGGAACTGACCACGGTCAAACAGTTCGGGGTCCATCTGCGGCATGCGGTCGCCTTCCTTATATGAGGTGGAGCGTGCGCTGCGCTGCGCACGTTTCAATGCCGTGCACGGATCGCACTCAGGCCGATGTGCGCGGCAGGGTATCGTCGCTGCGCAGGGTGAGGATCTCGTAGCCGTCAGCGGTGACCAGCACGGTGTGCTCCCACTGTGCGGAAAGCTTGCGGTCCTTGGTGATCGCGGTCCAGCCATCACCCAATAGGCGGGTTTCCGGGCGACCCTGGTTGATCATCGGTTCGATGGTGAAGGTCATGCCTTCCTTGAGCTCCATGCCGGTGCCGGCCTTGCCGTAGTGCAGCACCTGCGGCTCTTCATGGAACACGGCGCCGATGCCGTGCCCACAGTATTCGCGCACCACGGAGAAACCGTTCTTCTCGGCATGTTTCTGGATCACCTCGCCAATATCGCCCAAGCGCGTGCCGGGTTTGACCAGTTCGATACCTTTATACATGCATTCCTGGGTGACCTTGGCCAGGCGCTCGGCCCACTCGGCCACCTTGCCGACCATGAACATCTTGCTGGTGTCGCCGTGGTAGCCGTCCTTGATCACGGTCACGTCGATGTTCAGCACGTCGCCGTCTTTCAGTGGCTTGTCATTGGGGATGCCGTGGCAGACCACATGGTTGATCGAGGTGCAGATCGACTTGGGAAAGCCCTTGTAATTAAGCGGGGCAGGAATGGCCTTCTGCACGTTGACGATATAGTCATGGCAGATGCGATCCAGTTCTTCGGTGGTGACGCCCGGCTTGACGTGTTCGCCGATCATCTCCAGCACTTCGGCGGCCAGGCGGCCGGCCACGCGCATTTTCTCGATTTCTTCGGCGGATTTGATGGTGACGGTCATATGAAGCTCTCGGGCACGAACGGAAAGGGCGATATCTTAGCAGCTTCGCCGTGCCAGCCCCAAAGGCCAGTGTGAGCGTGACGTTGGTCTGGCGCGCGATGGTCGTGTTCTTTGCGAGCTTTTGTAGCCTGGGCCGGCTTTGTGTGGTATAAAACGCGCCGCTTTACGGGCACTGCGCCCGAAAGCCTAAACCCACACACGTATCGACACGGTTTCCTGGGTGCCTTTCGACAAGTTCGAGGGTTGGAAGCTGGGATACGTGGAGGCCTAACCCGACTTATCAAGGAACTATCATGTCCCAAGTCACTATGCGCGATATGCTGAAGGCCGGTGTGCACTTCGGCCACCAGACCCGTTACTGGAACCCGAAAATGGGCAAGTACATTTTCGGCGCGCGCAACAAGATTCACATCATCAACCTGGAAAAAACCCTGCCGATGTTCAACGACGCCCTGTCGTTCGTTGAAAAGCTGGCTGCTGGCAAGAACAAGATCCTGTTCGTCGGCACCAAGCGTTCCGCTGGCAAGATCGTTCGCGAAGAAGCGGCTCGTTGCGGCTCGCCGTTCGTCGATCATCGCTGGTTGGGCGGCATGCTGACCAACTTCAAAACCATCCGTGCTTCGATCAAGCGCCTGCGCGAGCTGGAAACCCAGTCCCAGGACGGCACCTTCGCCAAGCTGACCAAGAAAGAAGCCCTGATGCGTACCCGTGATCTGGAAAAACTGGATCGCAGTCTGGGTGGTATCAAGGACATGGGCGGTCTGCCGGACGCGCTGTTCGTGATCGACGTTGACCACGAGCGCATTGCTATCACCGAAGCCAACAAGCTGGGTATCCCGGTTATCGGCATCGTCGATACCAACAGCAGCCCGGAAGGCGTTGACTACATCATCCCGGGTAACGATGACGCCATCCGCGCCATCCAGCTATACATGGGTGCCATGGCTGACGCCGTGATTCGTGGTCGCAGCAACGCAGGCGGCGCCACCGAAGAGTTCGTCGAAGAAGTCGCGGCCGAGAGCGCTGCAGGCTAAGCGGTAACGCCAAGCATTTAGCGTTATGCGCTGTGCAAGAAGGGGGCTAGGCCCCCTTTTTGCCACTCACAGATTTTGATTTGGTTGAAGACCTACCGAGAGGATTTTCAAGATGGCAGAAATTACTGCAGCCCTGGTTAAAGAACTGCGCGAGCGTACCGGCCAAGGCATGATGGAATGCAAGAAGGCCCTGGTTGCCGCTGGTGGCGACATCGAGAAAGCCATTGATGACATGCGTGCTTCCGGTGCCATCAAGGCTGCCAAGAAGGCCGGCAACATCGCCGCCGAAGGCTCCATCGCCGTTCGCGTCGAAGGTGGCCGTGGCGTGATCATCGAAGTCAACTCGCAGACCGACTTCCTGGCTCTGCAGGACGACTTCAAGGCCTTCGTCAAGGAAAGCCTCGACGAAGCCTTCGAAAAGAACCTGACCGACGCTGCTCCGCTGATCGCTTCCCGCGAGTCGGCTCGTGAGGCGCTGGTTGCCAAGTGCGGCGAGAACGTCAACATTCGTCGTCTGACCGCTGTTTCCGGTGACACCGTTGGTGCCTACCTGCACGGTCACCGCATCGGTGTTCTGGTTGTCCTGAAAGGCGGCAACGACGAGCTGGCCAAGCACGTTGCCATGCACGTTGCCGCTTCCAACCCGGCCGTGGTTTCCCCGGATCAGGTTTCCGAAGAGCTGGTTGCCAAGGAAAAGGAAATCTTCCTGCAGCTGAACGCCGAAAAAATCGCCGGCAAGCCGGAAAACATCGTCGAGAACATGGTCAAAGGCCGTATCGCCAAGTTCCTGGCCGAAGCCAGCCTGGTCGAGCAAGCCTTCATCATGGATCCGGAAGTCAAGGTCGGTGACCTGGTGAAGAAAGCCGGTGCCGAAGTCGTGTCCTTCGTGCGTTACGAAGTGGGCGAAGGCATCGAGAAGGCCGAGACCGACTTCGCTGCCGAAGTGGCTGCCCAGGTTGCTGCCAGCAAGCAGTAATCGGCGGTTAGGTCAGTTGTCCCAGAGAGGCTGCCCGCTTGCGCGTGCAGCCTCTTTGCCGAATAAGGGGCGACAAATGTACAAGCGGCCGTGCAACCTGCGGTCGTCGGCACGTTCGAAGTGCCGGATAATTGCAGCGCGCACGCGCGTTGCTAAAGAATTTCATATCGCCGCAGGAGAGACTTGCAATGGCTCAGCAGACAACTGGTCGCCAACCTCGCTACAAACGCATTCTGCTCAAACTTAGCGGCGAAGCCCTGATGGGCTCGGAAGATTTCGGTATCGACCCCAAGGTGCTCGACCGCATGGCGCTGGAAGTCGGCCAACTGGTCGGTATCGGCGTGCAGGTCGGCCTGGTGATCGGCGGCGGTAACCTGTTCCGCGGTGCGGCGCTGTCCGCTGCCGGCATGGATCGCGTCACCGGTGACCACATGGGCATGCTGGCGACCGTGATGAACGCCCTGGCCATGCGTGATGCGCTGGAGCGCTCGAACATCCCGGCCATCGTCATGTCGGCGATTTCCATGGTCGGCGTGACCGATCATTACGACCGCCGCAAGGCCATGCGTCACCTGAAGACCGGCGAGGTGGTGATCTTCGCTGCGGGCACCGGCAATCCGTTCTTTACCACTGATTCGGCCGCCTGCCTGCGCGCCATCGAGATCGATGCCGACGTGGTTCTGAAGGCGACCAAGGTCGATGGCGTGTACACTGCCGACCCGTTCAAGGACCCGCATGCCGAGAAGTTCGAGCGCCTGACCTATGACGAAGTGCTCGATCGCAAGCTGGGCGTGATGGATCTGACCGCTATCTGCCTGTGCCGTGATCACACCATGCCGCTGCGGGTCTTCAACATGAACAAGCCCGGCGCCCTGCTGAACGTTGTAGTAGGTGGCGCTGAAGGAACTCTGATCGAGGAGGATGCACAATGATCAACGACATCAAGAAAGACGCTCAGGAGCGTATGAGCAAGTCCCTGGAGGCTCTGGGCCGCAACCTGGCTTCCATTCGTACCGGTCGTGCCCATCCGAGCATTCTCGACAGCATCAAGGTCCCGGCCTGGGGCAGCGACATGCCGCTCAATCAGGTCGCTGCGATCACCGTCGAAGATGCTCGTACTCTGAAGATCGTCGCTCACGACAAGAACCTCAGCGCCGCCATCGAGAAAGCCATCCTGACTTCCGACCTGGGGCTGAACCCGTCCAGCGCCGGCACCACCATTCGTGTGCCGATGCCGGCCCTGACCGAGGAAACCCGCAAGGGCTACACCAAGCAGGCGCGTGGCGTGGCTGAAGATGCCAAGGTCGCGGTGCGCAACGTGCGTCGTGATGCCCTGGCCGAGCTGAAGAAGCTCTCCAAGGCCAAGGAAATCAGCGAAGACGAAGAGCGTCGCGCCGCTGACGAGCTGCAGAAGATCACCGACAAGTTCATTGCCGAGGTGGACAAGGCGCTCGAGGTGAAAGAAGCGGACCTGATGGCCGTTTGACGGCTGGGCGCTCATACATGGACAAGAACAAGCAGGGGGCGGTGCCGCGGCACGTTGCCATCATCATGGATGGCAACAACCGCTGGGCGAAGAGGCGCCTGTTGCCGGGTGTGGCAGGACACAAGGCCGGGGTCGACGCGGTTCGTGCAGTGATCGAGGTCTGTGCCGAGTCGGGTGTCGAGGTGCTCACCCTGTTCGCCTTCTCCAGTGAAAACTGGCAGCGCCCGGCCGAAGAGGTCGGCGCGCTGATGGAGTTGTTCCTCGGCGCGCTGCGTCGCGAGGCCAGGCGCCTGCTGGATAACGACATCAGCCTGCGCATCATCGGTGACCGCTCGCGTTTCCATCCCGAATTGCAGGCTGCCATGCGCGAAGCCGAGCTGCTGACCGCCGGCAGTCGCCGCTTCACCCTGCAGATCGCGGCCAATTACGGCGGTCAGTGGGACATCGCTCAGGCCGTTCAGCGCCTGGCGCGTGAGGTGCAGGCAGGGCATCTGCAGCCAGAGGACATCACCCCGCACTTGCTCCAGAGTTGTCTGGCTACCGGTGATCTGCCGTTACCTGATCTGTGCATTCGCACCGGGGGCGAGCACCGTATCAGCAATTTCCTTCTGTGGCAGTTGGCTTACAGCGAACTGTACTTTTCCGACCTTTATTGGCCGGACTTCAAGCACGAGGCCATGCGCAAGGCGCTGGCCGATTTCGCTACCCGCCAGCGTCGCTTCGGCAAGACCAGCGAGCAGGTGGAAGCTGAGGCGCGCTCTTAATGTTGAAACAACGAATCATCACGGCGCTGGTATTGCTGCCTATCGCTCTGGGCGGCTTTTTCCTGCTCGATGGCGCTGCCTTTGCCTGGTTCATTGGTCTGGTAGTGACGCTGGGCGCCTGGGAGTGGGCGCGCCTGGCGGGGCTCCAGGCGCAGCCGCTGCGGGTGGCTTATGCCGCTACAGTGGCCGTATTGCTCGCGGCGCTGTACATGTTTCCGCTGTTCGCGCCCGTGCTGTTGGCGGTGGCAGTGCTGTGGTGGCTGGCGGCGACCTTCCTGGTGCTGACCTATCCCGATAGCAGCCGATACTGGGGGGCAATGCCGGGGCGCTTGCTGATCGGCTTGCTGGTTCTGCTGCCGGCCTGGCAGGGGCTGGTGCTGCTCAAACAATGGCCTCAGGCCAATGCGCTGATCATTGCGGTGATGGTGCTGGTCTGGGGCGCGGATATTGGTGCCTACTTCTCCGGCAAGGCCTTCGGCAAGCGCAAGCTGGCACCCAGGGTCAGCCCGGGCAAGAGCTGGGAAGGCGTGTATGGTGGTCTGGCTGCCAGTCTGTCGATCACCTTGGTGCTCGGCCTGCAGCAAGGTTGGTCGGCCTCCGGGTTGGTGCTGGCCCTGCTTGGCGCGGCTGTGGTGGTGCTGATCTCCGTCGTGGGCGACCTGACCGAGAGCATGTTCAAGCGTCAGTCGGGCATCAAGGACAGCAGTAATCTGTTGCCGGGCCATGGTGGTGTGCTGGACCGTATCGACAGTCTTACCGCCGCCATTCCGGTATTCGCCGCACTGCTCTGGCTGGCTGGCTGGGGCTCGTTGTGAGCGCCGTGCAGCAGGTCACGGTGCTGGGGGCGACCGGCTCCATCGGCCTCAGTACGCTGGATGTGATCGCCCGTCATCCCGGGCGTTATCAGGTGTTCGCCCTGAGCGGTTTTTCCCGGCTGGCGCAACTGCAGGCGCTGTGTGTGCAACATCGCCCGCGCTATGCCGTGGTGCCTGATGCTGAGGCGGCGCGTGAACTGCAGGGCGCTCTGCGTGCTGGCGGCCTGGTGACCGAAGTGCTGGTGGGGGAGGCAGGGCTGTGCGCCGTGTCCGCTGATCCGGCCGTCGACTGCGTGATGGCTGCCATTGTTGGTGCTGCCGGGCTCAGGCCGACGCTGGCTGCGGTGCAGGCCGGCAAGAAAGTGCTGCTGGCCAACAAGGAGGCGTTGGTGATGTCTGGCGCCCTGTTTATGCAGGCCGTCAGGCAGAGCGGGGCGGTGCTGCTGCCCATCGACAGCGAACACAACGCCATTTTCCAGTGTCTGCCCGGCGACTATGCACGCGGTTTGCAGGCAGTCGGCGTGCGCCGTGTGCTGTTGACGGCTTCCGGCGGGCCATTCCGCGAGACGCCTCTGGCTGAGCTGGAGCATGTCACGCCGGAACAGGCCTGTGCACATCCCAACTGGTCGATGGGGCGCAAGATTTCGGTCGATTCGGCCAGCATGATGAACAAGGGGCTGGAGATGATCGAGGCCTGCTGGCTGTTCGATGCCCGCCCCGAGCAGATCGAGGTGGTCATTCACCGACAGAGCGTGATTCACTCGCTGGTCGATTACATCGACGGTTCGGTGCTGGCCCAACTGGGCAATCCGGATATGCGCACGCCGATTGCCCACGCCTTGGCCTGGCCGGAGCGTATCGACTCAGGCGTATCGCCGCTGGATCTGTTCACCGTCGGTCGCCTGGATTTCGAGCGTCCCGACGAGCAGCGCTTCCCCTGCCTGCGCCTGGCGCGCGAGGCGGCGCAGGCTGGCGGCAGTGCACCGGCGATGCTCAATGCGGCCAATGAGGTGGCAGTCGAGGCGTTCCTGCAACGGCGCATCCGTTTCAGCGATATCGCGGGTATGATCGAGTCCGTACTGAACGCGCAGCCTGTCCAGGCTGTCGAAGCGCTCGACGCTGTTTTCGACGCTGACCGGCGTGCGCGTGAGTTGGCCGAGCAGTGGCTCGCGCGCCGTTGATCGCGGCTATGCAGGGCCGTTGCGTATCGGTGCCTGAGCATCTGGAGAAGTGAAATGAGTGGGTTATACATGCTGGTTGGCACCCTGATCGCCTTGGGTGTCCTGGTGACCTTTCACGAGTACGGGCACTTCTGGGTAGCCCGCCGCTGCGGCGTCAAGGTGCTGCGTTTCTCCGTTGGCTTCGGTACGCCACTGGTGCGTTGGCATGACCGCCAGGGTACCGAGTTCGTCATAGCGGCCATTCCTCTGGGCGGCTACGTGAAGATGCTCGATGAGCGCGAAGGCGATGTGCCGGCCGAGCTCGCCGAGCAATCGTTCAATCGCAAGAGCGTGCGCCAGCGCATCGCTATCGTCGCTGCCGGCCCGCTGGCCAATTTCCTGTTGGCGCTGCTGTTCTTCTGGTTCGTTGCCATGCTCGGCAGTCAGCAGGTGCGCCCCGTCATTGGTGCGGTGCAGACGGACAGCCTGGCCGAGATGGCCGGCTTGCGTGCCGGGCAGGAGATCGTCGCGGTCAATGGTGAAGCCACCAGTGGTTGGGCGGCGGTCAATCTGCAACTGGTCAGGCGTCTGGGCGAGAGCGGCACGCTCGATCTGCGCGTGCTGGAGCCGGGCTCCACCGTCGAAATGCCAAAACAGGTGCAGTTGGACAACTGGCTGCGCGGCGTCGACGAGCCGGACCCGATTGGTTCGCTGGGCATTCGTCCATGGCGTCCGGTGCTGGAGCCGGTTCTGGCTGAAGTCGACTCCAAGGGGCCTGCCCACGCCGCAGGGCTGCAGGCAGGGGACAGATTGCTGGCGCTCGATGGCGAGCCCCTGGCCGACTGGCAAGACCTGGTCGATCGTGTGCGTGCGTTGCCGGGCGAGACGATCACGCTGCGTGTCGAGCGCGACGGGCAGGCGCAGGACGTGCAACTGACCCTGGCCTCGCGTGGTGACGGCGAGGCGCGCACAGGCTATCTGGGGGCGGGGGTGCAGGGTGTCGAATGGCCGTCGGAGATGCTTCGCGAGGTGCGTTACGGCCCGCTTGAGGGCGTGCTCGAAGGTATGCGCCAGACCTGGGCGATGAGCGTGCTGACCCTCGATTCGCTGAAGAAAATGCTGTTCGGTGAGCTCTCGGTAAAAAACTTGAGTGGGCCGATAACCATTGCTAAAGTGGCGGGCGCTTCAGCTGAGTCAGGGCTGGGGGATTTCCTAAAATTCCTTGCATATCTGAGTATTAGCCTGGGGGTTCTCAATCTGTTGCCCATTCCTGTACTGGATGGTGGGCATCTGCTGTTTTATCTGGTTGAGTGGGTGCGTGGTCGCCCCTTGTCTGAGCGGGTTCAGGGTTGGGGGATGCAGATCGGCATCAGTCTGGTCATCGGGGTCATGCTGCTCGCCCTGGTCAACGACCTCAGCCGCCTGTGAGCATTGCTGAATACGTTCTTAAGATTTAAAAGAAGTGTCGCTTAAGCGGCAGTTTTTATCGTCAGTTGGAATAAGAAAGGACTTCATGAAACGTCTGCTGCTACCTGCGGTACTGTCCGCATTGATGATCGCCGAAGTTCACGCCGAGTCCTTCACCATCTCCGATATACGCGTCAACGGATTGCAGCGGGTGTCCGCGGGCAGTGTGTTCGGCGCATTGCCGCTCAATGTGGGCGAGCAGGTCGATGATCGCCAGTTGGTCGACGCTACTCGCTCGCTGTTCCGCACCGGCTTCTTCCAGGACATTCAGCTCGGCCGCGATGGCGACGTGCTGGTGGTCACCGTGGTCGAGCGTCCCTCCATCTCCGGCATCGAGATCGAAGGCAACAAGGCCATCACTACCGAAGATCTGCTCAAGGGTCTGAATCAGTCCGGTCTGGCCGAGGGTGAAATCTTCCAGCGCGCCACCCTCGAAGGTGTGCGTAACGAGCTGCAGCGCCAGTATGTCGCTCAGGGTCGCTATTCAGCCGAGATCGAAGCCGAAGTGATTCCGCAGCCGCGTAACCGCGTGGCGTTGAAAATCACCATCAACGAAGGCACCGTTGCTGCCATTTCCCACATCAACGTGGTCGGCAACACGTTTTTCACGGATGAAGAACTCTCCGATCTGTTCGAGTTGAAGACCACCAACTGGCTGTCCTTCTTCCGCAACGACGACAAGTACGCCCGCGAAAAGCTGTCCGGTGACCTCGAACGTCTGCGTTCCTACTACCTGGATCGCGGCTACATCAACATGGATATCAGCTCCACCCAGGTATCCATTACCCCGGACAAGAAGCACGTCTACATCACCGTCAACGTCGAAGAGGGCGAGAAGTACAGTGTCCGTGACGTGAAGCTTTCCGGTGACCTTAAGGTGCCGGAAGAAGACGTGCGTGCACTGCTGCTGGTTCAGGAAGGTCAGGTGTTCTCGCGCAAGATCATGACCACCACCAGCGAGCTGATCACCCGCCGTCTGGGCAATGAGGGTTACACCTTCGCCAACGTCAACGGCGTGCCGGAAGCGCACGACGAGGACAACACCGTTTCCATCACCTTCTTCGTCGATCCGGGCAAGCGTGCCTACGTCAACCGTATCAACTTCCGTGGCAATACCAAATCCGAAGACGAAGTGCTGCGCCGCGAAATGCGCCAGATGGAAGGTGGCTGGGCCTCGACCTACCTGATCGATCAGTCCAAGACCCGCCTTGAGCGTCTGGGCTTCTTCAAGGAAGTCAACGTCGAAACCCCGCAGGTGCCGGGCACCGATGACCAGATCGACGTCAACTACAGTGTCGAAGAGCAGCCGTCAGGCTCCATCACTGCCAGCGTCGGTTTCGCCCAGAGCGCCGGTCTGATCCTCGGTGGTTCGATCAGTCAGAACAACTTCCTCGGTACCGGTAACCGCGTCAGCATTGGCCTGACCCGCAGTGAATACCAGACCCGTTATAGCTTCGGCTTCGTTGACCCCTACTGGACCGTCGATGGTGTCAGCCTGGGTTACAACGCCTTCTACCGCACCACCGACTACGATGAGCTCGATGTCGACGTATCCAGCTACTCGGTGGACAGCCTGGGTGCAGGTGTCAACATCGGCTACCCGATCAGCGAAACCGCGCGTCTGACCTATGGCCTGACCGTGCAGCAGGACAGCATCGACACCGGTCGTTACACCGTCGACGAAATCTTCGATTTCATCGACGCTGAGGGTGACAACTACCTGAACTTCAAGGGCTCCATCGGCTGGTCCGAATCGACCCTGAACCGCGGCGTGCTTGCCAACCGCGGTCATTCGCAGAGCCTGGTGCTGGAAACCACCATTCCAGGCAGTGACCTGTCGTTCTACAAGCTCGACTACCGTGGTCAGGTCTTCACCCCGCTCAGTGACAGCTACACCCTGCGCTTCCATACCCAGTTGGGTTATGGCGACAGCTACGGTTCCACGGCTGAACTGCCGTTCTACGAGCACTACTATGCCGGTGGTTTCAACTCGGTACGTGGTTTTGAAGACAGCAGCCTGGGCCCGCGTAGTACGCCGAGCATTGGCGAGGCGAATGGTGGTAAGCCCGGCACATTGGAAGATCCGGATAAAGATCCGCTGCCGTTCGGTGGTAACGTGCTGGTGCAGGGCGGTGTCGAGATGCTCTTCCCGCTGCCGTTCGTCAAGGATCAGCGCTCGCTGCGCACTGCATTGTTCTGGGATGTGGGTAACGTCTTCGACACCAATTGCTCGTCCAGCCAGAAGAGGCTCAGTGACAGCTGCGACATCGACTTCAGCAACCTGGCCAGCTCCGTGGGTGTTGGCCTGACCTGGATCACCGCACTGGGCCCGCTGAGCTTCAGTCTGGCCATGCCGATCAAGAAGCCGGATGATGCCGATACCCAGGTATTCCAGTTCTCCCTGGGTCAAACCTTCTAATTTCGTTTCATAGCAAGCCAACAGTTTTGTTGCAGGAGTGCATTGTGCGTAAGTTGACTCAACTGGTTCTGTTCACCGCCGCCCTGATCGCCACTCCGGCGTTCGCCGAGATGAAGGTGGCCGTGCTGAACTATCAGATGGCGCTGCTCGAGTCGGATGCAGCCAAGCGCTACGCCGTCGATGCCGAGAAGAAGTTCGGCCCGCAGCTGAACAAGCTCAAGACTCTGGAAAGCGATGCCAAGCGCATTCAGGATCGCATGGTCAAGGACGGCGAGAGGATGCAGCAGGCCGAGCGCGAGCGCCTTGAGCTCGAATTCAAGCAGAAAGCCCGTGATTTCCAGTTCCAGTCCAAGGAGCTGAACGAAGCCAAGGCCATCGCTGACCGCGAGATGCTGGCCAAGCTGAAGCCGAATCTGGACAAGGCCGTCGAAGAAGTGATCAAGAACGGTAACTTCGACCTGGTGCTCGAGCGTGGTGCGGTGATCGAGGTCAAACCTCAGTACGACATCACTCGCCAGGTCATCGAGCGCATGAATCAGATGCGTTAAGCATGACTGCGACATTTACCCTCGGTCAGTTGGCCGAGCGCCTGGGCGCCACCTTGCGTGGCGCCGAAGCTAAGGTCATCACGGGCCTGGCCACCTTACAGGAGGCCGGACCCGAACAATTGAGCTTCCTGGCCAATGCCCAGTACCGCAAGTTTCTGGCGCAGACCCAGGCCGGTGCTGTGTTGCTCACCGCAGCCGATGCTGAAGGCTATGCTGGCGATGCCTTGATTGTTGCCAATCCTTATCTGGCTTATGCCCAGCTTTCGCATGTGTTCGACCGCAAGCCCAAGGCGGCTCCCGGCATTCATGCCACTGCGCAGGTTGCAGGCGATGCTCAGATCGATCCGAGTGCGAGTATTGGCGCTTTTGCGGTTATCGAAAGCGGTGCTCGCATCGGTGCTGATGTAAGCATCGGTGCGCACTGCGTGGTGGGCGCGCGTAGCGTGATCGGTGAGGGTGGTTGGCTGGCGCCGCGCGTGACGCTGTATCACGACGTGCGTATCGGCAAGCGTGTAGTGATCCAGTCCGGCGCGGTGATCGGTGGCGAAGGCTTCGGTTTCGCCAACGAAAAGGGCGTCTGGCAGAAGATCGCACAGATCGGTGGGGTGACCATCGGTGATGACGTCGAGATCGGCGCCAACACCACGGTGGATCGCGGTGCGCTGTCCGATACCCTGATCGGTAATGGCGTGAAGCTGGATAACCAGATCATGATTGCGCACAACGTGCAGATCGGTGACAACACGGCCATGGCGGGCTGCTGTGGTATTTCCGGCAGCACCAAGATCGGCAAGAACTGCATGATCGCCGGCGGTGTGGGCATGGTTGGCCATATCGAGGTGTGCGACAACGTGTTCGTCACCGGTATGACCATGGTGACTCGCTCGATCACCGAGCCTGGCGCTTATTCTTCAGGGACTGCCATGCAACCGGCGGGCGAGTGGAAGAAGAGTGCAGCCCGTATTCGTCAGTTGGACGATATGGCCAAGCGACTGCGTGAGCTGGAAAAACAGCTGGCCGCCGTGACCCAGACGGCAAACGTCTCATCTGATGCCTGAGTGCGGCGTGACCGTGCTCTTTTCTTTTCTTACAGGCTTAACCGGACATGATGGACATCAACGAAATTCGTGAATATTTGCCGCACCGCTATCCGTTCCTGCTGGTGGACCGCGTGGTGGACCTGGACGTCGAAGGCAAACAGATTCGCGCCTATAAGAATGTCAGCATCAATGAGCCGTTCTTCAACGGTCACTTCCCCGAGCACCCGATCATGCCGGGCGTTCTGATCATCGAGGCCATGGCCCAGGCTGCCGGTATCCTCGGTTTCAAGATGATGGGTGTGAAACCGGCTGACGGTACCCTGTACTACTTCGTCGGTTCTGACAAACTGCGCTTCCGTTCGCCTGTGACTCCGGGTGATCAGCTGATGCTGGAAGCCAAGTACCTGAGCGACCGTCGCAGCATCTGGAAATTCGAGTGCCGCGCCACCGTCGACGGCAAGGAAGTCTGCGCTGCTGAAATCATCTGTGCGGAACGCAAGCTATGAGTTTGATTGACCCCCGCGCGATCATCGACCCCAGTGCCAGATTGGCCGACGACGTCGTCGTTGGCCCTTGGAGCATTGTTGGTGCCGATGTGGAAATTGGCGAGGGTACAGTCATCGGTTCGCACGTCGTGCTCAAGGGGCCGACCGTGATCGGCAAGCACAACCGCATCTACCAGTTTTCTTCGGTCGGTGAAGACACGCCAGACCTGAAATACAAGGGCGAAGCGACGCGCCTGGTGATCGGTGATCACAACACGATTCGTGAGGGTGTCACCATTCACCGTGGCACCGTGCAGGATCGCAGCGAAACCACCATTGGCAACCATAACCTGATCATGGCCTATGCCCATATCGGCCATGACAGTGTGATCGGTAACCACTGCATTCTGGTCAACAACACGGCACTGGCTGGGCATGTCTGGGTCGATGACTGGGCGATTCTGTCCGGTTATACCCTGGTGCATCAGTTCTGCCGCATTGGCGCACACAGCTTCTCGGGCATGGGCACCGCGATTGGCAAGGATGTTCCGGCTTTCGTTACCGTGTTCGGTAACCCGGCCGAGGCGCGCAGCATGAACTTCGAGGGCATGCGCCGGCGTGGTTTCTCCGCCGAGGCCATCGCTGCCCTGCGCAAGGGCTACAAGCTGGTCTATCGCCAGGGGCTGACCGTCGAGCAGGCACTGGCCGAGCTGGCCGAGTCCGCTGCGCAGTTCCCGGAAGTGGCGATTTTCCGTGATTCGATTCAGGCTTCCACGCGCGGTATCACGCGCTGATACCTATGAGCAGACCTATTCGCGTCGCACTGGTCGCCGGTGAGGCGTCCGGTGACATCCTCGGCTGCGGCCTGATGCAGGCCATCAAACAGCGCCATCCGGATGCCGAGTTCATTGGTGTTGGCGGCGCGCGCATGGAGGCCGAAGGCCTTAAATCCTTTTTCCCGATGGAGCGCCTGGCCGTGATGGGCTTGGTCGAGGTGCTTGGCCGTCTGTTCGAGTTGCTCCGCCGCCGTCGTCAACTGGCTCGCGAGCTGATTGCTGCCAAACCGGACGTGTTCATCGGCATCGATGCACCCGATTTCAACCTGGGCCTGGAGCTCAAGCTGCGCCGTGCCGGAATCAAGACCGTGCACTACGTCAGCCCCTCGGTCTGGGCCTGGCGGCAGAAGCGCGTGCTGAAGATTCGCGAAGCCTGCGACCTGATGCTGACCCTGTTCCCGTTCGAGGCGCAGTTCTACGACGAGCATAAGGTGCCGGTGCGCTTCGTTGGTCATCCGCTGGCCGATGCGATTCCGCAGCAAGCTGATCGTGCTGCTGCGCGCGAGGCGCTGGATCTGCCGCAGGATGAGCCCGTGGTGGCCCTGATGCCCGGCAGTCGTGGTGGTGAAGTCGCGCGTCTCGGTGAGCTGTTTCTCGATGCGGCGATTCGTCTGCGTGCACTGCGCCCTGGCATTCGTTTCCTGCTGCCTTGCGCCACACCCGAGCGTCGCGTGCAGCTGGAACAGATGCTGGCCGGGCGTGATTTGCCGCTGACGCTGCTCAATGGCCGCTCCCATGAGGCGTTGGCTGCCTGCGATGCGGTGTTGATCGCCTCGGGTACCGCGACCCTGGAAGCGCTGTTGTACAAGCGGCCGATGGTGGTGGCGTACCGCGTAGCGCCACTGACCTATCGCATCCTCAAGCGTCTGGTGAAAAGTCCCTATATCTCGCTGCCTAATCTGCTGGCCGAGCGCCTGCTGGTACCTGAGCTGATTCAGGATGCAGCGACTCCCGAGGCTCTGGCTCAGGCCGTTGCGCCGTTGATCGACGGTGGGCAAGTGCAGACCGAGGGTTTCGACGTGATCCATCGCGCGCTGCGCCGCGACGCCTCGGTGTTGGCGGCTGACGCGGTGTTGAAACTGGCGGGGCGCGACTGATGCAGCTGGGGCTCGACTTCACGCTGGTTGAGGAACTGGTCGCGGGTGTCGACGAGGTCGGTCGTGGCCCGCTCTGCGGTGCGGTGGTCACGGCGGCGGTGATCCTCGACCCGGCGCGGCCGATTCTTGGCCTGAATGACTCGAAGAAGCTTTCCGAGGCGCGTCGCGCGGTGTTGTTCGACGAGATTCGCGAAAAGGCCCAGGCCTGGTGCATCGCCCGCGCCGAGGTGGAGGAGATCGATCGGTTGAATATCCTGCATGCCACCATGCTGGCCATGCAGCGCGCCGTCGAAGGGCTGAGCGTGACACCCAGACTGGCACTGATCGACGGCAATCGCTGTCCAAAGCTGGCGGTGCCGAGTGCGCCGGTGGTCAAGGGCGATAGTCGGGTGCCGGCAATAGCCGCGGCTTCGATCCTGGCCAAGGTCAGTCGCGACCGCGAGATGGTCGAGATGGATCGTCTCTATCCCGGTTACGGCATCGCTGGCCACAAGGGCTATCCCACGCCCGTTCACCTAGAAGCCCTGCAGCGCCTGGGGCCGACGCCTATTCATCGGCGTTCCTTCGCACCGGTGCGCGCATTGCTCGAGCCTGTAGCTGTCGATTGTATC
Source organism: Ectopseudomonas mendocina (assembly GCF_008041835.1). Classification (GTDB taxonomy): domain Bacteria; phylum Pseudomonadota; class Gammaproteobacteria; order Pseudomonadales; family Pseudomonadaceae; genus Aquipseudomonas. The sequence continues at coordinate 30,450 of NZ_VRYE01000008.1, forward strand.
GCCGCTACAGTCTGAACCTCTGGCCCTCAGCCAGACCCGCTTAGGCTACAATCCGCGCTTTGTCGTTTTCACCTGCAAGGCCGCCCATGACCCAAGCTTTCGTCCACCTGCGTCTGCACACCGAATACTCCCTGGTCGATGGCCTGGTGCGGGTCAAACCGCTGATCAAGGCCGTGGCCGGGGCCGGCATGCCGGCGGTTGCGGTCACCGACATGAGCAACATGTGCTCACTGGTGAAGTTCTACAAGGCGGCCATGGGCGCCGGGATCAAGCCGATCTGCGGCGCCGACATCTGGCTGGCCAGCGCCGAGGAGGACGGCCCGCTGACGCGCCTGACCCTGCTGGCGATGAACGCCAAGGGCTACCGCAACCTTACCGAACTGATCTCCCGTGGCTGGGCCGAAGGGCAGAGCAACGACCTGGTGATCATCCAGCGTGACTGGGTCAAGGACGCCGCCGAAGGCCTCATCGCGCTATCCGGCGCGCGTGAAGGCGAAGTCGGCCAGGCGCTGCTGGCCGGTGACGAAGCGCTGGCCGAAGTGCGCCTGCGTGAATGGATGGCAGTATTCCCGGATCGCTTTTATCTGGAGGTGCAGCGCACCAGCCGCGTCGGTGACGAGGAATACCTGCACGCCGCCGTGGCCCTGGCCGATCGCGTCGAGGCGCCGCTGGTGGCGACCAACGACGTGCGCTTCATCAAGCAGGGTGATTTCGAGGCGCATGAAACCCGCGTCTGCATCGGTGAAGGCCGTACCCTGGACGACCCGCGCCGGCCGCGGCATTACTCCGATCAGCAGTACCTGAAAAGCGCCGAGGAAATGTGGGAGCTGTTCTCCGACCTGCCCGAGGCACTGGAGAACACCGTCGAGATTGCCAAGCGCTGCAACATCGATGTGCAACTCGGCAAATACTTTCTACCGGATTTCCCCACGCCCAATGGCATGGGCATCGACGACTACCTGCGCCACGCCTCCTTCGAGGGGCTGGAAGAGCGTCTCCAGGTATTGCTGCCCAAGGATACGCCGGATTACGAGGCCAAGAGGCAGGTCTATATCGACCGCCTCAACTTCGAGCTCGACATCATCATTCAGATGGGTTTCCCCGGTTACTTCCTGATCGTGATGGACTTCATCCAGTGGGCCAAGAGCAACGGCGTGCCGGTCGGCCCGGGCCGTGGTTCGGGTGCCGGTTCGCTGGTGGCCTACGTGCTGAAGATCACTGACCTCGATCCGCTGGCCTATGACCTGCTGTTCGAACGATTCCTCAACCCCGAGCGGGTTTCCATGCCCGACTTCGACGTCGACTTCTGCATGGACGGCCGCGACCGGGTGATCGACTACGTAGCCGAGAAATACGGACGCAACGCGGTGAGCCAGATCATCACCTTCGGCTCGATGGCGGCTAAAGCAGTGGTGCGTGACGTGGCGCGGGCGCAGGGCAAGTCCTACGGCCTGGCCGACCGTCTGTCGAAGATGATCCCCTTCGAAGTGGGCATGACTCTGGAGAAGGCCTACGAGATGGAGGAGCCTCTGCGTGAGTTCCTCAAGAACGACGAGGAAGCCCAGGAAATCTGGGACATGTCGCTCAAGCTCGAAGGCGTGGTGCGTGGTACCGGCAAGCACGCCGGGGGCGTGGTGATCGCGCCGACCAAGCTCACCGACTTCTCGCCCATCGCCTGTGACGAGGAGGGCGGTGGCCTGGTGACCCAGTTCGACAAGGACGACGTCGAGCAGGCCGGCCTGGTCAAGTTCGACTTCCTCGGTCTGCGTACCCTGACCATCATCAAGTGGGCGATGGAGACCATCCACCGCATCCAGAAGCGCGACGGCGCCGCGGACGAGGACCTGGTCAACATCGACTTCATCCCGCTGGATGACAAGAAAACCTACGACATGCTGCAGAAGGCGGAGACCACTGCGGTCTTCCAGCTCGAATCGCGCGGCATGAAGGAGCTGATCAAGAAGCTCAAGCCCGACTGCCTGGAAGACATGATCGCCCTGGTGGCGCTGTTCCGCCCCGGCCCGCTGCAGTCCGGCATGGTGGACGACTTCATCAACCGTAAGCACGGCCGCGCCGAGCTGTCCTATCCGCACCCGGATTACCAGTACGCCGGCCTGGAGCCGGTGCTCAAGCCCACCTACGGCGTCATCCTGTACCAGGAACAGGTGATGCAGATCGCTCAGGTAATGGCTGGCTACACCCTCGGCGGCGCCGACATGCTGCGTCGCGCCATGGGCAAAAAGAAGCCCGAGGAGATGGCCAAGCAGCGCGGCGGCTTTATCGAAGGTTGCGCCAACAACGGCATCGATGCCGAGTTGGCCGGTAATATCTTCGACCTGGTGGAAAAGTTCGCCGGCTACGGCTTCAACAAGTCGCACTCGGCCGCCTACGGTCTGGTGTCCTACCAGACGGCCTGGCTCAAGGCGCATTACCCGGCGCCGTTCATGGCCGCCGTGCTTTCGGCGGATATGCACAACACCGACAAGGTGGTGATCCTGGTGGAAGAGTGCCGCAACATGAAGTTGCGCATCGATCCGCCGGACGTGAACGTTTCCGAATTCAAGTTCACCGTCAACGACGACGGCCGCATCGTCTACGGCCTCGGTGCGGTCAAGGGCGTGGGCGAGGGGCCGGTCGAGGCCATCGTCGAATGCCGCGCCGAAGGTGGGCCGTTCAAGGATCTGTTCGACTTCTGCAACCGCGTCGACCTCAAGCGCATCAACAAGCGCACCCTCGAAGCGTTGATCCGCAGCGGCGCGCTGGATCGCCTCGGCCCCTACTACCAGGACGAGCTCAAGGCCTATCAGGCCAGCGTGGACAAGAACCGCGCCGTGCTGCTGGCGTCCATGGAAGAGGCCGTGCAGTCCGCCGAGCAGACTGCGCGCAGCGCCGAGAGCGGCCACATGGACCTGTTCGGCGGTCTGTTCGCCGAGCCCGAGGCCGACGTCTACGCCAACCACCGCAAGGCCCGCGAGCTGCCGATCAAGGAACGCCTCAAGGGCGAGAAGGACACCCTGGGTATCTACCTGTCCGGCCACCCCATCGACGAGTACGAAGGTGAGATCCGTCGCTTCGCCCGTCAGCGTATCGTCGAACTCAAGCCAGCGCGTGATACTCAGACCATCGCCGGGATGATCGTCAACCTGCGTGTGATGAAGAACAAGAAGGGCGACAAGATGGGCTTTATCACCCTCGATGACCGCTCCGGGCGCATCGAGGCTTCGCTGTTCGCCGACGCCTTCGCCAGCAACCAGGCGCTGCTGCAGAACGATGCGCTGGTGGTGGTCGAAGGTGAAGTCAGCAACGACGACTTCTCCGGCGGTTTGCGTCTGCGCGCCAAGCGCGTGATGAGCCTGGAAGAGGCGCGGACGGGCCTGGCCGACAGCCTGCGGCTGAAGGTCACCGGTGAGGCATTGAAGGGTGATCGCCTGCGTTGGCTGGCCGAACTGTGCAGCAAGCACAAGGGCGCTTGCCCGGTGACCGTCGACTACAGTGGCGAGCAGGCGCGCGCCTTGCTTCAATTTGGCGATGCCTGGCGAATCGACCCGGCCGACACTTTGATACAGGCATTGCGTGACCAGTTCGGGCGCGACAACGTCTTTTTGCACTACCGCTGATGCAAGAGGGGAAAATACCCCTTTGTGTTGGCATCGACACCTGCGGGTGTCGACCCGTTGCGTCCTATCCCTTAAGGTAGGGCGCCTAGAAAACCGCTGAAAAACTACCTGCGTTGCCGCTGCTGCGTTAAAAACAGGCTCAGAATGCTCATTTACAGTAGTAAAGTCGCCCGCGACTCCGACCGTTCTTCGCCTGTTTTTGCCTTGCATCGGCTGCCTCGCCTACGTTTTTCAGCGGTTCCCTAATGGATACAGCTCCCCGGCCACTTGGCCGTCGACGCAAGACGGATGACTATGAACCCGAATTTCCTCGATTTCGAACAGCCGATCGCCGACCTGCAAGCCAAGATCGAAGAGCTACGCCTGGTTGGCAATGACAATTCGCTGAATATCGGCGACGAGATTGCCCGCCTGCAGGACAAGAGCAGCGCCCTGACCGAAAGCATCTTCGGCAACCTGACCAGCTGGCAGATCGCGCAGCTCGCGCGTCACCCACGCCGCCCCTACACCCTGGATTACATCCAGCACATCTTCACCGAGTTCGACGAGCTGCATGGTGATCGTCACTTCTCCGACGACGCCGCCATCGTCGGTGGTGTGGCGCGTCTGGGTGATCAGCCGGTGATGATCATCGGTCACCAGAAAGGCCGTGAAGTGCGCGAGAAGGTGCGCCGCAACTTCGGCATGCCGCGCCCGGAGGGCTACCGCAAGGCCTGCCGCCTGATGGAGATGGCCGAGCGCTTCAAGATGCCGATCCTCACCTTCATCGACACCCCCGGCGCCTACCCGGGTATTGATGCCGAAGAGCGTGGCCAGAGCGAGGCCATCGCCTGGAACCTGCGGGTGATGGCGCGCCTGAAAACCCCGATCATCGCCACCGTGATTGGTGAAGGTGGTTCCGGCGGTGCGCTGGCCATTGGCGTCTGCGACCAACTGAACATGCTGCAGTATTCCACCTACTCGGTGATCTCGCCGGAAGGTTGCGCCTCGATCCTCTGGCGTACCGCCGAGAAGGCGCCGGATGCTGCCGAGGCCATGGGCATTACCGCTGAGCGTCTGAAGGATCTGGGCATCGTCGATCAGGTGATCGCTGAGCCGCTGGGTGGCGCCCATCGTGATCCGGCTGCGGCATCGGAATCGATCCGCCAGGAACTGACCAAGCAGCTCGCCAGCCTGCAGAAGTACGATACCGATGCCCTGCTCAAGCGCCGTTACGATCGCCTGATGAGCTACGGCATCGCCTAAGCCTCTCAACGGCTGTTGTAGGGTGCGCTGTGCGCACCAGTGGCTGTAGCCGCCGTTATCCTGGTGCGCACGGCGCATCCGACGATATCTATCGCACACCACCACGGGCCTTCGGGCCCGTTGTTGTTTAAGCTTGGCCGATGACCGATCTCAGCATTCGCCTGCGCCAGGCCATGCAGCCGTGGCACACGGCTCCTGCCTGGCGTATTGCCTTCTCCGGTGGCCTGGACTCCAGCGTGCTGCTGCATCTGCTCGCCGACTGGGCGCGGCACGAGGATCTGCCGCCTCTCTCCGCCATTCATGTCCATCATGGTCTGCAGCCGGCGGCCGATGCCTGGCCGGAGCATTGCGCGCAGTTTTGTGCCCGCCTGGATATTCCCTTGGAGGTCGTCAGGGTGCAGGTGGCGCCCGGGGCAAGTCTGGAACAGGCCGCGCGGCGGGTGCGTTATGCGGCGTTCGCTGAGCGACTGGGCTCTGGCGAGGTATTGCTCGGCGCCCAGCATCGTGATGACCAGGCCGAAACCCTGCTGTTTCGTCTGTTGCGGGGCGCTGGCGTGCGCGGGCTGGCAGCGATGCCGGCCAGTCGGCCGTTGGGGCAGGGCCACCTGGTTCGGCCACTGCTCGACTGCTCACGGGCTGAGTTGCAGGTCTATGCGCAGAGGCGTGGGCTTGCCTGGATCGAGGATCCGAGCAATGCCGACGAGTGTTTCAGTCGCAATTTCCTGCGTAGGCAGGTCATGCCGCTGCTGGCCGAGCGCTGGCCGCAGGTGACGGCAAGCCTTGCGCGTAGCGCCGGTCATCTGGGTGAGGCCCAGCAATTGCTGGAAGAGCTTGCCGAGATGGACCTGGTGGCTGCGCGTGGCGTTTGCGCATTATCCTGGTTGCCTTTGCCTTCTCTGGATTTGTCGGCCGTTACCGCGTTGAGCGATGCGCGTCAGCGCAATTTGCTGCGGTATTGGCTGGCGCCCCGGAGTCGAATGCCCGATAGCGATCATTGGGCGGGTTGGCATGACCTGCGCGATGCCGCTGCCGATGCTGCGCCGATCTGGAAACTGGCCGATGGCGAGTTGCACCGTGCCGATGGGCGGCTTTGGTGGCTCAGTGGTGAGTGGCTGCGGCCGCTGGATCCACTCGATCTAGCCTGCGACTCGTTTTCCGAATCGGTCGAACTTCCCGGCAATGGTCATGTGCATCTACAGGGCGAGTTGCCGCAAGGTCGCTGGCATTTGCGTTACCGCCAGGGTGGTGAGTCGCTGCAGGTGCCGGGGCGTGGGCGGCGTGATCTCAAACGCTTGCTGAACGAGATGCGCGTGCCGGCATTCGTGCGCCCACGCCTGCCGCTGCTGTTCGATGGCGATGAGCTGATGGCGGTGGCGAACCTGTCGCAGTTGTCAGAAATCCAGGCTGGCGGGGCGACTCTGTACTGGTCGCCGCCTATCGGCGCACAAGGTTTGAGCTGGTAAGGCCTTTCGGGTAGACTACGCTCCCGTCTTAATACAGCTTTTGCCGACTCCCTCAGGGGGCTTGGCGGGCATGCCATTGTTCGTACTGATGGCGATCCTTTGCTTTCCCCGGCGGCACTGACCGCTTAAACGCAGACTTCTAGGGTTTTTCATGACGCGCTACATCTTCGTCACGGGTGGTGTTGTTTCTTCATTGGGGAAAGGCATCGCCTCGGCTTCACTGGCGGCCATCCTGGAGGCGCGGGGCCTGAAGGTCACCATGCTCAAGCTGGACCCTTACATCAACGTCGATCCGGGCACCATGAGCCCGTTCCAGCACGGTGAGGTGTTCGTCACCCACGATGGCGCCGAGACCGACCTCGACCTGGGTCATTACGAGCGGTTCATCCGCACCACGATGACCAAGAGCAACAACTTCACCACCGGTCGCGTGTACGAAGACGTACTGCGCAAGGAGCGCCGTGGTGACTACCTGGGCGCGACCATCCAGGTCATTCCGCACATCACCGACGAGATCAAGCGCCGCATCATCAAGGGCGCCGGCGATGCCGACGTGGCCCTGGTGGAAATCGGCGGCACCGTGGGCGACATCGAGTCACAGCCGTTCCTCGAAGCCATTCGCCAGCTGCGTGTGGAAGTGGGTGCCAAGCGCGCCATGCTGATGCACCTGACCCTGGTGCCCTATATCGCCACCGCGGGCGAGACCAAGACCAAGCCGACCCAGCATTCGGTCAAGGAACTGCGCTCCATCGGCCTGCAGCCGGACGTGCTGGTGTGCCGCTCCGACCATCCGATCGATGTGTCCTCGCGGCGCAAGATCGCCCTGTTCACCAACGTCGAAGAGCGTGCGGTGATCAGCCTGGAAGACGTCGACACCATCTACAAGATTCCGGGCGTGCTGCATGCCCAGGGTCTGGATGACTTTGTCGTCGAGCGCTTCGGCCTGGAATGTGGCGGTGCCGACCTGTCTGAGTGGGATCGCGTGGTCGATGCCAAGCTCAACCCGGAAAAAGAAGTCACCATCGCCATGGTCGGCAAGTACATGGAGCTGCTCGATGCGTACAAGTCGCTGATCGAAGCGATGAGTCACGCCGGCATCCAGAACCGTACCAAGGTCAACCTGCGTTATATCGACTCCGAAGACATTGAGAACCAGGGCACCGCGCTGCTCGAAGGCGTCGACGCCATTCTGGTACCGGGCGGTTTCGGTCTGCGTGGCGTGGAAGGCAAGATCAAGACCGTGCAGTACGCTCGCGAAAACAAGATTCCTTACCTGGGTATCTGCCTCGGCATGCAGGTCGCGGTGATCGAGTACGCCCGCAACGTGGTGGGCTGGGCCGACGCCAACTCCACCGAGTTCGACATGGCCAGCCAGCATCCGGTGGTCGGCCTGATCACCGAGTGGCAGGATGCGACCGGCGCCACCGAACAGCGCAGCGAAACCTCCGACCTGGGCGGCACCATGCGCCTGGGCGCCCAGGATTGCCAGCTGCAGGCCGGCTCCAAGGTGCACGACTGCTATGGCAAGGACGTGATCGTCGAGCGTCATCGTCACCGTTACGAAGTGAACAACAACCTGCTGCCGAAACTGACCGAGGCAGGCCTGAAGGTCACCGGTCGTTCTGGCGACGGCGCACTGGTTGAAGTGGTCGAGGCGCCGGATCATCCGTGGTTCGTCGCCTGCCAGTTCCACCCGGAATTCACCTCCACGCCGCGTGACGGTCATCCGCTGTTCAGCGGTTTCGTCAACGCTGCCCTGGCGCAGAAAGCGAAGAAGGCTTAAGGCATGGCGCAGAAGATCATCAAAGTTCGCGATATCGAGATCGCCAACGACAAACCGTTCGTGCTGTTCGGTGGCATCAACGTGCTCGAGTCGCGCGATCTTGCCATGCAGGCCTGCGAAGAATACGTGCGGGTGACCGAGAAGCTCGGCATCCCCTATGTGTTCAAGGCCAGCTTCGACAAGGCCAACCGTTCCTCCGTCACCTCCTTCCGTGGCCCGGGCCTGGAAGAGGGCATGAAGATCTTCGAGGAAGTGAAGAAGACTTTCGGCGTGCCGGTGATCACCGATGTTCATGAGCCGCATCAGGCCGCCGCCGTGGCCGACGTGTGCGACATCATCCAGTTGCCGGCCTTTCTCTCGCGGCAGACTGACCTGGTGGTGGCCATGGCCAAGACCGGTGCGGTGATCAACATCAAGAAGGCGCAGTTCCTCGCTCCGCAGGAAATGAAGCACATCCTGACCAAGTGCGAAGAGGCCGGTAACGATCAGTTGATCCTCTGCGAGCGTGGTTCCAGCTTCGGTTACAACAACCTTGTGGTGGACATGCTCGGCTTCGGCATCATGAAGCAGTTCGAGTACCCGGTATTCTTCGACGTGACCCATGCCCTGCAGATGCCGGGTGGTCGTGCCGATTCCGCTGGCGGCCGCCGAGCCCAGGTGACCGACCTGGCCAAGGCCGGTATGAGCCAGGGGCTGGCTGGCCTGTTCCTGGAGGCGCATCCGGATCCGGATAACGCCAAGTGCGACGGCCCGTGCGCCCTGCGCCTGAACAAGCTGGAGCCTTTCCTCACTCAGCTCAAGCAGTTGGATGACTTGATCAAGAGTTTTCCGCCCATCGAGACTGCCTGAACCGGACGCAATCCGGTAAAGTGCCGCCCGAGCAAAATCACCCTGACCCGTGAGTCAGTGCGAGCCGTCGATCTGCCCTTGGGCAGCGACGGCCCAGTGCAGCCTGCTGCTGCCGTCTTATCGTCAACCTTTGGAGCGTTATCAAGAATGGCAAAGATCGTCGACATCAAGGGTCGTGAGGTTCTCGACTCCCGTGGCAACCCCACTGTGGAAGCGGATGTAATTCTGGAAGGGGGCATTGTCGGTAGCGCCTGTGCGCCGTCCGGTGCCTCCACCGGCTCGCGCGAAGCGCTGGAGCTGCGTGACGGCGACAAGAGCCGTTACCTGGGCAAAGGCGTGCTGAAAGCCGTCGCCAATATCAACGGCCCGATCCGTGATCTGCTGCTGGGTAAGGACGCGACCGATCAGCAGGCGCTGGACCGCGCGATGATCGAACTCGACGCTACCGAGAACAAGGCCAAGCTCGGCGCCAACGCCATCCTCGCCGTATCCCTGGCTGCCGCCAAAGCGGCTGCCCAGGCCAAGGGCGTGCCGCTGTACGCGCACATCGCCGACCTCAATGGCACCCCGGGCGTTTATTCCATGCCGGTACCGATGATGAATATCATCAACGGCGGTGAGCACGCTGATAACAATGTCGACATCCAGGAATTCATGGTGCAGCCGGTTGGCGCATCGAGCTTCGCCGACGCGCTGCGCATGGGCGCGGAGATCTTCCATCACCTCAAGGCTGTGCTCAAGGCCCGTGGCCTGAACACTGCCGTAGGTGACGAAGGTGGTTTTGCGCCGAACCTGGCGTCCAACGAAGACGCCCTGGCCGCCATCGCCGAAGCTGTGGCCAACGCCGGCTACAAACTGGGTGACGACGTGACCCTGGCGTTGGACTGCGCCTCCAGCGAGTTCTTCAAGGACGGTCAGTACGACCTGGCTGGCGAAGGCAAGGTGTTCAGCGCCGAAGGTTTCGCCGACTACCTGGCTGGCCTGACCCAGCGCTACCCGATCATCTCCATCGAAGACGGCATGGACGAGTCCGACTGGGCTGGCTGGAAGGTGCTGACCGACAAGATCGGCGCCAAGGTACAGCTGGTCGGCGACGACCTGTTCGTTACCAACACCAAGATCCTCAAGCGCGGTATCGACGAGAAGATCGGCAACTCGATCCTGATCAAGTTCAACCAGATCGGCTCGCTGACCGAAACCCTGGAAGCCATCCAGATGGCCAAGGCTGCGGGCTTCACTGCGGTCATCTCGCACCGCAGCGGTGAAACCGAAGACAGCACCATCGCCGACCTGGCCGTGGGTACTGCTGCTGGCCAGATCAAGACCGGCTCGCTGTGCCGCTCAGACCGCGTATCGAAGTACAACCAGTTGCTGCGCATCGAAGAGCAGCTCGGCGCCAAGGCACCCTACAAAGGTCGTGCCGAGTTCCGCGGCTGATCACTGCGTGATAGAAAAGGGCGACGCAAGTCGCCCTTTTTTGTAGGCGATGGCTACTTTGTAGGGTGCGCCGTGCGCACCAGCGTCGATGGCGGATTGCTGGTGCGCACGGCGCACCCTGTCACTGCGAATCCGCGGTGCGTTTATCGGTCTCTTGGAACCTTTGCACGGATGCAGGTACTGAAATCCCATGTCACTCATCAGACGGCTTCTTTTCAAGCGTGAACGCAGCCCCTACCATGCCGATGACTCAATCTGCGAGCCGCTCCATGCGTAGTCCGTACTGGCTGTTCATCGTGCTGATCCTGTTGCTGGCCGGACTGCAGTACCGACTGTGGGTCGGCGAGGGCAGTCTTGCCCAGGTCAGCCGTCTGCAGCAGCAGATCGCCGAGCAGCAAGGCGAGAACGAGCGCCTGCTGGAGCGCAACCGTATCCTCGAAGCCGAGGTGATGGAGCTCAAGCGCGGCATGGAGACCGTCGAAGAGCGTGCGCGACAGGAGTTGGGCATGCTCAAAGAGGGTGAAACCCTCTACCTGCTGACCGAATGAGCGTCCAGTTCTGGCTGGTGATCCCAGCAGCGGGTGTCGGGGCGCGGATGGCCGCTGACCGCCCCAAACAGTACCTGCAGATCGCCGGTCGCTGCATCCTCGAACACAGCCTGCATTGCTTTCTCGATCATCCCGGCTTGTTGGGCGCCATGGTCTGCGTGGCGCTGGACGATCCGTTCTGGCCGCAGCTCCCGGTTGCCAGCGATCCGCGTGTACGCCGCGCGCCCGGTGGGCGTGAGCGGGGCGATTCGGTGCTGGCTGGATTGCAGGCGCTGCTTGCCGAGGGCGCAGGCGCTGAGGACTGGGTGCTGGTGCATGACGCCGCGCGCCCCAATCTGGCCAGACAGGACCTGGACCGTTTGCTGGCAGAGTTGGCCGATGATCCGGTGGGCGGCCTGCTGGCGGTGCCGGCGCGCGATACGCTCAAGCGTGCCAGTGCAGACGGGCGAGTGGTGCAGACCGTGGATCGCAGTGTGATCTGGCAGGCCTATACGCCGCAGATGTTCCGCCTGGGAGCGCTGCAAGAGGCTCTGGCGCAGGCGCTCGCCGAAGGCGTCGCAGTGACCGATGAGGCCTCGGCCATGGAGTGGTCAGGGCAGTCGCCCCGGCTCATCGAAGGCCGGGCGGATAACCTCAAGGTCACCCGCCCGGAAGATTTGCATTATCTACAGTCCATATGGCCGCAAGACCGTTGAACTAGAACTGTCGCATCAGTGTGTCCAGCGCTTGGCATCTTTGCCCAGGTTGCGATCCAGCGCGTTGGTCAGCTTGTTCATGGCGCCATCGATGGCTTGCTGCAGTTCTTCGGCATCGTGGGATACCGTCAGCGGGTCGCGACCTTTCATCCGCGCCTCGACTTTGCAGCGTTTGTCCTGCGGGCCGCTCTTTAGCGCGTTCTCGTCGGAGAGGTGGACTTCGATCCGGGTGAGGTGGTCCGCGTAGCGTTGCAGCTTGCTGCGCACGCGATTACTGATGTCGTCCGTGAAGGCCATCGATGAGGTAACGTGTTTACCGCTATTGACCAGAACCTGCATAACCATGTCCTCATGCTGCTGAGTGGGTGAGCCCCGCGTGTCTATGGGAGCATCACGTGTGACGCGGCAGTCAGGGTGCAAGTTTCAAACTGGCTTGTGACAATGCATTGCGGTTCAGCGGGGCGACAGAGTGGTTGCCGCGCGTCAGGCTGGCTCGCTGTACTCGCGGCACTGGCTCAATCCCAGGCGTAGCCAGTCGATCAACTGACGCACCTTGGGCGAGAGATGGCGCTGCTGCGGATACAGCGCCCAGACTGCGGTGTTGGGTGGCCGATGCTGTTCCAGCAGGGAAATCAGCCGCCCACTGCGCAGGTGTTCGAGGACGTAGTAGTCCGGTAACTGACACAGGCCAAAACCACGCAGCGCGGCATCGAGTACGGCCTGACCGCTGTTGCAGCGCCAGTTGCCTTGCACGCGCACCTGGGTTTCCCGGCCGTTTTCGGCGAAGCTCCAGTGATCGCTGCTGCCGATCAGGCAGTTGTGACGCGCCAGCTCCGACAGCGAATGTAGGTGGCCATAGCGCTGCAGGTAGTCAGGCGCGGCGCACAGGTACATTTCCCGGGGCGCCAGGCGTGCCGCCATCAATCGCGAGTCCTGCAGGCGGCCCAGGCGAATGGCCAGGTCCAGCCCTTCGTGTAGCAGGTCCAACTGGCGGTTGGATAATTCGATTTCCACCCGCAACTGCGGGTGACGAGCCATGAAGTCATTCACCAGCGGCACGATGAAGCGCTCGCCATACGCCACTGAGCAGGTCATGCGCAGCAGTCCCTTGGGCTCCGCCCCAAGGTCGCCGACTGCCCGCAGCGCTTCTTCGCGCGCATCTTGCAGGCGCTGGCAATGCTGCAGGAACAGTTGCCCGGCCTCGGTCAGCGCCACGCGGCGCGTGCTGCGGTAGAACAGGCGGCTTTGCAGGCGATCCTCCAGGCGCGCCACCTGGCGACTGACTTGTGAGGTAGACAGGCCCAGACGTTCGGCGGCGGCGCTGAACTGGCCACATTCGGCAACTGCGACGAACTCGTCGAGTCCTTCCCAGCGATTCATGGTTTGCTCCAGTGTCATTGACGGATGAGCATATTATCCCTGTGTGGCAATAATGTTTTTATATCTGTTGAATTATTTCTTCAGGCCGTTGTTCTAGACTGCAAGACACTTTCGCAACGCTCAGGAGAGCTTCCATGATCAAGTCCCGTGCTGCCGTCGCCTTTGCGCCCAATGAGCCGCTGAAAATCGTCGAGATCGATGTCGAGCCGCCGAAGGCCGGTGAGGTGCTGGTGCGCATCGTCGCCACCGGTGTTTGCCATACTGATGCCTACACCCTGTCCGGTCAGGATTCCGAGGGCGTGTTCCCCTGCGTGCTTGGCCACGAGGGCGGTGGCATCGTCGAGGCGGTAGGTGAGGGTGTGACGTCGGTGAAGGTCGGCGACCATGTGATTCCGCTGTACACCGCCGAGTGCGGGGAGTGCAAATTCTGCAAGTCGCAGAAAACCAACCTGTGCAGCTCGGTGCGCGCTACCCAGGGCAAGGGCCTGATGCCGGACGGCACCACCCGTTTCAGCTACAACGGTGAGCCGATCTACCACTACATGGGCTGTTCGACCTTCTCCGAATACACCGTATTGCCGGAAGTCTCGGTTGCGGTGATCCCGAAGGAGGCGCCGCTGGACAAGGTCTGCCTGCTCGGTTGCGGCGTGACCACCGGTATCGGTGCCGTGCTCAATACTGCCAAGGTCACCGAAGGCTCCACCGTGGCCATCTTCGGTCTGGGCGGCATCGGTCTGGCTGCGATCATCGGCGCCAAGATGGCCAAGGCTTCGCGCATCATCGGTATCGACATCAACCCGGCGAAGGAAGCCGTGGCACGTGAACTGGGCATCACCGATTTCGTCAACCCGAAGGAGCACAGCAAGCCCATTCAGGAAGTCATCGTCGAGATGACCGATGGCGGCGTCGATTACAGCTTCGAGTGCATCGGCAACGTGCAACTGATGCGCGCTGCGCTGGAGTGCTGCCACAAGGGCTGGGGCGAGTCGACCATCATCGGCGTGGCGCCGGCTGGTGCCGAGATCAGCACCCGTCCGTTCCAGCTGGTCACGGGGCGCGTCTGGCGTGGCAGTGCCTTCGGTGGCGTCAAGGGCCGTACCGAGCTGCCGAGCTATGTCGAGAAGTCGCAGAAGGGCGAAATCCCGCTGGACACCTTCATCACCCACAACATGGGGCTGGACGAGATCAACGACGCGTTCGAGCTGATGCACGAAGGCAAGAGCATCCGTACCGTCATCCATTTCTGATGAAACGCCGTGCGGCCTGATGGCCGCACGGAATCTCGCGGGGTGCGCCGTGCGCACCGCAATCCCCTGGTGCGCATGGCGCACCCTACGGAGCGGCCCATGACCCTCGAAATCGTTTCCAGCAACAAGAGCTTCGGCGGCTGGCACAAGCGCTATCGTCATCGTTCCAGCAGTCTCAACTGCGACATGGTGTTCGCCGTCTACCTGCCGCCGCAGGCCGAGCAGGGCGCCAAGTTGCCCGCGCTATACTGGCTCAGCGGCCTGACCTGTACCGATGAGAACTTCATGCAGAAAGCCGGCGCGCAGCGCATGGCGGCCGAGCTGGGGTTGATCATCGTCGCACCCGACACCAGCCCGCGTGGCGAAGGCGTGGCCGACGATGCCAATGGCGCCTATGACTTCGGCCTCGGCGCCGGCTTCTACGTCAATGCCACTCAGGAGCCGTTCGCTCGCCACTACCGCATGTACGACTATGTGGTGCATGAGCTGCCGGGGCTGATCGAGAGCAATTTCCCGGTTTCGGACAGGCGTGGTATTGCCGGCCATTCCATGGGCGGCCACGGTGCGCTGATCTGTGCGTTGAAGAATCCGGGGCGTTACCAGTCGGTGTCGGCGTTCTCGCCGATCAGCAACCCGATGAACTGCCCCTGGGGCGAGAAGGCCTTTTCCCTGTACCTGGGTGAGGAGCGTTCGCGCTGGCGTGAGTGGGATGCCAGCGTGCTGATCGCCGAAGCCGAGGAGAAACTGCCGATTCTGGTCGATCAGGGCGATCGCGATGATTTCCTCGAAGGCCAGCTCAAGCCGCAGGCGTTGCAGGCAGCAGCCAAGGCGGCCGCTCATCCGCTGACGCTGCGCATGCAGCCGGGCTATGACCACAGCTATTACTTCATCGCCAGCTTCATCGATGATCACCTGCGCCATCACGCGGCCGCTTTGCGCCCGGCGTAAAGCGGATTGAATCCGGGGCGTGATTTCCCGGATTTCGTCCGGGCTACGGGCAATGCGGTTAGAATAACGCCCTGACTTTTTCAGGGCGTTGTTCTTTATGCGTATCGGTCATGGCTATGACGTACACCGCTTCGGCGAAGGCGATTTCATCACCCTCGGCGGCGTACGGATTCCCCATAAATTCGGTCTTGTCGCTCACTCCGACGGCGACGTGCTGCTGCACGCGCTGAGCGATGCCCTGCTCGGTGCGGTGGCGCTGGGTGATATCGGCAAGCACTTTCCCGATACCGATCCGACCTTCAAGGGCGCCGACAGCCGTGCGCTGCTGCGCCATGTGATGGGCCTGGTGCGGGGCAAGGGCTACGCGGTGGGCAATGTCGACGCCACAATCATCGCCCAGGCACCGAAGATGGCGCCGCATATCCAGAGCATGCGCGAGTGCATCGCCGAAGACCTCGGCACCGAGCTTGACCAAGTCAACGTCAAGGCCACCACCACCGAGAAGCTCGGCTTTACCGGGCGTGAGGAAGGTATCGCGGTGCACGCCGTCGCCTTGCTGATCAAGGTATGAACGAGCTGCAACTGCTGGGCCCGCGTGCCCATGGCGAGGCCTGCGGACGCGCCGTGCTCAAGGCCAGTGCCGAGGATTTCCAGGTCGATGAAGTGCTCGATATTCCACTCACGGGGCAGGGCGAGCACCTCTGGCTGTGGGTGGAAAAACGCGGCCTGAATACCGAGGAAGCGGCGCGGCGTATTGCCCGTGCTGCAGGCTTGCCGCTCAAGGCGGTCAGCTACGCCGGCCTCAAGGATCGCCAGGCGCTGACCCGACAATGGTTCAGCCTGCACCTGCCGGGCAAGGCTGATCCCGACCTGGCAGCCGCGCAGGGTGATGATCTGCTCATCCAGCGCAGTGAGCGGCATAACCGCAAACTGCAGCGCGGAGCCCATTCGGCCAATGGTTTCACCCTGCGCCTGACCGCTCTGGAAGCAGAACGCGATGCTCTGGAACAGCGCTTGCAGCGTATCGCCGCGCAAGGCGTGCCCAATTACTTCGGCTTGCAGCGTTTCGGCTTCGATGGCGGTAACGTGCTGCAGGCGTGCGATTTTGCCTCGCGCCTGGAGTTGCCGGTGCAGCGCAACCTGCGCTCGCGCCTGCTCTCTTCGGCGCGCAGCTATTTGTTCAATCAGGTGCTGGCCAAGCGCGTGGCGG
This sequence comes from Ectopseudomonas mendocina, assembly GCF_008041835.1. Lineage (GTDB taxonomy): Bacteria > Pseudomonadota > Gammaproteobacteria > Pseudomonadales > Pseudomonadaceae > Aquipseudomonas. The sequence goes on from NZ_VRYE01000008.1 coordinate 46,872, forward strand.
CGGGCACCTGGAACCAGGCACAGATCGGTGACTTGCTGGCCTTCACCAGCAGCCGCAGTTTCTTCATGGCGGGCGACGCCGAGTGCATTGACCCGCGCCTGGCCATTCTTGACCTGCATCCAACCGGCCCGCTGTGGGGCGACGGGCCTTTGCCGAGCGCTGGTGTGACCCGGCAGCTGGAGCAGGAAGTCGCCGATGAGGCCGCGCAACTGGTGCAATGGCTGATCAGGGCGGACATGGCGCACGAACGGCGCATTCTGCGCCTCCCCATTCAGAGCCTTACGTGGCATTATCCCGAGCCCGATATTCTGCAACTTGCATTCGTCCTGCCGGCCGGGTGTTTCGCCACCGTAGTGGTGCGCGAAGTGCTCGATCTGGTGCCGGCAGGGCAGACGGATACTCCATGCGAATTCTGATTTCCAACGATGACGGGGTGAACGCACCCGGCATCGCCGCGTTGCACCAGGCGCTGGTTGACTATGCCGAGTGCGTGGTGATCGCCCCTGGCGAAGACAAGAGCGGTGCCAGCAGTGCGCTGACGCTCGATCGTCCGCTGCATCCCATGGCCCTGGCCAATGGCTACATCAGCCTCAATGGCACGCCAACCGATTGCGTGCACCTGGGGCTCAACGGCTTGCTCGAGCAAACGCCGGACATGGTCGTCTCCGGTATCAACCTGGGCGCCAACCTGGGCGATGACGTGCTCTATTCCGGTACCGTTGCCGCCGCGCTGGAAGGGCGTTTTCTGAGCAAGCCGGCGTTCGCCTTCTCGCTGCTCTCGCGTCTGCCCGACAATCTGCCGACTGCGGCCTATTTCGCCCGCAAGTTGGTGGAGGCACATGAGCGCCTCGAACTGCCGCCGCGTACCGTGCTCAATGTCAACGTACCGAATCTGCCGCTGGAGCATATCCGCGGCGTACAGCTGACCCGTCTCGGTCACCGCGCGCGCGCGGCGGCGCCGGTCAAGGTGGTCAACCCGCGTGGCAAGGAAGGCTACTGGATCGCTGCAGCCGGTGATGTCGAGGATGGCAGCCAGGGCACCGATTTTCATGCCGTGATGCAAGGTTATGTATCGATCACGCCACTACGGCTCGATCGCACGTTTAATGAGGCGCTCGACACTATGGATGGCTGGTTGGAGGGCATCTTCTGATGCGTGGCCAGGACGACATGCAGCGCAGCGGGATCGGTATGACCTCGCAGCGCACCCGTGAACGCTTGATCCAGCGCCTCTATGAGGAAGGGCTGTCGAGCGCGCGGGTACTGGAAGTGATCCGCCGTACGCCGCGCCATCTGTTCGTCGATGAGGCGCTGGCGCACCGGGCCTATGAAGACACCGCGCTGCCCATCGGCCATAACCAGACCATCTCCCAGCCTTATATGGTCGGGCGCATGACCGAGCTGCTGCTGGCCGCCGGCCCGCTGGACAAGGTGCTGGAAATCGGCACCGGCTCCGGCTACCAGACGGCCGTGCTGGCACAACTGGTGGAGCGGGTGTTCTCGGTCGAGCGCATTCAGGTGCTGCAGGAGCGTGCCAAGGAGCGTTTGGCCGAACTCAATCTGCGCAACGTGGTCTTTCGCTGGGGTGATGGCTGGGAGGGCTGGAATGCGCTCGGTCCGTACAACGGCATTATCGTCACCGCGGCTGCCGCGCAGGTACCGCAGGCCTTGCTCGATCAACTGGCGCCTGGCGGGCGCCTGGTCATCCCGGTCGGCAGTGGTGATGTACAGCAGTTGTTGCTGATCGTGCGTGAGTACGATGGTTTCTCCCGTCATGTGCTCGATGCGGTGCGCTTCGTCCCCTTACTCAATGGGCCATTGGCCTGACTGCTGTGTCGCTCCGGAAGGATCCATGAAGAAATATTTCCTGCTCTATGCCAAAGGCCTGGCCATGGGCGCTGCTGATGTCGTGCCGGGCGTCTCCGGCGGTACCATCGCTTTCATCAGCGGTATCTACGACGAGTTGTTGCGTTCCATTGCCCGTGTTCCTGAGGCGACGCTGTCATTGCTGCGGGGGCGTATCAGGGACGCCTGGCAGCTGGCCAATGCAACCTTCCTGCTGGTGCTGCTCTGCGGCATCATGACCAGCATTCTTTCGTTTGCACGCCTGATTACCTACCTGATGGCGCAGCATCCGATCCCCCTGTGGTCGTTCTTCTTCGGCTTGATTCTGGTGTCCACCTACGTGGTAGGGCGGGAAATCGGTCGCTGGAACTGGACCCGGGTGCTGAGCTTTGCCCTGGGGCTGGCATTCGCCTACTGGATAACCGTAGCAGCGCCCATGCAGTGGGGCAGTGACCTGCCAACCCTGTTCCTGGCCGGGGCCATCGCCATCTGTGCCATGATCCTGCCGGGTATCTCGGGCAGTTTCATCCTGCTGCTGCTCGGCCTCTATTCGGTGGTGCTAGGGGCGGTGAAGGAGCTCGATCTACTGGTTCTGGCGGTTTTTGCCAGTGGCTGTCTGGTTGGTATTCTCAGCTTCGCACGTCTGCTCAGTTGGCTGTTGTCGCGCTGGCGTGATCTGAGCCTGGCGTTTCTGACGGGGCTGATGCTGGGGTCTCTGAACAAGGTCTGGCCCTGGAAGGAGGTCGTGAGCTGGCGTCTCGACAGCAAGGGCGAACAGGTGCCGCTTCTGGAGAGTAATCTGCTGCCAGGCCAGTTTGCCGACATCAGTGGCCAGGATCCGCAGCTTTTGCTGGCTGTGGTACTGGCTGTCGGCGGTATCGCACTGGTGCTGGGGCTGGAGTGGTTGGCCAGCCGTCTGTCAGCCGACAGTGCCCGTGATCAATAAGCCAGACACAGTTTTTCGTTCTTACCGTCATTCAGGGAGTAGTTGGGTGAGTTGGACCGTCCTTCTCGTGCCAGTGCGTGCAGCTGCAGTCTTCCGACTGCCGCTCGCGTTGCTTGCCGCCTCAGCGTTGGCCGGTTGTGTCAGTTCGCCTCCGGGTGGCGTGCAGGTTGTCGATCGCGGGTATAACCAGGGGGCGGCTCCGGTGGTGCAGCGTCAGCCCGTACGCAATGGGCACTATGTCGTGCAGCGCGGCGATACCTTGTATTCCATTGCGTTTCGCTTCGGTTGGGACTGGAAGGCGCTGGCAGCACACAATGGTCTGCGTGATCCGTACCTGATCCGTGTTGGCCAGACCATCCGCTTCGATAACCGCCCTGTAGGTAGCAGTCAGCCGGTCGTTGCACGGGCGCCAGCAGCCACCGTCGTTACTCCGCCAGCGCAGAGTCGTCCGCCGGCTGTCACGGCGCCGCCTGCTACGCAGTCTGCCCGCCCGCCTGTGGCCAATACGCCTGCAACCACACCGGTGACTCCGGTAAGCCGTTCTGCCAGTGGCTGGTCCTGGCCGACGCAGGGCACTGTGATCAGTCGCTTCTCCTCAAACGGTAGTTTGAATAAAGGCATTGATATCGCTGGGGAATTAGGACAGCCTGTTTTAGCTGCGTCTGATGGGTCGGTTGTATATGCCGGGAGTGGTTTGCGGGGCTACGGCGAGTTGATCATCATCAAGCACAGCGACACCTACGTAAGTGCTTACGGTCATAACCGCAGGTTGTTGGTACGGGAGGGGCAGCAGGTCAAAGCCGGGCAAAGCATTGCTGAAATGGGGTCCACAGGGACCGACCGGGTGAAGCTGCACTTCGAGATTCGCCGCCAAGGTAAGCCTGTCGATCCGCTGCAATACCTGCCACGTCGTTGACCCCTAGCTGACCCGTTCCATCACGTAGGAGGGACGGGCTCGGGGGTGGCCAGGACGGTTCTGCCAGAGCCTGTTGTCGAACTCAGCTAGGGGCAACAACCATGGCTCTCATAAAAAAAGAAGCGCCGGAGTTTGACGTCGACGATGAACTGCTCCTCCTGGAGCCGGGCAGCGTATTCGGCGAGATCCAAGGCGATGAGGTGGAAGCACCGGTCGCACGTACGAAGACCAAGGCCGCAACACCCTCCAAACAGCATAAGCATATCGACTACACCCGGGCGCTCGACGCCACTCAGCTTTACCTCAACGAAATCGGTTTCTCTCCACTGCTCACTCCCGAAGAGGAAGTGCACTTCGCGCGTCTGGCGCAGAAGGGCGATCCGGCCGGGCGCAAGCGCATGATCGAGAGCAACCTGCGACTGGTCGTGAAGATCGCCCGACGTTACGTCAACCGTGGCCTTTCCCTGCTCGATCTGATCGAAGAGGGAAATCTCGGCCTGATTCGTGCCGTGGAAAAGTTCGATCCGGAGCGGGGGTTCCGTTTCTCGACCTACGCCACCTGGTGGATCCGCCAGACCATCGAACGTGCCATCATGAACCAGACGCGAACCATCCGTCTGCCCATTCATGTGGTCAAGGAGCTCAACGTTTACCTGCGTGCAGCTCGTGAATTGACCCAGAAGCTCGATCATGAGCCCTCTGCGGAAGAAATCGCCAACCTGCTGGAAAAGCCGGTCGGTGAAGTCAAGCGTATGCTGGGTCTCAACGAGCGGGTGTCCTCGGTGGATGTCTCGCTCGGGCCGGACTCTGACAAGACACTGCTCGACACCCTGACGGATGATCGCCCGACCGATCCCTGCGAATTGCTGCAGGACGATGATCTATCGCAGAGCATCGATCAGTGGCTATCGGATCTCACCGACAAACAGCGTGAGGTGGTGGTACGCCGCTTTGGTCTGCGCGGCCATGAGAGCAGTACGCTGGAAGAAGTCGGGCAGGAAATCGGCCTGACGCGTGAGCGGGTCAGGCAGATTCAGGTCCAGGCGCTCAAGCGCCTGCGCGAAATCCTGGAGAAGAACGGTCTGTCCAGTGACTCCTTGTTTCAGTAGTGCCTGGCGTCGATTGTAAACCCGGCTTCGGCCGGGTTTTTTATGCGCGCTCATGTAAGTCATTGCCTACATGTGCTGTCAGTCTTTATGCGGAATCGGCTGTGTGTCTGTGAGTATTATTTTTTAAGTTTTTGTTTTAAAAGCGATTTCTTATTTTTTGAGAAAGCTTGCCGGGCTTTGTGCCGGGTTGTGCGTGAGTCTGGTGCGGGTACTATCGCAACCGTGCACAGGGATAAGCACAGGTCATCAGGATGATGATCAGGACTATCGCAAGACGCGATCCATTAGGATGATGAGTTGGGAAATCAAGGGATCAGGGAATGAAAGAGGGCGGCGCGAGTCGCCCCTTTTTTTGTCTGCAGGTTGTGCTCAACTCTGAGCATCGTCAGTGTAGAAAGGAAAAGACCCGCACTTGGCGGGTCTTGGCATCAGCGGCTGGGCTTAGCGCTCCAGGTACTGCAGCTTGCCCTTCACGCCATCCCACTCTTCGGCGTCCGGCAGCGGATCCTTCTTCTCGGTAATGTTCGGCCAGACTTCTGCCAGATCGGCGTTCAGCTCGATGTATTCCTGCATGTCCTCGGGCACTTCGTCCTCGGAGAAGATCGCCTGAGCCGGGCACTCCGGCTCGCACAGGGCGCAGTCGATGCACTCGTCCGGGTGGATCACCAGGAAGTTCGGGCCTTCATAGAAGCAGTCAACCGGGCAGACTTCCACGCAGTCGGTGTATTTGCATTTGACGCAGTTGTCGGTAACGACGAAGGTCATGTCTGATTCTCTCCTCGGGCGGCGGCCTGGGCTCTTTCTGCGAAGGGCTGTCAGGCGCTCTGTCTGTGGCCGCGGCTCAGGCTGTAAACCGGGCGGTCGTAAAATTGCGCGCGATTCTAGCAGTTTGTTCTATAGAGCGTTAGATCTGCGTCTTCCATGTATATAACAGTTCCAGTGCCTTGCGTGGCGTCAGATCATCCGGATTGATCTTGCCCAATTGCTCCAGCAATGGGTGCGGCACGCTGGCGAACAGGTCACTTTGCATCGGCACCTGCGGCTGGCCAGGCTCCTGGCGCGGCAGGTCGTGCGGCAGGCTGGTAGCTTCCAGGCGCGCCAGGTGCTCGCGCGCACGGCTGATCACGCTGCCTGGTACGCCTGCTAGTTGCGCCACCGCCAGGCCGTAGCTTTGGCTCGCCGGCCCGGGCTGGACGTGATGGAGGAAAACGATGCGCTCGTTGTGTTCGGTGGCCGAGAGGTGCACGTTGGCCACCACCGGTTCGCTTTCCGGCAGCACGGTCAGCTCGAAGTAATGGGTCGCGAACAGGGTGAAGGCGCGCAGGCGCGCCAGGTGCTCGGCCGCCGACCAGGCCAGTGAAAGGCCGTCGAAGGTGCTGGTGCCGCGACCGACCTCGTCCATCAGCACCAGGCTGCGCTCGCTGGCGTTGTGCAGGATATTGGCGGTTTCGCTCATCTCCACCATGAAGGTCGAACGACCGCCGGCCAAATCGTCGGAGGAGCCGATGCGGGTGAAGATGCGATCCACAAGCGACAGTTCGCAGGCCGCCGCCGGGACGAAGCTGCCGATATGCGCCAGCAGCACGATCAGCGCGGTCTGGCGCATGTAGGTGGATTTACCACCCATGTTCGGCCCGGTGATGATGAGCATGCGGCGGTTGTCGTCGAGATCCAGGTCGTTGGCCACGAAGGGTGTGGTCAGCACCTGCTCGACCACCGGATGACGGCCCTGATCGATACGCATGCGCGGCTCATCGACGAAGCGCGGACGGTTCAGGTCGAGGTTCAGCGCACGCTCGGCCAGGTTGCTCAGTACGTCCAGCTCGGCCAGGGCTGCGGCGCTGTCTTGCAGCGGTGCCAGGTGACCGATCAGGCGTTCCAGCAGTTCGTCGTAGAGCATCTTCTCACGCGCCAGGGCGCGGCTCTTGGCCGACAGCGCCTTGTCTTCGAATTCCTTCAGCTCCGGGGTGATGAAGCGTTCGGCGCCCTTGAGCGTCTGCCGGCGAATATAGTCGGCGGGAGCGGACTCTGCCTGCTTGGTCGGCAGCTCGATGAAGTAGCCATGCACGCGGTTGTAGCCGACCTTGAGGTTGGCCAGACCGGTGCGGGCTTTCTCGCGCGCTTCCAGATCCATGAGGAACTGGCCGGCGTTTTCGCTCATTGCCTGCAGCTCGTCCAGCTCGGCGTCATAGCCGGTCTTCAGCACGCCACCGTCGCGGATCACCGCGGGCGGATTGTCGATGATGGCGCGGGCCAGCAGGTCGGCCAGTTCCGGGTAGGTGGCGACGGTGGTAGCCAGTTGTTGCAGGTGTGGGGTGTCCAGGTTGGTCATCGCCTGCTGCAGCTCGGGCAGCGCGGCCAGGGCGTCGCGCAGGCGTGCCAGATCGCGTGGGCGCGCATTGCGCAGGCCGATACGGGCAAGGATGCGCTCCAGATCGCCGATTTCCTTGAGCTGCGGTTGCAGCGTCTCGAAGCGATAACCGTCGAGCAGGCAGGCGATGGCGTCCTGGCGCGCTTCCAGCACCGCGCGATCGCGCAGCGGCCGGTTCAGCCAGCGGCCCAGCAGACGGCTGGCCATGGCGGTCTGGCAGCGGTCCATGACCGATTGCAGGGTGTTGTCGCGACCACCCGAAAGGTTGATGTCCAGCTCCAGGTTGCGGCGGCTGGCGCCATCGAGGATCACGGTGTCGTCCAGGCGCTCGTGACGCAGGCTACGCAGGTGGGGCAGGGCGGTGCGCTGGGTTTCCTTGGCATAGCCCAGCAGGCAGCCGGCAGCGCCGATGGCCAGGGTCAGGTTTTCGCAACCGAAGCCTTTCAGGTCCTGGGTGCCGAACTGCTGGCACAGGCTCTTGAAGGCGCTGTCGCGATCGAAATCCCAGGGCGCGCGGCGGCGCGAACCCTTGCGCTTCTCGGCGGGCAGGCCCTGCGGCCAGTCGTCCGGGATCAGCAGTTCGGCGGGGTTGAGGCGCTCCAGCTCGGCCAGCAGGTTCTCCCAGCCCTTGATCTCCTGCACGCTGAAACGGCCGCTGGTGATGTCCAGTACGGCCAGGCCGAACAGGCGCTCATCGCCCAGTACCGCTGCCAGAAGATTGTCGCGGTGCTCGTCGAGCAGGGCTTCGTCGCTGATGGTGCCGGGGGTGATGATGCGCACCACCTGGCGCTCCACCGGGCCCTTGCTGGTGGCCGGATCGCCGATCTGTTCGCAGATCACCACCGACTCGCCAAGCTTGACCAGCTTGGCCAGGTAGCCTTCCACCGAGTGGAAGGGAATGCCACACATGGGGATCGACTGACCAGCCGACTGGCCGCGGGCCGTCAGGGTGATGTCCAGCAGTTTTGCGGCTTTCTTCGCGTCTTCGTAGAAAATCTCGTAGAAGTCACCCATGCGATAGAACATCAGCTGATCTGGATGCTGGTTCTTCAGCTTCCAGTATTGCTGCATCATCGGGGTGTGAGCTGAAAGATCCGTCATGGTCTCGACTATCCGGTTTAAATCGCAAAAGCACCTAGTGTAGGGTATCGGGCTTACTCGTTTCACCCCGGAGAAGATATGGATTGCATCAGCCAACTGGCCGCGCAGCTCGGCCGACAATTGCAGGATGTCGGTGCCCAGGTCACCACGGCCGAGTCCTGTACCGGCGGAGGCATCGCCGAGGCGATTACGCGGATTGCCGGCAGTTCGGCCTGGTTCGAAGCCGGTTATGTCACTTACTCCAATGCACAGAAAACCAGGCAACTGGAGGTGCCGGCCGAATTGTTCGCCAGTGTTGGGGCCGTCAGTCGTGAAGTGGTGGAGGCCATGGTGCGTGGTGCCCAGGCCCATAGCGGTGCACGCTACGCAGTTGCCGTCAGTGGTGTGGCCGGTCCCGGTGGGGGTTCCGAGGAAAAACCGGTCGGAACCGTCTGGCTGGCCTGGGGGGATGGCGAGCGTCTGTTCAGTGTGCGCAGACAGTTTCCCGGGAACCGGGATGAAGTGCGCCGACAAACGGTCGAGGCCGCTCTGGCAGGGCTTTCGCGCCTGCTTGCAGAGGAAAATCCGTCTGCGGGGTAGGCGGGCGACTTGCCCTGTGGAATAATACTGGCTACTTATACAGTTGTTGGCGGCCCGTGAGGCCCTTGTTAATACGTGAGGATGGTAATGGACGAGAACAAGAAGCGCGCCTTGGCGGCTGCCCTGGGTCAGATCGAGAAGCAGTTTGGCAAGGGTGCGGTGATGCGCATGGGCGACCATGAGCGTCAGGCCATTCCGGCCATCTCCACGGGTTCGCTGGGTTTGGACATCGCCCTTGGTATCGGCGGTTTGCCGAAAGGCCGGATCGTGGAAATCTACGGCCCGGAATCCTCCGGCAAGACGACCCTGACCCTGTCGGTGATCGCCGAGGCGCAGAAGCATGGCGCTACCTGTGCCTTCGTCGACGCCGAGCACGCGCTGGATCCCGACTACGCCGGCAAGCTTGGCGTCAATGTCGATGACCTGCTGGTGTCGCAGCCGGATACCGGCGAGCAGGCGCTGGAAATCACCGACATGCTGGTGCGCTCCAATGCCATCGACGTAATCATCGTCGACTCCGTGGCGGCTCTGGTGCCCAAGGCGGAAATCGAAGGTGAGATGGGTGACATGCACGTCGGTCTGCAGGATGCAGTATTAGCCACTGCGGCATAGTTTAGGTTCACTTAGGAGGTATCCCTTTCTCATTAGGGAAACGCCCTAAGCTAATCAGTAAGACCCGATTAATTATTAATTTAAATGGTCATCAAGAATGGATCAGGCAAAAAGCAAGGCGTTAGAAGCGGCTCTTTCTCAAATTGAGAAGCAGTTTGGTAAGGGTTCCATCATGCGGCTGGGCTCCGACCGCACTATGGATATAGATGTTATATCGACTGGCTCACTCGGCTTGGACATCGCCTTGGGGGTGGGTGGGTTGCCGCGCGGCCGTATCGTTGAAATCTATGGGCCGGAGTCTTCTGGTAAAACCACGCTTACGCTGTCGGTGATTGCTGAAGCGCAACGTCAAGGTTTGACTTGTGCATTTGTCGATGCTGAGCACGCGCTTGATCCGATCTACGCAGCCAAGCTCGGCGTTAATATTGATGAGCTCCTGTGCTCACAGCCTGACACTGGTGAACAGGCACTTGAAATCGTAGACATCTTGACGCGTTCTGGGGCAGTCAATCTTATTGTCGTTGACTCTGTTGCTGCTCTTGTTCCGAAGGCTGAAATTGAAGGTGAAATTGGGGATTCCCATGTAGGCCTTGCCGCCCGAATGATGTCGCAGGCGATGAGGAAGATCACTGGTAACCTGAAGAACTCCAATACTATGTGTATCTTCATTAACCAGATTCGTATGAAGATCGGTGTGATGTTTGGCAGTCCTGAAACTACCACTGGTGGTAATGCCCTGAAGTTCTACGCCTCGGTGCGACTGGATATCCGCCGTACCGGCGCGGTCAAGGAAGGCGACGAAGTAGTAGGCAGCGAAACCCGTGTGAAAGTAGTCAAGAACAAAGTTGCTGCTCCATTCAGGCAAGCAGAGTTCCAGATCGTTTACGGTCAGGGTATTAGCAAGGCCGGTGAGATTGTTGACCTCGCTGTTGCTAACAACTTTGTTGAAAAGTCCGGCGCTTGGTACTCCTTCGAAGGTAACAAGATCGGCCAAGGTAAGGCTAACACCATGAAGTGGCTGCTGGACAACAAGCAAACCATGGACAAACTGGAAAGTCTGATCCGCGACAAGCTGATGTCCAAGCCGCAGACTGAAACCTCTGCCAACCTCGCTGCCTTAGAAGAGCCGGCTGACGAATATTGATATCTCGTAGCGGTTTAAGGTCGCTGATGACAATCGATAGTTAAGCTTCTACCCCATATAAAGCCTAGCCTCCCCAGCTAGGCTTTATACTTGATGCCACATCAGGTTCCTTTCCGATCAAGGTTACTTACAGGTTCGCTTCCCACTCAGCTACTCTCCATAATTATCTTCAAATTCTTTTTTAATCAAAACAGCTTTCCCCTCCTCAATCAAAAACGGATACCCTCGTCCTAGGGTGAACCTGGAGAAGACTTTCGGTTTCTGGTGAAATACGTCGATCCCTATGCCTTGCAAAGTTAAATAGCGCTACCGCTAGTTCTTGGGAGATTTCTCAAGGTTGCTCTTCAGTTCTTCCGGCAAACGGTTGTAACGCAGCGTGCTCACGCTTCCATCATCCCGTTTGACCTGATAGGCCACACCGGTTTGACCAGTGACCTGTTGTACGCCACCACCGGTGAAGTAACCGATTGCGGCTCCAGCCAGGGCGCCGATAGGACCGCCGGTTGCGCCGCCCAGAAGCACACCGACACCGCTGCCAAATACTTCACCCACGCGATTGTCCGGGCCGGTGCCTATGATTTCGGCTGCGTGAGCCATTGGCGCTAGCAGTACAAGGCTAAGCAGTAGTTTTTTCATGAGCCTCTTCTCCAGATCGATTGATTAAGGCCTGCTGGCCGTCGGATACAGTCTCTCGCTAATGATTCGCCGCAAGAATCATCAGTTTGCGGATTACTTAATTTCATCTAAGGAAATTATTGGTCTGAGCGAATGCCTGATTCCGGGCGGAATCAGGCATGTGCCGAGTTTGTTCTGTGCGGTCAAAGCCCCAGTTCGCTAAGGCCAGGGTGATCGTCCGGACGGCGGCCTTGGGGCCAATGGAATAGGCGTTCGCTGGTCTGGATCGGCAAGTCGTTGATGCTGGCATGTCGGGTTTGCATCAAGCCTTGCGCGTCAAATTCCCAGTTTTCATTACCGTAGGAACGAAACCACTGCCCACTGTCGTCATGCCATTCGTAAGCGAAGCGCACCGCGATGCGATTACCCTGGAAGGCCCAGAGCTCCTTGATCAGACGGTAGTCGTGCTCACGGGCCCATTTACGCGTCAGAAACGCTCGGATCTGTTCACGCCCCTGGGGGAATTCGCTTCTGTTACGCCAGCGACTGTCGACGGTATAGGCCAGCGCGACGCGGTCGGGATCGCGCGTATTCCAGCCGTCTTCGGCCAGGCGCACTTTTTGCGTCGCGCTGGCAAGATCAAACGGTGGATAGGGCGGGCGTGCATTCTCTGTCATGGATAGCTTCTCGCTAGTGGGTTAAAGCATCGTAAGTTCAGCCTGCGTCTACAGGTCGAGTACCAGGGGGTGGGGGCCCGTTGCAGTGGCAGCCGGCACGGCACAGCAGAGCAGGGCATGACCATCGGCAGGCTGTTCAGGTGGTTGATGCAGATAAGTCACAGCGCCGCTCAGCACTGGGGTCTTGCAAGTCCCGCAGTTGCCGCTTCGGCAGCTGAATTCAGGGCTCAGGCCACGTGATTCGGCTAGCTCAAGCAAGCTGCCACTGTTTGGTGTCCAGCGGGCTTCCTTGCCCGAGCGCTGAAATAGCACGGGCACGGCAACCGTTGCTGGCGACAATGTCGGGGCGCTATTCAGTGCGTCCCCTGAGCGGCGCAGGCTGGCGGGACCAAAACTTTCGGCATGAATCCGTTGATCGCTGATATTCAGCTCGCGCAAGCCATCATAGAGGTTCTGGGTGAAGGCCCCTGGCCCGCATAGATAGAAGTCGTAATCATCCCAAGGCAACCAGGCTTTGAGCAGCGCGACATCTACATGCCCGGCCAGGTCATAGTCATGCTCCAGGCGGGCTGTTGCTTCGGGCTGGCTAAGTACGCGGAGCATGTGCAGCGGTGTGTCGCCCGGTTGCAGCAAGTCGGCCAGTTCTTCACGAAAGATCAGCTCACTTGCACTACGAGCAGCTTGAATCAGCCATACGGTGCGATGTCGGCGTAGACGGCGGTTCTGATAGAGTGTTTCACGCAGCATCGACAGCAGGGGAGTAATGCCTATCCCCGCAGCGAGCAGCACCAGGGGGCGGCGTTGTTCGGTATCCAGGCGCAAATGTCCTTGGGCCGCTCGCCCTTCAAGCAGGCTGCCGACCTGCAGATGCTCATGCAGATAGGTCGATGCCTGCCCTTCGCGCTTGACGCTGATGCGCATGAATCGATCGGAGGGTGCGCTTGACAGGCTGTAGGTACGGATTAGCGGCCTAGGCTGCCCGGTGAGATTGAGCCGCAGCGCCATGTGCTGGCCTGCAATGAAGCTGGGCATTCCAGCCCCATCGCTCGGCTCAAGATAAAGGGAACGTACGCTGGGACTTTCTTCGACAATCCTCACCACTTGCCAGGGTCGCCATTGCTGCTGCAAGTCCATGGCCGCCAGGCGAGCCTGGGCTTCTGCCCAGGAGCCGGTCATCAGGCTGTTGGGTGAGTAGTCCGCGAAGTGCCAGCGCAGATGTAGTGACGCCGGACGGCGCACGACCTGCTCAACTTGCACATGCCATAACCGCTCGGCGCCCTGAAACGCCTGCACCTCTTGCCCTTCCAAGACCAGTTCGGTGGTTCCGCTGAGCTGGAGCAGGTCACCGCTGCTGAAATCGATAAAGAGCAGGCCAGCGCGCGGGTTGAGTAGCAGATTGCCGAGGGTGTTGAAGTGCAGGTTACCGGCAAAGTCTGGAATGCTTAGACGGTTGCCTTCAACGCGAACAAATCCGGCCTGACCGCCACGGTGTGATACATCCACGGCCAATTGGCCATTGGCCTGCTCGATATAGCTGGCGACGAAGAAGGTATCGGCTCGACTAATCATCGCCTGGTCAGCAGGACTGAGCTGGTTTGCGCGCTCGACCGGCAGTTCTTCGTGGGGCTTGGCCTTGGCTGCTTGCAGCTGGCGTAGCTGGATATATTGCGGGCAGTTACCAAAGCTCTGCTCGACCACAATCTCCAGATGATCATGCTCGCGTCTGATAATCCGGCCATTGACTCGGTTGCGGCGACGGCTGTGCAGTTCAATACCCAGCAGGCCAATGGCTTTGCCCGCAGTCAAACCGCTGCTGCATGGGTCGTCCGCATCCAGATGGGTTTCCAGGCGCAGTGTCTGCGCTGTGGGGGAGTGGGCGAACCCGGGCTCGCCAGCCAGTATGCCGGCCCAAGGAAGTCCCTCGGGAGAGACTGTGCCCATAAGGATAAAGGGCAATTGCTGGTAGAAGGCGCGGTGTTGCTCCGGCAGGTGGTCGCGGATCACCTTGCGGCCGAAAACCTCCATTTGTTCGGCCACGCCGACCCGGGCCTGCAACTGCTTTTCTCCAAGATGCCAAGGTGAGGGGGTATTGGCGTCTGACATGGCCATGGCTCCAGGCGTTAAGGCTGGCCCCATGGAGCGGGGCCAGTGAGGTATCAGGCGCTTTGCAAGCCTACAGCTGTGCGTTGCATGGGCACGAATCCCGGCAGCGCCTCGATACGCTGCAGCCAGCTGCGTAGGTGAGGGTAATCACTCAGGTCCACGTTTCCTTCAGGGGCATGGGCAATATAGGAGTAGCAGGCCACGTCAGCGATGCTCGGATGGTCGCCGACCAGGAATGGGCTAGCAGCCAGTTCCTGCTCAATCACCTTGAGTAGTGCATGGGCGCGCGCAATGGTCGATTCAGCGTCATAGGGCGCGCCGAACACGGTAATCAAACGTGCAGTTGCAGGGCCTGAGGCCAGAGGGCCGGCCGCCACTGACAGCCAACGTTGCACCTTGGCGGCGGTAAGGGGGTCTTCCGGCAGCCAACGGCCGCTGTCGTCATACTTCTTGGCCAGATAGACGAGGATGGCATTGGAGTCGCTGAGCACTGTGCCGTTGTGGTCGATTACCGGCACCTGGCCAAAAGGGTTCATGGCGAGAAATTCGGGTTGTTTGTGCGCCCCCTTGGCCAGGTCGACGAAAACCAACTCTGCCGGTACATCGAGCAGTGAAAGCATCAGCTCGACACGATGAGCGTGGCCCGAGAGAGGGTGACGGAACAGTTTGATGGTGCCTGACATGATGAGCTCCAGATAGTCCTAGGGAATGACTCAGGCGGTGGCGTAGGCCAACGGATATCGCGCTGATGGGCGCATCATGCTGTCGGTTGAAGACTTTAAGAATCGTCAGAAATGGCAATCCTTTATTTCAATAAGTGAAATAAAGCCGCTTCGCTAATGGCGGGGTGCTGACGCAGCCGTGCGACTACGAAGTCGATAAAGCTGCGGACTCGCTCGGTTGCCCGTCGCCCTTCGCGGTAGACCAGGTGGATATCCAGATCGGCAGGGGCATATGGGGCAAGTACGCTGCGCAGTTGCTTCGTGCCGAGCTGTTCATGCACCTGATAGGCCATGCAGCGAGCCAGCCCAGAACCTTGACACGCGGCGATAATGGCTGCCTGACTGGTTGTACAGTGCAGTCTCGGCGCGATACGCACGCTTAAAGGTTGGTCGTCCTGGCGGAAAGTCCATTCCGATGTCTGCGCATCGCTACTGGTGTGGATGATCGAGTGAGTCCGCAGCTCAGAAGGGTGTTGCGGTTCACCATGAGCGAGCAGATACGCTGGGCTGGTACAAATAACGGGGCGAGAGCTGCCGACCTTGAACGCGAACAGGGATGAGTCGGGCAGGGGGCCGATAGCCACCGCCACATCCACGCCTTCTTCATGCAGGTTGGGGCAATGTTCCTGGTACTGCACGCAAATCTGCACCTGAGGGTACTGCGTCAGGTATTCAAGCAGGACGGGAGTGAACAGAAATTGGCCAAACAGCAGGGGCATGCTCAGATTGATGCGTCCACACACGTTGTGGTGCAGCCCTCTGGCAGACGCTTCTGCGGCCCAGACCTCGCCAAGGATGCGCTGGCTGTCATGCCGGAATTGTTCGCCGGCCGCTGTCAGGGTCACGCCTTGGGTGCTGCGCTGGAGCAATGGGATACCCAGGCGGTTTTCCAGGGCGTCCACGGCCCTGGTCACGGTGGCCGATGACAGGTGCAGATGCTTGGCCGCAGCAGCCAGGCTGAGTGTCTCGGCCACGGCCAGAAACACCTTCATCTGCTGATAACGGTTCATTTCAGGCGTCCTGCACCGGGTTGAGTGCCGGGTTCTGTTGCAGGGTGCTGGTGCAGAAATCGACAAAAGTGCGAAGCTTGGCCGATAGCTTGCGCCCGCCTTGGTAGACCACATGGATAGGCAGCAATGGCAGCTCATAGTCGGCCAGCACGATTTCCAGCTCGCCAGCCTCGACTTGCCGGGCAATCTGGTATGACAGTACGCGAGTCAGTCCCCAACCGGCGCATGCAGCACGGATCGCTGCCTGATTGGCCGAGACCACCAGCCGCGGTTGTGGCCTGACCGTGATCGCACCTTCAGGCCCCATAAATTGCCAGTCGCTGACCAGCGTGCTGCTCGCGGCCAGAACCACTGAGGCGTCACGCAGATCATTGGGATGTTGCGGGCGGCCGTATTCGGCCAGAAAGCCGGGGGAGGCGCAGATAACCCGACGCACTGAACCGACCTTAACCCGGTGCAGATTGTTCTCGGGCAGGTCTCCAATGCGAATGGCCACATCGATATCTTCTTCCGCCATATTGACCACACGATCGACCAGCAGCGCCTTGGCCTGGACCTGCGGATACTGAGCAAGGTAATCCACCAGCAGCGGTGTCACGAACAGTTCGCCGAACAGTACGGGAGCGGTCACGTTCAATTGCCCACGGGCAACCGCATGACTGCCGGCCGCTGACTCTTCGGCCTCTTCCAGCTCGGCCAGAATCCGCCGGCAGTCTGCCAGATAGCGCTGACCGGCCTCAGTGATATGCAGGCTGCGGGTTGTTCTGGCGAGCAATCGAGTCCCGATGCGTTCCTCAAGAGCCGCCACGGCACGGGTCACACTGGGGGCAGACATGTTCAGCCGCCGCGCGGCTGAGGCAAAACTCTGCTCATCGGCTACCGCGACAAAGACCTGCATTTCCTGAAAGCGATCCACGTTCGGCTCCTGTTCCATGTCCGCAGAGTCTTTAGCTTATTGCAAAAACTGAAATAAACGCAGGTCCAGGATGTGGTTCGGTGTGTTTTATGAAATTTTCAGGGGCAACAAGCGCATTACGGCGTGCAATGCATGCCAGGCTATGGCTGCAACTGCGCCAGGCTTAACTGAGCCCCTGCCATCCGCTGCAGCAGGGTGCGCCAGGCGGGCAGCAGAGCGGCATCGGCCACTGCCCGCAGCGTTTCACCTTCTGGCTTGTAGAGGTGGCGGGCATCGAATGCAAACTGGATACGCAGATCCTGGCGTTGCAGCACAGGGGTCAGGTCAGCGTCCAGATTATCCAGAACCAGCCCCTCGTGCTGCGGGGTAGGCCAATAGGCCAGCACCATATGCGCCTGGCCATTGCCGGCTAGGGTGGTGTACAGCAAACGCAGATGCTCAGGTGCGACGCCCAATAGGCGAAGGGTGAAGTACTTGGCCAGAGCAAAGTCTTCACAGTCACCTGCACCTCGCTCAAGGGTTTCTTCAGGTGAGGCCCAGTAATCGCTGACGCCCCACAGATCGATATCTTCTGCGTAGCGGACATGGGTATTGAAAAAACGATTGACCTGCTGAAGTTGCTGCGATTCGGAGGCCCCCGCCAAGTCGTGCATCAGCTTGTGCCAAGCCTGCAGGCGTTCGGCGGAGCTGTGTTCGCCCCTCGCCATGTCGCCCCCTGCATGGGCAAGTGTCCAACTCTGCATGTGCAAAAGCAGTAGCAGGGCAAGCACGCGTGGCAGTTGCAGGAAATGGGGCGAGAGCTTTGGCAAGAAAGGCTCCTTAGGACAGGGCGGTATTGAGCCGGCGTGCCGCTGCACCTTACTGCTCGTGTTGCTGTGGGATCAAGCGACGTTCGTCGGTCAAGGTGACGAGAAAACTGCTGGCTGTAACAAAGGTGCGGGCCAGTCATCTGAGTGATGTAAGACAACTTAAGAGGATTACATCATGAAAACCTTAATCACCATGACCGCTCTGGCCACTCTGCTGGTGGGCTTTGGCACTGCGGCTCAGGCTTCGGAAAATCTATCGCCCTGGTCCGCTCAGGCCCCGCAACTGCTGCTCGCCGAAGGCGGTAGTGAGCGGGTTATGCGCAATCAACAACGCCTGCAGGCATTGGCTGCGCAACGTGGTCGGAGCGAAGAGGGCCAGCGTTTTGTCCAGCTGATCGAAGAGCAACCGACTGCTGCCGGCAGCCTGGACGACACGCTGGATGCGCAGCAGAGCCAACCTGAACCAAGCTACAAATCGCCCATCCTGCGTGACCGTGCCATCTATGGTAGCCAGCATTGATGGGGGGGCTGTCTGTTGGAGGAGGGGCCGACCACGCTGGCTTCTTTATCCCTGGGCACAAGGAGGTGCCAACCCATTGTTGCGTCTTGGCCGGAGTCGGCATTCCTTTGACCGGGAGGGCAGTCTATGGCCGAGTCGTATCGAGGCGCCTGCCATTGTGGGCTGGTGCGTTTTGAAGTCAGTTGCATGCCCACAGAGGTGTTGAGGTGCCATTGCGCTTACTGCCGACGTAAAGGTGTGTTGTGGCATGCCATCACCGAAGCTCAGTTGTGCATACGCTCAGGTAAGGAGCATTTGCGTGAGTATCGCTTCGGCACGCTGAAGGCCAGGCATTACTTTTGCCAGGGGTGTGGTGTGAGTACCTTCAGCCGCCCGGCAGTGTTGCCCGAGTCCTGGGTGGTGAACTTGATGTGTGTGGATGATCTGCAGTTACAACGAATCGAGAACACGAACTCAACAGTGCTCCACTAGGCTGCAGTGGGGTGTGGTTTGCTGGCTGGCCAGAGATGAGCGTTTTAGGGGTTGCTTCCTAGGCTTTACGGGAGGGGCCGGTCTGTTCTGAGAGGGATTATTGATGCTGTCTTTTCTAAGTGGCTGGCGAAAGCATACGCTGCCTGTGCCTGACGAGCAGGAAGCGGCTGGCGCCTTGATCAGTTCCTTGCTGCTGATGGCCTGGTTTGTCGAGGCCAGAGACCCCTATACCGGCGGCCATCTGTGGCGGGTGTCGCGATACTCGCGGCTGCTGGCCGAGGCCGCGGGGCTGACAGCGGCCGATGTGGCGCGGGTCAGCCTGGGCGGTTTTCTGCATGATTTGGGCAAGATCGGCATTACGGATGCCGTGTTGCGCAAAACCAGCGCGCTGGATGA
Source organism: Ectopseudomonas mendocina (assembly GCF_008041835.1). GTDB lineage: Bacteria > Pseudomonadota > Gammaproteobacteria > Pseudomonadales > Pseudomonadaceae > Aquipseudomonas. Next base: position 65,734 of record NZ_VRYE01000008.1, read on the forward strand.
GCAGGAATACGCCTTGATTCGCACCCACCCGGAAATGGGGGCGCGAATGCTCGCGGGTCATCCTCTGGCCGGCCTGGTACTGGAGGCTGTCTACAACCACCATGAGCGCCCCGATGGCAAAGGCTATCCCCGTGGCCTGCGCGGCCCTGAAATATCTCTGGATGCCCGTATCGTGGGCTTGTGCGATGCCTTCGATGCCATGACCAGCAGCCGTCCGTACCGGGTTGGTATGAGTCGGGGCCAAGCGCTGGCAATCATTCAGAGTCAGAGTGGCAGTCAGTTCGATCCAGCCTTGTGCGAGCACTTTCTGATGCTCGGCCGCCAAGGCGTGCTCGATCATGTTATTGCTCACTCCGATGAGGGCATTCCCTTGCAGCATTGCCCCATGTGCGGCCCCACGTTGGTTGTCCGGCGTGAGCAGCAAGCCGGTGAAGCCATTTTCTGCCGTAACTGTGGTGGCGGTTTTATCTTGGAGCAGGGCAAGGCCGGGCTGCTGGCCAAGCCGACCGGGGAAGTGGGCGATCCACGGGCGCTACAGCCCGAGGCCGATCATGGCCTTATTCGCCGTGTAATCGCCGAGGCGGTTGCCAGTATGCCGTTGCAGCAAATGCTCAACTCAACCGCCACGTTGCCCGCAGGTACAGCGCCATGAAGGTATTCAGATCACTTGCTCAGCCTGGCGTATGGCGGCGTGCTGCGGTCACGGCTCTGCTGGTAGGGAGTGTATTGAACCTGATCAATCAGGGCGGTGCGTTATGGGGAGCAGAAAAACTGTCTGTCTTTCACCTTCTGCTCAACTATCTGGTGCCTTTTGCCGTGGCGAGTTTTAGTGCTATCCAGGCCCGCCGCGACAGTGAGCGGGCCGAGACCAGTTCCTAAAACATCTGGCGTTCGCCTTGCATCCAGCGCCAGGCGTCGATCAGGTCAAAGACCAGGCTGATGCCGTTTACCACCAAGACCAGGCTTACATACAGCACTTCACCTGTTGTCAGCGGTTTGCCTGACTGTGCCAGGTACATCAGCAACATGACTTGTAACGGGCCCCAAATCAGCAGGTGGGGAACCGCGAGCAGCCGACTGAATCCGCCATATACGTACATAAGCAGCATATTGCTGCCGACCACTATGAGTGCACTCAGCGCAATCCATTGGGCACTGGGATAGTGCAACAGCAGCAAGCTGGCTAGGTTCGCCGGCAGCAGTATTGCCGCCATCCACAGCTGTACCCATAGGGGGAGTCGGCGGAAGGACTGCCAGAGGTTCAGGTGCAGGTTAATCAGTGCGTTCATTGGCGCTCTCTTCGGTGGGCATATCGGGGTGGGAGTGGGCCAGCAACGCCTCGGGAATCGCCGTCTGCTGCAAACCGCCCAGCTCAAGCCAGATCTGGGTTTGCTGCCTGGCCCTTGTAATCAGGCTGGCGGTCTGGCTGAAGTCAAAGACGGAGACGCCCAGAGGACAGAGCGGGGCGGCCACATGGATACGGGCCAGGGATTGATGCAGGGCGATGTCACGTACCAGCTGGCGCATGCTCATCAGGTTAAGGGTGTGCAGGCCACGGGCAACCAGACTTCGCGGCGGCGCTGTGCATGCGCAGCCAAAGCCTGTGGGTAGCACCAGGATGCGCGTGGCGCCGAGTGCGACGGCACTGGCGATGGGTGTGTTACTGGCTACCCCACCGTCTATCAACAGTCGTCCATCGATCTCAACCGGCGGATAGACCAGGGGTATGGCGGCACTGGCCAATAGCGCTTTCAGCAGATTGCCCCGTGAAAGCAACACTTCCGCGCCATTTAGCATGTCGGTTGTCATGATGTGCAGAGGCAGCCGACTGTCCTCGATACGAGCCGCCGGCAGAAATCGCCCGATCATGTGCTGCAGGCCCTGGCTGGCGAGCAGGTGGCCTTGTCCACGTAGTAGGGCGACCCCCGCGCCCAGCACACTGAATGGAAAGATGTCGCGTCGACTCAGGCCGCACCAGATGCTGGCCAGCTCACTGACCCCGTGGCTATCCGGGCGGCTGGCAAAGTAGGCGCCGTTGATCGCCCCCACTGACGCACCAATAACTAGATCGATGCTGATGCGGGCCTGTACCAGTGCCTGCAGCATGCCCACTTGTACGGCACCCAGACTACCGCCGCCGGCCAATACCAATGCCGTGACCTCAGCCATGGGACATGCTCCTTTCAGCGCGCTTCATTCAGGCTCCAGTCATAGTCAAGGTAGTCGATGCGTACGCGACCTTGGGGCGGCACTGGGCTGGCAGATGGGTTCAGCAAGGCCAAGTGCTGCTGGAAATAGGCTTCCAGCGACCCCCATTGCTGGATGAAGTCCTTGCCATACCAGTCGAATATTTTCGACACCTGAAACCGCTGGCTTGTGGGGTCAAAGCGATTACGGCTGCGATCGGATAGAAAGCGCTGCTGACTGTCCTGCAGTTGTTCCTCCAGACGTTCGGCGACAAAGGCCTCGTCGCGTAATGCCGGGCAGCCTACTGACGCGCAATTGACAGCAAAGTGAATGCGCGGCTCATCGAATACGCCAGGCTCGCGGATCATGCCGTGCTCGATTTGATCCAGGCTCAAGCGCTGCCCCAGAAGCGGGATAAAGGCTTGCTTCCAGGGGCTGCTGAACAGACCACCAATGGACTTGATCGAGTCCAGCGGGTAGTGCTCGACAATCAGCTTAAGGGTGAAGGCGTTGTACGCATTGATCAGAAACGCCAGGCGCTGTTCAGGCTGCCAGCGCTGGTAGTCGGCTGGGGGGACGGCGGATAGCACGCTCAGGTAACGATCCAGTTCGGTGCGGTTCTTTTGCACGGCCGCATAGTCGACGACGCTGGCATGTCCCTGCTCCAGCCAGCTCACATGCTGTTGCAGCAGGCGGGTCCAGGCCTGATGTTGATGGTCGAAGGTGTCGGCCTGCAAAAGGCTGCTGAAGCACAAGACCATCAGTAAAAACAGTGGGCGCATGGGTGGTTTCCTAAGGTTTCAGTGAGTGGGGGCCTTGGCCGCGCTGGTACAGGCGAGCGAGGGTGAACGCGGAAACACCGCAGGCATGGGCCAGCGCCAGCAGGCGATTGCTCAGGGAACGGCGCCACCAGCCGTCCCGCTGCCAGCGCCGGGGGTCGACCAGCAAGCCATGTTCGATACGCTGGAAATCGCCGACGCCACGCAGGTTGCTAACCAGATCGACCTCTTCAAAAAGTGGCCAGGGACTGTGCTGGCCACAGGCGAGATAGGCACTGTGCTCGACAAACAGACCCTGGTCGCCATAGGGGGTGCCGAAGCGGTTACGCCAGCCAATCAGTTGCTCAAGTAATCGGCTTTGCCAGCAGCTTGGCCCGGCAAAGCGGAAAGCGAAGAAGCCGCCGACAGCGCCATTGCTCATCACCGCCTGCACGTCCAGCAGTGGGTTGCCCAGCAGCTGGGCATCGGCATGCAGAAACCACAGAATTGAATGTTGCGCCTGTGCTGCGCCTTGGCGCAGTTGCTGACCCCGGCAGGGGGCTGAGGCAAGCCACTGAGCGCCCAGCTGGTTACAGATGCGTTGGCAGTCGGGGCTGTTGGCCGCGTCCACGACCAGCAACTGCAACTGCTGCCGTGCCCGTTGCGCCAAGCCGTTGAGGCGGGCGAGCAGGGCTGCCAACGCGGCATGGTCGTGCCAGCAGGGAATGATCACGCTGATGGCTCTATTGGCTTGCATGCTGTTCCAACCCCAGGCGTTGCAAAGTGGTCAGTAATGCCCGGCGAGCAGGGCGGCCATCCTGCTCCAGCTCACGGACAAGCCCTGGCAGATCTTCGCGCTGGTCAACATCGGCCAAAATGTCTGCTTCGATCACCGAATGACCGGCCTGTCGACAACGTTGTACCAGGGCCTGCCTCAGGATCGCCGTGCTCCAGGGCAGATCGTCCAGCTTGGGCCAAGGGCGCTTGCTGGCCATCAACACCACGCCGCCATCACGGGCGGCGATCAATACCGTGTCGTGCTTATCCAGCAACTGGCAGGCGCGGCGAAAGTGCTGTTGGTTCAAGGCCGGACAATCGCTGCCTATATAGAGCAAGTGGCCATAGCCCCTTGCCCGCAAGTGCTGATCCAGCGCCTGAAGTCGTTGGCCCAGGTTGCCGGCTGACTGTGCAATGACGAGTGCGCGAGGGTTGCTGTCGCTGGCCCAGTCAAAATGATCAGGATGATCCGGCGCGATAACGGGCAGGTACGGCCAATGCTGCAGATCTTCCAGCGCACACAGCAGCAGCTTTTCTGCGATTTGCAGGGTAGGTTCCAGACCTATTTGCGCAGCCAGCCGCTGTTTGGAGTGCCCCAGGGCCGGACGTTTGCACAACAGAACCAAGGCGGGCTGAGGTTCATCTTTGCTGAGATCGAGGCTCAAACTTATGCTCCATGTGCACCTGAGAGGCAGCGCGAAGCGCTGTGCCATTAGGAGCGGGCATAAGCCGTTTTGTTACAAGGCCCGGGTCAATCTTCAGGCAACTTGAGCTGTTTGAGGATGGCCGCGCTGTCCACCGGTTGCTTGTCTAATGGCAACTTCTGCAGCACTTCAGAGGTCAGCTTGAGTTGTTCCAGATACAGCTTGCAGCGCGGGCACATGCGCAGGTGCATATAGACCGCCCAGCGATTTTTCAGGCTCAGGTGGCTTTCCATGATATCGGAGCTCAGTTCCGACATTTCGCGGCAGCTCAGCATGTTCCCACCTCCTCGAAATGATTGAGCATGGCGTGCATGCGTTGCCGGCCACGGTGCAACAGCACCCGAATATTGCCTTCGGCCAGATTAAGGGCACGAGCGATTTCGGTGTAATCCAGGCCGCCCAGCTCACGCATCATCACCACGCTCTGTTGGTCGTCGGGCAGCTTATGCAGATGCTTGTGGATGCATTCGTGCAGTTCGGCTTCGGTCAGCAATTCTTCCGGGGTGTCGTGGTGCCACTGGCTGGGTGGCGCGTCCCACGCACCCTGTTCATTGAAACGCGTGCTGATTGGGGAGCCCTGATCATGCCCCCAGCCGTCGAACGACACCTCGCGGCCGGTCTTGCGGCGGATGGCATGGGCCTCGTTGATGGCAATGCGCGCCAGCCAGGTGCGCAGTTTCGAGCGCCCTTCAAATTTCTTGATGGCGGAAAAAGCCTTGATCCAGGTTTCCTGGGCGACATCGTCAGCCAGTTCATGGCCGACCAATGGCGTGGCCATCGCGATCAAGAAGGCGTGATGCAGCTTGATAACGCTTTCCAACGCTTCCTTGTCGCCCTGTCGCAGTCGCTTGAGCAGTGCCTGTTCATCATCCATGCGCGGATTACCTCAGATGGTTCATGGGCGTGATTGTGAGCATTGGTCTTGGATCAAACAACACGGCTTTTGTTACAGCTCGGAATCGAGAAGGACGTGGTCTGTAACAAAAACATCGATGCTTCATCAGAGTAGTAGCGAATCATCCAAAGCCGACTAGTGTGCCTAGCAGCCTGTCGGACTTGAATTCATAAATGGACAGAGCGCGACAAAGACAAAGCGAATTGCCCACTATTTGAGCGTTTTTAACCGGTTGTTGCCCTGAATTTCCTGAATTCGAGCGGATGCAGCCTCTGTTCACGCATTTTGAACGGAATGCGGGCGCAACGTGGCCATGCGTTTCAAGTTCCACGCCAGGCACACCAGGGTCCATTCGTTCTGGACATTCGCCAGACCGCGCAGCAGGAACTGACGGAAGC
>NZ_VRYE01000080.1 GCF_008041835.1 Ectopseudomonas mendocina
CGACGGACTTCGCAGAGGAACGCAACCACGGAGTCGATCTGTCAACCATCTGAGGCTGTTATCAGATTGTTGGGGGGAAGGTGCCCCATCAACCATTACATCCGTATAACCCTTCTTCGTCCTCGACGACACGACCAGCGGGCGGCTCGTCGGTTGCTCCGGCATTGTCGCATCCGCCGGTTATTCCGAGCCGTTCTACAGTTTTCGCAACGAAACCTTCGTGCATCATTCGCGCGAGCTGAAAATCCATAACAAGATTCACGTCTTGTCGCTGTGTCATGACCTCACTGGCAACAGCCTGCTCACCAGTTTCTATGTCGAGCGACCGCTGGTCTCGACCGTGTTCGCCGAGCTCAACTCGCGCGGTCGCCTGCTGTTCATGGCCAGCCATCCTGAGCGTTTCGCCGATGCCGTGGTGGTGGAAATCGTCGGCCATAGCGACGAGAACGGTGATTCGCCGTTCTGGGACGCGGTGGGGCGCAATTTCTTCGACATGAACTATGCCGAGGCCGAACGCCTCTGCGGGCTGAAGAGTCGCACCTTCCTCGCCGAGCTGATGCCGCATTACCCGATTTATGTGCCGCTGCTCTCGGACGAGGCGCAGGAGGCCATGGGCCAGGTGCACCCGCGTGCGCAGATCACCTTTGACATCCTCATGCGCGAAGGCTTCGAGACCGATCACTACATCGACATCTTCGACGGTGGCCCGACCCTGCATGCGCGCACCTCGGGCATCCGCAGCATCGCGCAGAGCCGCCTGGTGCCGGTGCGAATCGGCGAGGCCGAAAGCGTGGGGCGCCAGTACCTGGTCAGCAATGGCCAATTGCAGGATTTTCGCGCCATCGTTGCCGATCTTGACTGGGTGCCGGGCAAGCCTGTGACCCTCAGTGCCGAAGCTGCCGAAATACTGGGCGTGGGCGAGGGCGGCAGTGTCAGGTTGGTGGCGGTTTGAATCCAGGCGACACGCTGCAACTGACAAGCCTTTGCGGCTGCTGACCTGTGGCTTGTGGCTTGATGCTAATAGCTGATCCGGAGGATCACATGATTGTTCGTCCCGTGCGCAGCGACGACTTGCCGGCGCTGATCGACCTGGCTCGCAGCACCGGCGCCGGCCTGACCACGCTGCCGGCCAACGAGGAGCGCCTGGCGCAGCGGGTCGGCTGGGCGGAGAAGGCCTTTCGCGGCGAGGCCGAGCGTGCCGATGCCGACTACCTGTTCGTCCTCGAAGACGACGCCGGCAAGGTGGTGGGGATTTCCGCGGTGGCGGGCGCTGTCGGCCTGCGTGAGCCCTGGTACAACTACCGGGTCGGTTTGACCGTCACCGCCTCGCAGGAGCTGGAGATCCATCGGAAGATTCCGACCCTGTTCATGGCCAATGACCTGACCGGCAACAGCGAGCTGTGCTCGCTGTTCCTGCATGCCGATCACCGCAGCGGTCTCAACGGCCGCCTGCTGTCCAAGGCGCGCTTTCTGTTCATCGCCGAGTTTCGTGAGCTGTTCGGCGGCAAGGTCATCGCCGAGATGCGCGGCATGTCCGATGAAAGCGGCCGTTCGCCGTTCTGGGAAAGCCTCGGCCGGCACTTCTTCAAGATGGAGTTCTCTCAGGCCGACTACCTCACCGGGGTTGGCAACAAGGCCTTCATCGCCGAGCTGATGCCCAAGTTCCCGCTCTACACCTGCTTCCTTTCCGAGGATGCGCGTGCGGTGATCGGGCGCGTGCATCCGGACACAGAGCCCGCATTGGCCATGCTCAAGGCCGAGGGTTTCAGCTATCAGGGTTATGTCGACATCTTCGATGCGGGGCCGGCGATCGAGGCTGAGACCGCGAAGATCCGTGCGGTACGTGACAGCCAGCAACTGGTGCTGGCCGTCGGCACGCCAGGTGACGATGCCGTGCCCTATCTGGTGCATAACCGCAAATGCTACGACTGCCGCATCACTGCGGCGCCGGCGCGGGTAGCGGCCGGTACGCTGGTGGTCGCGCCGCAGACAGCCAAGCGCCTGCGTTTGTCCGCAGGTGACCTGGTGCGGGCCGTACCGTTGGCGCTCGGCCACTGAGAGATTGTGTAGCGAGCCGGTCAGCCTGCCGGCCGTAAGCGTGGAGTGAAAATTACAATGAGCACTCACTATATCGCCGGCCAATGGCTGGCAGGCCGTGGCGAGCCTCTGCAATCGCTCGACCCGGTCAGCCAGGCGGTGGTCTGGCAGGGGCGTGGCGCCGATGCTGCGCAGGTCGATGCGGCCGTGACTGCTGCACGCCAGGCCTTCTCGGCCTGGGCCGCGCAATCGCTGGATTCTCGTATCGCCGTGCTGGAACGTTTTGCCGTGTACCTCAAGGATCGTGCGCAGCAGTTGGCGCAGGCCATTGGTGAAGAGACCGGCAAGCCGCTGTGGGAAGCAGCCACCGAAGTGAACAGCATGGTGGGCAAGGTCGCTATTTCCATCCAGAGCTATCGCGAGCGCACTGGCGAGAAGAGCGGCCCGCTGGGCGACGCCACCGCCGTGCTGCGGCACAAACCGCATGGTGTGGTGGCAGTGTTCGGCCCCTACAACTTCCCTGGGCACCTGCCCAACGGCCATATCGTACCGGCGCTTTTGGCCGGCAACTGCGTGCTGTTCAAACCCAGCGAGCTGACGCCCAAGGTGGCCGAGCTGACCGTGCAATGCTGGATCGAGGCCGGCCTGCCCGCAGGTGTACTCAGCCTGCTGCAGGGTGGCCGTGAAACCGGCACCGCCCTGGCTGGCCACCCTGGTATCGACGGGTTGTTCTTCACCGGCTCCAGCCGCACCGGCAACCTGCTGCACGCGCAGTTCGCCGGGCGTCCGGAGAAGATCCTGGCGCTGGAGATGGGGGGTAACAACCCGCTGATCGTCGATCAGGTGGCCGATGTCGACGCTGCCGTGTACACCATCATCCAGTCTGCGTTTATCTCAGCTGGTCAACGCTGTACCTGCGCACGGCGCCTGCTGGTGCCGCAAGGGGTGTGGGGCGATGCGCTGCTGGCGCGTCTGGTGCAGGTCGCCGGACAGCTCAGGGTGGGGCGTTTCGATGAGCAGCCGGCGCCGTTCATGGGGTCGGTGATTTCCCTGCAGGCCGCCGCGCAGTTGATGCAGGCGCAGCAGGACTTGCTCGCCAAGGGCGCCACGGCCTTGCTGGCGATGACCCAACCGCAGGCAGGTGCTGCGCTGCTGACGCCCGGCATCCTCGATGTCACGGCCGTGCATGAGCGTCCTGACGAGGAGTTTTTCGGCCCACTGTTGCAGGTGATCCGCTACGCCAGCTTCGAGTCGGCCATCGCCGAGGCCAACGCCACGGTTTACGGGCTGGCGGCGGGTCTGCTGTCGGACTCCAGAGCGCGCTTCGAACAGTTCTGGCTGCATAGCCGCGCCGGCATCGTCAACTGGAACAAGCAGCTCACCGGCGCTGCCAGCACCGCGCCGTTCGGTGGCATCGGCGCGTCCGGCAACCACCGCGCCAGCGCCTACTACGCAGCGGATTACTGTGCCTACCCGGTGGCCGGGCTGGAGAGCGAAAGCCTGGTCCTGCCCGTGACCCTGACGCCGGGAGTGACCCTGTGATGGCCGCCTATGAAATGAATTTCGATGGCCTGGTCGGGCCGACGCATAACTACGGCGGCCTGTCCTACGGCAACGTCGCCTCGCAGAGCAACAGCCAGGCCGTGTCGAACCCCCGGGAAGCAGCCAGGCAGGGTTTGGCGAAAATGAAGGCGTTGATGGACATGGGCTTCAAGCAGGGCGTATTGGCCCCGCAGGAGCGTCCCGCCGTCGCTGAATTGCGGCGCCTGGGTTTTACCGGCAGCGATGCCGAGGTGATCCAGCGCGCTGCCCGCGAGGCCATGCCGCTGCTGGTGGCGAGCTGTTCGGCGTCGAGCATGTGGACGGCCAATTCCTGTACCGTCAGCCCCAGCGCCGATACGGCGGACGGGCGTGTGCACTTCACTGCCGCCAACCTCAACTGCAAGTTCCACCGCAGCATCGAGCACCCGACCACCAGCCGCGTGTTGCAGGCGATGTTCGCCAATCAGGCGCACTTTGCCCATCACCCGGCGCTGCCGGCGGTGATGCAGTTCGGTGACGAAGGGGCGGCCAACCACACGCGCTTCTGCAAAGGTTATGGCGATGCCGGCGTGGAGTTTTTCGTCTACGGGCGCAGCGCCTTCGATACCCGCTACCCGGCGCCGGCGCGCTACCCCGCGCGACAGACTTTGGAGGCCAGCCAGGCCGTGGCCCGCCTGCACGGGCTGAGCGAGGCGGGCGTGGTCTATGCCCAGCAGAACCCGGCGGTGATCGATCAGGGCGTGTTCCACAACGATGTGATCGCCGTGGGTAACGGCGAGGTGCTGTTCTATCACCAGGACGCCTTCCTCGAAACCGACAAGGTGCTGGCCGAGCTGGGCGACAAGCTGGCGCGGCGTGGCGGCAACTTCCAGGCCGTGTGCGTGCCGGGCTCGGCTGTCAGCGTGCAGGATGCGGTGCGCTCCTACCTGTTCAACAGCCAACTGCTGACGCGTGCCGATGGCAGCATGTTGTTGATCGTGCCGGAAGAGTGCCGCAACAACGCCAGTGTCTGGCGCTACCTGCAGCAATTGACCGCCAGCGGCGGGCCGATCCGCGAAGTGCGTGTGTTCGACCTCAAGCAGAGCATGCAGAATGGCGGTGGCCCGGCTTGCCTGCGCCTGCGCGTGGCACTCAATGAACAGGAGCTGGCGGCGGTCAATCCAGGTGTGGTGATGAGCGACGCGTTGCACGACACCCTGGTGGCCTGGGTCGACAAGCATTACCGCGACCGCCTCAGCGAAGCCGATCTGGCCGACCCGCAATTGCTCACCGAATGCCGCACGGCATTGGATGAACTGACGCAGATCCTTAAACTGGGCTCGGTCTATCCTTTCCAGATAGCCTGAACCTGAACCGCGATTCCCGGAGATTGTATGAGCGACGCGCTGCAACTGATTCTTGAAGATAACGACGGCACCCAACTGGAAACCTCCTGCAGCCGTTTCGCCGTGGTGTGGCAGGGCAAGGAGCTGTGGGTCCAGGCCGTTGGCGATCAGTTGCTGATCGGTGTCGACGTGGAGGAGGGCGATACCGAGTACGCCAATTTGCTGCTGCGTCCGCAGGCCACCAATCTGGTCAGCCTGCAGCTGGAGATGGAGCCGGCGCTGGCCGATGAAAACGATCACGTTCATGGCCCGGACTGCAATCACTGATTGAAGCTTGCCGGGTGGGTCGTTGTTGGTGGGCTGAAGCACAGCGCCGCCCGGCCCACACTACGAAAATGCTGCGAACCAAGGAGTGCCCATGCTTGCCCTCGGCAAACTGCTTGAACTGACCCTGGCCGGCCATGAGCCGTCGGCGAAGATTCAACTGACGCCCGATGGCACGCGTCTTCGCTGGCTGGATGAAGGCGCGCTGGAGGTGACCCCGCCAGCCGCGCGCGACAACGGCCTCGACCTGCTGCTGTCGGCCGGCGTCCATGGCAACGAAACCGCTCCCATCGAACTGCTCGACCGGCTGCTGCGCGGCATCGCGCGCAACGAGCTGCACCCGGCAGCGCGCATTCTTTTTCTGTTCGGCAACCCCGAGGCCATGCGCCGGGGCGAGCGTTACGTCGAGCAGGATCTCAATCGCCTGTTCAGCGGTCGTCATGAGCGGTCCAGCGGTTTCGAGGCCATCCGTGCCTGCGACCTGGAACACCTGTGCGTCAACTTCTTTGGCAAGGATAGCGGCCGCACACGCCTGCACTACGACCTGCATACCGCCATTCGCGCCTCGAAGATCGAGCAGTTCGCCCTCTATCCATGGCAGGAAGGTCGCGCCCACTCGCGCCGCGAGCTGCAGCGTCTGCGCGCTGCCGGTATCGAGGCAGTGCTGCTGCAGAACAAGGCCTCGACCACCTTCAGTGCCTACACCTGCGCGCAGCTTGGTGCCGAAGCCTTCACCCTGGAGTTGGGCAAGGCCCGTGCCTTCGGGCAAAACGAACTGGTCAATCTCGATCTATTGGAGAACGCGCTGCATGCGCTGATCGAAGGGCGCGAGGTGATCAGCGGCGAGCCCACGCTCGATGGCATGCAGCTGTTTGCGGTCTCGCGTGAAGTCATCAAGCACAGCGACAGCTTCCAGTTGCACCTGCCGGCGGATATCGAGAACTTCACCGAGCTGGCGCCCGGCTACCTGCTGGCTGAGGATATCGCCGATACCCGCTGGATCGTGGAGGAGCGGGGCGCGCGGATCATTTTCCCCAATCCCAAGGTCAGCAACGGCCTGCGCGCCGCGATCCTGATCGTCCCCGACGATGGCGCCGGTCTGGCGTAGCCCAATGAGATGGACTACTCCCTCCTACGGCGTCATTGCGCCAGACTGAAGGTTACGAAACAAACAATCCCGGAGGGGGAGCCGGCATGAAACTTAAACGCATAGGCGTGGATT
>NZ_VRYE01000081.1 GCF_008041835.1 Ectopseudomonas mendocina
GCAACAACCGGTTAAAAACGCTCAAATAGTGGGCAATTCGCTTTGTCTTTGTCGCGCTCTGTCCATTTATGAATTCAAGTCCGACAGGCTGCTAGGCCCCAGTCTTCGAGCGTGCCGGGGCGGAAGTTCTCCACCAGCACGTCGGCCTCACTCACCAGCTTGCGCACGATGTCCTGCGCTTCGGCCTGTTTTAGGTCGAGGGTCAGCGAGCGTTTGTTGCGTGACTGCACGTGCCACCAGAGCGAAGTGCCGTCCTTGATCTTGCGCCATTTGCGCAGCGGGTCACCGACGCCTGGCGGCTCGATCTTGATCACGTCGGCGCCAAATTCGCCGAGCAGTTTGCTGGCGAAGGGGCCGGCGATGAGCTGGCCCATCTCGATGACCTTGAGGCCCTCGAGTGCCATGGCGTTTAACGCTGTCATTGAACCCTCTCCCTGCATTGTGAAGCCTGCGAGCATGGCGCAGCGCTGCCTCTGCGGCAATCGTTGCAGCTCTTCGCATGCAGCGGGAATGGCTGCGTCGACCATGGTCTTAGCCTGGTAAGACCATGGTCGAATGGCCTCACGAAGGGGCGGGGGATACAAAAGGCACCATACAAAAACAACTACCCGCCGAGGTGATTTCATGAGTGCTGCGTCTCTTTACCCTGTGCGCCCCGAAGTGGCCGCGCGGACCCTCACTGACGAGGCCACCTACAAGGCCATGTACCAACAGTCCGTGGTCAACCCCGAGGGTTTCTGGCGCGAGCAGGGCAAGCGGATCGACTGGATCAAGCCCTACACCAAGGTCAAGCAAACCTCGTTCGACGATCACCACGTCGATATCAAGTGGTACGCCGATGGCACCCTGAACGTCTCCTACAACTGCCTCGACCGTCACCTGGAAACGCGCGGTGATCAGATTGCGATCATCTGGGAAGGCGACGATCCGTCCGAGCACAAGGAAATCACCTACCGTGAGCTGCACGAGCAAGTGTGCAAGTTCGCCAACGCTCTGCGCGGCCAGGACATTCACCGTGGCGACGTGGTGACCATCTACATGCCGATGATCCCGGAAGCCGTGGTGGCCATGCTCGCCTGTGCGCGCATTGGCGCCATCCATTCCGTGGTATTCGGCGGCTTCTCCCCCGAGGCGCTGGCTGGCCGCATCATCGACTGCAAGTCCAAGGTGGTGATCACCGCCGACGAAGGCGTGCGCGGTGGCAAGAAGGTGCCGCTCAAAGCCAACGTCGATGACGCGCTGACCAACCCGGAAACCCACAGCGTGCAGAAGATCATCGTGGTCAATCGCACCGGTGGCAGCATCAAATGGAACCAGCATCGCGACATCTGGTACGAAGACCTGATGAAAGTGGCTGGCAGCGTGTGCGCACCGAAGGAAATGGGGGCTGAAGAAGCGCTGTTCATCCTCTACACCTCCGGTTCCACCGGTAAGCCCAAAGGTGTGCTGCACACCACCGGCGGCTACCTGACCTATGCCTCGCTGACCCATGAGCGCGTGTTCGACTACCGTCCGGGCGAAGTCTTCTGGTGCACCGCCGACATCGGCTGGGTCACCGGTCACACCTATCTGGTTTACGGGCCGCTGGCCAACGGCGCCACCACCGTGATGTTCGAAGGTGTGCCGAACTACCCGGACGTCACCCGTGTGGCGAAGATCGTCGACAAGCACAAGGTCAACATCCTCTACACCGCCCCGACTGCCATTCGCGCCATGATGGCCGAGGGCAAGGCCGCGGTCGAAGGCGCCGATGGTTCCAGCCTGCGTCTGCTTGGATCGGTCGGTGAGCCGATCAACCCGGAAGCCTGGCAGTGGTACTACGAGAACGTCGGTCAGAGCCGTTGCCCAATCGTCGACACCTGGTGGCAGACCGAGACCGGTGCCTGCCTGATGACTCCGCTGCCGGGCGCTCATGGTCTCAAGCCGGGCTCCGCTGCACGGCCGTTCTTCGGCATACAGCCGGCGCTGGTGGACAATCTGGGCAACATCATCGAAGGCGCTGCCGAAGGCAACCTGGTGATCATCGATTCCTGGCCGGGTCAGGCACGTACCCTGTACGGCGACCACGACCGCTTCGTCGATACCTACTTCAAGACCTTCCGTGGCATGTACTTCACTGGTGACGGTGCGCGCCGCGACGAAGACGGCTACTGGTGGATCACCGGCCGTGTCGACGACGTGCTCAACGTCTCCGGTCACCGCATGGGTACCGCTGAAGTGGAAAGCGCCATGGTCGCCCACCCGAAAGTGGCCGAGGCCGCGGTGGTCGGTGTACCGCACGACATCAAAGGGCAGGGCATCTACGTCTACGTCACCCTGAATGCGGGCGAAGAAGCATCGGAACAACTGCGTCAGGAACTGCGCAACTGGGTGCGTAAGGAGATCGGCCCGATCGCCACGCCGGACGTGATTCAGTGGGCTCCGGGCCTGCCGAAGACCCGCTCGGGCAAGATCATGCGCCGTATCCTGCGCAAGATCGCTACCGCCGAATACGATTCTCTCGGCGACATCTCCACGCTGGCCGATCCTGGCGTGGTGCAGCACCTCATCGACACGCATCGTCAGATGCAAGCCGCCTGCGCCTGATCGGCAACGGCAACCGAAAGCCCCGCCCGGCCACAAGCCCGGCGGGGCTTTTTCATGGCTGCCAGGCATGGTGTGCTTGTACATAATATTTTATTTGTACAATTATTGTATCGCTGCGCATAATGGCGTACTGCCAGTCGGTGCGGTTGGATGACGCCCCTCTGTCCGTTCATTTCTGACGAATCAGAGGTTTTCCCCATGCTTGCCAATCTCAGTATTTCGCAAAAGTTGTATGCGGGGTTCGCTGTCATTCTGCTGATCATTCTGATGCTGGTGCTCTCCACCTGGCGCGGCTTCGATCAGGTCGACAGTTCGGTGCGCCTGAACATCCACACCTATGAAGTGATCAACGAATCATCCGAGTTACTGGGCAGTCTGCTGAATATCGAAACCGGGGCGCGGGGGTTCGTCATCACCGGGCGCGACCAGTTTCTCGGCCCTTTCGAGGCTGGCGAGCGCGAATTTCAGTCGATACTGGCACAGCTGCGTTAGCTCACCCGCGACAATCCCGTGCAGCAGCGCCGTCTTGCCGAAATACAGGCATTGCATGACCAGTGGTTGAGCGAAGACATCAACGGCTACATGGAGCTGCGTCGTCAGGTCAATGCTGGTACGCAGCCTTTCGAGGCCGTGATCGAGCGTATTTCGGCAGGCGGCGCCAAGGTCAAGATGGATGCCATGCGCCGTATCCTCAACGATCTCCAGAACGAAGAGCGGGCGTTGCTGGAGCAGCGCACGGCCTCCATGAACGCAGCCAAATCCTTGTCACTGACGATCCTGCTGGTGGGTGGCCTTATCGCTACGGTACTCGCCATCAGTGTGGCCTTCATGCTCTCGCGCAGTATCGCCGGGCGTTTGCAGCAGGTGGTCGAGGTGGCGCGCAATGTCGCCCAGGGGCGTCTCGATTCGAACATCGAGCGGGCCGGCGGTGACGAGATCGGCACACTGCTCAATGCCTTCGCCACCATGCAGGAGCGGCTGCGCGAGATGATCGGGCAGATCCGCGCCGGAGCCGTGCAGTTGGTCAGCGCTGCGCAAAATATCTCCAGTGCCTCGACACAGTTGTCGGTGTCCACCCAGGAGCAGTCGCAGGCCGCATCGAGCATGGCGGCGACGGTGGAGGAGCTGACCGTGAGCATCAATCACGTGGCCGATAACGCCAATGAAGCGCATGGCTTGTCCAGCGATTCAGGTCGGCAGTCGGCGGAAGGCGGCGCCGTGATTCAGGAAACCCTGGTCAGCATGCAGCGCATCGCCGATACCGTGCAGGGCGCCGCAGTGCAGATCGCCGAACTGGGCCAGCACTCGGATCAGATTTCCTCGATCGTCAATGTGATCAAGGAAATCGCTGACCAGACCAACCTGCTGGCGCTCAATGCAGCCATCGAGGCGGCGCGTGCCGGCGAGCAGGGGCGTGGTTTCGCGGTGGTGGCCGATGAGGTACGCTTGCTGGCGCAGCGCACGGCCAACTCGACTCAGGAGATCACCGAGATGATCAAGAAAATTCAGCAGGGTACGCGCAGCGCGGTCAGCAATATGGAAATCGGTGTGCAGCAGGTCAGCAGTGGCGTGGAGCAAGCCAGCCAGGCCGGTGAGGCCATCGTCACCATTCGTCAGGCATCTGCCAGTGTGGTCAGCGTGGTCGATCAGATTTCCCTGGCATTGCGTGAACAGACGGTCGCCAGTCAGGACGTTGCGCGTAATGTCGAGCGCATCGCTCAGATGTCGATGGAAAACAGCGAGGCTGTGGCAGATACCTCGCGTACGGCCCAGGGGCTGCAACAGCTGGCGGTATCGCTGGAAAAACACGTGGCTTCCTTTCGTTTTTGACTAGGCTGACAATTGGGCATCAACACGTCTTGTCCTGATAAGGAAGCGGCAATGAATATTTCCAGCCAGAGCATCTTTCCTCAGCCGTTTCGGGCTGTGGGCTGCGCCGAGTGTCGAAACGCCGAAGCGCTGGGGTTCGATTTCACCATGGCGTTTCAATTGATCATCGATATCGAGGAGCAGCGGCCTTTCGCTTATGAGGCGCTGGTGCGTGGCATCAATGGTGAGTCAGCAGGCGAGGTGCTGTGCCGAGTCAACGACAGCAATCGCTACCGGTTCGACCAGGCTTGCCGGGTCAAGGCCATCGAGCAGGCCTCCAAACTGGGCTTGCTCGATATCCCGGACTGTCTGCTCAGCATCAACTTTCTACCCAATGCGGTGTATCGCGCCGAGACCTGCATTCGTGCAACCCTCGAGGCGGCAAGGCGTTTCGATTTTCCTCAGCAACGGCTGATGTTCGAGGTCACCGAAGGCGAGCAGATTCATGACGCCGAGCACCTCAAACGCATCTTTGCCGAGTACGGCAAGCAGGGTTTTACCACTGCCATCGATGATTTCGGGGCCGGTTACTCCGGGCTCAATCTGCTGGCTGAATTTCAGCCGCACGTGCTCAAGCTGGATATGGCCCTGACCCGGGGTATCGATCAGGACCCGGTACGCCAGGCCATCGTTGCCGGTATTGTGCTGGTGTCCCAGCGTCTGGGTATCCGCATCATTGCCGAGGGTATTGAAACCGCCGGTGAACGCGATGCCCTGAAAGAGCTGGGTATCCGCTACATGCAGGGCTTCTTGTTCGCCCGGCCAGCGCAGGACAGGCTCTGCCTGCCCTGAGTGCCAACGCACCACTGTTGGGGGCCGTTAAGCGCTGACGTCGCGAATGTGAGCGGCTCCCTGCCGCGAATCAGGGCAGCGTGCAATGGCAGAAACCGGATAACCCGCAGGCCACATCACTCCGTAGGAGCCGCGCCTCGCGGCGAATCGAAAGATCACCGCAAAGCCAAAGGCTTCGCCCCGGGGCGGGGCTCCTACTCAGGCTGCGTCAGGGGCTTTTCTCAGAGCGCGCCGAATACTTTCTTCGCCAGGCTGGTGGCGGCGCCGGCCGGGTTCTGGCGGATGCCGGCCTCCTGCTTGGCGATCATCTCGAACAGGCCATCTAGGGCCTGCTCGGTCACGTAGCTTTCCACCGTGCTGCTCTTGGCGTCGACCACGCCAAAGCTGGCTGCCTGGCCGGCGAAGGCGTTGTACTGCTGGGCCAGACCGACCTGGTCGGTGGCCTGCTTGACGATGGGCAGGAACTTGGCGCGGATCTGCTCACGGCTGCTCTTGTTCAGGTACTGCGTGGCCGAGTCCTGCGGGCCGCTGAGAATAGCCTTGGCGTCGGCCACGGTCATCTTTTTCACCGCATCGACCAGCAGCGCCTGGGCTTGTGGCACTGCCGCCTCGGCGGCCTTGTTCATGCTCGCTTCGAGCTGATCGACCTGGGCGCCCATGCCCATCATCTTCATGGTCTTGGCGGCTTTGCCGAGTTTGCCGGGCAGCTCGATGCGCACGTCCGGGTTGTTGCTGAAGCCGCCGGGCGTGCCCAGTTGTTTGACGGCCACCTGGGCGCCCTGGATCAGCGCGTCCTTGAGGCCGCCACTGGCGTCCTGCTGGCTCAGGTCGGAGAGGGACAGGGCGAAGACGTTGGCCGAAAGCAGCAGGCCAGCGGCGAACGTGGTGAGGCGCAGCATGGTGTTCTTCCTTGTATCGGGGGGAAATGCTGTGAGCTTAACGGAGTCTGCGGCGCTGACAAGCCAGGCGATGGGCGTGGATGGGCAGCGCGCATGGCTATGGCTATGATCGGGTTCATGAATTCACCATTGCCCCTGCGTAATCCCTGCCCACCGGGCGCTTGCGACTGTCAGCGCGAGGAGTTGCTGGGCAGCGCCGTCGCCGACACGCGCATACTGCTGCTGACCCGCCAGGAGGAGCAGCGCCTGCTCGAACGCCTCGAGAACCTGCAGAGTCTCGAAGAGCTCGAGCGCCTGCAGCAGCGCATGTACGAGCAGTTGGGCATTCGCCTGCATATCGAGCCAGCCCATGGCGAGGTGCGCAGCATGCGCGGCATCCACATGCGTTTCGACGCGCATCCGGGCCTGTGCCGCAAGACGCGGCAGAACATTCCGGCGGCAATCCGTCGGGCGATGGAGAAAAGGCCGGAAATCGCCTGGCGCCTGCTCGATTCCTTCGATCTGTTCGGGGGGCTGTGATCAGCCGCTACCAGGGCAGCTGCTGCCCATCGTAGGCGTGGAAGCTGCCACTGTGCTCGGCGCCGAGGTCGTCGATCACCCGCAGCATCTCGGCCGCCGCCTGTTCGGCCGGGCGTGCAGCCGCGGCGCCGCGAAAGGGTTGCGACAAGGGCGAGATCACCGTGCCGGGATGCAGGCTCAGCAGGCGTGCCCTGGGCTTGCTGCGGGCCAGTTCGATGGCGGCGGTCTTGATCAGCATGTTCAGCGCAGCCTTGGACGATCTGTAGGCATACCAGCCGCCCAGACGGTTATCACCGATGCTGCCGACCTTGGCCGACAGCATGGCCATGGCGCCCTGCTTGTCGAGCAGTGGCAGGAAGTGACGCAGCACCAGCGCGGGCCCCAATGCGTTGACCTGGAATACCGCCTGCAGCGCATCGGCTTCGATGGCAGCCAGGCTCTTCTCCGGGGCGATCCCGTCGCGGTGCAATAGCCCGGCCGTGTGCAGAATCAACTGATAAGGCCCCTCATCCGCCAATGCCGTTGCGGCCTCGGCGATGCTGCCCGGCACCTCCAAGTCGAGTGACGGCGAGCTGGTGCGGCTCAGTTCGCGCACACTGGCGCAATTGGGATCAGCACGCAGTAATGCACTGAATGCCTGGCCAAGGGTGCCGCTGGCGCCGATGACCAGTGCCCTGTAGCCGCTACCGAAGCTGTTGAGGGTCATGGCGTGGCAGCGCCGCGACGGAAGAAGAGGGTGACCTGACCCAGCTCGATACCGAATTTGCTCATGACCGAGCGGTTGATCAGGGTGTCGTCATCCATCAGGTACATCCAGTCGTCGAAGTAAACGACATAGGTCGTATCGTCCACTGGCAGGTTGAGGTGATAGCGCCAGCGCAGGGCATTGCCGGCGACTTCGCCGATGGCTTCGCCAACCACGTCGTCAGCGGTGCCGATCCAGCGTCCTTCACCATCCGGGGTCAGGGTCCAGACCCGGCGCTGGCGGGTGCCGTCGCTGTACAGGAAGCGCTCGTCGAGAATCAGTTTTTCGCCGTCGCGGCGGCTCTGGATGTCGACGTGAAAACGCTTGATCACTTCACCGGAGCGATCCTGAAACATGCCCCAGGCCTGCACTGGCCCAGAGAAATAGGTGGGCAGATCCAGCACAGGTTTCTCGTTGGCATAACGCTCCACCGGAACCTGGCCACAGCTGATCAGCAACAGGCTGGTCAGCACAATCAACAGGGTTTTCATGCAACACCTCAGGGATTAAGGCCGAGCAATTCCGAGCGCAATTTGGGGCTGCGGGTTTGCGGGTCGAGCCAGATGGAAAAAAAGGCGCGGGCGAACTCCGGATCATCGATGACGTGTTGCAGTTGACCGTCGACATAGAAGCGGCAGCCCTGCTCGGGCAGGAAAACACCGGTAATACGCGTACCGTCCTTGACGTCGACAAAGGCCTTGCTCATCTGCTCTGTCCAGGCGGACTGCTGTTCCGGGTCCAGCGGTTGGCCGTTGATCCTGCGGATTTCGTCGAGACTGGTGTCGACCAGGGTTTCCCGGCTGATGGTGCGGCGGTAGGTCAGTTCGAGAGCAAAGGGCTGGGTGAAGTCAACTGGACTGTTCGGGCTCCACAGTTTGGCGTTGTAGACGGAGAAACCGAACCAGCTGAAGTCGCCACTGCCAATCAGCGTCGCTTGTGGCAGTTGTTCGCGCCAACCATTCAGGCTATTGGCCTGTGCCGCTCCAGCAGCGAGTGCCAGCGATAGCAGCAGGACTGAACAGAGGCGTGATCTCGGGGTTGCCATGGCTCATCGCTCCGCAGTTGAATGTGACTGCGGCCAGTCACTGGCCGCAGGTGAAGAATAAAAAAATCCGACAACCAAAAGGGGAGAAGTGGGTTGCCGGATTGCGCAGCTTGTCGACGCTGCCTGTAATCAGGCAGCGAACTCCTCATCAGTGAAGGCCATCAGTGTCGCCTTGCCAGCCTTGATTTCGCTGAGCAGGGCATCGGTTTCCGGCAGGATGCGCGCCATGAAGAAGTCGGCAGACTTGACCTTGGCTGCATAGAAATGGGTTTCCGAGGTGCCAGCATCGAGGTGCCGCTGGGCCAGTTGGGCTTGCTGCGACCACAGCCACGCCAGACTGGCCAGGCCGAACAGGCGCAGGTAAGGGGTAGCCGCGGCGGCGGCCTGCTCCGGATCCTTGCTGCCTTCGCTGGCTAGCCATAGGGTGGCTTGCTGCAGTTGCTTCAGTGCCTGGGTGACCGCCGCCGCGTGCGGGGCATCGGCATTGCTCTTGAGCCAGCCTTCGACCAGGGCGAAATAGGCACGCACGGCGCGACCGCCGCCAAGTGCGAGTTTGCGGCCTACCAGATCCAGCGCCTGGATGCCGTTGGTGCCTTCGTAAATGCGGGTGATGCGACTGTCACGCACCAGTTGCTCGATGCCCCAGTCTTCGGTGAAGCCCGAGCCGCCAAGCACCTGCAGGCCTTCGTTGGCGCAGGTGAAGCCTTCATCGGTGAGGAAGGCCTTGACCACAGGCGTGAGCAGCTGCACCAGGTCATCGGCGCGGCTGCGCGTTTCGGCATCCTCGGCGCCATGCGCGATGTCCTGTTGCAGGCCGGCGAAGTAGGCGAGGGCACGGCAGCCCTCGATCATCACCTTCTGCCGCAGCAGCATGCGCCGCACGTCCGGGTGCACCATGATCGGGTCGGCCGGTTTGTCGGCTGCTTTGGGCCCTGAGATCGAGCGGCTCTGCAGGCGCTCGCGGGCGAAGCCGAGGGCGATCTGGTAGGCGCTTTCGGCCACGCCCAGACCCTGCATGCCGACCATCAGGCGCGCCGAGTTCATCATGGTGAACATGCAGCTCAGGCCCTTGTTCGGTTCGCCGATCAGCCAGCCTCTGGCGCCCTCGAAATTCATCACGCAGGTGGCCGAGCCCTTGATGCCCATCTTGTGTTCCAAGCCGCCACAGAACACCGGGTTGCGGCTGCCATCCTCGAGGAACTTGGGCACCAGGAACAGGGAGATGCCTTTGACGCTGTCCGGCGCATCCGGCAGCTTGGCCAGCACCAGATGGACGATGTTGTCGACCAGGTCGTGTTCACCGCCGGTGATCCAGATCTTGGTGCCGGTGATGGCGTAGCTGCCATCGGCCTGCGGTACGGCGCGGGTGCGGATCAGGCCAAGGTCGGTACCGCACTGCGGTTCGGTCAGGCACATGGTCCCGGTCCACTCACCACTGATCAGGCGCGGCAGGTATTGCGCCTGCTGTTCAGGGGTGCCGTGGCTGGTCAGGGCGTTGATGGCGCCGTGGGTCAGGCCCGGGTACATGCCCAGTGACAGGTTGGCCGAACAGGTCATTTCCTCGACCAGCATGTTCAGCACATGCGGCAACCCCTGGCCACCAAACTCGGGTGTGCAGGCCAGGGCCGTCCAGCCACCTTCGGCGAACTGCTTATAGGCGGCCTTGAAGCCATCCGGGGTGCGTACGCTGCGGCTCTGCGGGTCGTACTGGCAGCCTTGCTTGTCGCCTGGGCCGTTCAGCGGTGCCAGCACGTTCTCGGCCAGCTTGGCAGCTTCTTCGAGAATCGCACCGCCAAGGTCAGCGCTGAGTTCGCGGTGTTCGGGCAGGTTTTGCAGCTGGGTGTAGGCGTCGAGCAGTTCTTCGAACACGAAGTGCATGTCACGCAGCGGAGCACGGGAGGACGGCATATCGATTTACCTAAAGTTGTACAAGGATTTGTTGTGTACAGCTTTTGTATAGCTGTTTTTCTTCCTTTGCAAGCCCTTTTGAGCACGTTCGTGCAATGACTGCTGCGTCACGCATGGGGTTGTGCAGGCTGTACAGGTTTTGCCCGTCTCGAGGCGATAGTGCCCGACAGCGTCTCAGGTGTGCCCGGGCTCCTGGGGCGTGAGTGTGATCACCAACCACTGGCAGGTACTCGTTAAGCGTCCCGATTCCAGCCCCGCCTGCAGTACAGGGTTTCAAGGCCGGCGCCTCTCGCTAGTCAGGGCACGTTGCTACTCAGCTCCATGCGGCTGTCATCTGGCCGTTGAGGAAGGCACGATGGCATCGTCGTTAACCCCGTATCCCGGCTCGAGACATCACTGCGTCACGCGGATTGTCGATATCCCTGTCATGGGCCAAGGCATGGTTCTGAAGGCCCAGGAGACCGCAGCAATTGATTGATTGTCGGGCTGCGTGCCAGAACAACGCGCAGCTGTGGATTAAAAGCTGCGCCAGAAACTTGCATTCGGCCAGCCAGCTTCAAGAATGAAGTGATCGGATCAGGATTTCAGCATGCCATCACTTTCGAGCTTCGGCAGACGCTTTCGCCAACTTTGGCAGGGGGCGGATCTGGCCCTGGTCGGCCAGCGCCGGGAGCGGCGCATGCGCATGCTGGCCAGTCTGGTGATGATCGCGATGGGCGTGTTGTGGGGAGTATTCTTCAGCGCTCGTGGCTACTGGGGCATCGTCATCATGGATGTGGCGATCATCTTCAGTGGCCTTGCGGTCTTCGTCCTGACCCTGCGCGACAGGGCACGCAGTGCCAACCTGATTCTGTTCAGCGCGCTGATTGTCGTTGTCGTCGCCTCGACCCTGCTGCTCGATCCGTCGACGCGCATGGCGCCGCGTGCCACGCATCTGTATCTGCTGCCGATGGCTGTCGGTGCCCTGATGGCCTTTCGTGACGATCCATTGTGGCTGCGTTATGGCGTCTCGCTGTTCTGTTTGCTGTTGTTCGTCGCATTGGCAGCGTCGAACTGGCGCCCCACCGACCTCTACGCACTGCCCGACGATGTGCGGCGTGTCGGCTCCTGGCTGCAGGCCGGCGTGGCCATGGTGCTGTTCTTCTTGCTCCTGCACATTCTGCAGACCGATACCGCCGAGCGCTCCGAACTGGATCGCGACCTGCGCGCGGCCATCCGCGAGGGGCAGTTCGTGCTTCACTACCAGCCGCAGCTCAACGATGCAGGGCGGGTGGTGGGAGCCGAGGTGCTGATTCGCTGGCAGCACCCGCAGCGCGGGCTGCTGGCGCCAGGCGAGTTCATCGACCATGCCGAGAACACCGGGCTGATCATTCCTATCGGTCAATGGGTGCTGGAGCAGACGGCCGCGCGGTTGCGCCAGTGGCAGGGTGATCCGCTCCTCGGTGAGCTGGGGCTGGCGGTGAATATCAGTCAGCGGCAGTTTTCACAGGGCAGTTTCGTGGCCGAGATTCTTGGCCTGATCGCGCGCCACGGCATCGATGCGCGGCGGCTGGAACTGGAGCTGACCGAGACGCTGATCGTGCGCGACATGGAAGACCTGACGCGCAAGATGAGTGCCCTGGTCGAGCAGGGTGTGCGTTTCTCGCTGGATGACTTCGGCACAGGCTTTTCTTCCCTCAGTCACCTCAAGCGCCTGCCACTGAGCAAGCTGAAGATCGACCGTTCATTCATCTGCGATGTGCTCACCGATACCAATAGTGAGACCATCGTGCGTACGGTCATCGCCCTGGGCCAGAGCATGGGCATGACGGTGATCGCCGAGGGTGTGGAAACCGAGGCGCAGCGGCGGTTTCTGGCTGACAATGGTTGTAGCCAGTTCCAGGGCTATCTGCTTGGCAGGCCGATGCCGTTGACGGATTTCTGCGCCTTCGTGCAGCGCCACAACGGCTGAATCGATCCTCCGTCCATCCAGCGCCATTGCTTCGAGTGAACTCCGGACAATGGCGCAATGTCTGTCTGCTGTCGGCTCGTACCGACAGGAATAGATGGCTATTGGCCGCTACTGTGGCGCCTTCGTCGCTGAACCTGTCTGGATCATGCTCATGCATGGGGTCGTCATCGTTCATCCCGTTCGCCGGGTTCGTCTGACTGCCATGTGAAGATCGCCCCATGTTCTTATCTCCTTACGCTCCACTTCAATCCCGCCTTCTCGGCGCCTGCCTGCTGCTCGGTGGCCTGCTCGGCGGCGCACAACCGGCCTTGGCCGAAGAGGCCGCCAGCAATCAGCGCTGGGTCAGCGACAGCCTAAACACCTATGTGCGCAGCGGCCCCACTGATGGCTATCGCATCGTTGGCACCCTGACCTCCGGGGAAAAAGTGGAGTTGTTGCGCACCCAGGGCGACTACAGCCAGGTGCGCAGCGCCAGCGGCAGTACGGTATGGATTCCCAGTCGCGACCTGCAATCGGTACCCGGTCAGGCCGAGCGACTGCCGCAACTGGAACAGAAAGTCGCCGACCTCACGGCTGAACTCAAAGGCATCGACGATGCCTGGAAGGCGCGTGTGCAAGGCATGCAGGAAACCCTGGACTCGCGCAAGAAACTGATCGACGAGCTACAGGCCGCCCGCGGCGCGCTGGACGCCGAGCTGACCACCACCCGTTCGCAGCTGCGAGATGCCCAGGCGCAACTGGGTGAAGAACAGCAGCAGGTGCTGATGCGTTACATGGCCTATGGCGGCAGCATCGCCGGTGCCGGGTTGCTGCTTGGGTTGATTCTGCCGACCATGCTGCGGGTCAAGCGCAAGCGTAACGATCAGTGGGTGTGATTCATCCGGTGCGTGCCGTCAGATGCCGGGCAATGCCCTTCTTCAGTGGCAGCAGGCCCTGCGCCACGCGCAGGCCGGCGCCGCGCAGCAGGCGGGCGGGCAGCTGATCGTTGGTGTACAGCTCCACCAGCAAGTTGGTGGCCTGGTACAGCGGCCAGGTGGCCAGGCGCAGCTGGCGCTCGTAGCGCACCAGTGGCGCAGGCGCACCGATGTCCTGGCGCTTGCCGTGAGCGGCGAGTAGCACGTCGCTGAGCAGTTGCACACCGATCAGGCCGAAGTTGAAGCCATGCGCGGTGACCGGGTGCATGCCCACGGCGGCATCGCCGAGCAGGGCGCAGCGGTTGCCGACCATGCGTCGTGCGTAGGCGCCCACCAGCGGATAGGCGTGGCGGCTGCTGACCAGTTGCATGGCACCCAGGCGGCGGTCGAAGCGCTTTTCCATTTCGCGGGCAAAGCTGGTTTCGTCGAGCTTTTGCAGGCGCTCGATCTCGCGCGGTGGCAGGGTGAGGACCATCGACGACTGCCGGCCATTGAGCGGTAGCAGGGCCAGGGTCTGGCCGTAGCCGAACCATTCCCAGGCGATTTGCTGGTGATCCTGCTCGTGCTGCATGCGGCATACCAGCATGCTCTTGCCGAAGTCCTTGAGCTGCGCGCCGATGCCGAGCTGGCGGCGCGTCTCGGAGAAGCGGCTGTCGGCGGCGACCAGCAGGCGTGGCTGCAGCACCTGACCGTCCTGCAGCACCAGTTTCACCTCGTTCTGGCGTTGCTCGATGGCGCGCACGCTGGTTTCGCACAGCAATTGCACATCGGCGCAGTCGCTGACCGCCTGATAGGCGGCGCGGCGAATGGCCTGGTTGGCCACCAGATGGCCGAGTCGCTCGGCACCGGCCTGTTCGGCGCGAATCTTCAGGGCGAACAGCGAAGGGCCGTTGAACACCTGGGCGTCGCGCAGCACGGCGATGTCTTCGCCGGGCAAGCGTGCCCACAGGCCGAGGCGTTCGAGCAGCGCCTGCGAGCCATGGGTAAGGGCGATCTCACGGCCGTCGAAAGCCGGTTTGGCCAGTGCCTGCTCGGCCTGGCGTTCCAGCACGATGATGGACAGACCCTGCCCGGACAGGGCGCGGGCCAGGCAAAGACCGGCTGGGCCTGCGCCGACGATGACGATATCGGGTGACATGCTGCAGCTCTCCATGCGGATGACCAGTAGGGCGAGTGAAACCCGCCATGCGCCGGTGCGAGTCTAGGTCGCAGCAACGCCGCCGATATTGTCCGGGATCATGCCGAGGGCTGAATCTGTTGTGCGGGTCGAGGGCTATGGGTTGGCATTAAATATTGTTGTTATTACAACTTTGGCTGGCTTGATAGGCGTTATTTTCGGGTTTATTGTGGTGCGCGTTGTCTGAACTACAAAAATAATTCGGGTTTGGAGTCGATGCCATGCATCCTCACTTTTCTGCAGTTGCCGATCAGCGAACGGCCTTCGCTCAGGAGACATTCTCATGAAACTGGCTCTGGTCGGCGATATCGGTGGTACCAACGCACGCTTCGCCCTGTGGCGTGACGATCATCTGGAGGCGGTGCAGGTCCTGGCGACCGCCGATTTTCCGGGGCCGGAGCAAGCCATCCTTGCCTACCTGCAAGCCCAGGGTTTGCCGCTGGGCGCCATCGGCTCGGTGTGTCTGGCCTGCGCCGGGCCGGTCAGCGGCAACCTGTTCCGCTTCACCAACAATCACTGGCGTATCGACCGTACGGCGTTCTGCGAGGCGTTGCAGATCGACCGCTTGCTGATGATCAATGACTTCTCCGCCATGGCGCTGGGCATGACGCGTCTGGCCGAGCATGAGCGGGTGCCGGTGTGCGAGGGCCAGGCGCAGGCAGAACGGCCGGTGCTGGTGATCGGGGCCGGTACCGGTCTGGGCGTCGGTACGCTGCTGGAACAGGCGGACGGTCGCTGGCTGGTGCTGCCGGGGGAGGGTGGGCATGTCGACCTGCCCATCGGCAGTCCGCGCGAAGCCGAGCTGTGGCAGGTTCTTTATCGGCAACTGGGCCACGTGCGCGCCGAAGACGTGCTCAGTGGCAATGGTCTGCTGGTGCTGTATCGGGCCATCTGTGAGCTGGACGGTCAGCCGCCGCAGCACGACACGCCAGCGGCCATCACTAGCGCAGGCCTGGCGGGCGAGCCCGTCGCCGCTGCGGTGCTGGAACAGTTCAGTTGCTGGCTCGGCCGCGCTGCTGGCAACAATGTGCTGACGTTGGGCGCGCGCGGTGGGGTGTATATCGTCGGCGGCGTGGTGCCGCGTTTTGCCGAGCGTTTTCTTGCCAGCGGTTTTGCCAAGAGTTTCCGCGACAAGGGTTGCATGAGCCATTACCTTGACGGCATTCCGGTGTGGCTGGTGACGGCCGAGTACCCCGGCCTGATCGGCGCCGGCGTGGCCTTGCAACAGGCGTCGGAGCGTAGCCCGGATGCAATCCGGGAGAACCCTTGATAGACCCCCGGATTTACACAGCCATAACAACAAAGGTGGCGGACCATGAGCCAGCCCGGCAAATCGATTCTGCTGGTCGATGACGACCAGGAAATTCGCGAACTGCTCGAGACCTACCTGAGCCGCGTCGGCTTTCAGGTGCGCGCCGTGGCCGACGGCGCCGCCTTTCGCCAGAGCCTGTGTGCGGAGTCGGCCGACCTGGTCATCCTCGACGTGATGCTGCCCGACGAGGACGGCTTCAGCCTGTGTCGTTGGGTACGCGAACACCAGCGCTTCGCCCAGGTGCCAATCATCATGCTCACCGCCAGCTCCGACGAAGCCGACCGCGTGATCGGCCTGGAGCTGGGCGCCGATGACTATCTTGGCAAGCCGTTCAGCCCGCGCGAGCTGCTGGCACGAATCAAGGCTTTGCTGCGCCGTGCGCAATTCACCCAGGAACGTAGTGGCGAGGTGCTGGCCTTCGATGACTGGCGCCTGGATATGGTCAGCCACCGGCTGTTCCACCGCGACGGCGAAGAGGTGATTCTGTCCGGCGCCGACTTCGCCCTGCTCAAATTATTTCTCGACCACCCACAACAGATTCTCGATCGCGACACCATCGGCAATGCCACCCGTGGCCGTGAGGTGATGCCGCTCGAGCGCATCGTCGACATGGCTGTCAGTCGTCTGCGTCAGCGCCTGCGTGACACCGACAAGCCGCCGCGGCTGATCCGCACCGTGCGCGGCAGTGGCTACCAACTGGCGGCCACGGTCAGCCTGCAGGCAGGCGATGGGCGTTAACCCGCGGCGCTGGCTGCCGCGCTCGCTGCTCGGACGCATGCTGCTGCTCACGCTGCTGGCGATATTGGCCGCGCAGACCCTGTCCAGCGTGATCTGGCTGTCGCAACTACGCGCCACCCAGCTCGAAGGGCTGGTCACCACGGCGCGCAGCCTGGCGCATTCGATGTCGGCCAGCGTGCGTTACTTCCGTTCGCTGCCAGTGACCTATCGGCCGCTGGTGCTCGACCAGTTGCGCAGCATGGGCGGTACGCGTTTCGTGGTCAGCCTCAATGACCGACCGCTACAGATGAAGTTGCTGCCGACCACGCCGCGCAAGCAGGCGGTGACCGAGTCGGTGACCGAAGTGCTGCGCCAGGCGCTGGGCAATGCCGCCGACATTTCGGTGACCTTCGTCAGCCCGGATGATCTGCGCATCTTCAACGGCGGCCTGAAACTCGACGAACTGCCGCGTTCCTGGGCGCATTACGCGCTGACCCTGGAGCCGGTCAATCCTCCGGTGCTGGTGACGCAGATCCAACTGGCACCAGGGGAGTGGCTGTACATCGCCTCGTTGCTGCCTGAGCCCTACACCAGCCTGGAGGAACCCATACTGCCCGCCCAGCAGCTGTGGTTCATTCTCCTGACCACGGCCTTCCTGCTGCTGTTCATCGGCTTGCTGGTGCACCTGCAGAGTCGTCCGCTCAAGCGCCTGGCACGCACCGCGCGGCACATGTCGCTGGGCGCTGAGGTGGAGCCGGTGGCCGAAGGCGGTGGGCGCGAGGTGGTCGAGGTGGCCCGCGCGTTCAACGCCATGCGCGAACGCATCAGCCGCTACCTGACCGAGCGCAGCCAGTTGTTCAGCGCCATTTCCCATGACCTGCGCACGCCCATCACGCGCTTGCGCCTGCGCGTCGAGCTGCTCGACGACGAAAGCCTGCAAAGCAAGTTCGGCCGCGACCTGGACGATCTGGAGCTGCTGGTCAAAGGCGCGCTGCAATGCGTGAAGGACACCGACATCCACGAGAACATCGAGCCGGTTGACCTCAACCACCTGCTGCATGGGTTGACCGAACCCTACCTCGGCTCGGGCCGGGTCACCCTCGACGGCGCAGCGCGTGATCTGTATCCCGGCAAGCCGCTGGCGCTGCGCCGCTGTATCGGCAACCTGCTGGACAACGCCCTGAAGTACGGCGAGCGCGCACACCTGCACATCGAGGACGACGCCGAGGCGTTCGTCCTGCATGTCGACGACGAGGGGCCGGGCGTGCCCGAGCAGAAGCTCGAGCAAGTGTTCGAGCCGCATTTCCGTCTGGCCAGCCAGCAGCAGGGCTACGGCATGGGACTCGGCATCGCACGCAACCTGGCGCACAGCCATGGCGGCGAGCTGAGCCTGCGCAACCTGCGCGATGGAGGGCTGCGCGTCACCCTCTGGTTGCCGCGCCAGAGCCGTTGAGCGCAGCCGTGAGCCGCGCCGCACAACTGCAGCGCGCGCGCCGCTGCGCTGCATGTCACCGGCTCGCGGCGCTTTGTAACGACCTGGTGACTATCCAATACCCTTTGTTACCCCAAGGGCTCTGTGGGCTGGGTAGACTCGATCGTAATGCAAGCACCACGACTTGCTCGCGAATAACAACAACAAGGTGTCTTATCCCATGAAAGCGATCTCTCGCCTGTCCCGTGCCATCTCCCTCGCTGTTCTGCTGCCCCTGTCTGCCACTGCCGGTGAAGTCGAAGTGCTGCACTGGTGGACCTCCGGTGGCGAAAAGCGCGCCGCCGATACCCTGCAGAAACTGGTCGAAGCCCAGGGCCACAAATGGAAGGATTTCGCCGTGGCCGGTGGTGGCGGTGAAGCGGCCATGACCGTGCTGAAGACCCGCGCCGTATCCGGCAACCCGCCCGCCGCGGCGCAGATCAAGGGCCCGGATATCCAGGAGTGGGGCGAACTGGGCCTGCTTGCCGACCTCAACGATGTCGCTGCCGAGCAGAAGTGGGACGAGCTGCTGCCACCGCAGGTGATCGAGGTGATGAAGTACCAGGGCGACTACGTGGCGGTGCCGGTCAACGTGCACCGGGTCAACTGGTTGTGGATCAACCCGCAAGTATTCGAAAAGGCTGGCGCCACGCCGCCGACCACCCTCGACGAATTCTTCGCTGCCGCCGACAAGCTCAAGGCGGCCGGCTTCATCGCCATCGCCCATGGCGGGCAGCCCTGGCAGGACGGCACCGTGTTCGAGGATCTGGCCTTCAGCATTCTCGGCCCCGAGGGCTTTCGCAAGGCCTTCGTCGAGCAGGACCGCGCCACCCTGACCGGCGACAAGATGGTCGAGGTATTCGCCGCTCTGCAGAAGCTGCGCGGCTATATCGATGCCGACGCCGCCGGACGTGACTGGAACAGCGCCACCGGATTGGTGATCGATGGCAAGGCCGGCATGCAGATCATGGGCGACTGGGCCAAGAGCGAGTGGACCGCAGCCGGCAAGGTCGCCGGCAAGGACTACGAATGTCTGGCCTTCCCCGGCACCCAGGGCAGCTTCGCCTTTAATATCGACTCGCTGGCGATGTTCAAACTGAACAACGCCGACAACCGCAAGGCCCAGGAAGACCTGGCACGGACGGTGATGGGCAACGAGTTCCAGGAATTTTTCAACCAGAACAAGGGCTCGATCCCGGTGCGCATGGACCAGGACATGAGCAGCTTCGACGCCTGCGCGCAGAAGTCCATGGCCGACTTCAAGGAGGCCGCTGCCGATGGTGGTCTGCAGCCGAGCCTGGCCCACGGCATGGCCGCTTCCAGCTACGTGCAGGGCGCGGTGTTCGACGTGGTGACCAACTTCTTCAACGACCCCAAGGCCGACCCGAAGCGCGCCGCCCAGCAACTGGCGGCGGCGATTCAGGCGGTGCAGTGAGTGACGGGGCCGCGTAGCCGGCCCTTGCCGTAGGGCGGGTGTAACCCGCCGCTTTCAAGCCTTCTATCCGTGGCGCATGCCCACAGGCATGCGCCACGGGATCGGCCGCACCGCGCTTTTCTCCTCTCTCCCTTTGGGAGAGGGGCCGGGGGTGGGGGATACGGGCAACTCGGATTTTTCGGTGCGCCGCTGCCCCTCACCCCAACCCTCTCCCGAGGGAGAGGGGGCCGACCATGCAACCCGTAACAACGGAGTCAACCATGAGTTCAAACGCAGTCATCACCAAAGCCTCACCGCTGGACGCCCTGCAGCGCTGGCTGCCCAAGCTGGTGCTGGCGCCGAGCATGGTCATCGTGCTGGTGGGCTTCTACGGCTACATCGGCTGGACCTTCCTGCTCTCGTTCACCAACTCGCGTTTCATGCCCAGCTACAACTTCGTCGGGCTGCAGCAGTACGCGCGGTTGTGGGACAACGACCGCTGGTGGGTGGCGAGCCAGAACCTGCTGGTGTTCGGTGGCCTGTTCATCGCCATCAGCCTGGTCATCGGCGTGTTTTTGGCGGTGCTGCTGGATCAGCGCATCCGCCGCGAGGGCTTTATCCGCACCATCTTTCTCTACCCCATGGCGCTGTCGATGATCGTCACCGGCACCGCCTGGAAGTGGCTGCTCAACCCCGGCCTGGGCCTGGACAAGCTGCTGCGTGACTGGGGCTGGGAGGGTTTTCGCTTCGACTGGCTGGTGGACCCGGATCGCGTCGTCTACTGCCTGGTGATGGCCGCCGTGTGGCAGTCCTCGGGCTTCGTCATGGCGCTGTTTCTCGCCGGTCTGCGCAGTGTCGATCAGTCGATCATCCGCGCCGCCCAGGTCGATGGCGCCAGCCTGCCGAGCATCTACCTGCGCATCGTCCTGCCGAGCCTGGGCCCGGTGTTCTTCAGCGCGCTGATGATCCTCGCGCATATCGCCATCAAGAGCTTCGACCTGGTCGCCTCGATGACCGCCGGCGGCCCTGGCTACGCCTCCGACCTGCCGGCGATGTTCATGTACGCCCACACCTTCACCCGCGGCCAGATGGGCCTCGGCGCCGCCAGCGCGATGCTGATGCTCGGCGCGGTGCTGGCGATTCTGGTGCCGTATCTGTATTCCGAACTGCGAGGCAAACGCCATGACTAGTGTGAGCGTCGCGCAGCGACGATCTTCTGATGTCCTTCTCCCCCCGGGAGAAGGTGGCGCGAAGCGCCGGATGAGGGCATTCAGCTTCAGCCGTATAGCCATCCACACCACCCTGGTGCTGGCCTGCGCGGTGTACCTGGTGCCGCTGCTGGTGATGCTGCTGACCAGCTTCAAGACCCCGGACGATATCCGCGCCGGCAACTTGCTGTCCTGGCCCGACGTACTCACGGTGATCGGCTGGGTCAAGGCCTGGGACGGTGTTGGCGGCTACTTCTGGAACTCGGTGAAGATCACCATCCCGGCGGTGCTGATCTCCACGCTGCTCGGCGCGCTGAACGGCTATGTGCTGGCCATGTGGCGCTTTCGCGGCTCGCAGCTGTTCTTCGGCCTGCTGCTGTTCGGCTGCTTCCTGCCGTTCCAGGTGATCCTGCTACCGGCGTCCTTCACCCTCGGCAAGCTCGGCCTGGCCAATACCACCGAAGGCCTGGTGCTGGTGCATGTGGTCTACGGCCTGGCCTTCACCACGCTGTTCTTCCGCAACTTCTACGTGAGCATTCCCGAGGCGCTGGTGCGCGCCGCGCGCCTCGATGGCGCCGGCTTCTTCACCATCTTCGGGCGCATCCTGCTGCCGATGTCGGTGCCGATCATCATGGTCTGCCTGATCTGGCAGTTCACCCAGATCTGGAACGACTTCCTCTTCGGCGTGGTGTTCGCCAGCGGCGATACCCAGCCGATCACCGTGGCGCTGAACAACCTGGTCAACACCAGCACCGGGGCCAAGGAATACAACGTCGACATGGCCGCGGCGATGATCGCCGGGCTGCCCACCCTGCTGGTCTACATCCTGGCCGGCAAATATTTTCTGCGCGGTCTCACTGCCGGCTCGGTGAAAGGCTGATACCTTCAAGATTGGAGAAATGACATGGCTACCCTCGAACTGCGCAACGTCAACAAATCCTACGGCAGCGGCCTGGCGGATACCCTGAAGAACATCGAACTGGCCATCGACTCCGGCGAGTTCCTGATCCTGGTCGGCCCCTCCGGCTGCGGCAAATCCACTTTGATGAACTGCATCGCCGGCCTGGAAAGTATCAGCGGCGGGGCGATCCTGGTCGATGGCGCCGACATCAGCGGCATGAGCCCCAAGGATCGCGACATCGCCATGGTGTTCCAGTCCTACGCGCTGTACCCGACCATGACGGTGAAGGACAACATCGCCTTTGGCCTGAAGATGCGCAAGCTACCGCCGGCCGAGATCGAGGCCGAGGTGGCGCGCGTCGCCAAGCTGCTGCAGATCGAGCATCTGCTGACGCGCAAGCCCGGCCAGCTCTCCGGCGGCCAGCAGCAGCGCGTGGCCATGGGCCGGGCGTTGGCGCGGCGGCCGAAGATCTATCTGTTCGACGAGCCGTTGTCGAACCTCGACGCCAAGCTGCGCGTGGAGATGCGCACCGAAATCAAGCTGATGCACCAGCGTCTGAAGACCACCACGGTGTACGTCACCCATGACCAGATCGAGGCCATGACCCTGGGCGACAAGGTGGCGGTGATGAAGGACGGCATCATCCAGCAGTTCGGCACCCCGCAAGAGATCTACAACGACCCGGCCAACCAGTTTGTCGCCAGCTTTATCGGTTCGCCGCCGATGAACTTTATCCCGTTGCGTACGCAGGTGCGTGATGGTTTGTGCTACGGCCTTCTCGATTCGGGGCAGGCGCGCTGCGAGTTGCCGCTGGGCGCGGCGGCGGAGCTGGAAGGGCGCGAGCTGATTCTCGGCGTGCGTCCCGAGCAGATCCAGCTGGCAGGCGCCGCTGCAGCGCTGCCGAGCCTGCGCGCCGAGGTCGAGGTGGTCGAGCCGACCGGGCCGGACACCCTGGTGTTCGTCAGCCTCAACCAGACCAAGGTGTGCTGCCGTCTGGCGCCGGACGCCGCGCCGCAAGCCGGCGCCAGCCTCGATCTGCAGTTCGATCCGGCGCGCGTGCTGTTGTTCGACGCCACCAGCGGCGAGCGCCTGCGCCCGGGAAAGCGTGAGGCCACTGACAACAAGGTGGCCCAGTTCAAGCTCGGTTAGCCGTGTAGCCCGGATGAAATCCGGGGGCTGCCCAATAACTCCCCCCCGGATTGCATCCGCGCTACAGCTCCTCGAGGCAACGAAGAACCGTCTCTGCGGCGGTAATCCGCAGCATCGCTCAATAAAAACAATCAGGAGCAACGATGAAGACCACACAGCAAACCCTCACCTGTTCTGTCGGCGTTCCCTGCCTGCTGGCACTGGCCTTGGCCACGCCGCAGGCACAGGCTGTCGAGTTCAGCGGCTATGTGCGCAGCGGTATCGGCGGTGCGGATACCGGCGGCACGCAGCAGTGTTTCCAGTTGCCGGGCGCACAGTCCAAATACCGCCTGGGTAACGAGTGCGAGCAGTACATCGAGCTGGATTTGCGTCAGGATCTGTTTCGCCTGGACGACGGCTCGGTGATCAGCGTCGAGGGCATGGCCCAGCTCTACAACCAGTACGGCCACACGCCGAAGTTCACCGGTGACTATGGCTCCGCGCGGATGAACCAGATGTACGCGGAATGGAGCAACATGCCGGCGCTCAACGGCGGTTCGCTGTGGGCTGGGCGCCGCTTCTACAAGCGTAACGACATCCATATCACCGACTTCTACTACTGGAACCAGAGCGCCACCGGCGCCGGTATCGAGGACTTCGAGTACGGTGGGCTGAAGTACAGCTACGCCTTCTCGCGCAAGGACAGCTACTTCCAGGAGCCCTACATCAACCGTCACGACTTTAACGTCGGCAGCTTCCAGGTCAACCCGGGCGGCGAGCTGGAGTTCGGCGTCAGCTACATCGACAAGCCCGACAGCACCGGCGCCCACAGCGGCTGGGCGGTCACCGCGCAGCACAAGCAGAGCGATTTCCTCGGCGGCAAGAACACCTTCGCCCTGCAGTACGGCCGCGGCCCCGGCACCGGCCTGGGCTACACCGGCGACGTCGGCCTCGACCGCGACAACAAGAGCTGGCGCCTGGTCGAGTACTTCGACTGGCAGGCCACGCCGCGCCTCGGCGGCCAGGTGCAGTTCGTCTACCAGAAGGACACCCGGCCCGACGGCGACGACCAGGACTGGCTGTCCGTCGGTGGCCGCACCAGCTATGCCTTCACCGAGCAGTTCAAGCTGGTCGGCGAGATCGGCCGCGACCAGGTCGAGGCGCCCGGTGGTACGCGCAAGCTGACCAAGTTCACCATCGCGCCGACCTGGTCGCCCTCAGGTCCTGGCTTCTGGGAACGTCCGGAAATCCGCCTGTACTACACCTACGCCAGCTGGAACCGCGCCGCGCAACAGGCCGCCAACCTGCTGGCCGACGGCTCGGCCTTATCCGAGAACGGCGCCTTCGGCAGCGCACGCAACGGCTCCAACTTCGGCGTGCAGGTGGAGTACTGGTGGAAGTAGCCAGTCGGTAGGGTGGATCGCGCCTTACCGATCCACCGGGGGTGTTACGCGGTGGATGAGAAAAGCGTCATCCACCCTACGAGGGCACACACGGTGGCGTCAGAGCAACCCCGCCACCAGGCGCCCGAGTACTTCCATGGCCTGTTCGCTGCGTGGGCTCCATGGGTGGCCGTAGTTCAACCGTGCGCAGTGGCGAAAGCCCTGGCTGGCGGAGAAGATCGGCCCCGGCGCCAGGCTGATGCCCTGGGCCAACGCCAGGCGCAGCAGTTGTAGCGAGTCCAGGCGCTCGAGGAATTCGAACCAGAGGAAGTAGCCGCCCGAAGGCCTTGTGACCCGCGTGCTGGCGGGAAAGTGTCGGGCGGCAGAGGCGAGCATCGCGCTCTGTTGCATTTCCAGGGCGTGGCGCAGTTTGCGCAGGTGGCGGTCGTAGCCGCCGTGCTGCAGGTAATCGGCCAGCGCTGCCTGGGCTGGCACCGACGGCGAGATGGTGGTCATCAGCTTCAGTCGGGCGATCTGCTCGGCATAGCGCCCGCCGGCCACCCAGCCGATGCGATAACCCGGGGCCAGGCTCTTGGAGAAGGAGCTGCAATGCATCACCAGCCCCTCACGGTCAAAGCTCTTCACCGGCTTGGGTGGGTGGCTGCCGAAGTACAGCTCGGCGTACACGTCGTCTTCGATCAACGGCACCTGATGTTCGACCAGCAGGTCGTACAGCGCCTGCTTCTTGGTCTCGCTCATGCTGGCGCCGAGCGGGTTCTGCAGGCTGCTCATGAACCAGCAGGCCTTGATCGGCAGTTGCTTCAGACTCGCCGACAGGGCGCCCAGGTCGATGCCCTCGCGCGGGTGCACGGGGATTTCCACCGCCTTGAGCTGCAAGCGCTCCAGCACCTGCAGGCAGGCGTAGAAGGTGGGGGACTCGATGGCCACCAGGTCGCCCGGCTGGGTCACGCACTGCAGGCAGAGGTTGAGCGCCTCCATGGCGCCGTTGCTGATCACCAGTTCCTCCATCGGCAGCATCACGCCGCTGACCATGTAGCGCAGGGCAATCTGCCGGCGTAGGTCGGCGTTACCGGCGGTCATGTCGGCGATGATCTCGTGCGGCGAGAGCATACGCAGCGCGTGCGCCATGCTCTTGGCCAGACGCGGTAGCGGGAACAGGTCGGGGCTGGGGAACGCCGAGCCGAAGGGCACGGTATGCGGGTCCTTCAGCGAGGCGAGTACCGAGAACACCAGCTCGCTGACGTCGACCTCGGTGGTTTGCGCCGCGTGGGCGGTCAGTTCCGGTTCGTGCAGCGGGCGTTTGGCGTGTTCGCGGACGAAGTACCCGGAACGGGCGCGGGCCTGGATCAGGCCACGATCCTCCAGCAGGTAGTAGGCCTGGAACACGGTGGACGGGCTGACGCCGTAGGTGCGGCTGGCATGGCGCACCGAGGGCACTTTCTCACCGGGGCCGAGCACGCCGGTACGGATCAGCTCGGCGATCTCGTCGGCAAATTTTTCGTAGCGTTTCATCCTGTCCTGGTTCACCGCCGCAAAGGGTACGGGCGAATACTTTACGGGGTGAGCGGCAGACATGGCAGTGCCTCGTGAATTGTTCAGGGGGGACCTGACTCATGTAGCCCGGATGAAATCCGGGGAAGGATTTCGAACCGCCCCGGATTGCATCCGGGCTACTACGCCAGTGGCCCATTCGCCGCGGGGCGGGGCTCCTACACGGATATCTGTAGGAGCCCCCGCCTCGGGGCGAAACGCTAGCGCAGCGGCGCGAGGAAGGTGCTCTTGGTGCTGACGCGGCTGCCCGCATCGGCCTGGTCGCGTACCTCGAAATGCAGGGTTTGCGGGCCGGCAGCGTTGTGCGTGGCCGTTAGCGCGACGCTGACCGGCAGATCACGAATCTCCCCCGGCGCCAGGTTCAGCGTGCGTGGGCCATGCAGCTCGAAGTCGCCGGGCTCGACCAGGCTGATGGCATAGCTGCGCGGCTGCTGGGTCTTGTTGATGATCTTCAGGCTGTAGATGTTCTCGATCTGGCCCAGGGCATTCTCGCGGAACAGGCCACGGTCGCGGGTCACGTCCAGCGAGATCAGCGGGCGTTCGGCCAGCGCCCAGGCGAAGGCGCCGATCATCACTGCGAGCATCGCCGCATAGCCAACCAGACGCGGGCGCAGCCAGTGGGTCTTGCCGCCGGCCAGCTCGTTTTCCGAGCTGTAGCGCACCAGGCCGCGGGCATAGCCGAGCTTGTCCATCACGCTGTCGCAGGCGTCGATGCAGGCGCCGCAGCCGATGCATTCCAGTTGCAGGCCATCGCGGATGTCGATCCCAGTGGGGCACACCTGTACGCACATGGTGCAGTCGATGCAGTCGCCCAGGCCCTCGGCCTTGTAGTCGGCGTCCTTGCGGCGCGGGCCACGGGGTTCGCCACGGGCGGCGTCGTAGGAGATGACCAGCGTATCGCTGTCGAACATCACACTCTGGAAGCGCGAGTAGGGGCACATGTCGCGGCACACCTTCTCGCGCAGCCAGCCGGCGTTGATATAGGTGGCGGCAGTGAAGAACAGCACCCAGAACGCAGTGGTGGCGCCGACTTCGAAGGTCGCCAGGTCCACCGTCAACTGGCGCACCGGGGTGAAGTAGCCGACGAAGGCCAACGCGGTGACCAGGCTCACCGCGAGCCAAAGGCCGTGCTTGGCGCCGCGCCGGGCCAGCTTCTGCAGTGACCAGGGCGCGGCATCGAGCTTGATGCGCTGGCCGCGGTCGCCTTCGGTGATCAGCTCGACGCGCATGAAGATCCAGGTCCACACGCTCTGCGGGCAGGCGTAGCCACACCATACCCGGCCGGCCAGCACGGTGATGAAGAACAGGCCGAAGGCGGCGATGATCAGGATCGCCGAGAGCAGGATGAAATCCTGTGGCCAGAAGGTCGCGCCGAAGATATGGAACTGGCGATTCTCCAGGTCCCAAAGCACGGCCTGGCGGCCGTTCCAATCGATCCAGGCGGTGCCGAAGAACAGCAGAAACAGCAGGCCGGCACCGAGCAGGCGCAGGTTACGAAAGCGCCCGGTGAAGCTGCGTGTGTGGATCGGGCCGCCGGCCTGGGCCGGGGTCAGGCGAATGGGCTTGGCCGGGTCGTTGGTCTCGACGGCGCGCACGGGGATCAGATCGGTCATTTCGGTGCCCTCATCAGGCGTTTATTCAGGCTGGCGGCATGATCGGAGTGGGGCTGTTTACAAAACAGACTCAGGTTTTCGATAAAAAAGCGGATCAGATGATTGCGTCGAACGCAGGGAAAAGTGCCACGCAGGCCGCCAGGCCTCGCCATTGCTTACACCGGGAGCCTCTATGTTGAGCGGTGCAGATACTGCCCTGCGACATCGCGCCACGCCAATCAGTGCCTTGGGCAGGTCACTGGCGTATCCATCTGATCCGGTTTTTTAAGGCTTTTCTGGCGCTGTTTTCGGTGCACGCCTGGCAGGCATAGTCGACGCCCCGTGATCAGGAGGCCTGCCGGCATGTACCAATACGACGATTATGACCGCGCGCTGGTGCGCGAGCGCGTCGCCCAGTTCCGCGACCAGGTCCAGCGGCGCCTGGCTGGTGAACTGAGCGAAGAGGAGTTTCTGCCGCTGCGCCTGCAGAACGGCCTGTACCTGCAGAAGCATGCCTACATGCTGCGTGTGGCGATCCCCTACGGCACCCTCTCGGCCAAGCAGATGCGTGCGCTGGCGCATATCGCCCGCGAGTACGACCGTGGTTACGGCCACTTCACCACACGACAGAACATCCAGTTCAACTGGGTCGAGCTCGAACGCGTGCCGGACATCCTCGACTGGCTGGCCGATCACGACATGCATGCCATCCAGACTTCCGGCAACTGCGTGCGCAACGTCACTACCGAGGCTTTCGCCGGCGTTGCTGCCGACGAGTACCTCGACCCACGCCCACTGGCCGAGATTCTGCGTCAGTGGTCGACGGTCAATCCGGAATTCCTCTTCTTGCCGCGCAAGTTCAAGATTGCCCTGTGTGCGGCTGAGCAGGACCGCGCAGCTGTTCAGGTGCATGACATCGGCCTGCAGCTGTATCGCGACCAGGCCAACGAACTGCGTCTGCGTGTGCTGGTCGGCGGCGGCCTTGGGCGTACGCCGATCATCGCCCAGACCCTGCGCGAGGGTCTGCACTGGCAGGACTGTCTGTCCTACGTCGAGGCCATCCTGCGCGTGTACAACCGCCATGGCCGGCGCGACAACAAGTACAAGGCGCGGATCAAGATTCTGGTCAAGGCGCTGGGCATCGAGGCCTTCGCTAATGAGGTGGAGCGCGAGTGGCAGCCGATCAAGGACGGCCCGGCGCAACTGACCGAGGACGAGTACCAGCGCGTGGCGGCCTCCTTCCACAAGCCGGACTACGTGCCGCAGGACGCCCTCGACCTCGACTTCGGCACCCACCTGGCGCGCGACGAGGCCTTCGCCCGTTGGGTTTCGCGCAATGTCATGGCACACCAGGTGCCCGGTTACCTCAGCGTGGTGCTGTCGACCAAGCCCGGCATCAGCGCTCCGCCCGGCGACGTCACGGCCGAGCAGATGGAGGCCGTGGCCGACTGGAGCGAGCGCTACGGTTTCGGCGAGATTCGCGTCGCCCACGAACAGAATCTGGTGCTGCCCGATGTACGCAAGGCCGACCTCTACGCGCTCTGGCGGGAGGCCGAAGCGGCCGGGCTGGGCACGGCCAATGCCGGCCTGCTCACCGACATCATCGCCTGCCCCGGTGGTGACTTCTGCTCGCTGGCCAACGCCAAGTCGATCCCCATTGCCCAGGCCATCCAGCAGCGTTTCGACGATCTCGACTACCTGCATGATCTGGGCGAGCTGAGCCTGAACATCTCCGGCTGCATGAACGCCTGCGGCCATCACCATATCGGCAACATCGGCATCCTCGGCGTCGACAAGAACGGCAGCGAGTGGTACCAGCTCACCCTCGGTGGTAGCCAGGGCCAGCAGGCGGCGCTGGGCAAGGTGATCGGCCCGTCGTTCGCTGCCGAGCAGGTGCCCGAAGTGATCGAGCGCATCGTGCGCACCTACGTCGATCAGCGGCAGGTCAACGAAGGCTTTCTCGACACCTTCCAGCGCATCGGCCTGGAGCCATTCAAGGCGAACGTCTACAGCCGCGAGGAGGTGGCATGAACAATCTGATTCGCCTGTTCGAGGGCCAGGCCTGCATCGTCGACGACGATCCCTGGCAGCTCGATGTGGAGGCTGACGCACCATTGATCCTGCCGCTGGCGGCCTGGCGTGAGCGACAGCCTGTGGAGGTGCTGGAGGGTAGGACGGTTAGCGCCGACGGCCTGCTGTTGCAGGTGGACGACGAGCCAGAGGCGCTGCAGCCGTTTCTCGCCAGCCTGCCGCTGATCGCCATCGACTTCCCCAGCTTTCGCGATGGCCGTGGCTACAGCCAGGCCTACCTGCTGCGTACCCGCCTGGGCTGGCGCGGTGAGTTGCGTGCGGTGGGCGATGTGCTGCGCGACCAGTTGGCGCACATGCGCCAGTGCGGCTTCGATGCCTTCGCCGTGCGCGCCGACAAATCGCTGGAAGATGCACTCAAGGGCCTGCAAGGGCTCAGTGTGTTGTATGGTCGCTCGGTTATCGAGCCGCGTCCGCTGTTTCGTCGGGGGCGCCATAAGGAGGAGTCGAGATCATGATGGTGCGTGGCCTGTTCTGGCTGGTATTGCTGCAGTTGTTCGGCGTGGCGCTCAATCACTGGCTGTTGCCGATGCTGCCAGCCTCGATCATTGGCCTGCTGCTGCTCTCGGTCTGGCTGATGTGGCGCGGCGCTGTGCCCGAGCCGCTGCAGCAGGCTGCCGGTGGTTTGCTGCCGTATCTGCCGCTGCTACTGGCCGTGCCGGCCTCGGGGATCATGACCAGCAGTGACCTGCTGCTCGGTGAGCTACCGGTGATCGCCACGGCGCTGGTGCTGTCGCTGCTGGTCACCGTGCCGTTCTGCGGCTGGCTGTTGCAGACGCTGATCCGCCGTCAGGAGCGCAAGGGATGACGCTGCTGACTCATCATCCGCTATTCGCCATCGCCCTGACCCTGGCCGCTTTTCTGATCGCCGCCTGGCTCTATCGCCGCAGCGGCTGGCTGGTGCTGCAGCCGGTGCTGGTATCGGTGACGCTGATCGTCGCCACCTTGCTGCTGTGCGGCGTGGACTACGCCACCTACCGCGCTGGCGCCGAGCCCGTCGCCTGGCTGCTGGGGCCGGCCACCGTGGCGCTGGCGGTGCCGCTGCAGCACAACATCAAGCGCATCCGCCAGTTGTTCTGGCCGGTGCTGATCACCCTGACCGCCGGCGGCGTGCTGTCGGTGGCGTTGACCCTGGCCATCGGCTGGGCGCTGGGCGCCGACTGGAGCGTGGTGATGAGCCTGGCGCCGAAATTCGTGACCATGCCGATTGCCATGCCGGTGGCCGAGCAGATTGGCGGCGTGGCGTCGCTGGCGGCGGTGATGGTCATGCTCACCGGTGTGATCGGTAC
The DNA here is from genome assembly GCF_008041835.1 of Ectopseudomonas mendocina. Lineage (GTDB taxonomy): Bacteria > Pseudomonadota > Gammaproteobacteria > Pseudomonadales > Pseudomonadaceae > Aquipseudomonas. Next base: position 30,480 of record NZ_VRYE01000081.1, read on the forward strand.
GGCCATGGGGCCGCTGCTGTTGCGTTGGGCGGGCGTCGACCACCCGGCGGCGCGTGGCCTGAGTTACGGCATCAACGCCCATGCCATCGGCACCGCCCATGCCTTGCAGGAAGGTGAGGAGTGCGGCGCCTTCGCCGCCCTGGCGATGAGCCTGCTGGGCATCGGCACTGCCTTGCTGCTGCCGCTACTGCTGGCCTGAATCGGGCGGGATTCCGCCATTTCCAAAGGGCTCTTCACGGGGTGCTGGCGAGTTCCCGCCAGCATCGAGCCTGCTGTGTGGCAGAAAGCCGCATTTGACCTGCTGAATCCATTCAGCGGCACGCATATTGCTCTAGCACGCGGCGTGATCGGAACACGCCCGCCAAGAGGCCTGGAACCCCCTTCCTTTCGCCCTGTCGCAGATCTGCGGCTATCGCTCATGTGCGGCTCAAACGGCCGCTGCCCGAAACCTTGCCTGCACGGCCCTTGTCGTCGTGCGACGAATAGGACTGTCCCATGAAAAAAATCCTGCTGACGCTGCTTTGTCTCAGCGTGATCGGTTGCTCCAAGCCCCGCGAGCCCGAGAAAACCGTCGACGTGCTGCTGATTGGCGCTGGCGTGATGAGCGCCACCCTCGGCACCTACCTCCACGAGCTGCAGCCGGACTGGAGCATCGAAATCTACGAGCGCCTCGACAAGGTAGCCGCTGAAAGCTCAAATGGCTGGAACAATGCCGGCACCGGCCACTCGGCCTTCTGCGAGCTGAACTACACCCCGGAAACCGCCGACGGTGGCATCGATGTCAGCAAGGCCATCGCGATCAACGAATCGTTCGAGATCTCCAAGCAGTTCTGGGCCACCCAGATCGAGCGCGACGTGCTGAGCAAGCCCAAGAGCTTCATCAACATCACTCCGCACATGAGCTTCGTCTGGGGCGACGACAACGTCGAGTACCTGCGCAAGCGCCACGCCGCCCTGCAGCACAGCAACCTGTTCCGCGGCATGGAGTTCACCGAGGACCACGCGCAGATCGCCCAATGGGTGCCGCTGATCATGCAAGGTCGTGATCCGCAGCAGAAGGTCGCCGCCACCCGCATGGCCATCGGCACCGACGTCAACTTCGGCGAGATCACCCGTCAATTGATCGACTCGCTGATCGGCAAGGAGCAGGCCAGCCTGCACCTGGAACACGAAGTTCGCGACCTGCAGCGCAACGATGACGGCACCTGGCGCGTGACCGTGGCCGACCTGGCCAAGGGCGGCGCCGAGCAGAGCATCAATGCACGCTTCGTGTTCATCGGCGCCGGTGGTGGCGCGCTCAAGCTGCTGCAGAAGTCCGGCATCGAAGAAGCCAAGGGCTACGCCGGCTTCCCGGTTGGCGGTCAGTTCCTGATGACGCGTAACCAGGAGGTGGTTGCCCAGCACCTGGCCAAGGTCTACGGCAAGGCTTCGGTCGGCTCGCCGCCCATGTCCGTGCCGCATCTGGACACCCGCGTGATCGACGGCGAGAACGTGCTGCTGTTCGGCCCGTTCGCCACCTTCTCCACCAAGTTCCTCAAGAACGGCTCTCTGCTCGACATGTTCAGCAGCATGACCACCGACAACTTCATGCCGATGGTCAATGCCGGCATGGACAACTGGTCGCTGAGCACCTACCTGATGGGCCAGCTGATGCTCAGCCAGGAAGACCGCATGGCGTCGCTGCGTGAGTACTTCCCGGAGGCGCAGGACGCCGACTGGGAGCTGCTCACCGCCGGCCAGCGCGTGCAGATCATCAAGAAGGATGCCGAGAAGGGCGGCGTACTGCAGTTCGGTACCGAAGTGGTGACCGCTGCCGACGGCAGCATCAGCGCGCTGCTGGGCGCCTCGCCGGGTGCCTCCACTGCCGCGCCGATCATGCTGCACCTGATCGAGAAAGCCTTCGCTGACAAGGTCGCCACTCCTGAGTGGCAAGCGCGACTGAAGGAAATCATCCCGTCCTACGGGCAGAAGCTGAACGACGACCTGGCACTGACCAACGGTATTCGTCAGTGGAGCAGCGAGCGTCTCGAGCTGCAGCACATCGAAGTGGCGCCGGACGTGGAAATGGCCGCCGAGCCCGAGCCGGCTGCCGTGACCCTGTAAGGCTGAGCCGCGTTAGAGAAACCCGCCCTGCGTGATGCGCACGGCGGGTTTTTTCATCTGGCTGCATCATCCATGTGCAACACCTCTCGTCCGGCAATCACGGCGCTGCTGGCTCATCCTCGTTGCGATCCAGCGCCACCTGGCGGATAGACAGGCGAATCTCGGCCGGCAGCACGCGCTTGGCAGCGCCTTCGGCCAGCTCGCTGAGCAGCGGGTGATGGCTGAGCTTGCCGGCTTCGTCCTGGCGCAGCACGCCCTGATCCAAGAGGCTCTGGATGAAGTGGCGGAACAGGCTCTTGTCGAAGAACTCCGGCGCATTCAGGCCATGCAGGATCGACAGGCGCTGGGCCATGACCGTACACAGGTCTTCCAACTCCTCGGCGCTGATCGCGTTCTGCCCGGCGTTGAGCAGCAGGGCGATGGCCATGTAGAAGCGCTGCAGGGTCTGCGCCACCGAGCGCGACAGCAAGGTCAGCAGCACGAACTGGCGCGAGCTGGGCGCCGGGCGCACGTACACGTCGCCCTCGACCTTGAGCAGGCCCTGTTCGACGAAGGCCGCCAGCCACTGGTCGATCACGCCTTCCAGCTCGCTCTGCTCCCAGCGGATGAACAGCTCGGACTGCAGATAGGGATAAAGCGCACCGGCGTAGCGCAGGATCTGCTCGCGGCTGATCCGCGCGCTGCTCTGGAAGAAGCTGGCCAGCAGCGCCGGCAGGGCGAAGATGTGCAGCACGTTATTGCGGTAGTAGGTCATCAGGACGGCGTTCTGCTCGTCCAGATAGAGAATCTTGCCCAGCGCGTCCTTCTGCTCGGCCAGCAGGTCCATGCCCTTGACGTGCTCGATCAGCGCCGCGCCATCGCCTTCCGGCAGGGTGGTGTGCGGCGAGTAGGGCACCGCGCGCAGCAGCGCCAGATACAGGTCGAGCACACGGGCCAAGGCGCGGTCGTCCAGCGCCAGCTTGCTGGTGGACAGCAGCGCCAGGGCCACCAGGTTGACCGGGTTGATTGACGCCGCCTCGTTGATGTGACGCGCCACGCGCTCGCCGAGGCGATTGGTGGTTTCATTGAGCCAGACCGGGCGGTACTGCGGGGCCAGCTCCTGCTGGCGCCAGCCGGGCTGCTGCTGGTCGAGGAATTCCGCCAGCTTGATCGGCTCGCCGAAGTTCACCGAGACCTGGCCAAAGCGCTGCTTGAGCGCGCCGAGCACCTTGAACAGGTCGAAGATCGACTCCTTCTTCTTGCTCGCGCCACGCAGTTCGCCCAGGTAGGTGCGACCTTCCAGCACGCGCTCGTAGCCGACGTACACCGGCACGAAAACGATGGGTAGGCGGTTACTACGCAGGAAGCTGCGCAGGGTGATGGCCAGCATGCCGGTCTTCGGCCGCAGCATGCGCCCGGTACGCGAACGGCCGCCTTCGACGAAGTACTCGACCGGGAAGCCCTTGCTGAACAGGGTGTGCAGGTATTCGTTGAACACCGCCGTATACAGCGGATTGCCCTTGAAGGTGCGGCGCATGAAGAAGGCGCCGCCACGGCGCAGCAGCCCGCCGATCACCGGCATGTTGAGGTTGATGCCGGCGGCGATGTGCGGTGGCGTCAGGCCGTTGGTGAACAGCAGGTAGGACAGCAGCAGGTAGTCGATATGGCTGCGGTGGCAGGGCACGTAGATCACCTCATGGCCCTGGGCGATGTCGCGTACGCCTTCGACGTTGTGCACCTTGATGCCGTCGTAGATCTTGTTCCAGAACCAGCTCAGCACCAGTTCGAGGAAGCGGATCACCGTGTAGGTGTAGTCCGAGGCGATCTCGTTGCCGTAGCGCAGCGCCTGGGCTTCGGCTTTTTCCAGACTGATCTTCTCGCGCTCGGCTTCCTCGGCAATCGCCTGGCGCACCATCGGGTCGTGCACCAGGCCTTTGACCAGGTTGCGCCGGTGCGACACGTCCGGGCCGATCACCGCCGCCTTCTGGTTGCGGAAGTGCACGCGCAGGATGCGATGCACCATGCGCAGGGTGCGTTCCTGGCCCTTGTCCTGCTCAACCAGCTCGCGCAGGTGAATCGGCGTGGAGAACTGCACGCGGGTCTTGCGCCCGAGAATCAGGATGCTGACCAGGCGGCGCAGGCGCCCGGTTACCGCCCAACTGTCGGCGAACAGCAGCTTCCAGGCGCTTGTCTCGCGATCCGGCGATTGGCCCCAGAACACGCTGACCGGCACGATCTGCGCGTCGTCCACGGCATGCTGGCTGAGGGCTGTGACTACGCGATCGAGGGTCGGCGAAATGCCGCGCTTATCCTGCCGGCCGAACCAGTCCGGCTCCGGCGTCAGGTAGAAGAAGGCAGCGGGTTCGATGTGTTCCCCGACCGCCACCGGCAATACCGGGCGTGGCAGGCCGGCTTTGGTGCACTCGCGGTCGACCACCGCCAGGTCGCTCACAGAGGGCTGCTGCAGCACGTAGAACACCGGCTTGCTGCGGTCGAGCTTGAGGGTGAAGGCGGACTGGTTGATGGTTTCCGAGCGTACCCAGAGGTACAGCAGGCGGCGCAGCGCGCTGAAGGCCATGCGGCGGAAAGGGGAGCGGGTCATACGGACTCTTGAGCAGTTAAACGAGCGGATGCTCGGGAAGGGCGCTAGTGTGCCGCAAGCCGCGTCTGCTGGGCAAAAACTCTCGGCTCCAGGCGCTTAGTTCGACCAGCATGCTTGCGGCGTATGACGAAAAAACGGTCAGTGACTCCGCCCCCGTTGCTAAGCAGAACTGCAAACCGGGCCTCGGGTTCCCGAACGGAATACCGAGTCAGCTTCGAGGAGGCTTGCCGGGCACAGTCACGTAGGGTGGGCTTCAGCCCACCACCTGCTCCAACACGCCCCCCTCACGCCAAATTCATTACCACCACGCCGGATGCGATCACCACGCACGCCACCAGGGCGTAGGGTGGGCTTCAGCCTACCACCTGTGTCACCCCAATCCCTTACGCCAACGTATCCGCTCCATAACCCCACCTACCCATAGCCCGCAGATCATTGGAAGCTGAGCTCCCGTTTTCACCGGAGTTCATCCCATGATGCGTCCCGACGCCAGGGTGCAGAAGGTCTACCTCTACCCAAAGCCCGTCGACTTCCGTAAACCCATCAACGGCCTGGCCGCCCTGCTCGAACTGGACATCAAGGTGGAAGTGCTCAACCCCGTGCTGTTCGTGTTCCTCAACCGCACCCGCAGCCAGGTCAAGATCCTCTACTGGGAGCGCAATGGCTTCTGCCTGTGGCTCAAGCGTTTGGAAGCCGAGCGCTTCAAGACCAAGCCCGATGCCGGCGACGAGGCCATCGAACTGACGGTCGATGAACTGAACTGGCTACTTGATGGCATCGACCTGTAGCGCAACCGCCCGCACCAGATACTGACGCCGCGTTTCGTGACCTGAGCCGGTATAATCCACGGCCATGATCGCCGTGCCCGCCCCCCTTCCTGACGACCCAATCTTGCTCAAGCATTTACTGCTGCTGGCCAGTGAACAGGCGGCTGCGAAAGATGCTTGCATAGAACAACTTCAGGAACAGGTCGCCCTGCTGCGCCACAAACTGTTTTCGCCAAAGTCCGACAGCACAGAACGTTGAGGACTACGAAGCGCTGCTGCCTTGGAACTGCTCGCCGGCTTCTGCTCCTGCTTCCTGAAAATAAATCCCGTCCTGGCGGGCGGGGTTTATGACTGACTGCCACCCTGGGCGCCGCACTGCTGAGTTACATGGCGTTCACTGCCCAAGCCGCCAGCAACCCCTCCGCTACGCAGGAGCTGGCCAGCGGCTACAGCCTGGCCGCTGCCGAGAATGCGCAGGAAGGCTCCTGTGTCGAAGGCACGTGCAGTGCCGATAAGAATGAGTAAGGGCGACGGGAGGATTGATATGCCATTGGCAAACCTCACCGGTGCCGGCCTTGGCTGCGTCGTGGCGCTTTTTATCAGCGGGGCAGGGCGATTGTTTGGCGGCGATTACTGGCGGGAACGACGTTTCCGGCCATATCGCGCTAGCCCAGCGGATTATCCCGGCGCCGGCTCTCG
>NZ_VRYE01000082.1 GCF_008041835.1 Ectopseudomonas mendocina
TATACGGATGCAATCCGGGAAGGCAGCGTGATCAGCCCCGAATTGCATCCGGGCTACATGAGACAGGCGCATGGGGCGCGGCTGCATCAAGCCACCGCCACCACGTCGAGGATGCGCTGGATCACGCGATCCTGATCGACGCCCGAGGCTTCGGCCTCGAAGGACAGGATGATGCGGTGGCGCAGCACGTCGAACAGCACCGCCTGGATATCTTCCGGGCTGACGAAGTCACGCCCGGCCAGCCAGGCGTGGGCGCGCGCGCAGCGGTCAAGGGCGATGGAGCCGCGCGGGCTGGCGCCATAGGCGATCCAGTCAGCCAACTCGGCATCGAACTTGGCCGGGGTGCGGCTGGCCATCACCAGTTGCACCAGGTACTCCTCCACCGCATCGGCCATGTACAGGCCGAGGATTTCCTTGCGTGCGGCGAACACCGCCTGCTGGCTGACCCGATGCTCGGGTTTGGCCTCACCGTTGAGCGCATCACCACGGGCCTGGGCGAGAATCTTGCGCTCCACCGCCGCGTCAGGGAAACCGATTTTCACATGCATCAGAAAACGGTCGAGTTGCGCTTCTGGCAGCGGGTAGGTGCCTTCCTGCTCGATGGGGTTCTGCGTGGCCATGACCAGAAACAGCGGCGACAGGTCGTAAGTCGAGCGGCCCACCGAGACCTGGCGCTCGGCCATGGCCTCGAGCAGTGCCGACTGCACTTTGGCCGGGGCACGGTTGATCTCGTCGGCCAGCACCAGGTTGTGGAAGATAGGCCCCTGCTGGAACACGAAGCTGCCGGTTTCCGGACGGTAGATCTCGGTGCCGGTGATATCCGCCGGGAGCAGATCCGGGGTGAACTGGATGCGATGGAACTCGCCTTCGATGCCTTCGGCCAGCTCCTTGATCGCCTTGGTCTTGGCCAGGCCGGGAGCGCCTTCGACCAGCAGATGGCCGTCGGCGAGCAGGGCGATCAGCAGGCGCTCGATAAGCTTGTCCTGGCCGAGAATCTGGGTGGAGAGAAATTGGCGTAACGCGACCAGCGCTTCACGGTGTTCCATCGTCGGGCTCTTCTGGCGGATGAGCGGGCTTGCGAGGCCGCGCGTGCAGACCACCGACTTTACTGCATTTGCCGCTTGAGCCGCTATCGGCGGCGCGGGTCGTGAAGGCTCTGGCAACAGAAATCAGAGCTGCTTTTGCCGCCGTCGTGGCCCTTTGTCCGCCCCGGCGGCTAGCCATTTTCTGGGGCTGACAGCTTGTCGTGCACCGTATCGGTGCAGCCTTGAAAGAAAATGTCGCAGCGCCGCAAGCGGTTGCAGGCCAACCCTCGTTAAGCTCAACGGCTATGCGTGACTCATTGGTCGCGCCTTTCACGCCGGTCCGCATGCGACTCGTCAGTGTCATCGTCGTTTCATGGACTAACGTTGAACTAACACCCTGCGACAGCAATCCAGACGTCCTGTCGAACCAATAGCCCAATGGAGCACAACCATGGCGTTCTTTACGGCGGCCAGCAAAGCCGACTTCCAGCACCAACTGCAAGCGGCCCTGGCTCAGCACGTGAGTGAGCAGGCGCTGCCACAAGTAGCCCTGTTCGCCGAACAGTTCTTCGGTATCATCGCCCTTGAAGAGTTGACCCAGCGGCGCCTGTCCGACCTGGTCGGCTGCACCCTGTCAGCCTGGCGCATGCTGGAGCAGTTCGATCACGCCAAGCCGCAGGTACGCGCGTTCAACCCCGATTACGAGAAGCATGGCTGGCAGTCCACCCACACCGCGGTGGAAATCCTGCATGTTGACATCCCGTTCCTGGTCGATTCCGTGCGCATGGAGCTCAACCGCCACGGCTACAGCATCCACACCCTGCAGAACAGTGTGTTCAGCGTACGCCGTGACCAGAATGGTCAGTTGCTGGAAATCCTTCCGCGCGGCACCCAGGGCGAGGGCGTGCTGCAGGAAGCACTGATGTTCCTGGAAATCGACCGCTGCTCCAGCTCCGCCGAGCTGAAGACCCTGGAAAAAGCCATTCACGAAGTCTTCGGTGACGTGCGCATGAGCGTTGCCGACTTCCAGCCGATGAAGGCCAAGGCACGCGAGCTGCTGGCCTGGCTGGATCGCGCCAAGCTCAAGGTGGACAAGACCGAGCTGGACGAGATCAAGGTCTACCTGAACTGGCTGCTGGACAACCACTTCACCTTCCTCGGTTACGAGGAGTTCACCGTCGCCCCGACCGCCGATGGCGGCAGCATGGTCTATGACGAGAAATCCCTGCTCGGTCTGTCCAAGCGCCTGCGCACCGGCTTATCCGCCGAGGAGCTGCATATCGAACCGGAGGCGGTGGCCTACCTGCGCGAACCGCAGTTGCTGTCCTTCGCCAAGGCCGCAGTGCCGAGCCGTGTGCACCGTCCGGCCTACCCGGATTTCGTCTCCATCCGTGAGCTCGATGCCAAGGGCAATGTGATCAAGGAATGCCGTTTCATGGGGCTGTACACTTCGGCGGTGTACGCCGAGAGCGTGTGTAACATCCCCTACATCCGCCGCAAGGTGGATGTGATCAAGCAGCGTTCGGGCTTCGACAGCAGCGCCCACCTGGGCAAGGAACTGGCCCAGGTACTGGAAGTGTTGCCGCGCGACGACCTATTCCAGACCCCGGTGGATGACCTGTTCAACACCGTGCTGTCCATCGTGCAGATTCAGGAGCGCAACAAGATCCGCGTGTTCCTACGCCGCGATCCCTATGGCCGCTTCTGCTACTGCCTGGCCTATGTGCCGCGCGACGTCTACTCCACCGAAACCCGGATGAAGATCCAGCAGGTGCTGATGGAGCGCCTGCAGGCCACCGATTGCGAGTTCTGGACCTTCTTTTCCGAATCGGTACTGGCGCGCGTGCAGTTCATCCTGCGCGTCGACCCGAAGAACAAGACCCAGATCGACCCCGTGCTTCTGGAGAAGGAGGTCATCCAGGCCTGCCGTTCGTGGAAGGACGACTACGCCAGCCTGATGGTCGAAAGCCTCGGCGAGGCGCAGGGCACCAACGTGCTGGCCGAGTTCCCCGGCGGCTTCCCGGCCGGCTACCGCGAGCGCTTCGCCCCGCATTCGGCGGTGGTGGACATGCAGCACCTGCTCAGCCTGAGCAACGACAAGCCGTTGGTGATGAGCTTCTACCAGCCACTGGCCCAGGCAGGGCAGCAACTGCACTGCAAGCTGTATCACGCCGACACGCCGCTGCCGCTGTCCGACGTGCTGCCGATTCTGGAGAACCTCGGCCTGCGTGTGCTCGGCGAGTTCCCCTACAAGCTGCGTCGTGCCGATGGCCGCGAGTTCTGGATTCACGACTTCGCCTTCACCTACGCCGAAGGCCTCGATGTCGACATCCAGCAGCTCAACGACACCCTGCAGGACGCCTTCATTCACATCGTCGGCGGCGATGCCGAGAACGATGCATTCAACCGCCTGGTGCTGACCGTTGCCATGCCCTGGCGTGAAGTGGCGTTGCTGCGTGCCTACGCGCGCTACCTCAAGCAGATTCGCCTGGGTTTCGACCTCAGCTATATCGCCTCGACCCTGATCAACCACGCCGACATCGCGAAGGAGCTGGTGCGCCTGTTCCGCACCCGTTTCTACCTCGCCCGCAAGCTCACCGCCGAGGATCTGGAAGACAAGCAGCAGAAACTCGAACAGGCCATCCTCGCCGCGCTGGACAACGTCGCCGTGCTCAACGAAGACCGCATCCTGCGTCGCTACCTGGACCTGATCAAGGCGACCCTGCGTACCAACTTCTTCCAGACCGACGCCAACGGCGCGGCCAAATCCTATTTCAGCTTCAAGCTCAGCCCGCGCCTGATCCCGGAAATCCCACGGCCAGTGCCGAAGTTCGAGATCTTCGTCTACAGCCCGCGCGTCGAGGGCGTGCACCTGCGCTTCGGCGACGTCGCCCGCGGCGGCCTGCGCTGGTCGGACCGCGAAGAAGACTTCCGCACCGAAGTGCTGGGCCTGGTCAAGGCGCAACAGGTGAAGAACGCGGTGATCGTGCCGATGGGCGCCAAGGGTGGTTTCGTGCCGCGCAAGATGCCAGTCGGCGGTTCGCGTGACGAGGTGATGGCCGAGGGCATCGCCTGCTACCGCATCTTCATCAGCGGCCTGCTCGACATTACCGACAACCTCAAGGATGGCGAGGTAGTACCGCCGCAGAACGTCGTACGCCACGACGTCGATGACCCCTATCTGGTGGTGGCGGCGGACAAGGGCACGGCGACCTTCTCCGACATCGCCAACGGCATCGCTGCCGAGTACGGCTTCTGGCTCGGCGACGCCTTCGCCTCCGGCGGTTCGGCCGGCTATGACCACAAGGGCATGGGCATCACCGCCAAGGGCGCCTGGGTCTCGGTGCAGCGTCACTTCCGCGAGCGCGGCATCGACGTGCAGAAGGACAGCGTCACCGTGATCGGCATCGGCGACATGGCCGGCGACGTGTTCGGCAACGGCATGCTGCTGTCGGACAAGCTGCAACTGGTGGCCGCCTTCAACCACATGCACATCTTTATCGACCCAAACCCGGATGCGGCCAAGAGCTTCGCCGAGCGCAAGCGTCTGTTCGAACTGCCGCGTTCGAGCTGGGCCGACTACGACGCCAAGCTCATCTCCGAAGGTGGCGGCATCTTCCTGCGCAGCGCCAAGAGCATCACCATCACCCCGCAGATGAAGGCGCGCTTCGATATCGCCGCCGACAAGCTGGCGCCCACCGAGCTGCTCAACGCACTGCTCAAGGCACCGGTCGACCTGCTGTGGAACGGCGGCATTGGCACTTACGTCAAGTCGAGCAAGGAAAGCCACGCTGACGTCGGCGACAAGGCCAACGATGCCCTGCGTGTGGACGGCCGTGAACTGCGCGCCAAGGTGGTGGGTGAGGGCGGCAACCTGGGCATGACCCAGCTTGGCCGCGTCGAGTTCGGTCTGCACGGCGGCGCCAGCAACACCGACTTCATCGACAACGCCGGCGGCGTGGACTGCTCCGACCACGAGGTGAACATCAAGATCCTGCTCGGTGAAATCGTCGCTGCCGGCGATATGACCGGCAAACAGCGCAACAAGCTGCTGGCCGAGATGGCCGGTGATGTGTCCGAGCTGGTACTCGGCAACAACTACAAGCAGACCCAGGCGTTGTCGCTGGCCGAGCGTCGTGCCCGCGAGCGCATCAGCGAATACAAGCGCCTGATGAATGCGCTGGAGGCTGCCGGCAAGCTTGATCGTGCGCTGGAGTTTCTGCCGTCTGATGAAGAACTCAACGAGCGCGCGGCCAGTGGCCGTGGCCTGACTCGTCCGGAACTGTCGGTATTGATCTCCTACAGCAAGATCGACCTCAAGGAGTCGCTGCTCAAATCCCAGGTGCCGGATGACGACTACCTGGCGCGCGAGATGGAAACCGCCTTCCCGGCAATCCTCACCGAGAAGTTCGGTGACGCCATGCGTCGTCATCGCCTCAAGCGCGAGATTGTCAGCACGCAGATTGCCAACGACCTGGTCAACCACATGGGCATCACCTTCGTGCAACGCCTGAAGGAGTCTACCGGCATGAGTGCAGCCAACGTCGCTGGTGCCTATGTGATCGTGCGTGACCTGTTCCGCCTGCCGCACTGGTGGGCGCAGATCGAGGCGCTGGATTACAAGGTACCGGCCGAGCTGCAGCTGCAACTGATGGACGAGCTGATGCGCCTGGGCCGTCGCGCGACGCGCTGGTTCCTGCGCAGCCGCCGTAATGAGCTGGACGCTGCCCGTGATGTGGCGCATTTCGCACCGCGCATCGAGGCGCTGGTCGGTCGTCTGGACGAACTGCTCGAAGGCCCGGCCCGCGAGCAGTGGCTGGCGCGTTACCAGAGCTTCGTCGAAGCCGGTACGCCGGAGGAGTTGGCCCGCGTCGTTGCCGGCACCAGCCACCTGTACACCCTGCTGCCGATCATCGAAGCGGCGGACGTCACCGGCAAGGATGCCAGCGAGGTGGCCACCGCCTACTTTGCCGTTGGCGGTGCGCTGGATCTGTCCTGGTACCTGCAGCAGATCACCAACCTGCCGGTGGAGAACAACTGGCAAGCGCTGGCCCGCGAGGCCTTCCGTGACGATCTGGATTGGCAGCAGCGTGCGATCACCGTATCGGTGCTGCAAATGGCCGATGGCCCGCAGGAGATCGAAGCGCGCGTGGCCCTGTGGCTCGACCAGCATCAACGCCTGGTCGACCGCTGGAAGGTGATGCTGGCTGAGCTGCGTTCGGCCACTGGTACCGACTACGCCATGTACGCGGTGGCCAACCGCGAACTGATGGACTTGGCGCAAAGCGCCTGAGCTGTCTGCTGAAATGAAAGAGCCCCGCCAAGTACGGGGCTATTTCTTTTGCAGCGAGGTATTCACAGGCTTACGTAGCCCAATGCAATCCGGGGCAGGCTTAAGAACGCCCGCGGATTTCATCTGATGGG
>NZ_VRYE01000083.1 GCF_008041835.1 Ectopseudomonas mendocina
ACGGGATGCCCAGACGCATACCTGGAGGAAGCCGGGACTGACACCGTACTGGCCTCTAGTGGCGCAAAACGTGCCAAAACTGGCACTCCTTTTTTTGGTTATATTATCGCTGCAACCATTGAAAACACTGACTTCGGTGACTTTTTTCATAACCAAATCACCACCGCATGGCGAGCATTTTGAATGAAGCTTCTTCTGCATGGCCATCAGCACTTTTTTGACGCCGAGCTCGTCACTGCGGCGCCACTAGCGCTGGCTACTTTTTGAATTTGATCGCGAACGGCATGAGCAGCTAAACGCCGCACCACCCGCAAGGCCGTCTTTTCAGCCCGGCCTGCCGGGCTGGCTAAGCTTTGACTTTGACAACAAATACACGGGAGGGGGCGTACTTGAAGCAGCCGTCCAGGCGATTCTTCAAGTACGCCCCCTCCCCCCATACTTGAAATCTTCAAGTATGGGGCAGTTGGGCGTTTTGATCGTTTGTGAGGTCAGCGTAACGGATGTGAAGCGAAACCGAGCAAAGGAGCAAAATGGTCGACTGCCTTCGCGAAGCGACAGGCTTTGTTGTCAAAAAGCAGCTTTTCATTCGCCGTAGGGGAATGGCTGGCTGGTCATTCGATGCTGTGCATGGCTACTGGTAGGGCTGTCTTCCTAAGCCCCGGCACACCCCAAAATACATGCAACAATCCTCTCCTCCCAAGTCTGACGCGTTGCTATGCCCGCTACACGATCAAGCAACTGCTGCGCGGGGATGGGATCAGCCAGCAGGCTTTTGTGAATATCCCGCAGCCGAGTGATCGCTGCTTTGCGACCACCTCGATCCAGATAACGTGACCATGCAGGCCTAACAAGGTCGAGCCAAGCATCAGCCAACTGCCCCCAGTCGGGGCAGTCACTCCGTCCATTAGGGCTCAAGATATCCATCAGCATCTTGACTTGATCAGCCTGCTCGGAAGACTGAATCCAACCAGGCTGTTTTGCCCAAATGGGTAGCACAGCAGCCATCTGTTCCAACGCACGCTGTTTTTTGCGCGGCAGCAGTAACCGCTCCATCTTGCTCAACCTTCCCAGTAAGCGGTCAAGCTCACGGCCAGCAGCATGACTTGGCTGTAGGTCCTGCACCTCGTCAAGCAGTCGCTCTCGGAGTGCGGCGACTACATCTCGAAGATTGATCAATGGTTCATCATGATCGTCTGAGAGAAACACCCACCTCGGAGCCTGATTGGCTTCACCTGCCAAACACACGAATAACCAGGGACGTTGCGCCCGAACCAGGCTCACACGCGAGAGAACTGCGGTTGGGTCGGCGTTCACCTGTTGGTAGTCATCTAGACTGACAAGCGCCGCATGCCCCTCAACAAGTCCCCGAACGGGTGAAAAGGCATCTTCAATGCCGTCCCAGGGCTCGGCAGAGCGGGCCTGCATTTCGGATTGGAAATCCTCGGGTCTCACAACCCGACTGGCCGCCTCCTCGCGCAACATCTCTTGCGGCAGTTGCAGGTTACCTCCCAGCAGCGACTCCACCTCTTCAATGCGGGCAACAAACTTCTCGTCAGCTTTTAGCGCAAAAGCCGGCGCATCCAATGGCCACCAACACTCGATAGTGTCGTGAGGGCTGTCCATGCGGTCGATTCGGCCTACGCGCTGCTCGGCATAACGCACCACGCTGGGCATATCCAGATGCACCATGCTGGAGGCACGCTGCAAGTTCACACCCTCGGACATAGCGTCACTACAAAGAGCAATAACACGCCCCCCACCTTTCAGCGGGTCCAAGCGTTTTTGCAGCTGCTCGTTCTGCGTTTTATTACCCCCTACCCCAAGCAGCACATCAATTTTCTCGGCTTTCGCATCGGCACTGATCAGGTGCTGCAGGAAGCGCAATGTCAGCGGGAAATGGTCGAAGGCAATCACTTGATCATGGCGACCAGCCAACTCCACTAACAGGCTGCACTTTCGCCGTTCGCGGGTATCAGTGATTCGCCCAAGTAGCCGAAGGATCATCCGGTAGATACCGATTTCAGCCTCACACGCCTCTTGGTGCGCTTTAGGGTCCGTCAGCCATTCAGGCAGATCGATACCCAGCTGATTTTCAGGAACACGGCCTTTCAAAGCATCAATGCGCTGCAGCATATTGCCGCTGTCCTTGTCAGGCTTGCTGCTGCCTAACCCTTGCAGCCCCATATGCTCCAGCGCACGCTTCTCGCCTAGGATGTGCCGGAAGAGCGCCAAGCGAGATGAGCGCAAGCTCGCCATGACATGGTGACGTGCCAAGGAACCCGCAGAATGCAAACGCATGCGCAGGTAACTTTCAGGTGAGTACCCATGACTGATCAGGCTGACAGGCAGGTACAAGTTCTTTTCAAAATGCCCAACCCCTTTAAGGTTTCTGGCCAGCACCGAGATCTGCTCAGCCAGACGGATATCCTCTGCTGGCTCATTCAACGAATAACTGCATGCAGCATGCGTCGGGTAACGACACACCCGGCCGGCAGGTGTTCGGTAGGCATCTGGCTGCTGATCAACCATCGCATTGAGCTGAGCCTTGGTTCTACGCACCGTAAAGCTTGCGACCGCGAGTTGAAGTTCGCGCAGCTCTTCGGGGTGGGCATCACGCACACTGCCTTTGGTCCGATTTAGGCGCTCAAAAATTGCCAGCACCGCATCATCAAAGTTGTCCGCACCCAGAATATCAACCAGGCGCAGCAAGTCGGACGCCGAGCGATTAATTGGTGTCGCCGTGAACAACACCGTCTGGTCTGCAAGGTTATGCAGCAGTTGACGGGTACGATTCGAGGTTTGATTTAGGAAGTTATGCGCCTCATCGACCGCAAGAGTTTGTGCCCGGGCAAGCAACTGGCCAACCATCGAATCCTCATCGGGCTTGAGGACACTCAATGATCCGTGGGAAATCACCTCTAGAGATAACTGGCAGTGGGTACGTTCACGATCCCAATTCGGCGTGACCAAGGGTGGGCACACCATGGTCATCATTCCCTTGTGCCCACGCGACATCGACCAGATACGGTCATAAATGGCACGCAGCAGATGCACACCCATGCGGGTTTTACCTGAACCAGTCGCATCAGCCACAAGCACGCCACCGGCTGTCTCCAAAAGATAAAGCGCTTGGCCGATCCCCTTACGCTGAGAAGGCCAAAGACGAACACCCTCGTGACTACTCAGTGATTGCAGGTAACGATCTGCCCACTCACCTTCAAGCAGTTCAACACAGGCACGCGCCATTGCCTCTCGCCAACTCACAAAACGCAGAAGTTTTTCCAGCAGGTCGATGAGATCCTGATCGGCATCTAGCCCCTGAGCCCAGAAGCTTTCAGCCAGTCGCCATACCTCACGAAAGCGTCGCCCTTCTTGTGACTCGGTAAAGCGAACATTAGCCTCCTGCTGGTAGTGCAAGCCTGGCTCTGTGAAATTGCTGGAACCCAGTGTCACCGCAGACCCGGTGCAATACAGCTTGGCATGCAAACGAGGCCCGGGCCCTGGATAACGCACTCGCACATAGCCCTGACGAATCAGCTCAATGCAGTGAATCAGCTGTCCGCTTAAACGAAGCGATACGCCACGCTTGAGCCAGTAATTTTTCACCTCTTGACCAAAGCCATGGCGGGCCAAGGAAAATTCCTGGCGCCTACTGGGTGAAGGTTCAGAACCCAGCATCAACCTTAAAAGCCCAGACTTATCACCGCGCTGGCTGATCAGCGCCAGCAGCTGATCCAACGCACTGTAGCCAGTGATCACCAAAGCCTCAGACGGCTCACATAAATCGGCCAGCAGCGTATCGTAAACTTTACGGCCTCGCGCATTGAGGGGCATACGCGATGCGACAGGCAGATCACCGCTGGCTTGAGGCGCTTGGTCAAACAGCGATCCTTGCTTGTTCTCCATCGTTACATCCACGCCTCACAGAGTGTCTCAGCCTGCATCAGCACCAGCTGGGCCGCCTCCTCCTGCTGATCCGGTGGGTATTTGTATTTACGCAGAATGCGTTTAACCATCAGCCGCAGCTTGGCGCGCACGCTGTCGCGGTTGCTCCAATCCACCGTTACGTTCTGCCGGAGGCTGTCGGTGAGTTCGTGGGCGATCTTGGCGAGGGTTTCGTCACCCAGCTCGCGCACCGAAGCTTCGTTATTGGCCAGGGCATCGTAGAAGGCCAGCTCATCGTTGTTCAGCCCCAGCTCATCACCCCGCTTGCTGGCAGCAGCGAACTTTTTGGCCATCTCGATCAGCTCTTCGATGACCTGGGCGGTTTCGATGGAGCGGTTCTGGTAGCGCTTAATCACACTATCCAGCAGCTCGGAGAACTTCTTCTCCTGCGCCAGATTGCTAGCGAACTTGCTCTTGATCTCGCCCTCCAGCAGGCGCTCCAGCAGCTCAACGGCTAGGTTCTTCTCTGGCAGGTTGCGCACCTCGGCGAGGAACTCGTCATCCAGCAGGCCGATATTGGGCTTGTCCAGGCCAACCGCCTCGAACACATCTACCACTTCACCCGAGACCACCGCGTTGCCGATGATCTGGCGGATGGCCAGCTCGCGCTCTTCATCCGTTTTTTTCTTTGCGCTGATGTCGCGCTTGGTCAGCAACACCTTGATCGCCTGCAGGAAGGCGACCTCCTCACGGACAGCCTTGGCTTCATCCAGCGTGCAGCACAGGGTGAAGGCCTTGCTCATGGCCAGCGCGTTGTCAGCAAAGCGCTTCTTGCCATCGTCCAGGCCCAACACATGGTTGGCCGCACCGGCCAGCAACTTGTGCCCGCCAGTCAGAAAGTCGCTGTAATCGAAACCATGCAGCAGGCCACGCAGTACATCGAGCTTCTCCTCCAGCACGGCATAGGCCTCGTGGGCATCCACCGTAGGTCGCCCTCTGCCCTTGCTCGCCGTGTACTCCTTGAGCGCGGCCTTCAGCTCGTTGGCGATGCCGATGTAATCCACCACCAGGCCGCCCTGCTTGTCCTTGAATACGCGATTGACCCGGGCGATGGCCTGCATCAGGTTGTGGCCCTTCATGGGCTTGTCCACATACAGGGTATGCACGCAGGGCGCATCGAACCCTGTCAGCCACATGTCGCGCACGATCACCAACTGCAGCGGGTCTTTCGGATCTTTAAAGCGTTTCTCCAGGCGTTTTTTCACCTGGTTGGGATAGATGTGCGGGCGCAACAACGCCTTGTCCGAAGCGCTGCCGGTCATGACGATCTTCACCGCGCCCTTCTCCGGGTCTTCGTCATGCCACTCCGGGCGCAGGGCAATGATCGCGTCGTAAAGATGCACGCAAATCTCGCGACTCATCGCCACGAACATGGCCTTGCCGCTTTGTGCCTGGTTACGCTCCTCGAAGTGCGCGACCAAATCCGCCGCCACGCTCTTGATCCGAGGTTCAGCCCCGACCACTTTCTCCAGCGCCGCCCAGCGAGACTTCAGGCGCGACTGCTGGTCTTCCTCCTCATCCTCAGCCAGCTCATCGACCTCCTCGTCGATATGCGCCAGCTCCGTGTCCTTGAGCGACAACTTGGCCAGCCGCGACTCGTAGTAGATGGCCACGGTGGCGCCATCTTCCTTGGCCTGCTGCATGTCGTAGACGTGGATGTAGTCACCGAACACCGCGCGGGTATCGCGGTCCTCGCTGGACACGGGCGTGCCGGTAAAAGCCACGAAGGTGGCATTGGGCAAGGCATCGCGCAGGTGCTGGGCATAGCCCACCTGATAGCGGGCACTGGCCTCGGCCACCTTAAGGTCCGGCACCTTCAGCGAAGCACTGAAGCCATATTGGGTGCGGTGCGCCTCGTCGGCCACCACCACGATGTTCGAGCGCTCCGAAAGCACCGGAAAAGTGTCTTCATCCTCGCCCGGCATGAACTTCTGAATGGTGGCAAACACAATGCCGCCACTCGGGCGGTTAGCCAGTTTCTCGCGCAGATCGCCGCGCGTAGCCACCTGCACCGGCTGCTCACGCAGCAAATCCTGCGACAGCGAGAAAACGCCGAACAACTGGCCGTCCAGGTCATTGCGGTCGGTGATCACCACAATGGTCGGGTTTTCCATCGCCGCTTCCTGCATCACCCGTGCAGCGAAGCAGGTCATGGTGATGCTCTTGCCCGAGCCTTGGGTGTGCCAAACCACCCCGCCCTTGTGCGTGCCACCTGGGCGCGAGGCGCTGACCACCTGTTGGATGGCCGCACGCACGGCATGGAACTGGTGATAACCGGCAATCTTCTTGACCAACCGGCCATCATCCTCGAACAGCACGAAGTAACGCAGGTAATCCAGCAGCAGCGCCGGTTGCAGCACGCCACGCACCAGGGTTTCCAGCTCGTTGAACTCGCCCAGCGGGTCGACGGTCACACCATCGATGGTGCGCCAGCGCGCAAAACGCTCAATGTCCGCCGACAACGAGCCCATGCGCGCCTCGCTGCCATCGCTGATGACCAGAATCTCGTTGTAGTGGAAGACGTCCGGGATCTGCTCTTTGTAGGTCTGGATCTGATCAAACGCCTTCACCAGATCCGCATTCACATCTGCCGGGTTCTTCAGCTCTAGCAGCACCAGCGGCAGACCGTTGACGAACAGGATGATGTCTGGCCGGCGCGTATGCTTCGGCCCCTGAATACTGAACTGATTGATCGCCAGCCACTCGTTGGCCCGCACATCGGCCCAGTCGATCAGGCGAACAAAGTCACCGCGGGTTTCGCCGTCCTTCTGGTACTGCACCGGCACCCCGCTAACCAGCAGGCGATGGAACAAACGGTTGGCCGAGAGCTGAACCGGCAGCCCCAAATCCACAACCTGCTTGAGTGCATCCTCACGTGCCGCCAAGGGCACAGACGGGTTTAACCGCGCAATGGCATGACGCAAACGCTCAACCAGCAGCACCTGGCGATAGTTCTCGCGCTCGGGGCTATCACCGTCATGGGCGATATCCGGGCCGTACAGGTGGCTATAGCCAACCTCCGCCAGCCAGCCGAGTGTTTCCTGTTCCAGTTGGTCTTCAGTCATTCTTATCGGCCTTACCTGGCAATTGCTGCTGCATATGCTTGATCGCTTACTTGTACGGTTACTTGATCGGTGCGCTTACCGACCAACGGAATACCGGCGAAATCGGCATCCAGCAGTCGATCACCATCAAGGTCAAAAGGTAAAGCCCACAGGCTCATCCCCTGCCCGTAATCAAACGCCGGCAGCGCCTGTTTCAGCCCTGACCAAGAGGGATAAATCAGCACCAACTTCGGTGTACCTGTATTGATGCGGTATTTATGACCATAGGCAAACAGCTGGTAGAAATCAGCCTGACTCAGGTCGTAATTGTTCTCAGGCTTACGCGCATCCACCCGCTTCCACTTGGTGTCGAGAATCCAACGCTGCTCAGCGGTATCGATCAGCAGATCCGGCTTTAAGCAGAACATCCGCCCCTGGCCATGCTCACAGAGGTAGGCGCGGCTGGCCTGACTGGTTAAGCGCGCAGTAGGCACTAACTGCTTACGCAGCCAGCCCTCCACATAACACTCGAAGAGTTTCTCCATCGGGAACAGCAGACTCATGCCCCGCCACTCGCCACTCACTGCAATCGGCATCTGCTGGTTGAGGATCAGCTCACACCAGGGCTTTATTGCCTGATAATGCGCCATCAGCCGGTCACGGCTCCAGGCACGTAGGTCCTGGCTCAGCTGCTTGCTAGACGGCACCTCGGCCAGCATGGCGCGCAGCTCGTTGGCCAGACGCCAGTTGGCGGCGTCCTGCGTGCTTTTGGCCACCTGTTCCAGCGCCAGCTTAAGCAGTCGGTTTTCCGCACGGTCCGGCAGGAACACATCGTGACGAATCTGGAAGTGATGCTGGCGCCCCGGCGGCTGGCGCATCTGCGCCACCACGTTGAGCTGCCCACGGAGAAAACGCTGTTCCTCCTCGATACGCTGGTAGTCGAAGCGCACGCCACGCTTCACCAGCAGATCCAGCTCCGCGAGAAACTGCCCCATCACCCACTCGCTGAGTGGCGCATCGAACAGCTCCAGGCTGGCCACCGAGGCCTCACGGGGTTTTAGCTGCAAGGCACTTTGAATCAGCTTACGCAGCAGCCGCCGGCTCTTCAGCAAGCAATCGTCTTGCTCATGGTGCTTTGGCAGAATTTCGAGTCGCGTGCCACAGGGCGTTTCCAGCACACCCACGTAGCTGTCCCACTTTAGCGAGCTGCGCCCTTCAACCTGCAGCAGCGTGGCACCATTACGGTTAAAGCGGGCGCTTAGCTCACACAGCCAATCGAACGCACTGGGTGAGACCTGCGCCAAATCAAGCGACCAGCCAACCGCATCGGTGGTCAGCTGGCCGTACTCGCGAATGGTGATCTGCTGGCTGGCCACTGCAGTCAGCCCACAATGTTCTGATAACTGGCCAGGGAGCTGAATGCCTGATGATTCAGCTCCCAACGCTGATCCGTAAGTTTCTCAGCTACGCCACTACCAAACAGATCGGCAAGATTCAGCTCACTTTGCGGGCGACGAATAAAGGGGGCCGTGCCATTAGCGCTAGCGTTCTGGTCATTCAACACCCAACCGATACGCTGCCAATCCTCAAAGAAGTACTCCTGCAACAACGGCAGAATCTGGTTACGGAAAATCAGCTCCAAGCGTGCCAGCGAGCTGTCATCTTTCAGCGACATAAAGTAGGCATGCCCCAGGGCATGATCACGATCCAGCAGCACCTCAATGCGCTGATTCATCTTCTCCAGCAGTTGGCCAATGTTCAGCCCCTGCACCAGCACTTCCTTAAGCAAGTCAGGTCGCGGCGGCATCTCGCGGAACACAAAGCGTCGGCGCAAGGCGATATCCAAACCAGCCAACGAGCGGTCAGCCGTGTTCATGGTGCCGATCAGATAGACGTTATCAGGAACGCTGAATCGCTCCTTTGAATATGGAAGCGTGACCTCCAGATGCTCCTTTCGACCAGCCCGCTTTGATTCTTCAATCAAGGTGATCAGCTCACCGAAGATCCGCGAAACATTGCCACGGTTTATTTCATCGATGATCAACACATACTTCGGGCGCTCACGTTCTGCCGGCAGCTCAGCAACATACTCCGGCAAGCCGCACTCATCCCGCAGGTATTGCAGAATGCCCTGCACGTAAGACGCATTGTGCATGCTGCTCTTGTCGCCGGTGCGATGAAGCCGGCGGATATCGCCGAGCGCCGCACGATAGGGAAATTTCTGTTCCTGAGACTCCTCAGGGAAAATCCGAAACGTCTCACCGCCCACATACTCGAATGCAAAACGGCGCCCCCTGACGGTTTGCGCAACAATGCGTTCGCCCGTACTTTCCAGGCGATCCTTCAGGCGTTCAAAAGCCTTCTCAAAGGGGTCGTTTTCAGCACTTGCTCCTCTTTCAGCATCCGCACACAAGCGTTTGAGCACACCCGGCTCCACGCGATACTCCAGCTGACCTTCGTCGTCGCAGCCAGCACGCAGGCCCTCAACGAAATCCTCGTAGCTAAAGCTCTGGTGAAAGGTCACAAAACGCACGCGCCCCTCTTTCGCCAGCTGATCGAAACGTGTTTTTAGCCGCTCGCGCGCGCCCTCATCGTCCCCTTTATTCGCTATCATGAATCCAGGGTCGAGAATGGCCAGAGCATGATCAATAGTGGCGTAGGTTTTACCGGTTCCCGGCGGGCCAAAAAGGATCTGGTTAAGGCTGGGCTGCACGGTGCTAGCGCTTGGCGCATCTGCGACGGCGGCTGCCAACGGCATAGCGGAGTCTGAGCTCAAATAATCGTCCACTGTGCGCGCCTCTCCCTGTAAAGCCCGGCGATCATCGGTATCAAGCGCTTGATCCAATTGCTCCAGCCAGCGCTTTACCTCAGCCAGATCCGTGTGTTGCTCGGCCGACAGGCGCTCGGTGAACACATGCCCCCGATACTTCTCGTCAAACTGACCTTTACGCTGAAAACCGAGGTACGCCGTGTTGTTCTTGGCCACCAGGATCAGCGCATTTCTGCCAGAAGCGGTATCTGGCCGGCGCACACCGATGCCGATATAGATACGCGGCTCATCCTCACTTTGATTGCTGCGGTTGAGCACATAAAAGTCGCAGCGCGGGAATCGCTCACGAATGGCAGCGAGCACAGCCAACACCCAGTAGCGCACCTGCGGGCCATCGGCTTCCGCCAAAACGCGCTGCAGGGCGGCTTCGCTAATCAATCCTTCAATTTGCATACTGAAGCTCCTGGGCAGTGCTTTTCGTAATCTCCGCCATTGCTTCCGGCAGACGCAGCTGGCCGGAGATTAGACGGGGTAAGAGGGTGTCGCGGAGTTGGGTGAGGGTTTGGGCTTGTTCGTGGTTGGACAGAATCGACTCCAGCAAGGGCTCAACTATGTGATTAAACCTGCTCAGGACTTCGGGAGATGGGATCACGACGGGGTAGGCAAGCAGTGCTGCGCCGCTTACGTTTGCTTGTGCACTTCCATGGGATTGCGACTCTGCATATGCCTTGTATGCGGGGTCACGGACGGCGCAATACACCATGCCGATATCGCTTAATCCCGCGCGAGTAACCAGCCGCCCCACACGCTGGTTGATATAGGCATCTGGCTCAACCCGGGGTACCAAACCGGTCTCGCCGACATACCCCGTCATACCCACCAACAAATCACCACGGGAAAGCTTGAAGCGCTCAAGCCCGACAACTGTGGTTGGTGCAACCCGAGAGCAACCAGAAAAATTGATCAGGCCAGGTTTGACATCACCGATCTTTACTACTGGATGGCCAGTATCAACCCAGTCTTGGCTTCTGAAGGCATAACCGTTCTGGAAGCTAGCCAAGTCCGAGAGCACTCCCGCTTCCCACCCCTTCGGCACCAAGCCCAGTTCGGACTCTTCGAAACTATCGGGGAACAGGGCGGCGGTGGTGGCGTCCATGCCTTCCGGCTGTCCTTGCGCTTCGGCTCCTGCCTCCGCTCCAGGCCTGGGCAAGTCGGATGCCTGCGGCATCCTTGGTTGCCCGCTGCGCTCGCCATCCTGGCGTGCTCGCCCTTCGGCCTTGGCGCGCACGGGGTCGAAATCGACGAACCAAGATTTGAACAGCGCCTGGGCGATGGCTTCCAGAGTGGCGTTGGTTTCACGTAGCAGGGTGATGCGGTCGTCCAGGGCACCAAGTATTTCTGCAATTTCTAGTTGCACCGAAAGCGGCGGTAATGTGATCGGAACAGCCGAAAGAATGCCTGTATTAAGGTTGGGCATCGTGGCCCCAACGGCATGTCGGATCAGCCATTCCTTCGTATCGGGCAGGCGTAAGCAGTAAGAAATGAATTTGGCATCAGCAATACTCTGATCTCCCAGCCGAACTTTGAGGCAACCTGTTCCACAGAGCCAGCCGGCCTCATGAGCACGCACCAAAGCATTCTTCGTCACATCACCACGGCGACTGAAAACTATGTCATCCAACTGCAGCTTATGCTGCTGAAGCCTCTCGACATCCTCTTGACCAATTCGCGCAATTCCTTCAACCGCGATACCACCATCGCCAATATTGGTCGGCATCACGACAGGTACCCCAATCTCCTTGTAGTCCGATGTGTGCAACTGACTACCAAAGGGGCCTGTCTGAATCGCTCCACCTTGAGCACTGCATATTGCTCCGAGGCTGGTTGGTTGCCACTCAGAACTCATACCCCAGCCCCCCCAGTTTCTGCCGGATCAACTGATCGAGTTCCGCGCCCTTTTCCATCTGTTCGCCAAGCTGTTGGGTCAGCCGTTGCATCTTCTCGGCAAAGGCTTCGTCGTCATCCTCCACCTCTTCGGCACCTACGTAGCGGCCTGGTGTCAGCACATGGCCGTGCTCGGCGATTTCCGCCAACGTAACGCTGCGGCAGAAGCCGGGGATGTCCTGGTATTCGGCAATCTCACCGCCCACATCCAGCGGCTCGCCGCGCCAGTTGGCGACGGTTTGCGCGATGCGTTCGATATCGGCATCGGTCAGCTCGATCTGCACGCGGCTGACGCTGGTGCCGAGTTTGCGTGCGTCGATAAACAGCACTTCGCCGGGGCGGGCGGTTTTCTGTTTGGCGAGGAACCACAGGCAGGCGGGTATCTGGGTGTTAAAGAACAGCTGGCCAGGCAGCGCCACCATCACTTCCACCACGTCTGCCTCGACCATGGCTTTGCGGATATCGCCTTCGCTGTTCTGGCTAGAGCTCATCGAGCCGTTGGCCAGCACGATACCGGCGCGGCCATTGGGCTTTAGGTGGTAGAGCATATGTTGCAGCCAGGCGTAGTTGGCGTTGCCTTGCGGCGGTGTGCCATAAATCCAGCGCGGGTCGCCTTCCAGGCTGCCGTGCCACCAGTCGCTGATATTGAACGGTGGGTTGGCAAGGACAAAGTCGGCACGCAGGTCTGAGTGCTGGTTGCGGACAAAGGTATCCGCCGGCTCCTTGCCCAGGTTGAAGTCGATGCCGCGAATGGCCAGGTTCATCGCCGCCAAACGCCAGGTGGTCGGGTTGGCTTCCTGGCCGTAGATGGACACATCGCCCAGCTTGCCGCCGTGGGCTTCGATAAATTTCTCGGATTGCACAAACATGCCGCCCGAACCGCAGCAGGGGTCATACACCTTGCCGTGGTGCGGGTTAAGCACCGCCACCAGGCTTTTTACGATGCTGGCCGGCGTATAGAACTGCCCGCCGCGCTTGCCTTCGGCGCTGGCAAATTGGCCGAGGAAGTATTCATACACCTGGCCGAGCAGGTCGCGGGCTTTGTTGGTGTCGTCACCAAAGCCGATGGTGGAGATCAAATCCACCAGCTCACCGAGCTTGCCGTCTGGCAATTGGGCGCGGGCGTAGCGTTTGTCGAGGATGTTTTTCAGCCGTGGGTTTTCTGCCTCGATAGCGGCCAGGGCATCGTCGATACGCTTACCGATATCCACCTGTTTGGCAGCAGCACGAATCGACTCCCAGCGCGCCACTTCCGGCACCCAGAACACGTTGACCTCGCGGTAGTAGTCGCGGTCTTCCAGCTCGGCGTTGAGCGCCTCCGGATCATCGTCGCCCAGGTAGTAGTCGTCGTTTTCATCCAGCAGCTTGTGCGAAAGCTCCTCGCGGCGGCCGGCAAAGCTGTCGGAGATGTACTTGAGGAAGATCAGCCCGAGCACGATGTGCTTGTACTCGGCGGCGTCCATATTGGCGCGCAGCTTGTCGGCAGTGGCCCAGAGGGTTTTCTCCATGGCTTCGATGCTGGTGGCTTGCTGCTTGGGCGCTTTGGCCTTTTTCATCGCTGCGGCGGCTTGCACCACATAACCGGCAGAGACCTCTTCGGTATTGACCGGCGCCATACGTTCACGGGCCTTGTTCAACACCTGATCCGCCAGGCTGCTGCCGGAAGCTTGCGCACGCAATACCGAACCACCGCGACCACGGCCTTTGACCAGCACGCCTTGGTCGATCAGCGCATCGCGAGCGGCCCAGAGCTGCTCTTCACTGATCTCCGGCAACTGCGCTTTTAGCCGCTCAAACAATGTTTGATTGCCAATGCTGCTGCCATCTACCGGCACTGCAGCCAGCAGGGCTTCGCCAAGTTGGGCCAAACCACTCATACAACACTCCTCAATACGCGCTGCATATTGGCGGCGCGCCGATGCTAAAAACGGTGATGGCAAAGGGCGTGGGGGACGGCTGTGTGACGCGTATTGGGCTGTGTGCCAATACGATTGGAGAGGCCATCCCTGGGATACCGCGGCCTGCCATGCTGTGATGCTCATCACCTTATCCACTGGCCGCACAGGGGTAAAGCCATAGCCAATAGTTTCTGTCAGTGCGGCCAGTTTCCCCGCCCAGCAATACGCAGCGTTTAAGCCAAGCGGCCTCTTCTTTGGAGCTTTGCCAAGGCTAGTTTGAGCAAAACCCTGCTCCTCCAGCTTTAGGGCAAGAGGCATAGCGGCCTCTTACCCATTAAGCCCAAGGGTTTTAGGGGTCAGTCGCTTGTCTGGGCAAAATTGCCCTCAATCGCTCGGTGGGTCATCGACGGGATATCCAACACCGGGAGCGCGTCCATCATCTGGGCCCCAGGCCCATCTTCGTACTCAACGGCCTCGCTGGCGTAACTGGTGATCCAGATCTTTCTTTTGCCTAGCGACAATTCAAAACCCGAGTCGCCCTCAATCGCTTTCGGCAACGCCCAGCCCGTTTTTTGCAGGGCGGTCACGCTGATAATCAGGTGGCCTAGATAGGGGTTATTCAGAAAAAGCTCTTCATGCAGCCGGGGCCAGAACACGGTGTCGCCCTGGTTCGGCCCAACAGTTTCCGGGCTGGATGCCTGCCAACCTTTGTACTCGCGCGCCTCGCTTAATGAGTCGTAAGGGTGGGAGTGAAAGGTGCCCACTACCTCAAGATGAGGCCAGTAGCGCGTTACAAACTCCATTTTCATGCGCAGTGAGCCCAGGTCGGGCTTGGCCGAGCCTTTGGTCACCAGGGCCGATGTTTCAACAGTGGCGGTTGTCACGATGATCCGCGGGGGGCGATTGCCCCGCTCGGGGGTCATATACCCCCAAAGCAGGCCAAAGGTTTCCAGTTTGTCTTCTTTCTTTCGCGGGCTCGTGCGCCCAATTTCGTAGGCCTCCAATGCAGAGGTAATCAACTGCGGCACTGCATGGTCTTCAACGGTAATGTACAAAGGTTTCATCGCTTTCCCTTCCTGCGTACGGTGCATAACTGCACCCAATTGAGATATTCAACATGCCGAAGCAACTCGCCTATTCAACGAGCAACGCCTACACCAAGCTGGCTAACCAGGGCTGAGTAATCGCCTTTCGCTCAGCCAGGCCCAGGGTTGCGACGCCATCTTTCACCAAGGCTTTTTTATCGCCCGTGTGCGGATTATTGACGTAGGTGCTGATGCTGGGGAGCGCATTGGGATTGCCACTCCAGCGCAGGTTGAACGCCGCCAGTTTGGGGAACCAGTACTGGCTGGCATACGGCAAGTTGTCATGGATCCACCAGGCTAGTGGCGTCCAGTCTTTATGTTCGTCGTACCAGGGCAACAAGGCCGGCACTACGATGCAGGCAGTTGCCCCGAGGTGGCCTTCTGCATCCAGATAGTCCCAGATGTGCGAGGCATAGTTGCTTTCGTTCTTCGCGCAGTTATTGCCATCTTCCGCCCCCTTGGCATTTACCGCCGATGAGCGATACGCCGAGCGAATGGCGATTCGACCAAAGCGCTCTTGCAGTGGCTCTAGCAAGTTTTCACAAAGCCCACGCCCGGCTTCGATGGCCCGATCCGGGTAGTCCGGAATATTGGGGATGCCTTCAATCTGGCTGATTTCCGAGTAGAGGAAATCACGCATAAAAAAGTGCTTGGAGAGCTTGACCCGACCCAATTCTTCCAGGGCCTGCACCGATGCTGGTTTCTTCATCCTGATGTGTTCCTTGTGACTAGGCATCCATTGCCAGAGGTTGTACCCAAAACTTGTTGATTTGTCTGCGGGTAATTAACAATCGTGATGTCTCTGCCTCGCCTGCTCTTGGGCAAACTCAAGCTTTCGCTGTAGTTGCTCGACATGTGCTTTTTCCGCCCGCAGGCCGGCAGTCAGCTCGCGTATTTCATCCTCTTGCTGATAAACCCGCATCAGCGACTGCTTCAACTGGGCCTGTACGTTTTGCAAGCTAGCGAACGCTTCACGTCGCTTAAGGACCTGCCAATACAGGGCAATTCCAGCTCCTTGCACAAGCAGCATGCAAATACCCATAACGAGCCACGACACCCCAAGTCCAAACACGCTTTGCTCTCCCTTTGCCAGTCCGCCCTGTTGCAGCGGACTTGAACGACAGCATCAAGATATGTAGCTTTAAGCGACGTATCCAGAGTGTTTGCCTGTACAGGTAAAGTTTTCGAGCAGATGGAGAGGCCATGAAACGCAAGCAATCAATCGAGTCTGTGCGCTGGGATTTGGCGCTGCGCTACCGCCTGATCGAGACCGTAGCCTGGTGGGAAGGCCGCCTGACCACGAATCACTTGATGCAGAGCTTTGGCATCAGCCGCCAGCAGGCGTCAAAAGACATCAACACCTATATCAACGAGCATGCGCCCCATAACCTGACATATGACAAACATCTGAAGGGGTATGTACCGAGCGAGCAGTTTGCCCCGCTGTTCATCGATGACAGCGCCAGCGCCTATCTGCATCTACTCAATCAGAATTGTGATCGCGCCCCACATGTCGAGGGACTGGCCCTGGCCTATGCGCATACCGAGGTGCTGCAGGTGCCGGATCGCACAGTGCGTCCGGAACTGCTGCGCCCTCTCCTTCGGGCTTGCCGAGAAGGTCTGCGGCTAGAGTGCGAGTATGTGTCGTTCACCACACCTGAGGCCGAAGTTCGACTGATCGCCCCGCATACCCTGATCTACACCGGCATGCGTTGGCATGTGCGTGCGT
Organism: Ectopseudomonas mendocina; assembly: GCF_008041835.1. Classification (GTDB taxonomy): domain Bacteria; phylum Pseudomonadota; class Gammaproteobacteria; order Pseudomonadales; family Pseudomonadaceae; genus Aquipseudomonas. The sequence goes on from NZ_VRYE01000083.1 coordinate 16,416, forward strand.
ATTGCGAGAAGAACCGGGATTACCGCGACTTTGTGTTAAGCCGCTTTCGTGGTGTGCCGGAGTTGATGGACGACAAAACCGAAAATACCCGCGAGCAAGACCCGGGTTGGGCTACCCAGGTGCAGGTCATCATTGAACCCGACTCACGCCTGAAGCCTGAGCAGCAAGCCATCATCGAAACCGACTACGGTATGCAGGATGGGCGGCTGGTGATCGAAACACGCGGCGCATTGGTGCAGTACGTATTGCAGCGCTATCAGATCGATCCGACCAAGGTGCATGCCAAAGCGACGGCGCAGCAAATTGTGGTGGTGAATCTGGATGAGTTGCAGAAATGGTTGTATTTGTAGACCGCGTTATTCCGAGCTGGCTATCGGCTCCAGCATCCAACTACAGGCGAGATCCCAATGCTCTACGAAAACGCCCGTATGGAAACCTGTAGAACAACAGATGCCACCTTGGACCAGCCCTGAAAGGTACAAATCGAGGCGGGGTTTATCACTGTCGAATACCCTCAGAGTGACAAAACCTCGTCACACCGAGGGCAAGAACAGACGCCGGGCCACTTCTTGCTAACTGCTGATGGCTTCGATGGCAAGGCCACTCTCCATATGTTCGAGGGCTCAAATATTCTTGAAGGTGGCTGGGTTGAGGAAGGGGTAAGGGGCATGTGGGTATTCGTCTCAACGGAGAATAATTGTCCATAACAAACACGCCTGCGACCCATTGTGTCGCATGCGTGATTCACGATTGGTGCTGTCTGTATTTAGAGGAAGCACCATGGACCGCCTCATCAAGGAAAACCTCGAATCTCTTCTGCAGGAAACCTCAAATACCAAGCGTCTGGGTCGTCGAATTATCAGCCTGGCCGGTTTTCTCAGCCCTTCTGAACCACCCGAGCATCTACAGGAGCAACTGGGCAATCTGTCGCGCCTGCTGATCCAGCAAGATGCCTTCGATGCCCTGCTTGAGCCTGTCACGCTCATGTCCAGGGCAGGACTCACTGATACCCTAGATGCCCACGCCATGCGCGCGATGCTCGCCAGCCTGGAGGAGGCCCGCAAACAGATTGCGGCATTGGAGGACATTAACTACGCCCAACTGATCAGCTGGCTGGTCAACTTGGCGGTTAGCCGAAAGATCATTCGCCTGAAAGTTGCTGAGCGAGGGGAATGATATGTCGACACCTGAAATCAAGCATTCGATGTACTGGCCACGTTTAAGTGTTATGGACTTTGTGACCCTTAAAGAGTCCATGCAGACCAGCTTCTCTGCGGAGTACCCGGTGTCCGCCCTAGGGTTGAGCGATCTGAATTTTGTCATCAATGCGCCGCTCGATTACCGCCCGCCCGCAAATGGCGCGCTCGCTACGCTTTACTTCGACCAGACCGACCGCGCTCGCGTCTTGCCGGAGAATACGTATCAGGTCAGATGCCCACACACCCTGAATGCGTGTGAATTCATCAGCTGGTCCGAGCAAGCCATCGATATGATTCGCGTGGCGCTGATGCACAACGGGGTTGTGGGCATAGATTTGATGGACCTAGTCAATAGCCTACGAAACAGTGCCAGTCGGAAGTTGGTGATACACATCATCACCTATGACGATCCCCTAGAAGTGCCATGGAAAGCGCTCCAGCAGTGCCGTTTCAAGACCCTTTTTGCCTCTCTGTTTGCAGGTCCGGATTTATCGTTGCGGAGTTACTCTGCCCTTGGCTGCGCCCTGGAAGAACTCAATCCGAACGTTGATGATTTGAAGCTGGCTGCAACCGCCAGCCACAAAAACGCCCTACCTGTGCTGATGCTCTTAGGAGAGCTTGAAATTTGAGGCCTTATCGCGCTGGGTAAAAAGCTACCAAGTCAGCATGCGACACATTACGTCGCAATGACCCATCACAATACCTCCATGGTCACAGGAGGACTCGCCATGCCAAAGCCCACCCGCAAATCCGGCCCCCACAGTCAAGACACATGCCCGCTGGCTATAGCGTGGATGTTCAAGTTGATGCTCGACTGTTCTGGCCATCGTGGCTTTATCAACCACTGCTGCTTCAGTGATGATGATGTCGCCCGTGAGCTGGGGGTCTATTGGCTGATTGAAGCTGACGACAGTGATGATGAAGACGCGGTGCCGGTACCGGTCTTTCTCACCCATAGATCCGGTCCCTCGAAAAAAGCTCGCAAACCGAGCTTCCACGAACGCACGCTGGCCGCGCTGCGTGCGGAGCGCAAGCTTTTCGACAAAGCCTTCCCTAACCCCGTACTGCCAGACAACCTCCAGGCAAATCTGGAGAACCTCGCGCAGCTAATTGGCCTGGATGAAATTGAGCAGAAGCTGATCGGTTTCTGCTCATTGATGAATACTGACACTCTGCTGGACGACTGTTGCAACCAGCTCGGCTACATCGGCTTTAACCGCCTCACTAGGGTGCTGAGCATCCTGCTGGACGTCCCGCAGAATGACATTCGCGTGCGGCTTTCGGCAGAGGGTCGTCTGGTGCAGTCGGGCTTGATTGAAACCAACCTGCGCAGCAGTGCGAGAAATCACGTGTCTGATTTGCTGGGCTTCAACAACAAAGACCTACTGTTTTCAGTGCGTCACCATCAGGGCAGTGCCATAGGACTCTTTCAGAGCGCCTTTCGTCCGGCCCCTGATAGCTTGTTGTGTGCCGATGACTTTACCCACCTCAGTGTGCCCCTGAATATCGCCCGCCCCTATCTGCAACAGGTACTGGAGGAAAAGAAGCTGGGGGTGAACATTCTGATCTATGGCCCGCCCGGCACAGGCAAAAGTCAGCTCACCCGCATGCTGGCAAACGAACTATGCGCCGAGCTCTATGAGATTGCCTGCACGGATAACAATGGCGACCCGATTGATCGCCGCGGACGGCTGTGCGCCCTTCGCTCAGCGATGTGCGTACTCGGCCAGCAAAAGACGCTGCTGGTCCTGGATGAGATTGAAGATCTGTTCAGTGGCAGCAGCGAGCTGGCCATGCTGGCCGGCCAGGAGCGGCAGAAGGGCTGGATCAATCGCATGCTGGAGGAGAACCCCATCCCCTGCTTCTGGCTCACCAATAACATCCATGCCCTGGACAATGCCTATATTCGGCGTTTCGACCTTGTTCTCAGGCTGGAAAACCCGCCGCGGCGACAGCGTGAGGACATCATTCGCAGCGCCAGCCACAATCGGCTCAGCCAGCCCTTGATCGACAAGCTGGCGGACCATGAACAATTGATGCCAGCCGTCATCACACGGGCGATGAGCGTGGCGAGTATTCAGGATCAGACAAGCGCGACCAATCTGGACACCACTGTTGAGTTCCTGGTCAATGCCACGCTGCAAGCCCAAGGCTTTCCGCGTCTCGGCCAGGGTCGCATGCAGACCTTGCCTGCGTTTTACAGCCCTGAACTGGCCAATACCGATGTACCACTCGACCAGCTCTTGGGCGGGCTGCGTAATCATGGCGAAGCACGCCTGTGCTTTTACGGCCCTCCCGGTACCGGCAAGACCGCGTTTGGGCATTGGCTGGCGCAGCAACTCGGCAAGCCACTGTTGACCCGTCGCGCATCCGACCTGATTTCACCTTATGTGGGAATGACCGAGCAAAACTTCGCCCGGGCATTTGAGCAGGCCAACGACGATGATGCGATCCTGCTGCTCGATGAGGTGGACACCTTTCTGCAGGACCGGCGCAACGCTCGGCATAGCTGGGAGATCAGTGCGGTAAACGAAATGCTGACACAGATGGAAAGCTACCGCGGCCTCTTTATCGCCTCCACCAACCTGATGGATAACCTCGACGAAGCGGCCCTGCGGCGCTTCGACTTGAAGATTAGTTTTGGCTACCTCACTGCCGAGCAAATCACTCAACTGTTTAGCCAGCATCTTCGCCAAATGGGCTTGAAGAAACCGGACAGCCTTAAGCTCGCCCGGCTACTCAGACAAAGTTGCCTTACACCGGGTGATTTTGCACTGGTGGCCAGACGCGCTCGCTTCAACCCGTTCACGGACGCCAATCACGTGATTGATGCGCTGCTGGCTGAGAGCAGCCTGAAAAGCGCCAGCAGTATGAGAGCCATTGGCTTTGCCGAGTGGTAGATCCTGGAAGGTTCGGCAGCCGTGAGGTTGCTGAACCTACTGCTGATTTGTTGGTGTCAGGGCATCCCTATGATGCAGTTGCTTGGAATACCGGGGCTGGGCATGATGCCAATTAGACACTTTCAGACAAGGATGCCCGCTGTGCCATCAGCCACCAGCCGCAGCACACTGACCCGCCAATGGGAACTGCTCAAGTTGCTGCCGCCCAAAGGGCCTGGGATCACAACGCTTGAGTTACAACGCCTACTCGGTGACGCAGGGCACGAAACCACAAAGCGCACCATTGAGCGTGACCTTGTTGAGCTTTCCAGGCTATTCCCCCTGCAATGCAATAACAAAGGCATGCCCTACGGTTGGCACTGGATGCCCGGAAAAAGCGCCGAGCTTCCTGGCATCACACTTGGCGAAGCCCTGACCTTGCGACTGGTGGAAGGCAGCATTCGCCCATTGATACCGGCTTTTATGCTGAAAACGCTTGAGCCGCGTTTCAACCTGGCTAGGCAAAAGCTGGAAGCCATGAGCGAAGAAAATCCTTCGGCTCGCTGGCTGGACAAGGTGGCCAGCGTGCAGCCAGAACTCACGCAAATCGCTCCAGAAATCAACGCCGATCTTCTCGACGTGATTCAGCAAGCGTTGATGAACGATACCCAACTCAGCTGCCGTTACTACTCAGCCCACAAGAATCAATTTCACAACTTCACCCTGAACCCACTGGGCCTGGTGCAGCGAGCCCATACCACTTACCTCATAGCCAGCGCCGAACCCTTCGACGACATCCGTCAATTCGTTGTTCATCGGTTCGAAGAGGCACGTGGATTGCCGACTCAATGCTTCAAACCGGAAGGGTTTGACCTGCAGGACTATGTCGATAGTGGCGCCATGCAGTTTGGCACCCACCAGAAGATCAAGCTCGAAGCTTGGATCAGCGATGGGCTCGCGCGCCTGCTGCAAGAGGCGCCCATATCCCACGACATGCTGCTGGTCGCAGAAGATGAAGGCTCACGACTAACCGCCACGGTGAATGACAGCTGGGAGCTGAAGTGGTGGATTTTGTCCCACGCAGGATCCATTCAGATACAACAACCACAGGGTCTCAGAGACGAGATCCAGCAACGACTACGGGCGGCTCTAGAGCTGCATGAGTAAGCGCCTAACAGCTGATTGAAGGGTTCTACAGCAAGCTGGTGGTTGGTTGTTCGATGCATCACCGTCAGAATCGGCAGATGGTGATCCGAGCGGTGGAGATGGCAATCTGGCAGCGCCAGGGTGACTGGTCAGTGATCCTGCATTCGGCTCGCGGTAGCCAATTCACCAGTGCTGACTAGCAGCCCTTTCTGAATCGCAACACGCCGGCCTGCAGCATGAACGCAGTCTGGCATTGCGGCGACAATGCTGCCTTTGAAGGCTTCTTCGGTCAGCTCAAACGAGAGCGTATTGCCCATCAGTCGTATCGAACTCGTGATGAAGCACGGGCTAATTTATTCGCCAGGTATCTCGAGGAAGAGGAGTGGCCAAGCACTGCTCCCTCCCGCTTGCACGACACTCCTTGCCATCTACGCGAGCATAATTCAGGTAGATTACTTATGGTTTATTTGAATTAAGAACAACTCGTACAAATGAGCGGAGATCTGCAAAACCCTCGGTGCGTGTAAGGTATCGGTCGAGATAATGGCCTTTAATGCCAAAGTTAGTTGGCCCATCCCGATCACACTGCTGTGAGTCTCCGATCATCCATGCCTCATGAGCAGCGACGCCGAGTTGTTCGATCACGTTCTGGTAGATCCTGGCATCTGGTTTCAGTGTTCCAATCTCGAAACTGTAGCCATATCCATCAAGGCCGGGAAAGAGACGCTCTATCGGCTTGCGGATTCCACGGTCATCTGGCCACCCATTCCATTAGCATCCGACCACCGATTCCACGGTGATCCGGCCACCCATTCCACGCGCATCCGGCCACTGGTTCCCCGCCCACCCGGCCCCACCCACG
>NZ_VRYE01000084.1 GCF_008041835.1 Ectopseudomonas mendocina
GTGGCATAGCCGTAGATCAGCAACGACAGCAACATAGCCGGATGGTAGGCAGCGCTGCCACGGCCCGCATAGACGCTCTCCAGCTTCGACAGATCCAGGCCCTCTACGACCTCCACCACGTAGCGCGCCAAATGTGACTCGGGCAGCCAGTCCTGCACCGACGGCGGGAGCAAGTAGTCGATTTCGCGGTTTATCGGTCGAAAGCGGCTCATACAGTCAGGTTCCAGGAGCGATGCGCAATTCTACCGGCGAGGGGAAAAGTCCGACAGGCTGCTAGGTGAAAATTCTACTTCTGACGAGTACTGATTTTCAGGGAGCCGGTAGCCGAAATCCTGTTGGCTTCATCGATCAGTTTGCCCAGCTCGGCGGCCGGGTAGTGACGGGTGAGGCTGCCGTTATCCCGTCTGTTCGAAGTCTTCGGCTTCAGGTCGTGAGTGTGGATTTGACAGTAGAGAATTAGCGTCTAGGTTGAAAAATGAGCCTAACGTGCTCGTCTCACTCACCTACATGGAACGTTAAACCATGAAAAACTACCTCTCTTCTGTTCTCTTTGCGCTTCTTGCTTCTTTCTCCTTCGCTGTATCCGCAGTCGACACTGGAAATGCCGAGGCTGGCGAAGCGACCTCTGCGCAAGTCGCTCAGGCTGTAACCGTCAATCTCAATACTGCTGATGCAGAGACGCTCCAGCGTGAGCTGGCGGGCATCGGTGCAACCAAAGCTCAGGCAATCGTGGCCTATCGTGAGGCTCATGGCAGTTTTGCGTCTGTTGACGAATTGCTTGAGGTCAAGGGTATTGGTGAGGCGACTCTGAATAAGAATCGCGACAAACTGGTAGTCGACTGACGACTGTAGGTCTCGCCATCAAGGCCGGTCACTGACCGGCCTTCTTGTTGTTTGAGCCTGCTCAAAAAGCCTCAAACGGTCGTGAAAGCCGGCCAAAGACTCACCTCTTCAGTAAATGCTGGCAAACTTGCGCTTCGATTTTCGACAGGAGTCAGTCGATGCACGCCAGTCCGGAGCTGTCCCCCGGTCTTATCGTCATTCACGGTAACCATCTCGAAGAGTTGCGTGCGCTGGCGGTGCAGTGGATGCGGCGCTATCCGCTACGGCCGCTGGAGAACGAAGTGCTGCTGGTGCAGAGCAATGGCATCGCTCAGTGGCTCAAGCTGGCGCTGGCCGAGCGTGATGGTTGCGGTATCGCGGCGGCGCTGGACGTTGACCTGCCAGCGCGGTTTCTCTGGCAGGCGTACCGCAACGTGCTGGGCAAGGACGCGATCCCGCAGCAATCGCCGCTAGACAAGGCGCCGCTGACCTGGCGTCTGATGCGCCTGGTGCCGGATTTGTTAGCCGAGGAGGCGTTCGCTCCATTGCGCCGCTTCCTTGCCAATGACCAGGATTTGCGCAAGCGCCACCAACTGGCCGAACGTCTGGCGGATCTGTTCGACCAATACCAGGTTTATCGCGCCGACTGGCTCGCGGACTGGGCCGCCGGGCATGATCGCTTGCGCACCTCGCGCGGCGGTGAGCGGCTGCTGGAGGGCGATTCCCTTTGGCAACCTGCGCTGTGGCGCGCCTTGCTGGCGGATGTTGGCGAGCAGCACCTGGCCGAGAGCCGCGCCGGCGTGCATCCGCGCTTCGTCGCTCGTATGGGCGAGATGGATGCAGCCCCCTCCGGACTGCCCCGACGCATCATCGTTTTTGGTATTTCCTCACTGCCGGCGCAGGTGTTGGAGGCACTGGCGGCCATGGCGCGTTTCAGCCAGGTCATGCTCTACGTGCACAACCCCTGCCAGCATCACTGGGGCGATATCGTCGAAGACAAGGATCTGCTGCGCCACGAGTACCGTCGCCAGCAGCGCAAGGGCAGGCCGGGCGCGCAGATCGGTTTTTTCGAGCAGGAGGATATGCACCAGCACGGGCAGCCGCTGCTGGCAGCCTGGGGCAAACAGGGGCGCGACTACATCAATCTGCTGGATCAGTACGATGAGCCGCAGCGTTACCGCGAGCAGTTCGAGCGCATCGACCTGTTCAGTCCGGCCGGTGAGAGCTGCCTGCTCGGCCAGTTGCAAAACGACATCCTCGACCTGCGTCCGCTGGCAGAAACACGCAGCACCTGGCCTGCGGTCGACCCGGCGCGTGATCATTCGCTGCGCTTTCATATCGCCCACAGCGCCCAGCGCGAGGTGGAGGTGCTGCACGATCAACTGCTGGCCAGTTTCAGCGAGGACGCCACGCTAAGGCCGCGCGACGTGATCGTTATGGTGCCGGACGTCAATGCCTATGCACCGCATATCCAGGCGGTGTTCGGCCAGTTCGCCAGCGATGACCCACGCTTCATTCCTTTCACCTTGGCGGATCAGGGGTTGCGCGGCAAGGAGCCGATGGTCATCGCGCTGGAGCATTTGCTGCGTTTGCCGGAAAGTCGCTTCAGCGTCAGCGAGATTCTCGATCTGCTGGATGTCGCTGCACTGCGCGAACGCTTCGCCATCGCCGAGGATCAGTTGCCGACGTTACGCCGCTGGCTGGAGGGCGCTGGTGTGCGCTGGGGGCTGGATTCGAGTCAGCGGCAAGCGCTCGGCCTCGGCGAAAACCTGGAGCAGAACACCTGGCGTTTTGGCCTGCGGCGCATGCTGCTGGGCTACGCGGTGGGGTCGGCCGACGCTTTCGCCGGAATCGAGCCGTACGATGAAATCGGCGGGCTCGATGCTGCGCTGATCGGCCCGGTGACACGCCTGCTGGAAAGCCTCGACCGGCACCTGCAGCAACTGCGCGAACCAGCCATGCCGGTGCAGTGGGGCGAACGCCTGCGCAGTTTGCTCGCAGACTTCTTTCAGCCGCAGAGCGACCGTGAAGAGGGGCTGACGACTCAGTTGCTCGATGCGCTGGATGCCTGGCTGGAACTATGCGAGGCGGCGACGCTGGAAGAAGCGTTGACCCTGCCGGTGGTGCGCGAAGCCTGGCTGGGTGGGCTCGATCAAGGGCGGCTAAGTCAACGTTTTCTCGCCGGCGCAGTGAATTTCTGCACGCTGATGCCGATGCGTGCGATTCCGTTCCGTCAGGTCTGCCTGCTGGGCATGAACGATGGCGACTACCCGCGCAGCCAGGCGCCGCTGGATTTCGATCTGATGGCCGGTGACTACCGTCCCGGTGACCGTTCGCGTCGTGAGGATGACCGCTATCTGCTGCTGGAAGCCTTGCTGGCAGCGCGTGATCGCCTCTATATCAGCTGGGTAGGGCGCAGCATTCGCGACAACAGTGAGCGCCCGCCGTCCGTGCTGGTCGGCCAACTGCGTGACCATCTTGCCAGTGCCTGGACGCTGATCGGTGGCGGCGACCTGCTGCATGGCCTGACCACCGAGCACCCCTTGCAACCCTTCAGCCGCCGCTACTTCGATGGCGAGACGCAGCTGTTCAGTTATGCCCACGAGTGGGCGGCCCTGCATGGCCTGGTCCCGACCCGCGAAAGTGCGGCGCCCTTGCCCGCCTGGGAGGAGGGACAACAGCTTACGCCCGAGCTATTGCAGTCGTTCCTGCGTGATCCGGTGAAGTGTTTCTTCACTCGCCGACTCAAAGTTTTTCTCGATGAAGAAGAGCATGCGCAGCTCGACAGCGAGCCATTCGCCCTCGACGGACTGCAGCGTTACCAGTTGCAGGAAACCTTGCTCAAGGCGGCGACCGCAGGCGAGTGCGACAGCGATGATGCACTGAGGGCGGCAGCTGATCGCCTGCAACGCAGTGGTGTCCTGCCGCTGGCTGGTTTCGGCGAACAGTATCGCAACGCCTTGCTGGAGCCCTTGCCGGCCCAGTTGCGGCGCCATCAGGTGCTTTGCCTGTGCTGGCCGGCCGTACTGGAGTCACCGCAGCGCCTGCTCTTCAGCGCAGCCGGTGTTGAACTCGACGGCTGGTTAGCCGGGCTACGGCAGAAGGGCGATGGCAGTCTGGCGCGTCTGGAGCTGTTGCCGGGGGCGCTGCACAAGGACAAGAGCTGGAAATGGCATCGCTTGCTGCGGCCCTACGTGCTGCACGTCATCGCCGCGGCCTGCGGCGTACCGCTGACCACCCTGTTGGTCGGCGAGGATCGCAGCCTGGCCTTCGAACCCGTACCGAGCGAGCATGCCGCGCGCATTCTGACGGTCTGGCTGGAAGCCTGGAGTGCCGGTATGCAGGCGCCGTTGCCGGTTGCATTGAAAACCTCGCTGGTCTGGTTGCAGGACAGCAACGAGGACAAAGCTCGCAGCGTCTACGAGGGCAGCTACAACCTCGCCGGCGAAGTCCAGAGTAGCGCCAGCCTGGCCAGGCAGTTCCCGGACTACGACGCGCTCACTGCCGATGGTCAGTTCGCGCTTTGGAGCGAGCGGCTCTACCAGCCGCTGCTCGATAGTCATCCCCAGGCGCTCGAAGAGGACGCAGCATGAATCAACAGCGCCCTCTGGCCCTGACCTTCCCTCTGCATGGCAGCCGTCTGATCGAGGCCAGCGCCGGCACGGGCAAGACCTTCACCATTTCCGCGCTCTACCTGCGGCTGATCCTCGGCCATGGCGGTGACGCCGCGTTCCGCGAGGCGTTGCTGCCGCCGCAGATTCTGGTGGTGACCTTTACCGATGCGGCCACGCGCGAATTGCGTGACCGGATTCGTGCGCGCCTGGTCGAAGCCGCGACCGTATTCCGGGGCGATGTACAGGGCGATGATCTGCTGCGCGAGTTGCGCAGTGACTTCGCGCAGACGCAGTGGGACGAATGTGCACGCCGCCTTGAGCTGGCGGCGCAGTGGATGGATGAGGCCGCCGTGTCCACCATTCACGGCTGGTGCCAGCGCATGCTGCGTGAGCATGCCTTCGACAGCGGCAGCCTGTTCAGTCAGACCCTGGAGACCGATCACAGCGAACTGCTGGCCGAAGTGGTTCGCGATTACTGGCGACAGCACTGTTATCCGTTGCAGGGCGCGGCGCTGCAATGGGTGGCAGGTGTCTGGAGCACACCCGCCGGGCTGGGGACGAAGCTACGACCTTTACTCAGTGAAGAGAGCGAGGCTTCGGTGCAGGCTTTGGGTGAGTTGCTTGATCTCGTTCTGGAGGAGCGTGATCGGCAACTGCAAGTGCTGAAACAGCCTTGGCCGATCTGGGCTGAAGAGCTGGAACTCTTGCTCGATGGGGCGCGCGACGCTAAAGCGTTCAACGGCAGTAAGCTCAAGCAGCCGGACTACAAGCGTTGGTTCGTCAAGCTCAAAGAGTGGGCGTTGGGTGATGCAGCGAGCCTGAATCTCGGCAAGGGCTTCGAGCGTCTGACCCCTGACGGCCTGGCCGAAGCCTGGAAAGGCGAGCCGCCAGATCATCCGGCATTGACTGCCATGGCTTTACTCAAGTCTCAGATTGATGCGCTGCCTGACCCCGCTGACGCGGCTTTACGCCACGCGGCGGCCTGGGTTCGCCAGCGTTTCGACTGGGAGAAACGCCAGCGCGCGGAAATGGGCTTCGACGACATGCTGGTGCGCCTGGACGCCGCCCTGCAAGGCAGCAATGGCCCGCGCCTGGCCGAGGTGATCCGCCGCCAGTTTCCGGTGGCGATGATCGACGAATTTCAGGACACCGACCCGCTGCAGTACCGCATTTTCGATACGCTCTACGAGGTCGAAGCCAATCGCGATGACTGCGGTCTGTTCATGATCGGCGACCCCAAACAGGCCATCTACTCCTTCCGTGGCGCCGACATTTATACCTATCTGCGCGCACGTCGGGCGACTGCCGAGCGTCACTACAATCTGGAGAAGAATTTCCGCTCCAGCCAAGCCATGGTCGATGCCGTCAACGGCGTTTTCCTGCGGGCCGAACAGCGTGACGGCGGCGAGGGGGCGTTCCTGCTACGTGACGACCTGCCTTTCATCGCGGTGGGCGCGCAGGGTCGAGGCGAAGTCTGGAGCGTCGATGATCAGGCGCAGCCAGCCCTGACGGTGTGGCAATTGGCGAGCGACGAGCCGGTTGCCAAGGGCGCCTATCTGGATGCCATGGCAGCCGGTGCAGCCAGCGAGATCGTGCGTCTGCTGGATTTGGGGCAGCGTGGGCGGGCCGGCTTTAGCAAGGAGGGTGCGCTCAGTACCCTACGACCCAGCGATATTGCGGTGCTGGTGCGTGACTTCAACGAGGCGCAGGCGATTCGCGGCGAGCTAGCCGTACGCGGCGTGCGCAGTGTCTACCTCTCTGACAAGGATTCGGTGTTCGCCGCCCAGGAAGCACGCGATCTGTTGCTGTGGTTGCGTGCCTGTGCCGAACCCGATCAGGATCGCCCGCTACGCGCAGCACTGGCCAGTGCGACCTTGGGGCTGGCGTTGAGCGAGCTGGAGCAGCTCAACCTCGGCGAGCGTACCTGGGAGCGCCGCGTCATGCAGTTCCGCGACTATCGCCAGCGCTGGCAGCGCCAGGGTGTGCTGCCGATGCTGCGTCAGTTGCTGCAGGATTTCGAGTTGCCGCAGCGGTTGATGGGGCGTGACGATGGTGAGCGGATACTGACCAATCTGCTGCATCTGGCCGAACTGCTGCAACAGGCTGCCGCCGAACTCGATGGCGAACTGGCGCTGATTCGTCATCTGAGCGAGCTGCTGGCCGGCGAGGGGCAGGCTGCCGATGAGCAGGTGCTGCGCCTGGAGAGCGACGAGGCGCTGGTGCGCGTGGTGACCATCCACAAATCCAAGGGGCTGGAGTATCCCCTGGTATTCCTGCCGTTCATCTGCGCCTTCCGTCCGGTGGATGACAAGAAGCCGCTGCAGATTCACGACGGCGAACGCCGACGTTTGGTACTCAAGGCCGATGAGGACAGTCTGGCGCGCGCCGAGCGTGAGCGTCTGGGTGAAGATCTGCGCCTGCTATACGTGGCCCTGACCCGTGCCCGTCATGCCTGCTGGCTGGGCGTGGCGGATCTGAAAATCGGTAATGGCAAGAAGTCGCGCCTGCATGAGTCGGCTTTGGGCTACCTGCTCGGTGGCGGCGCATCGCTGGCCACCAGTGGCGAGCTCGCCAGTTGGCTCGCACCCTTTGCCGCCGGGCTGGAAAGCACCGTGGCGCCGGTGCCACCCGCCAGCGAGCAGCGCTATCGCATGATCAAAGATGAGCGGTTCGAGCCACAGTGGCGCACGCCAGCACGACGCGCTGCCGAACATTGGTGGATCGCCTCCTACAGTGCGCTGCGTCTGGACGATGACGCGCCCAGTCAGGTCAGCCGCCACGAGGACGCCGCGCCCGACAGCCCGGCGATGCAGAACGCCATCGACGATGAAGATCCTTTGCTGGCCATGGCGCCGCTGCCGGCATCCGCTCAGGGCCTGCATCGCTTCCCGCGTGGGCCAAACCCCGGCACTTTTCTCCATGGCCTACTGGAAATGGCGGCCCAGGAGGGCTTCGCAACTCTGGCAGAGGATCCGCCGAGGTTGCGCGAGGCGTTGGCAAGGCGTTGCCAGCGTCGCGGTCTGCAAAGCTGGATCGAACCCTTGCAGGACTGGCTGCTGGCGCTGCTGACCCAACCGCTCCCGCTGGCGGGCGCGGATAGTGTGGTGTTGGCGCAACTGACCCAGTATCAGCCTGAACTGGAGTTCTGGTTCGAAGCGCGTGGGGTGGACGTCAGGCTGCTGGATCAGTGGGTGCAACAGTGTGAGCTGCCGGGTATCGTCCGGCAGCCGCTGCGGGCCGACACCCTCAATGGCATGTTCAAAGGCTTCATCGATTTGGTATTCGAACATCAGGGGCGTTTTTACGTGGCGGATTACAAATCCAACTGGCTCGGCAGCGACGACAGCGCTTATACCCGTGACGCGATGGAAACGGCCATCGCCAGCCACCGTTATGACCTGCAATACGTGCTCTATGTGCTCGCACTGCATCGGCAACTACGCCTGCGCCTGCCGGATTACGACTATGACCAGCATGTGGGGGGCGCGCTCTATCTGTTCCTGCGTGCGCCGCAGCAGGGTGCTTACCTGGCACGGCCGCCGCGCGAGCTGATCGAGCGTCTGGATGCGCTGTTCATGGGCGAAGCAGAGGAGGGCGCAGAATGAGTGCAGCACTGGCGCCGGCACTGCGTGACCGCGCTGAGCTCTTCGCCCTGCTTTCCACCTGGAGCGAGCGTGGCTGGTTGCGCGAGTTGGATCGGGCGTTGGCGCAGCTGTTCGCCGAGCTGGATCCGCAAACTTCACCGCTACTTCTGCTCGGCGCCGCGCTGGCCAGTCATCAGTTGGGCCGGGGGCATGTCTGCCTGGATCTGGCGGCCACGCTGGCCAACCCGGATTTCACTCTGTCTCTGCCGCCAGAGGGGGAGGACGCAGAAGAGGCGATGATCCTGCCGTCTCAGGTACTGGCTGGGCTCAGTCTGGAGTCCTGGCTGGCAGCCTGTACGGGCAGCTCGTTGCTGGAGTCCGAGGGGGCGCCGCTGGTGCTCAGTGGCACCTGTCTATATATGAGGCGTTACTGGAACTATGAGCGCCAGGTGGCAGGCGATATCGCGCGGCGACTGCAGGCGAACGCTGCTGCGCCGGCCGACCTGGCTGCGCGGCTGGCTTCACTCTTTCCCGAACCGCTGGTGGTGGACGGCCAGCGCCTCACCGACTGGCAGAAGCTCGCTTGCGCCATGGCGGCGCAAGGACGCTTCACCCTGATCACCGGCGGGCCAGGCACCGGCAAGACCACCACCGTGGTACGCCTGCTGGCTTTGTTGCAGGAAGCGGCCATGGCCACTGGCGAGCCGCTGCGCCTGAGCCTGGCGGCGCCCACCGGCAAGGCAGCCGCGCGGCTGACCGAGTCGATCGGCGCGCAGGTGCAGACCCTGGCGCTGGATGAGCGGGTGCGGGAGCAGATTCCAACCCTGGTGACGACGCTGCATCGCTTGCTGGGCAGTCGTCCTAGTAGCCGTCATTTCCGTCACGATGCCGCCAACCCCTTGCCACTGGATGTGCTGGTGGTCGACGAAGCCTCGATGATCGACCTGGAAATGATGGCCAGCCTGCTGGACGCCCTGCCAGCGCATGCGCGTTTGATTCTGCTGGGCGACAAGGATCAGCTTGCGTCGGTAGAGGCCGGTGCGGTACTGGGCGACCTGTGTCGAGAGGCGGAAAGCGGCGGCTACAGCGAAGCGACGCGCGCCTGGCTGGAAAGCCAGACGGGAGAGCGGCTGGAAGATCCGGCGCTGGTGCCCGGTGACAAGGCGCTGGCGCAGCATATCGTCATGCTGCGGCACTCACGCCGCTTTGGCAGTGGCTCGGGTATCGGGCGTCTGGCGCGTGCGGTGAACCTGGGCGATGCGCAGACGGCTCGTGCGACTTTGGCCGCCGGTGCGGATGACCTGCATGTGTTGCGCCTGTCTGGGGAGCAGGATCGCGGATTGGGACGTCTCCTCATCGACGGGCAGGGCACCGGTGAGTCGCGGCCGCAGGGGTATGCCCATTACCTACAAGTGATGCAGGCGCAGCGCCCCACGTCAGATGCGGGTGAGCAAGCCTGGGACGAATGGGCTGGCAAGGTTTTGGCGGCATTCGATCAGTTCCAGTTGCTGTGCGCCGTTCGCAAGGGCGCCTGGGGTGTGGAGGCTCTCAACGAACGTATCGCCGAAGCGCTGGTGCGCCGTAAGCTGCTGGAGCAAGCATATGGCTGGTATGAGGGGAGGCCAGTGCTGGTAACGCGCAATGACTACAGCCTGGGATTGATGAATGGCGATATCGGTATTGCGCTGCGCCTACCGGAGCCGCCTGAATCTCCGGGCGCGCCTGTACGGGAGGTATTGCGAGTGGTATTCCCGCGTAATGATGGTAGTGGCACCTTGCGCCACATCTTGCCGAGTCGCCTTAGTGCGGTGGAGACAGTGTTCGCCATGACCGTGCACAAGTCGCAGGGCTCGGAGTTCGCACACTGTGCGCTGATCCTGCCCGACAGCCTCAATCCGGTGTTGACTAAGGAGCTGGTTTATACCGGTATC
This sequence comes from Ectopseudomonas mendocina, assembly GCF_008041835.1. Taxonomy (GTDB): domain Bacteria; phylum Pseudomonadota; class Gammaproteobacteria; order Pseudomonadales; family Pseudomonadaceae; genus Aquipseudomonas. The sequence continues at coordinate 9,952 of NZ_VRYE01000084.1, forward strand.
ACTCGGGCTCGCCATTGGTTCAGCCTTATAGAGAGCCGTGCCGGGATCTTCGAACAAGCTGTGCAGCGGCGTGTCGAACGGCGCAGCGGCTTGAGGGAAGCCCTCGAAGCGCTGTAGGCCATAAAACTGCAAAATAAGCTTGACGCGCATTCTGCTGGATGTAGAATGCGCGCCACTTCAGCGATGAAGCGCTTCAAAAACTTCTTGTTAATCAATAAGTTAAGTTGAATGAAAGGCTTGCAAAGTTGGATCTGGCGTGTAGAATGCGCGCCGGTCGACAGGGTGGTGGTTTGGCTCTGTTGGTGGTTCGGTCGAATGGATCGAAAGCGGTAGAAAAGAGGTGTTGACAGCGGTTTTGAACGCTGTAGAATGCGCCTCCCGCTGGAGAGAAGAAGTTCAGATCGAAGGCGCAAGTGGTTGAGTAAAAAGAAGTTTCTCCGGAAACAAATTCGAAAAACAGCTTGACAGATAGAGAGGCTGCTGTAGAATGCGCGCCTCGGTTGAGACGAAAGACTTAACCAACTGTTCTTTAACAACTGAATCAAGCAATTCGTGTGGGTGCTTGTGAGGTAAGACTGATAGTCAACTGATTATCAGCATCACAAAGCAACACTCGTTAATTCGAGAGTTACCTTTCATTAATTTGAAAGTTTTGCGATTGCTGAGCCAAGTTTAGGGTTTTCTCAAAACCCAAGCAGTATTGAACTGAAGAGTTTGATCATGGCTCAGATTGAACGCTGGCGGCAGGCCTAACACATGCAAGTCGAGCGGATGAGAGGAGCTTGCTCCTTGATTTAGCGGCGGACGGGTGAGTAATGCCTAGGAATCTGCCTGGTAGTGGGGGATAACGTCCGGAAACGGGCGCTAATACCGCATACGTCCT
>NZ_VRYE01000085.1 GCF_008041835.1 Ectopseudomonas mendocina
CCGTAGATCAGCAACGACAGCAACATAGCCGGATGGTAGGCAGCGCTGCCACGGCCCGCATAGACGCTCTCCAGCTTCGACAGATCCAGGCCCTCTACGACCTCCACCACGTAGCGCGCCAAATGTGACTCGGGCAGCCAGTCCTGCACCGACGGCGGGAGCAAGTAGTCGATTTCGCGGTTTATCGGTCGAAAGCGGCTCATACAGTCAGGTTCCAGGAGCGATGCGCAATTCTACCGGCGAGGGGAAAAGTCCGACAGGCTGCTAGGCCCTGTCGCAAATCCTCGAAATGCTCTCGGACTCGGGCAAGAAAGACATCGAAATCGAACATCCCCTTCGGATAGGTCTGCAACTCAGATGGCGAGCGCCCCTGGTTGGTATAGATGAGGTCGAGATGGATCAGCCAGAGATGCACGAACCATGCAGCCGCCTCCCTGGCAGACTCATTACCTTTCTCTCGCATGGTCTCAATCACAACCTCGGGGGAAAGGACGCTGGACGGCTCGCCTTTTCCAATATCGCGGGCCAGCAGGAAAACGCGCCCGCCTTTCGGTAATGCAGGGATGGCATCCCAGTCAAAATCGACGAACACGAGCCGCATACCGAGGAACATGCGGTCAAGCGAGCGGCGCTCATCTGGCGTCATCGACAACAGCAGTTTCGCTACTGCACGCTCTTCGTCGTTGCTGCGTCCGCTAGCCGGCCGCGTCTCGACGATGCGATGGCGAAGTAAGTACGCGACAACTTGCCCCATGTCTTCCATGTCCATTACGCATCCTCCATGACCATTATCAGTTCATCGAATGTCAGTCGCCCGATCCTGTCATCCTCAAAGACCTCGCGGCCATCACCGAGGCGGACGACAATATTTAAGTCAGCTCCGAGCATCGACGGGTCGCAGTAGGTTCCCACGAGAGCGCTAAGATCGTTGATGCCGCTCGTATCAAGCCGAATCCACTCGCGTTTTAGAGCTGTCTTGAGAGAAAGAGGGCCTTTACGTAATTCGGCGAGGATTGACGCGCCATGCTCTGCAATGATGCTGATTGCCCGGATGCCGGGGTCTTCCACCCCAGCGCTGTCCGTATCTTCTTCGCGGGTATCAGCAACCTGCCGAGGCTCGATGATCCCGAAGAAGTCAAAGGGGCACGGCATGGGGCGACTTAGCCGTGTTGGGCCGAAGGACCGGATCAACGCAAAATACAGGCCCTCTTGGAATGGTTTTGCGGCAAGGGTGGCAGACAGGTCGATGAAGGAAACGGACTGGAACACGTTGCTGTCTACCGCGAGGCTCTCTTCGACCAGTTGAGTGAATGCCTCCAGCAGTTTTAGCGTTTGCCCTGCAACGCGCCGTAAGTGCTCAATAGCGTAACCGTGGCCGAAGGACGGTTTGCCGGCCCGATCCATTGCGGCAACCCACACTTGGAATTCGTCCCGCGTCGATTGGAGAGAGAGAAATTCATTGGCCTCCACGAGAATCTGGGCTGCCTCTTCGATTTGCTCCTTGATTACTTCGCCGCGCTCTTTGAAAAACTCCTGAACATCATCCCGGCGTCCACCTTCTCGGCGAGTTTCAATTTCGAGCCTGAATGTCCGCAGGACATCGATGATGATTGTCGAGAGCTCGGTGATTTTCCAGAAGTCGCGAGCCTTGATTGCCGTAAGCAGATTCTTTGCGGAGCCCGCGATGTAAGCAATGTCGCGCACGTTTGCTGCTAACCCTGCCGCAGTCCGTCCAGCTGGTGCGAGGCGGTAGGCGTCTGCCGTTCGCGATCGCTCGACGAGATGGGTTTCCTTGGTCGAGTTGATCGGCCTGCTTCCGTCTCCCATACGCTCGACAAACCATATTTCCGCCGGTGTCGTGAGTGCCGATAAGACAAACCTCAGATCCTCCTCAGTTAGCCCGGCAATCCTTTTTTGTAGCGCCTCGCGGACTTCCGTACCCGAGATGAAGCCCCCTACGACCTCATTTTCACGCTCACGTAGGTATTCGATCACCGTCAATGCGACATCAAGCCATAACCCGTCGTGGTTTCCTCCACGTGTCTCGCGATAGAGGTCATATTGGCTTGCGGCATGACCAGCCGCACGATTGCTGTCATGCAAGTCGATCAAGCGTGCGGTCGATGCGATAAGTGGAATCCAATCCATTGCGCGCCTCTGGCTGAGAGCTGAGCAATCTCTATGCGAGCCGATAATATGTTGCTTAATGGAGAGCTGGAGCCTAGTGGATTAGGCCTGCGATGCCCTAGCCAAGCCCCTTTTTCGGCCAACTTTTCGATGCTGGCTGAACTCTCTTCACTTGAAACCGGGCAACGCCCGGCTTCGGAGCAAGTTACTGCACAGAGAGAGAAATATCGTTTTTCGCGACAATCACCATCAGAGCTGGCAACCCCTCCGCGCTCATCTTGCGATGCACCGTATTGAGTAGACTCTCATCCTCTTTACTAGGCTGTGCTGACACGCCATCTGGATGTGAATGCCACTCGCCTAAGTAGTCCACCACGCGTGCAGTTCTATCTAGCACCCTCTCAAGCTCCGTCTGTTGCCCTTCCTCACCTCTGATGAAATGGACAGGACTGGATTTACTGTCAGGAGGAGTGGGCAGCACGTCGACAATTACGAGTGTTCGGGCCTTTAAATCGGTCATCCCCACAATAGAGCCACCAATCTCATTGGGCAGCGCTGCGGAACGTGCTCGCTTAAGCTTGTCGAGGAACGCAGCGTCGTATTTGATGGTCCAGCCATTCGAGGTCACGGTGAAAACTTTGGCAACAGGGATTTCATGAGAGGCCACTGCCCCCGATTGCTCGTCATAACTCCAGATGCAGATACGTGCTTCGGGTTTCGCGACTGATTGCCTCAGCTGCCGTGAAAGAATGCCAGCGTGAAGATGAATGCACTCACTGGCTATACGCATTGAGATGTCTCGGCAGCCGCCCCCTACCCATCGATCTCCAAGGTGATTTACTAGGTGTTCACTACCCCAGTCATTGCTGAGGATTGCGCGGTAGTACTGACCCTCCAAACCATCAACACGCTGCTGTCGACCCTGATCCTCAAGAATCATCACGCTGGATAATCCCGAAGGTGTCAGGAATAGACTCGCTATGCGAGGGGCATTGGGCTCGCGAGCCAGCTGTCGGGGCGCTTCGAGAGTAGTCGTTACATCAACGACTAGCTGGGATTCTTTTAAGGCACTCTGCACATCTATGTCTTGGGACAGGATGCTCTTTGCGATAGCAGCAGGTAGCGGCTCCTCTGTGTAGATGCTCGCTGCATGATTTTTCATGACGTCGACTTTCGCATGACCAATGCCATTCTCGAACGCTACATGGCGACTGAGGTTATGTGGCATCAAGCGGTCAGGGTCTATGTACGTCCAGTTACCCCAGCCCTGGCGAATCCAGAGGTCTGCCAATGCACTACCAAGTGCGCCTACACCGGCTAAAACGGCATGGAACTGGGGCTCTTCAGTTGAGATAGCCGATAGGTCCCGTGCCGCCTTTGCTGTAAGTTCCCAGCGCACCTCTACAGGTACTAGCTCAAGAGATCGCCAAGCAGCTCCATGCCCCCCTCCAACCAATTGAATGCGCAAATAATGTCCTTCTGGCTCGCGGGGACCGAGCATGTCGAACGCTTGAGCAAGCTCGAATAGAGACGCCCGCATCATGTAACCCAATACATCCAACCGCTCAGAATCACCCTGCCTGGTACGGGGAACCCCCACAAGGACTAGGATGCCTTCCCCTATGCCCGTTGAGGGCGAAACTCCTTCTGAGATGGCTTCATAAACATATTCATACAGCTGCTGCTCAAGCTCGCTGCCCCAGGCTTTTAGCTGACTCTCAAGCTCACCCAGCGTCTCTGGCGCGCTAACCACCGAAGTAGAATCCACTGGTGGGACCAAGAAGGATACGACCCGCATGGCTTTGGATTGCGATTCCGCGCCATTGGACGGAAAGGCACGCAGCATCACGGACTCACCCACGCTGACTTTTCCAATCGAAAGCGTTTTCCCACCTGCGGTTGCGTATTCGGCGTAGTTCGACGGAAGGATCAGCTGGTAGGGGCTCATGTAGAAAAGCTGCTCCAGGGGCTGATCATCTCGGTGCAACTTCAGTTGCGCCGAATCTCTGAGCCACCAGAACATTCGCGCTATGAAGCGTTGAGCTGTCCAGCTCAGCTCAACCGCCGCCCAGCTCGCCTCATACAGACACAGGGTCCGCGGGCGACCAGGCACTCTCGCGTGCTGATGGGAGAGCGACGGAAAATCCTTCCGTAAGGTATGAACCAGCACCTTAACGCGGTACTGCGGATCGATACTTATCGCAAGGCGTTCCTGCCGGCGAATCCCAGCCGGGTTGTCGGCATCAACTGTGCCGTCACCCGCGTCAATGACAATGTATTCGGTTCGAGATGATTCAGTCGCCTCGTAGCGCAGTTCGCGAACCTCTGTGTAAGGGCACGCTCGGAAAGCATTCAGAAGCGCCACCGTCTCGGGATAAAGCTCCCCCTCCCGGGGGGCTTCAAGCAGTTCGCCAAGTACAAAGTACTCGATCATTTACTACTACCGGCTCGAGGTGCCGCAGCTGCTGCCACTGACGTGGTAGTGGTCCCGGCCAATGCAGCAGCCACAGCGGCCTTCTTGACTTTGCCTCCTGGCTCCACAGTGAACTCCATAACGGCCTCATCCTTGAGATCTCCGGTGCAACCAAACCATCCATCTACATCGCTCAGAATGGACTTGTACTCCCGCCTCGCACGGATGTTCGGCGGGTCGATCTCGTCATCGAGAATTTCTTTGCTACTCGCAACGATAGTGGCACCACTGCGAGCCTGGCCTAGAGCACTGCGCGCGCCCTCGTTCAGCTCGGCGTCCTCACCTTTCTCGGACCAGCTGTCATAAGACAGAGTACGCCAGGAGCAGTGGTGCGGCGCGAGTAGCAGGTCGTACTCAAGCACTTCAGGTGTGTTTTTGAAACGTTCCCACATACGCTCCCAGATGAGTACCGCCGCGTCGCCACCCACCAAAAACCGAGTTTTGGCGCTGGCGTATGCGGCAGAGGAAATCTCGATATTCATGATCACGCTGGATTCGTTTTTGCTGAGGCGCTCTTCAAGATCAGCGTCCTCGTCATGCGGTGTAGGCGCGAGCAGGTGTGCCCGGAAATATGCGGAATAGTCGCTTCCATTGATCGAACTGAATTTCTCGCCGGACTTAATCACGATGGGGCTTAGACCATCGGTCTTGCCGTCGACATCCTCTCCCATGATGACAATGCGGTTTCCATCTCCCGCGCTTCGATAGGTCTTCCAATACTCGACCCGCCGACGCGCCTCCTTGTCAAAAGCCTTCGCATCGTCACAAAGCGTGTGGTTTTTCGAGCAGCGCTTGAAGATCAGTGGAGACGACCATAGCTCTCGGATCAAGATGCGCTTTTCCGCCTGTGGAAGGTTGTCATCTGGGTAATCACCAGGTTTTCCAAGCCAGAAGTGTTTGGCCAGTCCACGGCAATGATCCTGATCAGGATGGCTCAGAAGGAACACATCCACATAAGGGCGCAAATTTGCATCTATCAGTAAGCGCTTTCGAAGCGCACTGGCGACGTCAGGGGTCTCATCGTCCGGATCATCAGCCGCGACGCGAATATTGCTGTCGATAAGGATGGACGTGACGCTTGTGTCGGCAAGCCTCACGAGGGTCATGTCACCATTGCCGACTTGGAAAAACGTGATCTTCGCCGCCATAAGTCCCTCCCCGGGTTGCCGTGCGAGCTTGAGAAAACCTTCACGTAGGTTAAGATACGTATAGTTAATCGACCCGTCTACATAATATGCGAATATTTTTTATGCCCATAAATCGCACGGCTTTACTTCCATGAGCACCCTAACCGCACGCACCGGCCGCTGGGGGCAGGATCGCCGCCTGGAATTCATTGACTTCAGGTTGTTCTGGGAGGGGCGTCTCAACCGGTCGGACCTGACGACATTCTTCCGGATATCGGTTCCCCAGGCATCGCTGGACCTGGCGGCATATCAAGATATGGCACCAGGCAATATGGTCTACGACCGCACGCAAAAAACTTATGTGGCAGCCCCCACCTTCCAGCCCGTACTGACAAGCTCGGACAGCAGCCACTACCTCAATGAGCTGTTATGGCGAGAGATTGGTACTGTTGCTGCCAGCGATAGCTTCATTGGATGGGCTCCGCCTATCGCAAGCCTGCCGTCACCTACCCGACAGGTTGACTCGAAAATTCTCATCAGCCTGATCAGGGCCCTTCAGAAGGGGGACGCGCTGACAATCGACTACCGCTCAATGACACATTTCGATGAGCCAACGCTGCGAACCATCTACCCGGCCTCTTTTGCTCATGATGGCTTCCGATGGCATATACGGGCGTTCTGCTTCAAAGCTCACATCTTCAAGGACTTCGTCCTGGGACGGATTGCATCAGTCCTTGACGCCCATGCGCCTCCCTCACCAGTGCCCGCGGATATTGAGTGGGAGACTTACGTTGACGTGGTCATCGGACCTAATCCGCATTATCCGCAAAACAAGCGTCGCGCGATCGAGCACGACTATCAGATGGTGAATGGAGAAACCAAGATTCGCGCGCGCAAGCCACAGCTCTATTACCTAAATAAGCGCCTTAACCTGAACGTTAATCCTGGTGATCCGGTCGACGAGAGCCAGCAGATCGTCATGCTTCGTATAGAAGAGCACTTGCCCGCAGGGAGCACACAGCCAGATGCCTGATAGCGACTTGCAAGAAAAAACAACGCCCACTCATAACGAGATGATTGTGATCATCATCGCCTACCTATCGGCATTGCTGGTCTTTGCTACGTACTCAATAGGGGCTATGGGCTTAGGCTGGCTGCCGGCGCCGTATGCACCGCTTCGTGTACCGCTCATGTGTGGCGCTATCGCGTATGTAGGTGGCGCGTTGTATTGCTTCCGCGCTATCTACCTGAACAAGTGCGTCTACAAGCGCTGGGATCCTGATTGGCATGTCTGGTATTTCATTCGCCCGCTCACCAGCACCATAGCCGGTGCAGTCAGCTATTTGTTTCTCAAGGCAGGCCTGCTCGTTCTGGAGTCGAGCTCAAATGCCGGAGCTAGTGAGGTCGGCTTCTTCGCGCTCGCATTTATCGCAGGCTTTAACGTCGACAAATTCGTGGCGAAGATTGAAGAGGTGGCTAAAGCTGTTTGGGGGATCGAGAAGTCGAGGAGTGCTCAGGTGCGGGCTGGCGAGCCGTCACGGCTCGTTGACACTGTCTCTCCGCCCTCAACGCCTGACACTGATCGCCCCTAAAGTGCAGGTTTTATGTTGAGCGGGAATCCTGAAGGCCGAGCCGCATCCGCAATCTGCTGAAATCAAGCGCACCATGTAGTTCTTTTACACACACTGCGCTTGATACCCCAACGGGAGGTTGGGGCTTCTCAGAGCGTATACTCAGTCTCCACCTCTAGCGAGCCTATGTACCCTGGGAATCGGTTCTTTCCAAGGTCCTCAAGATAGTCGCGTTCATAATTTTCACCTGTGACATATATATCTAACATGCCTCCCACGCAGTCCATTGTAATATGGCCAGCTCTATTCTGGGTAATAATGTTGTATCCAGTGTAGTAGTCAAGATGACGCGATGGAGCTTGACCGATTACGATAATTTGAGGATCTATTTTTTCTAGCCAAGAATCAGGAATCTTTCCAGACGTTCTACCATGGTGAGATGCAAAAACCACAGTTGTTTTTGTAAGCTCAATATCATCTACGATACTTTCCATAAACTCAGTCTCAAGATCGCCTAGCCACATGAAGCTCGCGCCACCATTGACCGAGTATCTCAAGACACACGAAACATTATTGAAGCTTTCGCCGGCATCGCATTTGCGGAGGGCATCCTTGAAATTTTCATTAGAGGTGTCCGGCCAAAGAATCTGAATTCCGGAAGAGCCTCGCTCTGCGCCGCCCTCGTTAAGCCATTTCCGCTTAACACCCTTTTCAAGGTAGAAAGCTTTACCGCCGTCTCTCAAGGCGCAATAGTGAAGGAATGAGTCTGTTAACTCATCCTTTTGCGCTTTATTTTTCACGCAGTAGAAATTTGCTATAGGCAGCTGAGCATCAAGTTTTTCTATGCCTTTGAAATGATCTTCATCAGGATGTGTGCAAATGAACCGACGCACTCCTTTTGTCTTCGATACGTCCTTCAATTCTGCAATGATATCATCAGAGTTTTCAGCAGTTAAATTGCAATCAATCATGGTGAAGCTGTCCCCTCCATGAAGGATGTAGAACATATCTCCATTACCAACGGACAAGCTTTTAATTGTAGGCATTGTGCCTCCCTGCAGAAGTTGTGATCCAAGGTGAGCTGGAACGAATTTACGACTGAGCCTCAGTCTTGACTGACACCTTTCTGGCCCTTGGGGTTGGTAATGTGCCAAGGCACTCGAATAGGCGCTCTGCATAGACAAAGCCCATTCGTTTCACTGCGTCCTTATCGAAGTAAAATAGCCAAGCCAACAGCAAAGAAGCCGAAATCAAGATTGTCAGCCCCGATGCAAGCCCAGGATTTACCAAGTACATAGGTTCAAAATAAGGCGGCTCGGCTCGAATGGCGCCCGCAATCAACCCTCCGTATCCTAATCCACACAGGCAGGACAAGATCCCGACATCTTTCATTGCAACCATGTTCCGATGAAAACCGTAGGCAATGTTTTCTTTCAGTAGCAAATTTTTATCATTTCGCGTTAACTCTCTAAGGCGCTTTGTAGCACCTATATAAAAATCATCGGCCTTGCCAGGATCAAGGCTTTCGTCCTGCTCACTAGGCATGTCAATTTGTAGTTTTATTGAAATTTCTCTGTGGTATCTCTGCTTGCTGACACTGTCTAAAAATTTATCCCGGTGACGCAAAGCTAAAGTCGTCGGCATGCCACCCCATTGCTTTAGCAATTTTTCCTCAAGCTTCTTTCCACGTCCCCGCGCCACGCTCGCTAGGGCGTAGATAGCTCCACATCCACCGAGGAGCCCAATTACACTCGTGAGGACGGGATGTTTTGCTCCATACACACACAGTAAAGGCACAAGCAACGGCAGTGAAACTAACAGCCCAGGAATAACCCTGGCTTTTCGCTCGTAGGGATCTTTCACCAACTCAAATATTGCAACCATATCCAATCCATTAACCAGGCATATAAATAGTAATTCTGATTCTTTGTTGAGAATAACTAGATCACGCACCGTCTAGTTATGTTATTCGTGACGACGGACCACATGTATTGCACCTTTGAAGCAGCGACATAGTGAGAACATACCCTTTATAAAGGCGTGTTGCTACCACGGCAAATCAACGGCCATTAAACATGACTATCGTCTTCTGCTCGGAGGAGGCCTCGCGCGGGGCAGCTATTTGCCGGTACGGTCACCCACGCGTCGACCATCAGCCATAGGCTGGCTGGGACTTGATGGCACATCTCAGCATCTTTAGCTATTCATAGATGGCCAGCATGGAGCTGGCTCAGGAGGCTAGTGATGACAGAGAGGGAAGCAGCTTTGGAGCAAGCTTTAGGTGCCGTAGTGGCAGTGGCCCGTCAGCTGGGGATCAGCATGACGCTACTGGCTAAAGCTAAAACTGAAATCCTTTTCCAAGCACCTGAGTCAGAGGCTGCAAAGCAACAGGCCCTAGAGGCTATCCGCGAGATAGAACTTTCGGCCCAGGGCTCAGGCAACGATCTCCCAATTGTGCCGACCATCGATGTAAAGAGGCAGGCATAGAAACTTCGTTTTCTTTGCGTTCAAGATGCCACAGATACTTGCGGCCGGACTTAAGCCACCTCTCGGTTAGATATCGCACCTTCATCACAATCTCCAGGGCGTGTGCGCAAGACTTTGCATACCCCTCGCGGAGTAACATCGCCGCTGCATGACTCTGCTTCGAAGGATCGATATGAGCGGCTACGTAGCAAACAACCGGGATGTGCGGTCTGCCCCCGAGATCCCCGTTTACAACGGCGCCTTCGATCAGCAGCCGCGCCGGCAAACGGTTAGACCTAGTCCGCTTATGCCGGAACCGCTTCCCGTACCACCGACACAATGTGTCTTCGCCAAGCCCAATTCATTACCCCTCGGCTCCCTGGACTATCCATCAGTGGTGCCTGCTGAATTGGCGAGTGCCTATGGTCAGACAGCCATCCTAGCTACAACCGATGTTCCAGCTGCTGGCGGCGGGCTGCTGCTCGCGCGAGCATATGGCCAACTGGTAGGAGGCGGCACATGGGCCATTCAGAGCGCAGCAGGTGCAGGTGGGACCGCCGCAGGTAGCGGTGCAACAGGAGCAGCAGGGAGCGGTATTCTCGCAACTGCTGCTACCACTGCTATCGGCTTCGTTGCTCTCCTTTGGCCCTCGCCCATGGGCAGTAGCGATTTGTACCCAAAGTCGGAGCTCGAAGTTCTCAGCACAGCCAAGACTAGGTTGCGCTTCCACGTCGAGCATGACTGGGTCAATGGCTCCATACGCACCTATGGCTTCCACACCAGTTCTCGTAGCGGTTTTGATTCCGTTCCGGTTGTTGCAGCTCGCGCTCAGGGCGAACAAGCCGTTGTTGATCTAGGTGATGGGGTCACTATCCTGTGGACGCCACAGGTAGATCCAGCTGTAGGAGCTCCACCGCCACCTGAGGATATTCAGGGGCTAACGGAGACTGTTTGGATCTATCCGGTCAGCCAGAATGCAGCTCAGGCGCTGGAAAATCCGATCTACCCTTCGGACTACAAAGACTTCATCATCACGTTCCCGGATCACCCCGGAGTGCAGCCAGTTTATGTGGTGCTGAGCACCCAGCTGGAGAAGAATAAGGTCCGGGGGCGTGAGTTTGAGGACGAGGTGTATGGCGATTACAGCTCGACTCGCTCCGAGACGGGACGAGAGGTGACCGTGAAGACAAAGAGCGGTACCCGCACTCGTATCGATATGGTTGGCCGAGAGCCTGACGGCACAATCTCGTGTGTCGAATGTAAGTCTTCTGACACCGCACCATTAACGCCTAATCAGAAGGTAGCGTTCCCGGAGATTGAGGAGAGCGGCGCGGTCGTGGTTGGCAAAGGAAAGCCTGGTTTTCCCGGGGGAACTGAGATACCTCCAACAAAAGTTGACGTTGTACGACCGAACTAAAACGGAGGTGACTGGATGTCTGTAGCAGAGGCCGGCGTAATCGACATGTGGGGTATCCCTGATTGGGATAGGAGCAAGATTGAGCTAGTCATCAGCGATCACCTCGGCTGGGAGCCAGAGGAGGAGATGGAGCACCTCCTAATGCTTCAGGAAAAGATCAACGCCTACATCTCCTTCATTGAGAGCGGAGAAATCAATACGGCAATCCCCTCAGCGGCAGGCAAGACCCCCATTATCAGGGTGGTTGGAAAGTACGCGCTTTCCAAGCAGGCCGAGGCCTTCATCGATCGCGTCACCGAGGTTCTGAGCGATGCCGATATTGAGTTCGAATTTGTACTCAGGCAGGGCTAGGGGCACCTAGGCTTCGGTGCTTAAGGCTGACAAAGAATGATCAATCAGAAATCCAGAGTCACCGACCACAGCGAGATGAGTTTCTTCGGCTGATCACAGAAATCTACAGCGGTGACGAGAATACCAGGCTTCCCAGCAGCCCTTATAACGGGCGCCGGCGGTTCCACGGAGGATGCTCAAGCTTCCAGGAATCGCTCGCCGTCCACATGCCAAGCAATCGCCTTATTGCACTCGCGCTCGCAGGAACACCATTACGAATCAGGTATTGCCTTGCCTCCTGCCGTTCCAGCGGCGAAGGTGAATAAGGCTTGTCGAACAACTGATCACGGATAGGCTGATAGATCCAATAGGGCAGGCCGTCCCTGTAGTTCACAAGATAGGAGCTCGAGACACGCGCGATACGACACGTATCCATGAAGCTGTCTGGCCAGCCCTCTAGCACCCGTCGAAGCAGTGACAGCATCAGCGCCCGATCTCCTACCCGGAGCGTTTCCAAGCAGAAATACGGGCCGTCCTGCAGTGGCAAATCTAGATGACCGCTCTCGAGAAACATCAGCTCTCGGACTCGCTTGAACCGGCCCTCTCCTCCTAGCAGCTGCAACAAGTGCTTGAGCCCTCGAAAGAGTAGTAAAGAGAAGCAGGCTCCTCCCGGTAGATGACCGGAGTGCCCCTGGGTCAATGCATCAAGGAGACATTGCTGAAAAACCAGGTTCTCGTCTGCCGCAACCAGATCGTCAGCTATTGGCTCTCGCAAATCCCAGCCGCACCGGTAGCACCTCGCCAATGGCGTTTCGAGGGGTAGCAGGCGCTGGCCACGATCACACACCGTTGGAACGTAAGCGCTCCATAAACC
>NZ_VRYE01000086.1 GCF_008041835.1 Ectopseudomonas mendocina
TCAACTATAGAGCTTTTCGGCTAGCCCGGATTTCTCATTCCCGCATAAACAAAAGCGGCTGAAAGCCTGATGATTCTTGTCGCCAAACCAAGCCCCATAAGTCTTCAGCCGCGCACAAAATGCTACCAGAAAAACTCCACTTTTCACCCCTCTCTCGCCGCCTCGTCGAGGCCTCTTTCACCGGTGGTCACATCACCTCGGATGCGGGCTTGTTGCTGCTGCGCGAGGTCGACCGGCAGAATGGCTTGACCCGCCGCCTGGCCAAAATCGTTCCCGATCGGCGTGATCCTGGGCGTGTCCAGCATGGACTGCAGACACTGCTCGCCCAGCGTATCTATGCACTGGCCGCCGGCTACGAGGATCTCAACGATCATGACGGCCTGCGCCATGACTACGCGCTGCAGACTGCGGTCAACCGCCTGCAACCGCTGGCCGGCAAATCCACTCTGGGGCGCCTGGAACAGCAAGCCGATCGCGAAACGGTGGTGCAAGCCCATCGCCTGCTGTGGGAGCACTTCATCGCCCAGCATGACCAGGCGCCGGCTGAGATCGTGCTCGACTTCGATGCGACCGATGTGCCGGTGCATGGTGATCAGGAAGGGCGCTTCTTCCATGGCTATTACGACCATTACTGCTTCCTGCCGCTCTATGTGTTCTGTGGTCGCCATCTGCTGGTGAGCTATTTGCGCCCGAGCAACATCGATGGCGCCCGACACAGTTGGGCCATCCTGGCACTGCTGGTCAAGTTCATTCGCCGCTTCTGGCCAGAGACCCGCATCGTGTTCCGCGGTGACGGCGGTTTTTGCCGACATCGCATGCTCGACTGGTGTGACCGCAAGCAGGTGGATTATGTGGTGGGTCTGGCCCGCAACACCCGCCTGCAGCGGATGGCGGCGCCGGCCATGCAAGCGGTCGCCGAGGCCTACCAAGAAACCGGGCAGAAGATGTCCGGCGTGTATCGCTTCCTCTATCAGGCCGGTAGTTGGCGTAGGCGCCGCCTGGTCGTGTCGCGCTTGGAACATGGCGAGCAGGGTGCCAATCCACGCTTCATCGTCGTGTCCCGCTTTGCCGAGGATGCTGCCCAGCAGTACTACGAAGACTACTGCGGCCGTGGCGACATGGAGAATCGGATCAAGGACCAACAGTTGGATCTGTTCGCCGACCGCACCTCCAGCCCACGCTGGTGGACCAACCAGTGGCGGCTGATGCTGTCGGCCTTTGCCTATGTGCTGTTCGAACGGCTACGCGATCATCTCCAGGGCACCGCATTGGCGCGCATGAGCATCCATAACCTGCGCTTGAAACTGCTCAAGATCGGTGCGGTGATCATTCGCAACAGCCGGCGCATCCGCGTGCTGATCAGCGAGGCCTATCCGCATCAGGAACTCTTTGCGGGGCTGGTTGCCCGCCTCAAGCCGACCTGAACAGGCGGGCGCCCCCGGCCCGGCTCAATGGGGGAAAGGGGGCAGTGCGCCCCATACGCGGGAATTGAATAAAAAACGATCAATTTTTAGCGGTGGAAGGCAGGTTGTTGATACACCGAGGCTTCACCGGCCACGCCTGCCGGCCTCATGAGAAATCCGGGCTAAAGCCGATCAGATAAGATTGCCAAAGCGGCCTTTCGTAGGAGCCCCGCCTCGGGGCTAAGCTTTGCACTTGCGCCGCGCCCTAGTGCGCGGCGGGGCGCCGCTCCTACGTTATCGACGC
>NZ_VRYE01000087.1 GCF_008041835.1 Ectopseudomonas mendocina
TGATCCACCGAGTGCTGCCACCGGGGCGCGAAGTCGCTCCAACCTCTGCTAGAAAACATTGACCCCAGGTAAGGCCGTTGCGGCTTGATGCCTTGGTTCCTACTGGCCTTCGAGGTCTGAATGTAATAGGCATACCGCAAGCTCACACAATGTTGGCCAGAAGCTGATGACAGCTTCCTCGAATAGGCCTGATAGATAGATGCAGCCGGGTAGCAGTGTTGAAAAGCAGGTTTGACAGTGGGGGCGAGTCCATACAGAGGAGCCGGCTTGCCGGCGATGCTTTGTGTAAGTGGGCTCCATACACCGGATCGCCAGCAAGCTGGCTCCTACACACTCCTCTTCTCCGCTTAACTCACTGGCATGCGACAGAATCTGTCGTGTCGTACCTGCAACAAGCGTGTCAAACAGCCCCTGGAGCCCGTTGCCGCCAGCTATCGAGCAAGCGCCCGCCCCAGACGTTGATCAGCAGCCCGGCCATGACCAGCGCCGCGCCGACCATCTGCAAGCCGCCGAGACGTTCGCCCAGCAGCAGCGCCGAGGAGCTGATGCCCACCACCGGCACCAGCAGCGAGAACGGCGCCACCTGGCTGGCCGGATAGCGCGACAGCAGGCGGCTCCAGAGCCCGTAACCGAGAATGGTGGCACCGAATGCCAGGTAGGCCAGCACCAGCAGCGAGTCCAGGCTTAAGGTACGTAGCGACTGACTGATCAGCTCCGGCCCTTCCAGCCACAGTGATAACGCCAGAAATGGCAGCGGCGGTATCAGGCTGCCCCAGACCACCAGCCCAACCAGATTGACCTTGCCCAGCTTGCGCGTGACCACGTTGCCCAGCGCCCACATCGACGCCGCCGCGATGGTCAGGGCGAAGCCCGCCAGGGTCATCGCCTGCCCGCCCTGCAGTCCGATCAACAGCAGGCCGCTGGCCGCCACCAGCAAGCCGAACAGATTGCTGCCACGCAGCCGCTCGCCGAGAAACAGCGCGGCGAAGAACAGGGTGAAGAATGCCTGCGACTGCAGCACCAGCGACGCCAGGCCAGCCGGCATGCCGACATGCATGGCGTAGAAGAGAAAGGCGAACTGCCCCACTGAAATGGTCATGCCATAAGCCAGCATCCAGCGCAGCGGCACCTGCGGCCGACGCACGAAGAGAATCGCCGGAAAGGCCGCGAGCATAAAGCGCAACGCGCCCATCAGCATCGGCGGCATACCCTGCAGGCCGACCTTGATCACCACGAAGTTCAGCCCCCAGACGACGATCACCAGCAGCGCCAGCAGCAGATCCTTGGGTGTCATGAGCACGAACCTCGGGTTGAGTGAGCCGGCATTAGAGCAGCCTCACCCCGCAGCAGACAGACACAGAGGCCGAGGAAAAAAGCCACACAGACACTGACGGCTGCTAACCTGCGCGCCTTCGTAGCGTTACGCCAAGCCCATGACTCTGCACGATTTCCTTCTGTTCGCCTTGCCGGCAGTGTTTCTCACCGGCCTCTCCAAGGGCGGCTTCGGCGGCGCCCTGGGCGGCATCGCCGTGCCGTTGCTGGCACTGGCCACGTCGCCGAAACAGGCGGTGGCGGTGATGCTGCCGATTCTCTGCCTGGCCGACGTGGTCGGGCTCAAGGCCTACTGGGGCAAATGGGACACGGCCAACCTCAAGGTCATGTTGCCGGGCGCCGTGATCGGTATCGGCATCGGTTCGCTGACCTTCGGCTTGTTCGATGAGCGTGCCATCGGCCTGCTGATCGGCACCATCGCCATTGCCTTCGTCGGCCTTGGCCTGCTGGCTGGCAACCAGGCACCACGTCCACTGCACAAAGGCCGTGGCACATTGCTGTCGAGCCTGGCCGGCTTCACCAGCTTCGTCGCCCACGCCGGTGGCCCACCGGTGGTGATGCACCTGCTGCCGCAGCAACTGGACAAGGTGCGCTTCGTCGCCACCATCAACCTGTTCTTCCTGCTCACCAATGCCGCCAAGCTGCTGCCCTACGCAGCGCTGGGCCAGTTCACCGAGGAGAATCTGCTACTGAGCCTGATGCTCGCGCCCATCGTCCCGCTGGGCGTCTGGAGCGGCTTGTGGCTGCAATCACGCGTCAACCACCTGTGGTTCTACCGCATCGCCCGGCTGGGCATTCTGCTGGCGGGCGTGCAGTTGATCTGGCGCTACCTCTGAGCCCACCGGCTGAAATTGCAGGTGCCGATAGCCGCGCAAGGCACTAGAATCCGCAGCCTATCCGATCGTCAGGCGTACCAGAGCCTGACGCCGACTCACTTCTCGGCCAGGAGACCCCAGATGGGCGCCCAGTGGAAAGCCAAACCCAAAGAAGCCGCCGCCAATGCCCGAGGCAAGATCTTCGGCAAGCTGGTGAAGGAAATCATGATCGCCGCGCGCAACGGCGCCGACCCGGACATGAACCCCAAGCTGCGCCTGGCCGTGCATCAGGCCAAGAAAGCCTCGATGCCCAAGGACACCCTCGAGCGCGCCATCAAGAAAGGCGCAGGCCTGTCCGGTGAAGTGATCAACTACGAGCGCACCCTCTACGAAGGCTTTGCCCCGCATCAGGTGCCAGTGATCGTCGAGTGCCTGACCGACAACGTCAACCGCACCGTTGCCGAGATCCGCGTGCTGTTCCGCAAGGGCCAGCTCGGCGCTTCCGGCTCGGTCAGCTGGGATTTCGACCACGTTGGCCTGATCGAAGCCAGCAGCGAAGAGAATGCCGACCCGGAACTGGCCGCCATCGAAGCCGGCGCCCAGGACTTCGTCCCCGATGACGAGGGTGCCACCCTGTTCATCACCGACCCGACCGACCTCGATGCCGTGTGCAAGGCGCTGCCGGAGCAGGGCTTTACCGTCAACTCGGCCAAGCTCGGCTACCGTCCGAAAAACCCGGTAAGCAGCCTGACGCCGGAGCAGATGGAAGAAGTCGAAGCCTTCCTCGAAGCCATCGATGGCCACGATGACGTGCAGAACGTCTACGTCGGCCTCGCCGGCTGATGCTCGCCGGGCGCCCTGAATGGGGCGCCCATATCAGGCAAGGCCTCCGCCCTCTGTAGGAGCCCCGCCCCGGGGCGAAATTGTGCAACGTGCGTTGTACAGTTTCGCCAGAGACGCCATCCGTTCAGTGCCTGCCCCATGAAAACCACCCTGCATATCGCCGCAGCCTGCCTGTTCGATGAACAAGGCCGTCTGCTGCTGGTGCGCAAGCGCAACACGCGTTTCTTCATGCTGCCGGGCGGCAAACGTGAAGCGGGCGAAGATGCGCTGCCTGCACTGCAACGCGAACTGTTCGAGGAACTGGAACTGCAGCTCGACGCAGGCGCACTGCAAGCGCTCGGCCAGTTCCAGGCGCCGGCCGCCAATGAGGCCGACACCTGGCTACAGGCCGATATCTTCAGCGCCGCCCTGCCCCACGCTGTTCAAGCCGCCGCCGAGTTGGAAGAACTGCGCTGGCTCGACATGACTCAGCCCCTGCCCGATGACCTGGCGCCACTGCTGCGCGAACAGGTGTTACCCGCCCTTGCGGCCAGTCTGTAGAGCCGCCTCACGCCAACTCAAAAATGGCTCCCGGCAGTTTCTTGATCCACGACAACGCAAGCGACGGCACCAGCCATTAGGCTGCGCCGATAAACAGAACCATTCGCCTTGCCTGCAAACCCCATAGAACGCGAGGTTTGCCATGAGTATCACGTCCGCCCAGATCTGCCAGGCCGCCGACCAGTTGCAAGGTTTCGTCGGCTTCAACGCCAAGACCGGCCACTACCTGCTGCGCTTTTCAGAGGACAGCTTCGGCCTCGATGTACCGGCCGAAACCATCATCCCCACCTGCGAGTACGTGTGGAGCAGCGACGAAGGCGAACTGATGCGCCTGGATCGCCAGCGCCTGGCCTGGCTGCAGGAACAGCGTATCGATGACCGGGTCAATCTCAGCGAGCCGCTGCGAGTCTATCTGCGCCGCAGCGACCTGCCGGAAATCCGCGCCGAGCGCCGGCGCCTGACGCCGGCCTGAGATGCAGCCTGTCCCGGTGCATTCGGTGCGCACGGCGCACCGAACGACAGAGCAAACGTCACCGTACGGCAACCGCCCTTGAGGTGCGCCGTGCGCACCAATGCGCGTATACCTCAGCCCAATAAACGCACCGCGGCAGCGCCAAGGCCCACGCCGATCAGCAGCAGTACGATCCCACCCAGCCACAGCTTGCCCGCGCTGTTGATAGCTGGCGCGATAACTGGCGCGGGTTTGGCCTGAGCTGCTCGCAGCGGATTGGCTGCCGCCGGCGCTGCCCTGACGCTGGCACGCGCTGCTACCTGCGGCGCCGGGGCGATCTGCGTGGCGCCGCCGCCAGCCGCCCTGGCGGCCAACGCAGGCGGCAGGTCCGCCACGCGCATGAACTGGGTGGCATCCTCGTCGGGCGCATCGCTCACGTTCACCTTCGGCCCGATCACCAGCAGCGTCACCGAGCCCATCTTCAACTGATCGCCCGGTTGCAGCACGGCGGTCCGGACCTTCTGCTGGTTGACCAGCACGCCGTTGGCCGAGGCAAGGTCCTTGACCTCCAGTACGTCGTCCTTGAGAAAGAACTCGCAATGCCGGCGCGACAGCTCCAGATCGCTGAAGCACAGCTCGCACTTGCTCGAGCGGCCGAAGGTCATCGAGCCGTGGACATGAAACTTGCGCCCCTGGTGTTCGCCCTGGATCACCTGCAGAAACCAGCGCGGAGCCGCCGCTTCCGGCCTGGCCACGCGTTTCGCCGGGTCGACCAGCAGCAACTCGACGCCACCGAGGCGCAGGCGATCACCGTCGCGCAGTTGAAAGCGTGTACCCACGCGCTGGTCATTGACCCAGGTGGCACCCTGCCCGGTATCGCTCAGGTAGTAATAACCGTGGTCCTGACGAATCTCGGCGTGGAAGCTGGCGATTCCGGCATCGCCAAGCACCAGTTGGTTGCGGCTGTCCTGGCCGATGGTCAGGCGCTCATCGGTCAGCCAGACCGGCGCTTGACGGTTATCCAGGAACTGCAGTCTGAGCATCGTGGTCGCCTCGGGTCAGTCGAATAGATTGTTCAGCAAGCGCTTGATCGGGTTCTGCTGGACCGGCGGCGCGCTGCGCGGCCGACTCGCCGCCTGGCTGCTGCGCACGCGCTGCAGGTGACCGTCGTAGAACGCCAGCAGGCGTTCGTTGTCAGGCTCGGCCTCCAGCCCCTGCTTGATATGCTCAAGCGCCAGGTTGTATTCGCGCCGTGCATAGGCCGCCTCGCTCTGTTCGATGAAACGCTGCGCCACCCGGTTGATGCCAGCCAGGGCCAGCAGGTTGTCCGGTTCCCAGCCAAGCACCTGGCGGAAGTAATGCACCGCGCTGTCGTCCTCGGGCAGAAGCAGCAAGCCTTCGCCAAGGCGCTGCTCGGCCAGCTCGAGATACTGCAGGATACGGGCCTGCAGCACACGCTGCAGACCATCACTGGCCTGGGCGTTGTCTTCGTCCAGGGCCAGCGCCTGGCGAAAGTAATAGTCGGCGTTGTCTTGCGCCGGGGTCAGCAGGTGCCCCTCGCTCAAACGCGTTTCAGCCAGCGCGAGCAACCCGGCGATGCGCTGCTGCAGCTGCCAGTAGTAGCCACCTGCGCTACTCACAGCTAGCAATAGCAGGCCAAGCACGGCCCAGGGCAACCAGCGCCGCCGGGAGGGGCGAGGCGGCAGGCTGACGGCCGGGCTCAGACGGGTCTGGTCCTGATCGGCGTCCTGCAGCTCATCGAGGCTGGCCAGCAGCACGTGGCAGTCGGCGAAGCGATCTTGCGGGTCCTTGGCCAGCATGCGGTCGAGTAGCCACTGCAGCTCGCCCAGCGACTCCGGAAGCGGCGGCGCCTGTAGCTGCAATTGATTCATCAGGGTCTGGGTGTAGTTGCCGCCGCGAAAGGGGTTATGCCCGCTGAGCATCTCCAGCAGGATCACGCCCAGGCTGTAGATGTCGCTGCGTGCGTCCAGCGCCTGACACTGCGCCTGCTCGGGGCTGCTGTAGGCCGGGCTGCCGACGGCGATGCCGGACTGGGTCATCTCGCTGTCGAGCTGCAGCTCCTTGGCCACGCCAAAATCGCTGAGCACCGCAGTGCCATCGTCGCGAAACAGGATGTTGCCGGGCTTGATATCGCGGTGCACCAGGCCCTTGTCGTGCACCAGCGCCAGGGCGCTGGCGATCTGCCGGACGATGCGCAATGCACGCGCCGGCTCCAGGCGCTGGCCCTTGTACTGGGCCAGATCACCACCTGCCAGGTACTCCATGGCGAGAAAATGGCGACCATCGTCGAGTTGGTCGATGCGGTAGATGGTGATGATCGAAGGATGCTGCAGGGAGGCGACGGTATGGCCTTCCTTGATGAAGCGCTGAGTGAAGGCTGCGTCCTCGCGATGCAACAGCACCTTCAGCGCCACCTGGCGCTGCAATGCCTGCTCGGTCGCCAGATAGACCTCAGCCATGCCGCCTTTGCCGAGGCGATGATGAATGCTGTAACCGGGTACGCTGATGGAAGGCTGGCTCATGCGGCTCGACTGGCGCTCAGGGTTGAAGGGACTTGAACAGCTTGCGCAGCAGACCGGGGGGCGACGCTTCACGGGGCTCGGCAGCCGGGCCAAGGCCCAGGACGATACAGCTGATATTGTCTCTGCCGCCATGGCTATTGGCCAGCCCCACCAGTTGCTCGACCATCATTTCGAGCGTGGCCGCCTCAGCGCAACAGCGCTGGATGGCAGCGTCGTCCAGCTCGCTGGTCAGCCCGTCGCTGCACAGCAGCAGCAATTCGTCCGGCGCCAGTCGGACGCGCAGCAGACCGACTTCAGGCGCCTGCCCGACCTGCCCCAGGCACTGCAGAATCACGTTGCGGCGCGGGTGCTCACGCGCCTCCTCGGCGCTCATCCGGCCAACGTCGACCATGGCCTGGACCCAGCTGTGGTCGTGACTGAGCTGCTCGATATGTTCACTGCCGATGCGATAGGCGCGGCTGTCACCAACCCAGGCCAGCTCGAACTCATCCCCGTTCAGGCGCACGGCAACCAGCGTACTGCCCATACCCGCCTCGCCCGCAACAGGTTGCGCCGCCGCGGCGATAGCCAGGTGGGCTGCATGCACCGCTGCAAATAGCTCCTCGCCCTGTTGCAGGGCGCCCACCAGTTCCTCCAGCGCCAGGGCACTGGCCACCTCGCCACGCGCGTGCCCGCCCATGCCATCGGCCAGCGCCCACAGCCCCAGATCGGGACGGCAGGCCAGGGCATCCTCGTTATGCGTGCGTACCTGGCCGGCAACGCTCTGCGCAGCGAAGACCACGGATACAGGGGAAGGCTGAGACACGCGGCGAATCCTTGAGCAAAATGCGATTGCCCATGATGCGGCGCCACGAACGGGCTGTCACCGCCCGCAAGGCCGTAAATGCGCAACCGTTAACCAAAATACGATGGTTAAATAAGCCGCCAGATCCGCCACCTGAACCCATGACCTCACCGCGTTTTCGCCGCTTGCCCCTGCAGTTGCGACCTCTGGTCGACAAGTTCTACCGCGACCACCGCTCGCCGATGCGCAGCCAGGCGGGGGATGAACTGTGGGTGGCGGAAAACGCCAGCGAGATCGTCGCAACCCTGAGCCTTCGCCCTGTAGCGGGAGGAGAGTGGCTGACTGGCCTGTTCGTCGCCCCCGCGCTGCGGCGCCAAGGCGTGGCAGCGGCATTGCTCAGTCACAGCCTGGCGCTACATCCCGAGCCAGTCTGGCTGTTCTGTCATCCCGAGCTGCGCAGCTTCTATCAGCGCCTGGGCTTCGAGGACTGTCAAGGCCTGCCGACCGAGCTGGCCGTGCGGCTGACCCGCTATCAGCGCAACAAATCGCTTGCCTCGCTGCGCATCCACTGAGCAGCCTGTCGGTCTGGGCGAAAATACTGGCACTTTGCCCAGGAATGCCCCTTGCCATTAGCGGTCCATGCTCTGCATGCTTGCGTCATAACAACGAAAAGTAATGCCATGCCGACCCAGACCGCTCGCCTGCTCAAACGCCTGCGCAATGACTTTCAGCTGTCGATCATCACCCTGATGGGACTTTTCGGCGTGATCGGCATCTCGCCCTATGCCGTCTACCGCCTGCTGGAAGGCAACTACCTGGTCGGTATCGCCGACACCATCATCGTCCTGTCCACGCTCTTTGCCGTGCGCTATGCCTGGCTCACCCGGGATACGGTCAAACCTGGCATTTTCCTGGCAGCCGTGTTCTCTATCGCCGCCACGCTGATCGTCATCAATCTGGGGGTCAATGGCCTGTTCTGGATCTATCCGCTGATCCTGTTCAACTTCTTCATGGTCACCCCTGGCAAGGCCTTGCTCGCCAGTTCGCTGGTTCTGGGCAGCCTCACCAGCCATGCTCTGCTGATACCCGGCAGCGTGTTCGAAAGCCATTATCAGATGGTGTCGTTCCTGGTCACCTGCTTGATGGCCAGCGTGCTCAGCTTCATTTTCGCCTTCCGTACCCGCAACCAGCGCGACCAGCTGCAATCACTGGCCATTCATGATCCGCTGACCGGCGCGCGCAACCGCCGGGCGATGAACGAAGAATTGAAGATTGCCATGGCCAGCCATCGCCGCCACAGCGACAGTTACGGCTTGCTGGTGATGGATCTGGATCACTTCAAGCAGATCAACGACCGCTTCGGTCATCACGTCGGCGACCAGGTGCTGGTGGCCTTCGTCGAGCTGATCAAGCGCTGCTCACGCAAGGAAGATCGCTTGTTCCGCTTTGGTGGCGAGGAGTTTCTCCTGCTGCTGCCCAACACCGACCAGACGGGCCTGCAGGCCGCGGCGCAGAATCTGCTCAGTTGGGTGGCGCAGGAGCTCAAAAGCCCAGGCGGCGCGGTGACCGTCTCCATCGGCGGCGCCATTCTGCATAGTGGCGAGCACTGGGAGAGCTGGCTGCAGCGCGCCGATGAGTGCCTGTATCGCGCCAAGAGCGAGGGGCGCAATCGCGCGGTTATCGCCGACGCGCCAAACGATCAGAGCAAGACTGCCACCAGCCACTGAGGCGTCAGCGGCTGCGCTGTTGTTGATAACTGCCACTGCCCGGCTGACGCTCGATGATCAGCCCGCCCGGATATTCGATGCTCTGGCGGATGCCCCCACGGCTTTCGCTGGAATAGCTGCCATAACTGTTTTCCTGACGCACGCTGCCCTGCGGCAGACGCTGCCCACCGTAGAGATTGTGCTGCTGATAACTGGACGAGCCCGAGACGCTGCCACTGGCACCGGGGCTGACGTAGCTCTTGGGAATGACGCGAATGGTCTGCGGCTGATCGGCGAACGCAGCGCTGACGAACGCCGTCGCCAGGATCAATACGAGGGAACGAATGAACATGAGCAACTCCCATCTGAGTCAGGGCCAGACGTCACGCGCCTGAGCCGAAAATCATCATCACACCGGCTTTGACAGAAACGCGAGGGAATTTTCAGCGCTGATACGACAAAGGGTCAGCCGAAGCTGACCCTTTGCTGGAAATGGTGCGGGGACAGGAGTCGAAGATATAGCCTACAGATCAATAAAACCGGTCGATCAGCCAGAGCAAGCAAAGAGACATACCCCTAAAACTGAAAGTACCCTGCCTGTAGGGTCACGGCAGGCACTCAGGTACGAGGGCCCTAGCTGGCAACATGTAAACCGACGAACGGTCATGGGTTCTGGCTGCTGCACGCCCACGAGGGGCGTGACCCTGTTCGTCAACGCCGCTCTTGTACAAGTACCAGTTTCAATCCGCACGCCCGCGAGGGGCGTGACTCCTTGCGTGCTGCAATCGCCTGGTCTATTGAGCTGTTTCAATCCGCACGCCCGCGAGGGGCGTGACCAGCAGGCGGCCACCCTCAAGGCGATAGCCATTGTTTCAATCCGCACGCCCGCGAGGGGCGTGACTTGGTTGGGATTAGCATTGCGCGCCTCACACAATAGTTTCAATCCGCACGCCCGCGAGGGGCGTGACATGGATAGCCAGGCACTGATCAAACAACTACGCGCAGTTTCAATCCGCACGCCCGCGAGGGGCGTGACGCTGCAGCTGAATGCGCCGGCCGATCCAGCGAACGTGTTTCAATCCGCACGCCCGCGAGGGGCGTGACGAAAGTTTCGTCACCGATCTGCGCGAGGCGATGAAGTTTCAATCCGCACGCCCGCGAGGGGCGTGACGTGTGGCTTGAAGGTCCGCACAAGCATATTGCGGCGTTTCAATCCGCACGCCCGCGAGGGGCGTGACCAGCCGCCCAGCGCTGGGCCTCGGCCTTGGTGTCGTTTCAATCCGCACGCCCGCGAGGGGCGTGACCTGCGCTCGCGCTGTTGCCTGCGCGCATGTCCGAGTTTCAATCCGCACGCCCGCGAGGGGCGTGACGCTTGATATGCTGCGCAGTCGGCCGCCCCTTGTTGTTTCAATCCGCACGCCCGCGAGGGGCGTGACTCTGGGCGCCCGCTAAACTCCAGCGGCGGAATAATGTTTCAATCCGCACGCCCGCGAGGGGCGTGACGCGAACGCCCCCGCTTGCCTGCAATCATTGGCGATGTTTCAATCCGCACGCCCGCGAGGGGCGTGACGATAGCCAGGCACTGATCAAACAACTACGCGCAGTTTCAATCCGCACGCCCGCGAGGGGCGTGACTCCATGCAATTACGTTTGTGCAATTGCCGTAAGTTTCAATCCGCACGCCCGCGAGGGGCGTGACCCAGGCAGATGCGCGTCGCGTCGCGGTAGAAATAGTTTCAATCCGCACGCCCGCGAGGGGCGTGACGAAATCCCCGATCTGGAAACGGGGGAGGTCGAGCGCGTTTCAATCCGCACGCCCGCGAGGGGCGTGACATTTGGACTGGGCGGCGATTGCGCTGTGGTGCATGGCGTTTCAATCCGCACGCCCGCGAGGGGCGTGACGACCATCTGGAGAATCGCCGCCACCCAATGACGCCGTTTCAATCCGCACGCCCGCGAGGGGCGTGACCCGTGCCGGCTGCCGTACCGTCCGCCCGTGTTGGTGTTTCAATCCGCACGCCCGCGAGGGGCGTGACCGTCCTTTGCCTCGCCTGTGTACTGGTCAGAGTTGTTTCAATCCGCACGCCCGCGAGGGGCGTGACGTGTTCTCGACCTTTCTCAGGGTGGTGCCGCGCTGTTTCAATCCGCACGCCCGCGAGGGGCGTGACCCTGGGCGATGTTTTCGGGCGTGGCGTCGCCGTTGTTTCAATCCGCACGCCCGCGAGGGGCGTGACCGACTCGCAGCCCGAGGGTGGCTCGCAGCCTGCCGTTTCAATCCGCACGCCCGCGAGGGGCGTGACGCTACTCTCCGCCATCAACGGCGGCCCCCGCGTTCGTTTCAATCCGCACGCCCGCGAGGGGCGTGACGCTAGATGGAGTCCGCTGCTTTCACGATATGAGCGCTGTTTCAATCCGCACGCCCGCGAGGGGCGTGACGTGCGAATGCAGTGCCTGACGCGATGGTCAGGAAGTTTCAATCCGCACGCCCGCGAGGGGCGTGACCCTGCGACACCAAAACAACCCGCGTCGTGTTCCCGTTTCAATCCGCACGCCCGCGAGGGGCGTGACGCCATCCATAGAGACGGCGACGTCACCGTCGCAACGTTTCAATCCGCACGCCCGCGAGGGGCGTGACCGACCAGTGCTGTTAGGTTGTTGCCTACGCGAACGTTTCAATCCGCACGCCCGCGAGGGGCGTGACGCTAGATGTTGATTGGCTAGACTTGCCTAGCTGCTGTTTCAATCCGCACGCCCGCGAGGGGCGTGACACTCTGGCGGAACTAGGCCGGCTGGGATCTCTTGGCCGTTTCAATCCGCACGCCCGCGAGGGGCGTGACAAGCTCAGCAGCACCCAAGAGCGCGGCCATGATGGCGTTTCAATCCGCACGCCCGCGAGGGGCGTGACATGACCTCACACTTAAACCCCGTCCGCTTATACGCGTTTCAATCCGCACGCCCGCGAGGGGCGTGACGCCGCGCTCTGCTGGGTTTACGGATGCGATACCGTTTCAATCCGCACGCCCGCGAGGGGCGTGACATGCGTCAGCGTACTGAATTACCGCCCTTGCGCTGTTTCAATCCGCACGCCCGCGAGGGGCGTGACGCGAATATGCCCCAGAGATTGACGTTAATGGTGCGTTTCAATCCGCACGCCCGCGAGGGGCGTGACGTGTTTACTCCGTATAACCCGACTAGGCAGGTGTTGTTTCAATCCGCACGCCCGCGAGGGGCGTGACGTCAGCCATTGACGCGCAATCTCACGATCAAACACGTTTCAATCCGCACGCCCGCGAGGGGCGTGACTTATTCACCCGGCAATTGCAGATGGGCAACCAAGCGTTTCAATCCGCACGCCCGCGAGGGGCGTGACAGCTGCGCCCGAAGTTCGAGTTGCCGCGCGGCACGTTTCAATCCGCACGCCCGCGAGGGGCGTGACCCGCCGAGGAAGCGGCCAAGAAACTGGTGAACGCCGAGTTTCAATCCGCACGCCCGCGAGGGGCGTGACATTACGGCGACACGGGGCGGTACTGAGAATATATTGTTTCAATCCGCACGCCCGCGAGGGGCGTGACGCCCAGGTAGGCAGGTGCGTACTTGGCGCGGATGTTTCAATCCGCACGCCCGCGAGGGGCGTGACCGCTAACCCTGCAGACTTTGGCCAGGGTGGCGGTGTTTCAATCCGCACGCCCGCGAGGGGCGTGACCGTCGCCGCGAGAATCGCGGCCTGTTCAGCCATACTGTTTCAATCCGCACGCCCGCGAGGGGCGTGACAAGTCCCATGCCAGTTAGTTGTGAGGTTATCTCGGGTTTCAATCCGCACGCCCGCGAGGGGCGTGACGCCTGCTTCGCCACCTTGTGCGAATGCTTGCAGCAGTTTCAATCCGCACGCCCGCGAGGGGCGTGACATCGCATCGTTGATTGGCTTGATCTCTCGATCAAAGTTTCAATCCGCACGCCCGCGAGGGGCGTGACCCTCCAGCTTTCGCATAGTCTCGCCGTAGACGATGTTTCAATCCGCACGCCCGCGAGGGGCGTGACGGCCCTGCTGATCGCCGTCACGCCTGCCGCCGAGTTTCAATCCGCACGCCCGCGAGGGGCGTGACTGCTGCGCAATCTTTGCACATATATCACCTCTAGCAGTTTCAATCCGCACGCCCGCGAGGGGCGTGACCTTATCGACGCGGGCGCGGCCAATGTCGGTACCGTTTCAATCCGCACGCCCGCGAGGGGCGTGACCCCCCACTTATAACTCACTGATCTGCCCAGTGAAAATTCTTAATTTATGCGAACCTGCAAGTTAAGACACATTAGCCAGATTGCTTGAGAACAGTACCAACGCACAAAATCAGAACATCCGTATTTTTAAAGAGCGTGCGAACCTGCCGGGGTTTTGTCGGCTGCTTGGGGTTCGCAATTCAGAGAATCAGCGGGCCATTCAGGTCGAGTACGGGTTTGGCGCCGACGTGTTCGACACGGCGCTGCCAGTTACTGCCGAGAAAGTAGAAGCGCAGGCTGTCGACGTCCGGGTCAATCAGGTCGCACAGCCGGCTCTTGAGCATGGCCCATTGCGCCGGATCGACTTCGATCTCGAACACCGAGTACTGGGCGCGCTGGCCGTAGTCGAGGCAGGCGCGGGCGACGCGGCGCAGGCGGCGGGCGCCGTCGCCTTCGGTGCTTACGTCATAACTCACCAGAACCATCATGGGCGTGGCTCACTTCCAGATGAAGGGTGGGTAGGCATCCAAGTCGCCGCGCAGGTGGCGGGCCAGCAGTTGTGCCTGGATGAACATGAACAGGCCGAGCGGTGCCAACTCCTCCAGAAAGCCATGGCGCAGCTCTTCGCGCTTGCGCTCCTGATAGGCCGTCAGCACGGTCTTGCGTGCCTCATCGCGCAGCAGCACGGCACCGTTATCCATGGTCTGGAAATCATGGACGGTCAGTTGCTTGCGATTGAGCAATGACAGCGCCAGCCGGTCGGCCAGTACCGGGCGGAATTCCTCGACCAGGTCCAGCGCCAGACTCGGTCGCCCCGGCCGGTCGCGGTGCAGATAGCCGACAGCCGGGTCGAGGCCGACGGTTTCCAGCGCCGAGCGGCAATCGTGGGTCAGCAGCGTATAGAGGAACGAGAGCAGGGCATTCACCGCATCCAGCGGTGGCCGGCGGCTGCGACCGGCAAAGCGCAGGGCGGTATCCGGCACGCGGATCAGGTGGTCGAACACGCCGAAGTAGGCCTGCGCGGCCTCGCCTTCCAAACCGCGCAGCACATCCACGTCCTGCTCCAGCAACAGGCGGTCGGCGATGCGTGCCAGCCGCTTGTGGACGATTTCCAGCGCCGTGCGCGCCTCCTGCGCCAGCTTGTCGCCATGATCGCGCAGGGCACGCCCGATCACTGCGCGCTGGTTGTACACCTTGCCGACCAGCAGATTGGCGACGATGGCGGCACAGCCGGCCGGATTGTCGCTGCGCCGGTACTGCTCGCGGCGCAGCAGCACGTTGCCGGATACCGGCCCTTCAACGCGGGCGAGGAACTTGCCATTGGCCGTCAGGTAGCTGATGCAGATGCCCTGCTCGGCGCAGTAGCCCAGCAGGGGTGGCGACACCAGCGCCCGGCCGATGCAGACCAGGCTTTCCAGCATGTGTACCGGAATCCGCCCACGAATTTCACCGTCGATTTCCATGACGATGTTTGCGCCATCCTTGCGCAGCCAGGCACCTTCCGAGGTGACGTACAGGGTGTTGAGTTGCCGGCGCATAGCTCAATCCTTGATCTGTTGCCGCAGCCACTGGCCGACGGATTGCGGGCGGCCCAGCAGGCGCGGCTGGCACAGCTCGATCAGCGAGCAGGCATCGCAGCGTTTGGGCTGGTATTGCGCCAGAGGTGTGTGCTGCCCGTGCAGCAGGCTGCGGGTCGCGCTGATGGTGTCGAGGGTCAGGCTGCGCAGGGTGGCATCGAAGGCCACCGCCTTGCGCCGGCGGGTTTCGCCGTAGAACAGCGCGCCCTCGGGCACCGGCCGCGCCAGCATGGCTTCCAGACACAGGGCCTGGGCACACAGCTGGACTTCATCGGCGCGGTGCGCCTTCGGCCGGCCGCGCTTGTACTCGACCGGGAAGGGCTGTTCGTCGAGGAACTCGACCACATCGGCAATGCCGCTGATGCCCAGCGCGGGGCTGGCCAGCGGCATGGCGGTGACGGTGCGCACCCCATGGCGCTGCTCGGTCTGCGGCTGATCGGCACGCTGGTGCAGCAGGCGGCCTTCGGCGGTCTGCCGGTTCTCCGCCCACTGCTGTTCGACGTGGATCAGCGCGCACTGACGCGGGCAGTACAGGTAGTGCTGGAGGGCGGACAGCGGGATCAGGTCATCATCTTCCATGTCCGCCTCCGCCTTACAGGACTTCCTCGATCATGACGCCAGCCGGCAGCCCCACGTAGTCGATGCTGACCTGATAGTCGGCAAAGCTGCGGGCCGGGGTATCGGCTTCGCCAGCCGTACGCTCCACCTTGACCAGCTCGAACAGCTTGTGCGCCGGTGCATTGCCCATCGGGTGCTCATGCTTGAACACAATCAGCTTGCGCGCGGCCATCTCGCCACGCGCGGCCGAGCGGTCGTGCTCGAACATGTTGCCAAGCGCCCGCCAGAGCAGTTCGAGGTCGTCCTCGGAAAAGCCGGTGCGCTCGGCCAGCTTGGCGGAGATGAAGCCGTGGGCGCGGTACAGGCCATAGGGAATGATGTGCTTGCGGCCCATAGTGCGTTCCTTTTCGAGATCCTTCTCGTTGGTCACGGCCATGCGGGTGATCGACACTTCCAGCGGGATGACCGGATCAATCGAGCTGGCAAATGCCAGCTGGATCGGCCCGCGTACCTGCCCGGCGTTGACCTCGGTGGTCATCACCGCGCCGAAGGCGCGCACATCGAAGAAATTGGTACACATCCAGCGCGTCAACTCGTGGGCCTTCGCCTCATCCTTCGGCAGCTTCTTGGCCTCCGGCTCGATGTCGAGCGCGGCATAGGCCTGCTTATGCTGGTTGTTCAGCACCGACTTTTCCTGCATGTAGATGACATAGCCCGGCTCGGGCTTGCCCTCGGCATCGGACTTTTCCAGCGCCACATAGTTGCGGATCTTGCGCTTGAGGCAGACATCGGTGACCAGCCCCTGGTTGGTTTCCGGGTCGAGGCGCGGCAGGTTGCCGGCGTCCGGGTCGCCGTTCGGGTTGCCGTTGGTGACATCGAACAGATAGACGAACTCGTAACGGTTGGCGATGGCGCTCATTCCTGTGCTCCTTGCTCGGTAGATTCGGTGGTGTCGGCGTCTTCGTCCTTGCTGTGAGCGAAGCGCGCCTGGGACTGGTGGTAATAGCCAATGGCAAAGCGGCCCTGATCTTCCAGCTTCAGGCTGCGCGGGAACTGCGGCGGCAGGCCGTCGATGATCTCGCTGATCTCCTTCTCCAGCGTGACCGCCAGCCCGCCTTTCTCCTTGCGCAGCTTGGCCAGATGGTTCTGCGTATTGCGCAGCAGCATCGGGAATACCGTGGCCGGCGTAGCCGAGGCTGCACCGTAATAGCGGTCGCGGATGGTGGCGTTGACCTGCTTGCCCAGCGCGCCACGCTGGGCGCTTTCCAGTACCGCGAACAGCCGGCCCAGCCGGTAGCCGGGGTTGCTGGCTTCCTTGTCGAGACTCATGGGGATCTCCTCGTTGATACCTTTGACGCCCAGGCGCAGATCACGCGCCAAAACGGCCTTGCACAATGCGACCCGCACGCCGGAAATATCGCCGTCGGCACGCAGGCGCATGATGATCTGGTTAAGCAGGCTGCGCGGGTAGCGGCTGCCGGTCAGGATGGCGCGGGTCAGTTCGCCCGCCAGTTGTGGGGGCACGTCTTCGGACTTGCTCTTACCATCGCGGCTTGGCGCGCTAGCCAGCAGCAAGCGCCACAGAGCCGGCGCGGCCTTCCAGGGCTGAGGCTGCAGCGCCAGATCCTGAAAGTGCTCGCCCAGCCGACGGGCGAAGCTGTGTAGGCTGCCGGTTTCCCAGAAACGGATCGACAGACGCGAAGCATTGGGGGCCAGCCCCAGCACATACAGCCGGGTATCGTCCTCCAACTCCGGGTTCAGCTCACGCAGCGCGCGCCCGCAGGCAACAGCATCCAGTGCCTGACGCAGGCGCTCGGTTTCGGAGGCGTCATCGGCTGGCGGATCGAGCATTTCCCACAACAGGGTTTCAGCCGCGTCCGCCTGGGCCGTACTGGCTGCCTCGGCCCAGAACACCACGCTGGCATCGCCGATCTGCAGGCGCTGGTGGTTGCTGTCGTCGCGGCGCAGCAGGTGATTGAGCACCGTGGTGTAGGCAAAGGCGGCCTGCTCAGACACCGGAGCGTTGTCGCCCTGGCTCTTGCCATAGGAGCTGAAGGACTCCAGGTTGAAGGAGACGATGGAGGCTCCCGAGCTTTGCGCGCCGTTCACGCCCTTGATCGCCGGATGCAGCCGCGCCAGCGGTTGACGCTGCCCGGTGACCAGACACATGCCCTCCTTGCTGTCGGCCCCGGCCTGCAGGCGGCTCCAGATTGCCTGGGCCGCTGGCGTGTCGTGCAGGTACTGCAACTGGCCATCGAGACGGAACACCAGATTGCTGTCGAGCATCTCGGCATTGAACAGCGGCGGCTGGAACTGCTCGGGTGTCCACTGGGCGAGAAACTTCAGCAGAGCCTGAAGACAGGGATCTGTCACTTCGGCCAGCAGCTTCTGGTGATGCGCCTTGAAGGCCGCATGCTCGCCAGCCCTGACCTCGACCGGCGACTTGCCGCTGGCCTTGTCTTCCTTGCTCAACTTGGCATCAGCGACACCTAGGACGTAGCTGGTCTTGTCCCAGAAGGTGAACGGTTTCGGGGTGATGCCCGGCCGCTTGAAGGAGGCCGGCACCGGCATCCTGCGGGCAAAAGATTTCTTGCCACCCTGTTCGCGGAGATCGACCACATCGACCAGTTGTCCCTCTGCAGACAGCACCAGCGCGTAACTGATGCCCTCCTGGCTGTAACCCGGCAGCGCGATACCGACATCCTGCGTCAGCAACCGCTGGTAATAGTCATTGAGCGCCTGCAGGATCATGCCTTGACCTCCTCGCTGCGCAGCGCCGGCACCTCGATCACGCCATCACACATCGCGGCGCGGAAGAAACGCGGCGTCATTTCGTGGGCGAAGTCGATGTCGTGCAGCATCCAGCCCAGCTCACGCTCGCCCAGCAGATCGGCATGTACCGCTGGCAGTGGAGCATCCGGCTCGATCAGCTCGAAACTGGCGGGGAACTCGCGCACGCCCAGACAGGGCGCGTGGAAATACTGCCCCTTGCGCGCGCGGCGCTTGAAGATATCCAGGTGCTTGCCTTCCGAATCGGTTTCATCGGCGCGGGCGGTCAGCTCGAAGTGGGCCTCGATGACATAACGCACATCACGCAGCACAGTCGCGGCGCGCTGCTGGCGATCTTCCTCGACCAGCGTCACCAGATTGTCGGTGCGCCCGGCCTTCATTGCCTTCCCGACGCTGGCGGCCGACAGCTTGCCGCCCACCTCGTTGCGGCGGATCGACTCGAAGCGGATCGGCTTGAGCACATGGATGCGATCCACCACCCAGCAGATCGCCGGCTTCCAGTGGATGGCTTCAAGAATGCCGCGCGCCGCCGAGGGTGTGATGACATCGTAGGAGACACGCTCCACTTTCATTTCCGGCCGGGTGAAGCAGGCACGCTCTCCCCAGACCAGCAAGCGAATTCCATAGGCCATGAGCCCTCCTTTTCCTGATTAGCGTCCTGCCCTTACCAGCACAGGTTTTCGCTGCGGATAAATGCAGGATTATCCCAATGCAGCCCGAACTGCGCGTGATACAGGTCAGGATTGACCAGTTGCATGAACTGCTCGCCATAACGCTCGGCCGCCACCGGCTGGATGGCCCCGTACTGCAGCAGCGCGTTGTAGCCCTGTCTGGGGAGCTGCACGATATAGGGCTGCAGCTGCCGCGCCAGCTCGCCGCAGCCCTCAGCGAACTCCAGCGCCCTCAGCGAGTCTCGTGCAATGTCATCGAACGGGATGATTACCGGACACTGCACGCTGTCGATCATGCGGAACTCACGCGCCAGCATCTCGAACGGAATGCCCTCCAGCCGCTTGTTTTCGATTTGCGCGAGCAGGTCGGCCTTGTCCAGCTCGCGCTCGCCCTTTTGCCAGTACAGCTTCTGGAAATAGCGGGTGATGGCCTCCGGTGCCAGCGGGTCGCCCGTGGCATTGCGCAACACCTCTCGGGCCGCCTGGGCGAATTGCAGCAGCTCATCCGGTGCTTTCCAGTCCAGATTTTCCGTCTGGAACACCAGCACCTCGCTGGCCTCCAGCGCCCGCCTGCCTTCGCGGTTACAGCGCCCGGCCGCCTGGGCAATCGAGTCCAGCCCGGCTTCGGCGCGCAGCACGCAGGGAAAATCGACATCCACTCCGGCCTCGATCAGCGAGGTGGCCACCAGCCGGCACGGCAAGCCATCACGAAGGCGCTGACGCACCTCGGCCAGCACCTGGCTGCGGTGACGGGCACACATCAGGGTGGTCAGATGGCGCGCACCGTCCTGATCGGCCATCGACTCATACAGCGCCCGCGCATGCCGGCGGTTGTTGACGATGCACAGCACCTGCTCGCGCCCGGCCATCTGCTGCTGCAGCGCCGCATCGCTGAGGATACCCACCTGGCGGACCTGCACCCGCGCCAGTTGCTGGAACAGCAGCGCTGGATTCGGGGCCAGCTCGCGCACGTCCTGCAACCCGCCCTTGAACTGCGGAGCCTGCAGCGCCGGCTGGGTGGCCGTACACAGCACCGGGCTGCAACCATAGTTGAGCGCCAGTTCGTCGATGGCAGCCACGCAGGGGCGCAGCAGCTTCAGCGGCATGGTCTGCGCCTCATCGAGAATGATCACGCTGCCGGCGATGTTGTGCAGCTTGCGGCAACGCGATGGCCGGTCGGCATACAGGCTCTCGAAGAACTGCACCGCCGTAGTGACGATGATCGGCATATCCCAGTTCTCCATCGCCAACCGCAGCTTGTCACGCGCCTGCCGATCCTTGCTGCGGTCATCACTAAAGGCGCTGTGATGTTCCAGCACCGCCTGTTCGCCAAGCGCACCCAGCGCCTGCCGGAACACAGCCGCGTTCTGCTCGACGATGCTGGTGAAGGGAATCACATAGATGATGCGGCGCAGGCCGTGGCGGATCGCGTGATCCAGCGCGAAAGCCAGCGAGGCCAGCGTCTTGCCACCGCCGGTCGGCACCGTCAGCGAGAACAGCCCCGGCGGGCATTCCGCCTGCTGGCGCACATGGGCGAGGATGTCGGCGCGGATGTGGTTGACCGGAGAGTCAGTCGTGAAACCCGCCAGATAGCCATCCAGCGCCGCGCGCAGCTCGGTCAGTGTCGGTGGCTGGCCGGGGCGCAGCGATGGGCGCTGCTCGATACGGTTGTAGAAGGCTTCGGTATCGAGGAAGTCGGCATCGACCAGACAGGAGAACAGCATGCGGGTCAGAAAGGCCAGCTGGAACACCTGACGCTCCCTGACTGGCTTTATCGGCGGCAGTCCCAGCTCGGCCATCGCCGGTAACTGGATCTCGTGCTGCCACTGCTCCAGCAGCGCCGGCAACCCCTGCCCCTTCAACCGCTCCTGCAGGGTACTGCGTTCGCCCGGATCACGGCCGTTGGCCAGCCCGGCGTGATGGCCGGCAATGCCGTAAGCCAGCAGGCGTCCCACCGGCCCATACCGCTCGACCGCCAGCATCGCGCCACGGGTGGCATGATCGACACGGATCAGATCACCATTGATCCTACGCTGGAACTCATCGGTGTACTTGCCGAGGTCATGCAGCAGACCGGCAATCTGCGCCAACTGCTGCCCGCCAAAAAAGACGGCGCGGTCGGCTGCCAACTGACCGACCGACAGCAAGTGTTCAGCCAAGGGCTGCCAATTGCTTTGATTTTTAGTGGAGGTAGAGTGAGCGAAAAACTGCCTTCTTTGCAATTCCGTCTTCCTTGGCGTTTAGTCATGCCTTCAGTGTCCGACATTGAACCTAGTCAGCCGCAATGCAAATACTGTTTTTCTGAACAGGTCATGTTTTCGTACACACCTCGCATATCCTGAATGGCCATGGGCAGTCCTTGGGGGCGCTTTGCAGTACAGCCGTTGGTATCGCTTCCGTGTGCCCTTGGGTCGGGGCAACGGTCGGCAATTATGCCGATAGGGGGAGCACAGGGGGAGTTGGAACGATGAGTATCAAGTATTCAGTTAGCCATGTTTTGGGGGTATGGGCTTTCAGGCATGCCCTATCGCAAATCGGCCTACCCTACCCGCGTTACCGCTAACACTCGCCCAGCCGGCTTTGTGCTCGCTCCAGATCAATCCCCAACCGTTCCAGCATTACCCCCATATTGGCCACTGCTCGTTCGTCCTCCCGCCGCTGCAGACGGGAAATCTTGCGGGCAAAGGTATGCCGGTGCATGCCCTTCGGACGGGAAACAAACTCTGCAGGAAGATCCAGAAAGCCAAGGTCACAGCCGAGGGCGCGCCGCAGTTTCCACGACTGATCACAGGCCAGATCACGCTTGCTAGCCTGCTGGCTGGCGTAGTTGAGACGCTGGCAGTGACGACAGGCAAACACTCGATTCAGGTACAGGATGGCTACACGACGCCCACAGCATGGGCACAGGAACCAAGGGCGCTCGCCGCCGAGGTGGCAGGGTGTCCAGGTGATGCGGACTTGGTAGTCCAGCTGCTCGCTCTGGCCATGCCGCGTAAGTTGATAGTGCAGGCGCAGGTAATTGCGGCTCTGCATCTCCAGGCCGATGCTGGATATCACTCGGCCACTTCTCAACCAATTCCAGTTACAGCGCCAGCCCTCTTGCAACACGCCATCCTTGTTCAATGTGCTGATTTGAAGCCGGCGGTGGTCTTCTACTCTGTTCTTCTCGCGGGATCGGCTCATCTGGCAGGCAACCTAAATCAATTGGGAAAAATGCAGTTTTCTGTTATCGGCTGACCTGCCGTTTCAGGTGGATGCACCAGGGCGCTCATAGTCAGCCAACCATTCATCCACGCTCTGTTCCTCGGGCCTTTTACGGGCAACAGGAGGAAATAGGATGACCGTGTTGCCGCCTTCACTGATTACCGCTTTACCGTGGCAATTTGTTCCCGCACCAGAAACACCTGCACATCGCGTAACTGCTGAGCGGGCGCCAAATGCTTGTCCGGCCACCCTGTCCGGGCATTGTCCGGCAAAACTGCCTGGTGGATGACGGAAGCCGAAAGGCTCAGAGTCTGGAGGGTGCTGGCGATCAGCCGGCCATCCGTGCGGTCTGCGGTCTGGCTTGCGTAGAAAAGAATGCCCTTCAGGTTGCCCATGTAGTCGTGCATGGCTGCCAGCCTTCTGAGGGGCAATCCTGTGGATTGCCAGAATTTGGACAGGCTGCCGCCCTTCGGTGGGTGGAATTGACCTGCCGGTAGCGGATCGCCCTTGTTGCCCGCTTTCGTAGTGCGGCTGCGGGTCAGCTCCACATTAAAGATCGCATAGGCGTCAGCCCCAGTTGCGACGGACTGAAGCTGGATGGTCAGTCCCGGCTGCTTCCCGCCTTCATAGCGCCCACTCTTGTGGCTGACATAGTGGAAAGCATCCATGCCAACGGTCTGCAGAATTTGCAGGGTCAGTTCTTGGCGGTTTTGGGCGAGCCAATTCGGGGGTACAGGATCGCTGCTGGCCGGCATGATGATCAGTTGCCCGCGCTCGATACTGATTGCATCACCCCGCGCCACCAACCTGGACAACAGGTTGGGAGCCTGCGGCCTGCTAGCACGGCCATGCGTGATGGTGTCGGTCATTTCTACCGTCTCCTGCCAACTGCTGCTTAGGCGCTCTGACGGGCTTCCAAGCGGGCCTGCAGGTATGCTTCCACTTCACTGCGGACGAAGTAGACGCGGCTACGGCGGTCGCTGCCGTCCTTCAACGGCTTGGGGAACTCAGGGTCACGGGCGCGCAACTTGTCCACGCCAGAGCGGGTGCGGCGCAGCATCACGGCCAGATCGGCCATGGTCAGCAGTTCGGGAAGGTTGGCGGTGATTACTGCGATGGTTTGTTGCTGGGTCATGCTTGGTGCTCCTGTGTGCATTTGACAGGGCACAAGCTAGCGAGCCAATGCAGGTGACCACCAAGCGCTCGGGGCGGGTAGTAGGCGATGACTTCAAACAGCTGGGGTGGGTGCCTGAAAAGAGCTTCAGGTGCCCAGCCATAGACAGGATTCAGGGGGACACCAATCCATAACCTGTTGTTTTAGCTACTCTTTACTGGTGATCACCTGTTTAACCCTTCGTCCACCTTGGCGCAGCTTGCCTGGCCGCAGCACCAAATTTACGGCTTGCGCCATGTTCACCCCTGCCCCCCCCGGCTTTTCAGATAGTTGATCACTTCCTCTTGTGTGGGGGCTGTGCTCGGTTGTTCTGGATCATAGGTTGACCACAGTTGTTTGATGGCGTCCTCCACGAATTCCAGGCCCTCCGAGGTGTGTCCGTGATAGGGCAGTGCAACGACAGGCGTAGCCTCGATGGTAGTTACGCTCACTGCTGGCGGTATGGCCGGCTTAATGGACTTGGAAGGCTTGGTGAACTGAACACGTTCGCTCTCTATCCAGTTGGTCAGAGCAGCACGCGTGATGATGGTATGGGTGGGGCTGATATTACGGTCACGGTCAGACGGTTTGATATTTACTGCAATGGGTTCGGGGCAACCTTCTGGCCAGACCCATGCACAGCAGACAACTGGACTGATCAACCCTTGGCGTATTGCTGAAGTGATGGCCAGGCAGTGGGCGCGTGCCATTTTCCAACGGGGCAACCGCTGATCCTTGGCTTCCGCCAGTGTTTCCACATCAAATGGATCAATCATTGCGAGCAGCAGAGCAGCTTGCTCCACCGTGAACTCCATTACGGACTTCCAGTGATCCAGATTCGGTAGGTCGGCTTCATAGTCCATGGTCATTGCTCCGAGGCTCCAAGTGTTATTGCTATTGGTCAGGCTGGCCGCTTAATCGCCACCACATTCCCAACATCTTTACCCACGTTGGCGAACTCAAAAGGCGTCAGATACTGCTGTCGGCAGGCGTCCAGGTAGTCGGCCCACCACTGGCACATCAGACGGCGTTTTTCCATGTGTTCGGCCTTGTGAATGTAGGCAGCGCGCACGCTGTTGCGCTCTTGGTGACTCATTTGCCGCTCTACCGCGTCGCGATTCCACAGACCTGATTCGATCAACGCTGAACAGGCCATTGCGCGAAATCCATGGCCGCATACTTCAGTCTTGGTGTCGTATCCCACACGGCGCAGGGCAGAGTTGACGGTGTTCTCGCTCATTGGCTTCCAATGCTGGTGGTCGCCGGGGAAGATCAACTCAAAGCGCCCGGTCAGCTGGCGCACTTCCTCCAGTATCACCAACGTCTGCCGGCTCAGAGGG
The DNA here is from genome assembly GCF_008041835.1 of Ectopseudomonas mendocina. Lineage (GTDB taxonomy): Bacteria > Pseudomonadota > Gammaproteobacteria > Pseudomonadales > Pseudomonadaceae > Aquipseudomonas. The sequence goes on from NZ_VRYE01000087.1 coordinate 24,523, forward strand.
ACAAGGTGCGGGGTGCCCATCTTGGCGCCGCGCTGGGAATGCTTCACTCCTTCGATGGCTGCGCGCTCGCCGGGAATCGTCCAGAGGGCGCGGTCGAAGTCGATTTCCTCCCAACGGGCAAAGCGCAGCTCGCTGGAACGGATGAAAACCAACAGGGAAAGCTCTACAGCCAGGCGGGTCAACATGCGGCCACTGTAGGCTTCCAACCGAGCCTGCAGCTCAGCCAGTTTCTCCAACGACAAGGCCGGGCGGTGGGAGGTCTTACGCGTTGCCGTGGCGCCCTGCAGATCAATGGCAGGATTACTGCCGATAAGCCCACTTTGCACAGCAAGTCGCAGGATACCTGTCATGTACTGCCGCAACCGGCTAGCCGTCTCCAAAGTATCGCGACTCTCAGCAGCCTTCAGCGGCACCAGCAAGTCACGCGTCTTCAGTTCAGCCACTGGGCGCGATCCGACGGCCGGGAACAGGTGCTGCTCCATACGACGTAGTACCGTTGCGGCATGGTGCGGCTTCCACTTGCGTGCGCAGATGCTGTGCCATTCCCGCGCTACTGCTTCAAAGGTATTGATACGAGCATTCGCGGTTTCCAGGCGCTGCTGCCGGGCCGCCTCTACCGGGTCGATACCATTAGCCAATCGTTCAAGGGCTTCAGCACGCTTTTCACGGGCCGCCTTGAGGGTCAGTGCCGGGTAGCTGCCAAAGGTGGCCAGCCCTTCCCTGCCATCCGGGCGGATGAATTTGAAGCGCCAGGTCTTCACGCCTGTAGGCTTTACCAGCAGAAAAGCCCTTGGCCATCGGACAGCTTGTAGTCCTTTTCGCGGGGCTTGGCAGCCTCGCACTTGGCATCCGAAAGCGGGGTAACTGTGCGTGCCATTGGGGTACGTTTCCAAATCGAATCGACATACCCCTAAACAGCAGACGTATCCAGATGCAGGCGGGTATACGCGAGCACAAAAAAACCGACGCAAAGGCCGTTTTATCTGGATTCCAGGCTGATCCGGGAGCATCCGGAACAACTTGGAAGGGTGTTAATGGTGCCGGAGATAGGAATCGAACCTACGACCTTCGCGTTACGAGTGCGCTGCTCTACCGACTGAGCTACACCGGCGGGAAACGTCGGCATTATGCGAGTTGCCACGCTCGCGCTCAAGTCGCTGCGACGTCAGCTGTCGAGCAGTTCGATGCGATCGTCGTGGATGCGGATCAGGCCCTGCTTGTAGAGGCCGCCGATGGCCTTCTTGAAGTTGCCCTTGCTGACCCGGAAATGCTCGGAGATCAGTTCCGGCGGGCTCTTGTCCCCCAGTGCCAGCACACCGCCCTGCGCACGCAGTCGTTCGATGATCTGCTCGGCCAGGCCACTGGCGGCTTCGTGACCGATGGGCTGCAGGCTCAGACTGATCTTGCCATCGGCACGCAGCTCCTTGATGTAGCCCTTCTCGCGCATGCCGCTGCGGATGAACTTGAACAGCTCGTTCTTGTGGATCAGGCCCCAGTGCTTGCCGTCGATGATGGCCTTGAAACCGAGGTCGGTACGTTCGACCACCAGCAGGTCGACTTCCTGGCCGACCTGGTAGTTGGCCGGCACCTTGTCCAGGTGGCGGTCCAGGCGTGCGGTGGCGGTAAGGCGGCGGGTGCGCTTGTCCAGGTAAAGGTAGATCACGCAGTAGTCGCCGATCTGCAGCGGACGCTTCTCTTCGGAATGCGGCAGCAGCAGGTCCTTGGGCAGGCCCCAGTCGAAGAACAGGCCGACGCGGTTGATATCCACCACCTTGAGGCTGGCGAACTCACCGAGCTGGATCTTCGGTTTCAGGGTGGTGGCGATCAGCTTGTCTTCGCTGTCGAGGTAGAGAAACACGTTGAGCCAGTCATCGACTTCGCTCGGCGTGTCCTTGGGGATGTAGCGCTTGGGCAGGAGGATTTCGCCATCCGCACCACCGTCCAGGTACAGACCGAAGTCGGTGTGCTTTACCACCTGCAAAGAATTCATCCGCCCAATCAAGGCCATCGCGTTTCACCTCACCAAAACAGCCGGCCATTCTACCCGAGTTAATCCGCGACCGGGCCGGCGTCGTAGCGAATCGACGGCCGGTCGAATGGTGGTGTAAGTGACTGGGAAACAAGCCATAAGTTGCCGCGAAAAGCTGGCCAGGCGCAGCCTTATGCTATTCAACTGGGCGATTAACCAAGCAGAAAGGGGCTGCTTGAGGCATAATGGCCGGCCGCCCTTCTGAAAGAGATCAAGGTCATGGCCACCCTGCGCGTGAAGTCCTCCTCCAGCAAAGTCAGCAAACCCGCCCCAGCCGTGGAAACCCGCGAGTCCATCGAGGCGCAGATTGCTGCCTTCCTGCAGGGCGGCGGCGAGATCCAGCAGATCGCCAAGGGCGTCAGCGGCCAGACTTACGGCGGCACGCGCCAGATCACCATCAGCAAGAAGTGATCGCTTCGGGTGCGCATCGCGCACCCAGCCTCTCTCCAGCTTTACTCGCTCGCCAGCCCCAGGCGCAGCAACTGCCCTTTCGGCGCATCCGTCAGTACGTAGATATAGCCGTCCGGCCCCTGCCGTACGTCGCGTACCCGTGCGTTGAGCGATTGCAGCAGACGTTCCTCATGCACGATCTTGTCGCCATCGAGCTGCAGGCGAATCAGCGCCTGGCCGGAAAGTGCGCCGATGAACAGGTTGTGCTGCCAGGCCGGGAAACGCTCGGCATCGTAGAAGGCCATGCCGCTGATGGCCGGTGATTTTTCCCAGACGTGATGCGGCGGCTCGGTACCAGCCACGGTTTTGCCCTTGGCCTCGGGAATCGCCAGCATCGAATAGTTGACGCCATGGGTCGCCAGCGGCCAGCCGTAGTTCTTGCCTGCTTCGGGAACGTTGATTTCGTCGCCGCCACGCGGGCCATGCTCATGGGTCCACAAGCGGCCACTCCAGGGATTGAGCGCTGCACCCTGCTGGTTGCGATGGCCGTAGGACCAGATTTCCTCGCGCGCACCGTCGCGGCTGATAAAGGGATTGTCCTCGGGGATGCGCCCGTCCGGGAAGATACGCACCACCTTGCCCTGCAGCTTGTCGAGATCCTGCGCTGTGGGTCGGTTGTTGTTGTCGCCCAGGGCGATGAACAGGTGGCCGTCGCGGTCGAACACCAGGCGCGAACCGAAGTGCGCACCACTGGACAACTTGGGCTGCTGACGGAAGATCACCTCGAAATCCTCCAGCGCCGTGGCATCGGCCGACAGTTTGCCGCGCCCGACTGCCGTCCCGGCGCCGCCGTCGCCCTCTTCGGCGTAGGACAGATAGACCAGACGATCCTCGGCGAAATCCGGCGACAGCGCGATATCGAGCAGGCCGCCCTGCCCCACGGCGAAAACCTCAGGCACGCCGCTTAGTGGCGCGGAGACCTGGCCATCGGCACTCACCCGGCGCAACGTGCCCGGACGCTCGGTCACCAGATAGCCCTGGGCATCCGGCAAAAAGGCCACGGCCCAGGGGCTGGTCAGCCCGTCGGCGATGGTTTGCAGAGTCACCGCCCCCAACTCGGAGGTCAACTGGCGATCTTCGGCGAAGCTGTGCTGATAACCGAACAGGGCGATCAGACCAAGGGCTGCGAGAGGTTTCAGGCGCGGCATCGTGGCATCTCCATGGATCAGGCAAGCCGCCATGGTGCAATAACGGCCGGGCGCTGACAGCCCTGCAACAGTTTCCTCAGGTTTCAGTCTGAGCGATAACGCTGTTCGATACGCCGGTACTCGCCACTTTCTCTGAGCATGCGCAGCCCTTCATCGAAACGCTGACGCTGGTCGTCGCGCCGAAAGCCCACGCGGTAAGGCGTTGCTGCAAAGAGTTCGAACCAGGCCAGCGGCTGGCTGACGTCGACCTGATCGTCCACATCACGATTGAGGTATTGAATGATCCTCTTGTCACCCACCACCAGATCGATGCGCCCGCTGTACAGCAGGCGGTTGCGGTTGATCTGCAACGCCTCTTCGCGATAACGCGGATTGTTCATGGCCATGCGTTCGAACTCCGGGCCGAGCAGGAAACGGGCACGCTGGAAAGCACTCACGGAGTACTGCCCTAGATCGGCGACACGTTCGATGCGATAGCCACGCCCGGCCAGTGCCACGACCGCATTGTGGTAGTGGATATAGACGTCGGAGTAAAAGGCCTCTACCCCGCTGCGCTCATGGGTGGTGGCAATCGCATCGATGTCGCCACGCCGCAACATCAGGTGCAGCCGTTCCAGCGGGGCGTAATAGGCGGTCACGGCAAAACCGGCATTACGCGCAGCCCGCTCGACGATGTCGCATTCCAGGCCACGTGGTTCGCCCTCGAACACATAAGGTGGCTTGTGCGTACCGAAACCGACATGCAGCACCTCTGCCACAGCGGTCGCGCTCAGGCATGCCACCATGCATCCCAGCCACCATCTGAACATCGTTTACTCCATTATCGGACCCAGCAGAGCATAGACGCCTGTACGCCTTCATCACCAGAGTGGATGCCGGTCGATTCATTCCGCTTTGCCCTATCGCGGCTAGACTGGCTGCACGCATTTTGCGCCCGACTTCAGGAGATCAGAGCATGCTCAAAGCCGAATATCAGCAACGTGGCCCGGTGCCACAGGACGTGATCAGCGCAGTGCCCCTGCACCTGCCCGAGCCTGCCGCCGGACAGGTACGGGTCAAGGTCCTGGCTGCACCGATCAACCCGTCCGACGTGCTGACCCTGACCGGCGCCTACGGCATGTTGCCGCCACTGCCCGCAGTCGGCGGCAACGAGGGCGTCGGCAAGGTCGAAGCGCTCGGCGAAGGCGTCAGCAATTTCAAGGTCGGCCAGACCGTGCTGCTACCGGTGGGCTGCGGTACCTGGGTCACCGCCCTGAATGCGCCGGCGGACAAGCTCATCGCGCTGCCGGACGCCGACCCGCAGCAGTTGGCCATGCTTACCGTCAACCCACCGACCGCCTCGCTGCTGCTCAGCGAGTTCGTCGATCTCAAGCCGGGCGACTGGGTGATCCAGAACGCCGCCAACTCGGGCGTGGGTAGCTACCTGATCCAACTGGCCAAGCTGCGCGGCTTCAAGACCATCAACGTGGTGCGCCGCGAATCGGCGGTCGCCGCTGTCGAGGCCGAAGGCGGTGATCTGGTCCTGGTAGACGGCCCGGACCTGGCCAAGCGCGTGCGTGCAGCCACTGGCGGCGCCGAAGTGCGCCTGGGTATCGATGCAGTCGGCGGCGTCAGTACCGACAACCTGGCGGCTGTACTGGCCAACGGTGGTGTACTGGTGAACTACGGCATGATGAGCGGCCAGGCCTGCCAGGTGTCGCCGGCCTCCTTCGTATTCCGTGACGTGACCCTGCGCGGCTTCTGGCTGGCCAAGTGGTTCCAGCAGGCCAGCCCGGCGCAACAGATGAAGGTGTTCGGCGAGCTGGTGCAACTGATCGCCAGTGGCAAGCTCAAGACCCGTGTTGCGGCCACCTATGACCTGGCACACATCAAGGACGCTGTCGCCGCGGCGGCCAGCGGCGAGCGCGACGGCAAGATCCTCCTGGTGCCCTGATCGTCTGAGGCTGAGCGGCTAGCCTGTCTGCCGCTCACCTTCGCCCTCACGCAACCAGCAGGCCTCAACGAGCAAAGCCGAGGCAAGCCGAGAACGTCACTCAATCCATTGGCTCTGGTACCTTCGAACAATTGCCGTCGGACAGCCACAAAACAAGGCAATTTGCATCATCCCGTGCTAGAACCAGTGGTATTGGGCATCTTCTCGGTCAGTACCTGGCCAAGATCATCCTCAACAAGGACACCCAGCGCTTCTCCAACGAAGACTGGAAATTCATCCACAGCTACCTGATCGACTCCTGCGGGATCAAGGCCAACCAGTCGCGCCTGTACTTCTATATCTTCAGCGCCGGCGGCGGCACCGGCTCGGGCATGGCCTCGGAGTTCGGCCTGGCGCAGCAGTTCGCCTACATGAGCAAGACCTTCGATAGCAAGACGCCGGACGATGGCGAGGCCGAACGCGAACGTGGTTTCGTCTTCGAGCCGATCTTCACCAGCGGCATCTGCATCCTGCCGAACATTTCCGACCAGCGCAGCGAGATGTCAGAGGCCCTGCACATCAACGCCGGACGCCTGCTGTGCAAGTACCTGGCCGAGGAATGGGACTTCTCCTACAACTTCGACAACGAGCAGAACAGCGCCGAAAGCGTGATGCGCCGCATCCGCCCATGGAACGCGATGATGCTGATCTCCAACGACATCATGCGCTACGCCGAGCAAAGCGGTGACGGCAGCATCCACAACATCGACGTGACCGCCATGGAGCGCCACGCCAACCAGTACATCTCGCAGCAGATCTTCAACATCCTCACCGCCCAGGCGGTGACCAGCGACTACGACCAGAATTACTTCCGCCGCGCCGGCATCGACATCGGCGAGACCATCCGCCTCGACGCCAACGACCTGTTCATGAGCCTGGCCGGCCCGGTGGGCGTGGCCTATGCCGAATCCGTGGTGCCCGACCAGCAGGCCCAGCTGTCGGAGAAATTCCGCGTACTGGACAAGGAGCAGAGCCAGCCACGGCTGAACATCGACGACCTGTTCTTCCGCTCCATCGACCTGCCGCATTTCAACAAGGTCACCCAGGCCATCGAAGGCATCAGCCTGCTGCCGATAGAATCCAAGCGCTATCGCCAGGCGCTGGAACAGTACAAATCCAGTGGCTACGACGCTACGGAGCTGAGAGAGCTGCATTTCTTCAAGAACTGCTCCTCGGTGGTGTCCATCGTCTCGCTGCCCAAGGACTACAAGCTGTCCTACATGGATCTGAACCGCCTCAAGACCCACCTCAACAACCTGTTCCCCAACACCACGCCGAAACGCTACCGCCACCGTATCGGCAAGACGCGGGTTATCTCGCTCAACGACTACGGCAAGTAGCCGCCCCGCGTGGGCAAGAACCCGGTGCAACGCCGGCAGGCAGGGCGGGCATAAGCATGCCCGCCTTGCACGAATGCATCAGGTGCGCTGCTGCCACTGCGCCAACCAGCCCAGACTGGCCAGCGTGCCCTCCTCGCCCGGCCTGTATTCGGCGCCCAGCCAGCCGCCATAACCGCTATCGCGCAGGGTGCCCAGCAACGGCGCGAAAACCAGCTCGCCGCTGCCTGGTGCGCCACGCCCCGGCACATCGGCGAACTGCACATGGCCAATGCGTCCGGCCAGCAGGCGCATGCCGGCAGCCACGTCCAATCCCTGACGGGCCATGTGGTAGAGGTCGTACTGCGCGGCCAGATTGGGGTGATCCACGGCGCGCAGCAGCGCATCGAGATGCTCCGGCGTATTGATCAGAAAGCCCGGCATATCGATGGGGTTGATCGCCTCCACCAACACGCGGATACCCAACGACGCGAAGGCCTCGGCGCTCTTGCGCAGGTTGGCGGCCAGACAATCCAGCGCCTGCTCGCGGCTCACGCCTTCGGCCAGGCGCCCAGGCAGTACATTGATGCAGGCCGGGCGCACCATGGCGGCGTAGGTCAGCGCCTCCTGCAGGGCGGCGTCGAACGCGGCCTGGCGCGCCGGCACGCTGGCCAGGCCGGGGCCGCCGCTCATCAGATCGCCCGCCGGCAGATTGATCAACACCAATGGCAGCGCGGTCAACTCCAGCACTTCTTTCAGGGCGACGGCCGGCAACTCGTAGGGAAACTGGATTTCCACGCCATCGAAACCCGCCGTCATCGCCGCCAGCACGCGCTCGCGCAGCGGCAACTCGGTAAACAGCATGGACAGGTTGGCGGCGATCTTCATGGGCATTGCTCCCGCAGCAGTTCCACCAGGGTGGCAGGGTCACGTTCCAGGTTGCCCTGGCTGCCGTGCAGGCGCATCAGCTGTGCGGCCAGGCCGCTCATGGGCGTCGCGCTGCCCTGCTCACGCGACAGCTTCACTGCGGTGTCGAGGTCCTTGAGCAGCGTGCGCACGTGCCACTTTATCGGCTCGAACTGGCTGGCGGCCATCTGCGGCGCCAGGATCTGCAGCGGCTTGGAGTCGGCGAAACCACCGGCCAGGGCCGGGGCGATCAGGCTGGCATCGACGCCAGAGCGCTCGGCCAGCGCCACCACTTCGGCGATCACCAGTGCGTTGCAGGCCACGATCATCTGGTTGCACACCTTGGTCACCTGCCCGGCGCCCACCTCGCCCATGCGCGTCAGACGCTGGCCCAGATGCGCCAGCACCGGGCGCACGCGCTCCACGTCCTCTACCCGGCCGCCCGCCATGATTGCCAGCGTGCCGGACTCGGCGCCGGGCGTACCGCCGGACACAGGGGCATCCACCCAGCGCATGCCGGTGCGAGCTTCGAGTTCTGCCGCCATCTCACGGGTGGCCGCCGGCTCCAGGCTGGAAAAATCCACCAGCAACTGCCCCGGCCGCGCCCCCTCGACTATGCCGCCCGGGCCGAACACCACCTCGCGCACCACCTCGGTATTGGCCAGGCAGAGCATCACCACGCTGGCATCGCGGCACAGCTCGGCGGGGTTCTCCACGCGATGCGCGCCCTGCTCCAGCAGCGGCGCGCACTTGTCCGGCGTGCGGTTCCAAAGGGTCAGCGGGTAGCCTGCGGCGAGCAGGCGGCGGGTCATCGGCAGGCCCATCAGGCCGATCCCGGCAAAGGCCAGGGCGGGCAGCGCAGCGGTCATCGAACGGCTCCAGGCAGTTGGCTTCGAGGCAGCATCTTAACCTCGCTTTCGCCATCTGCGTGCTGCAAGGGCAGCGCCGGGCCACTATACTCCGCGCGCCTTCCCCGCTATTGAACCGGAGAATCCGACATGTTCAAGAACACCCTGGCGCTCGCCGCCGGTATCGCCCTGTCCGTATCCGCTGTATTGGCGCAAGCCGCCGACGTCCTCAAGGTCTCGGCCATCCCCGACGAAGCCCCCACCGAACTGCTGCGCAAGTTCAAGCCGCTGGGCGCCTACCTGGAACAGGAACTGGGCATGAAGGTGGAGTTCGTGCCGGTGGCCGACTACGCCGCGGTGGTCGAGGCACTGGCCGCCGACCGTATCGACATGGCCTGGCTGGGCGGTTTCACCTTCGTCCAGGCTCATCTGAAGACCGGTAACGCCGTGCCGCTGGTGCAGCGCGAGCAGGACGCCGAGTTCACCAGCAAGTTCATCACCTCCGACCCGGCGGTGAAATCGCTGCAGGATCTGAAAGGCAAGACCTTCGCCTTTGGCTCGGTGTCTTCCACCTCCGGCAGCCTGATGCCGCGCTACTTCATGCTGCAGGACGGCATCAAGCCGGAAGACTTCTTCAGCCGCGTGGCCTATTCCGGCGCCCACGACGCCACCGCCGCCTGGGTGCAGGCCGGCAAGGCCGACGCTGGCGTGCTCAACGCCTCGGTATGGCAGAAGCTGGTCGATGGCGGCAAGGTCGACACCGACAAGGTCAAGGTCTTCGCCACCACCCCGACCTACTACGACTACAACTGGACGGTGCGCGGCAACCTCGACGCCGACCTGCAGGCGAAGATCAAGGCCGCCTTCCTCGCCCTCGATCCGGCCAAGCCGGAACAGAAGGCAATTCTTGATCTGCAGGCCGCCAGCCGCTTCATCGAAACCAAGCCCGAGAACTACGAAGGCATCGAAGAAGCCGCTCGCGCCGCCGGCCTGCTCAAGTGAGCATCGCCCTGCGTGGCGTGGGCCTGGCCCACGCCAACGGCAAGGTTGCGCTGGAAAATATCGATCTCGAGGTCAGCCCCGGCGAACGGGTAGCCATCATCGGCCCCTCCGGCGCCGGCAAAACCACCCTGCTGCGTCTGCTGGCCACCAGCCTGCAACCTACGCGCGGCGAGCTCGACCTGCTGCAGCACAACCCCTGGCGCCTGGCTGCCCGCCAGCGCCAGCGTCTGCGCGCACGCATCGGTCTGATCCACCAGGCACCGCCACTGCCGCCGCGTCAGCGCGTGGTCACCGCCGTGCTGGCCGGCAAGCTGGGACAGTGGTCATTGGCCAAGGGCCTGCTCAACCTGCTGCACCCGCTGGATACCGGCGGTGCCCAGGCCGCCCTGGCGCGCCTGGATATCGCCGACAAGCTCTATCAACGCTGCGACCAGCTCTCCGGCGGCCAGTTGCAGCGCGTAGGCATTGCCCGCGTGCTGTACCAGGCGCCGGATCTGATCCTCGCCGACGAACCGGTCTCGGCCATGGACCCGGTGCTGGCCGGCCATACCCTGGCCGTGCTCAACCGCGAGGCCGCCGAGCGCGGCATGACCCTGCTGGCCAGCCTGCATGCCGTCGACCTGGCGCTGGCGCATTTCCCCCGCATCGTTGGCATTCGCGATGGGCGCATCGCCTTCGACCTGCCGGCCAGTGAGGTGCAGCCTGCCCAGCTGGAAGCGCTCTACATGAACGAGCAGCTGCAGGCCACGCCCAACTCGCCCGTACAGCCGCAACCGGTGCATATACCGCGATGCTGAGCACTGCCCCACGCGACCCCGCCGCCCTGCCGCGCCTGCTGATCACCGCGCTGGCGCTGCTGCTGTTGTGGCCCGGCCTGAGCCTGAGCGAGCTGGACCTGGCCGTACTGATCGATGGCGACAACACCCGCGCCATGGGTAACTTCCTCGCCGGCTTCTGGCCGCCTGCGCACGACGGCGAGTTCCTCGCCCTGCTCGGTCGCGCCACCCTGGAAACCCTGGCCATCGCCACCGCTGGCATGAGCCTGGCGCTGCTGATCGCCATTCCCGCCGCGCTGCTGGCCAGTCGCGCGCTGTCGCTGTCGGCCGTGCACCGCGGTGGCCGCCCGGCCTGGTGGGCAAATCTGGCGCGCTGGCCGGTGCGCGGGCTGCTGATTTTCCTGCGCAGCGTGCCGGAAATCGTCTGGGCGCTGCTGTTCGTCCGCGCCGTCGGCCTCGGCCCCACCGCCGGGGTGCTGGCCATCGCCATCACCTACGCCGGCATGCTGGGTAAGGTGTATGCGGAAATCTTCGAATCGGTCGATGCCCGCCCCACCCGCGCGCTGCTGGGTGCAGGCAGCAGCCGCCTGGCCGCCTTCGCTTACGGTGTGTTGCCCAATGCCGCCGGGGAAATGCTCTCCTACACCGTGTACCGCTGGGAATGCGCCATCCGCGCCTCAGTGGTGATGGGCTTCGTCGGCGCCGGCGGGCTGGGCCAGCAGATCGACCTGTCGCTGCGTATGTTCGCCGGCGGCGAAGTGGCGAGCATGCTGCTCACCTTCCTCTTGCTGGTGCTGTTGGCCGACCAGTTCAGCCGCCTGCTGCGTGCGAGGCTGACATGAGAGCCGGTAACCTGATCCTGCTCGCTGCCATTCTCGGTGCGGTGATCGCTTCGTTCGTCTATCTGGGCATCGACCTCGGCGCTTTGGTCGCCGGCGACAGCTTGGCGCAGATGGGCCAATACGCCAGCGGCTTCCTGCAGCCGGACTTCTCCAGCGCACACCTGCAGGCCATTGGCCGTGGCGCGCTGGAAACCCTGGCCATGTCCGCCCTCGGCACCCTGCTCGCCGCCCTGCTCGGCCTGGCCCTGGCACTGCCCGCTGCCGGGCGCTTTGGCGGCGCCGCCCTGCACGCCACACGCCTGCTGCTCAACGCCCTGCGCGCCATCTCCGAGCTGGTCTGGGCAGCGTTGATGGTGCTGGCCGCGGGCCTCGGCCCCAACGCCGGCACCCTCGCCCTGGCCCTGCACACCGCCGGCGTGCTCGGCCGGCTGTTCGCCGAAGCGCTGGAAAACACCCCGCGCGAGCCTGCCGACGCCATCCGCGAGAACGGCGGCGGGCGCATGCTCGCCTTCTGCTACGGCACCCTGCCCGGCGTCTGGCCGCAGCTGGTGGCCTACACCCTGTACCGCTGGGAGAACAACATCCGCATGGCCAGCGTGCTCGGCTTCGTCGGCGCCGGCGGTCTGGGGCAGATGCTCTACATGTCGCTCAGCCTGTTTCAGGAAGCGCAGGCGGCCACGGTGATCCTGGCCATGCTCCTGCTGGTGCTGGCAGTGGATGCCTTGAGTGGCTGGGCCCGGCAGCGCTGGGTCAGCGGCTGAGCGCAGACGCTCCTGCCAATACGACAGTCAGCGCACATCACCCCACTAAACAGGCCCGCAGGCAGCAGCGCGGACACAGCAAGGCAAGCGCAGCGGCAAACGTATCGGTTCAGCGTTCGTTGCATCGAGGCAACAGTTCTTTGCCCAAACCCCGGTTTAATCAGCTTGCTGACGAGGCGTATAAACGAATTGCGACATATCGCCGCATCGATTATTCGAGGAGATTCGTCATGAACGTGACCGTACATGAGCGTGACAACCAACATCTTTCCCGGGAAGCTCGTGCCATGGGCATCGTGGTCTGGGATGTGATTCAGAATGGCGAACTGGTCGGTATTTTCCCGAGCCGGGATGCAGCCGACGCTTATCGCAAAGAGCTGGAAACCTCGAAACAGCAAGGGTGAGCAGAGGCTGTTGCCGTTTCAGCCGAAACGGCAACAGCTTCGCGGCACAGCCAGCACAGACCAACGCTCGCCATCCAGGTTCCGGGGCAACTTACGCCGACCAGGCGCAGCGAAACGCTCACAGATCCAGTACCAGCCGCTGCAGAATGCGCTGGCAGCTATCGGCAAAGCGCGCGCCAGCCGGGCTCAGGCTCACGCCACGAGGCCCGCGCAGCAGCAGGGTGCTGTCCAGACGCTGCTCCAGGCGGGTCACGCTGCGCGTCACCGTGGCCTGCGACAGTTGCAGCACCCTGGCAGCCGCCGCCAGACTGCCCGCCTGCGCCACGGCAAGGAACACCTGCATTTCACGGTGCTGGCTCATGCCGTGGATGGCGTACCAGCCGCGCGCAGTGCCGGGGCGAGACGAAAGCTCTCGACGCAAAAGTCGACGAAGGTGCGTACCTTGGCCGAGACCTGGCGCCCCCCTGATAAATGATGTGCACCGGCACAGCCGGTGGCTCGAAAGCTTCGAGCACCAGTTCAAGCTCGCCGCGCGCCACCGCCTCGGCCACCTGGTAGGACAGCGCGCGGGTGTAGCCCCAGCCCAGGCGTGCGGCGCAGATCGCTGCCTGGTTGGAGCTGACGATGAAGCGTGACGCGGGCATGAAGCCGAAAACACCCTCGGCGCCGACGAACTGCCACTGGCTGAGCAGACCGTTGGCGCTGGCCGGCTTCGGTCAGACGCAGGCTGCGCGTGCTACGGGCCAATAGCAGCGTACCCTGGCGCGCCTCCAGGGCCGCCACGGTACGAGTCACGCTGGGCGGCGAAATGCCCAGCAATTTCGCGCCGCCGGCAAAGCTCTCGGCTTCGGTCACCGCCAGCAGCACTTTCATTTCCTGAAATCGATCCATCGTCACCGCCTGTTTCGTGACCGCCGAGGCACGGGATGTGCCTCAGCGCCGACTCAACGCCAGACGCGCAGCGAACAGCAGAAAGATCAGCCCCGTGCTGCGATCCATCCACCTGATCACCGTCTCGCGCCGCAGCCAGTGGCCCAGCGGCTGAGTGGCACCAATCAGCAACAGCGCCCAGATCAGACTGAGCGCCAGATGAATGCCCACCAGGCCGAATGTCCAGGCGATCAGCGGCTGCCCCTGGGGAATGAACTGCGGCAGGAAGGACAGGTAGAAAATACCCACCTTGGGATTGAGCACATTGCCCAGCAAGCCGCGCAGAAACCAGTTGGCATCAGGTGTGCCGTTCACCTGCGCGGGCGCCAGCGAGGTACGCGGACGCAGCAGCATATTCAGCCCGAGCCAGGCCAGATAGGCCGCACCGCAATACTTGAGCAGGTTGTAGCCGAATTCGGAAACCGCCAGCAGCGCACCGAGGCCGAAGGCCACCGCCGCGCCCCAGAGCAGGCAACCGGCGTTGATGCCCAGCGCCGCACGAAACGCCTGTCGCCGGCCTTCGACCGCCGCGGTACGCAGCACCAGCGCGGTGTCGATCCCCGGCGTCAGGGTCAGCAGCGTGGCCGCCAGGGTGAAGGCGATAAGGTTTTCAGCGAAGGGCATGGACTGGCGCTCCGGACAGGGCAGAGCGCGAGTATAAACAGCGCATCGCTGGCCGTCGTGGGGGCACAGCGATGTCGTAGGGTCCGCCCATGCGGTGCGTGTTACCGGTGGCACCAGCGGTGTTTAGCCGCAATACGCCTCGAACAGCCCAGTGGCCCCCATGCCACCACCGACGCACATGGTGACGATGCCGTAGCGCAGCTCGCGGCGCTGTAGCTCGCGAACCAGATGGCCGACCTGACGCGAGCCGGTCATGCCGAAGGGGTGGCCGATGGAAATGGAGCCGCCATTGACGTTGTACTTGTCGTTGTCGATCTCGAGTTTGTCGCGGCAGTACAGGCACTGCGAGGCGAATGCTTCGTTGAGCTCCCACAGGTCGATGTCGGCCACGCTCAGGCCCTTGGCCTTGAGCAGTTTGGGCACCGAGAACACCGGGCCGATGCCCATTTCATCTGGCTCGCAACCGGCCACGGTGAAGCCGCGGAAATAGGCTTTGGGCTTGAGGCCCAGCTCCAGCGCCTTTTCCAGGCTCATCACCAGGGTCATGGAGGCGCCGTCGGACAGTTGCGAGGCGTTGCCGGCCGTGACGCTGCCTGCCGGGTCGAACGCCGGTTGCAGCTTGGCCAGCGATTCCAGGGTGGTGTCCGGGCGGTTGCAGTCATCGGCCTCGACCACGCCGTCGAGAATCCTCTTCTCACCGCTGGCCTTGTCTTCGACCTGGTACTTCACCGCCATCGGCACGATCTCGTCGGTGAACAGGCCTTCGGCCTGGGCGCGCGCGGTGCGCTGCTGGCTCTGCAGGGCATAGGCATCCTGGGCTTCGCGGCTGATGCCATAGCGGTTGGCGACGATCTCGGCGGTCTTGCCCATGGGGTAGTAGATGCCAGGGTTGTCCTGCTGCAGCAGCGGGTTGAACAGGTTGTCCATGTTCATGCTTTTCAGGGTCATGGTGATGGACTCGACGCCGCCGGCGACGATGATCTCGCTGCAGCCGGACACCACCTGGTTGGCGGCGATGGCGATGGCCTGCAGGCCCGAGGAGCAAAAGCGGTTCAGCGTCATGCCCGCCAC
This sequence comes from Ectopseudomonas mendocina, assembly GCF_008041835.1. Classification (GTDB taxonomy): domain Bacteria; phylum Pseudomonadota; class Gammaproteobacteria; order Pseudomonadales; family Pseudomonadaceae; genus Aquipseudomonas. Next base: position 39,602 of record NZ_VRYE01000087.1, read on the forward strand.
CGGGTTGCCCAGGCGCGAGAGCACGGCGACGTTGCGGCCGATGTTCATGCCCTGCGCGCCCTCGTTGGAGCCGGCACCGACGATGCAGTCATCGACCAGCTTCGGGTCGATGCCGTTGCGCACCAGCAGCGCATCGACGCAATGCGCGGCCATGTCGTCCGGCCGGGTCATGTTGAACTTGCCACGGAAGGACTTGGCCAGGCCGGTCCGGACGCTGTCGACGATCACCACTTCACGCATGATGCACCTCGTTGTTATTGGGTGGCGAATGGCGGGAAGATAAATCCAGCCGATCCCTGGGTGCGACCATCATTGATCTGGCGTATACAAGGCAATGGAGCCAGGTAGGAGCGTAGCCCGGATGCAATCCGGGGCTTTGGGATCGACACAAAAGCATCGCGGCTAAAGCCGCTCCTACAGAACAGGTAGCGCTTCAATCCCTGGCAAACGCCGCCTCGATGGCCTCGTTGATGGTGCGCAGCACCTTGACCCGGGCGAAACGCTTGTCGTTGGCCTCGATCAGCGTCCAGGGCGCGATCTCGGTGCTGGTACGGTCGACCATATCGCCTACCGCATCAGTGTAGTCGTCCCACTTTTCACGGTTGCGCCAATCCTCTTCGGTGATCTTGAAGCGCTTGAAGGGGATCTGCTCGCGCTCCTTGAAACGCTTCAGCTGGGTCTGCTTATCGATGGCCAGCCAGAACTTCACCAGGATCACCCCGGCATTGGTCAACTGCTCTTCGAAGTCGTTGATCTCGCCATAGGCGCGCAGCCAGTCGGCCTGGCTGCAGAAGCCTTCGACACGCTCGACCAATACGCGGCCGTACCAGCTACGGTCGAAGATGGTGAAATGCCCGCGCGCCGGGATATGCCGCCAGAAGCGCCACAGATAGGGCTGGGCGCGCTCTTCCTCGGAGGGTGCCGCCACCGGCACGATGCGGTACTGGCGCGGATCGAGCGCGCCAGTCACGCGCCGGATGGCGCCGCCCTTACCGGCAGCATCGTTGCCCTCGAATGCAGCGATCAGGGCGTGCTTGCGCATGCGCTTGTCACGCATCAGCCCGGCCAGGCGCGCCTGCTCGGTGGCCAGTTGCTCCTTGTAGTCGTCCTTGCTCAGCGCCTGGGTCATGTCCAGGCTGGCCAACAGGCCGCTGCTCTGTCCGGAAACCGGTGCAGCATGTGGTCGCCCCACTATGCCTTGCTGCCGCGCCAGCGCCGCCTGCAAGCCTTCGAGCAGAATGCGCCCGACCGTCAGGCTGCGGTAATAGTGATCGACGCCCTCGACCACGTACCAGGGCGCGTAGTCACGGCTGGTACGGCGCAGGATGCGCTCGCCGTAACGCACGAATTTGTCGTAGGTCTTCGACTGCTGCCAGTCCAGCGGGCTGATGCGCCAACTGTGCAGCGGGTCATCCTTGAGCGCTTCGAGGCGCGTCTTCATCTGTTGCTTGGACAGGTGGAACCAGAACTTGAAGATCAGCGCCCCCTCATCGCAGAGCATGCGCTCCAGGTGTTCGGCAGCATCGATGGCCTGATCCAGCACGGCATCCTTGAACTTGCCATGCACCCGCTCCTGCAGCATCTGGCTGTACCAGTTGCCGAAGAAGATCCCCATGCGCCCCTTCGGCGGCAGTTGTCGCCAGTAGCGCCAGGCCGGCGGCCGCGCCAGCTCTTCATCGGTCTGCACATCGAAGGTGCTGACCTGGATCAGCCGCGGATCCATCCACTCGTTGAGCAATTTGACCGTCTCGCCCTTGCCGGCGCCCTCGATGCCGTTGATCAGTACGATCACCGGGAAACGCGCCTGTTGCTTGAGTTCGTACTGCGCCTCCAGCAAGGCCTCGCGCAGCGCCGGCTCCTCGGCTTCGAACGTGGCCTTGTCAATACTGCGGCCGATTTCGGCGGACTCAAACATGCAAAAGCCTCCCGGTAATGATCGCTCAAGCGTAATGGATCGGCCGCGACTTTGCCTGACATTGAGGCATCGGGGTTTGACCTGTGCCGGGTAAACCGCACGCAGAGGATGGCAAGCCGTTGAAAACACAGGCGAGAAAGGCCCGAGCATACCGATGGTGGCCCCACAACAACGATCGGAGCCGCGCTCGGCTTCACGCTTGTAAATGGTGGTTTTCAACGCAGTATTGCCAACGCAGGCAGTTTGCAACGGCCTGCTAGAATCGCCGCCTGTTATATCTGGAACCGCACCATGTCCGACGCCCACAACGCCCAGCTCGACTGGGACGAACACGGCCAGCCACTGTCGCGCAGCTATGGCGACGTGTACTTCTCCCGCGCCAACGGTCTGGAGGAAACTCGTCACGTCTTCCTCGCCCACAACCAGATCATCGAGCGCTGCCAGGCGCTACCGGCAGGCGGGCGCCTGGTCATCGGCGAAACCGGTTTCGGCACCGGGCTCAACTTCCTCTGCGCCTGGCAGGCCTTCGCCGAACACGCCCCGCGCGACGCGCGGCTGCACTTCGTCAGCGTGGAGAAATTCCCGCTGGCCCTGGCGGATCTGCAGCGCGCCCTGGCCTTGTGGCCGGAGCTTGCGCCCTACGCCGGGCAACTGCTGGCGCAGTACCGCGCCCTCCATCCCGGCTTCCAGCGCCTGCTGCTCGACGGCGGGCGCGTGGTGCTGACGCTGATGATCGGCGACGTGCTCGACTGCCTGCCGCAGCTGGACGCGCAGGTCGATGCCTGGTTCCTCGACGGTTTCGCTCCGTCGAAGAACCCGGAAATGTGGACGGACGCGCTGTTCGCCGAGCTGGCGCGGCTGTCGGCGCCAGGAGCAACCCTGGCCACTTTCACCAGTGCCGGTTTCGTCCGGCGCGGGCTGATCGCGGCGGGTTTTGCCGTGGTGCGGGTCAAGGGCTTCGGCCACAAGCGCGAGATGCTCGCTGGCCCGTTCCAGGCTGAGCCGGCACAGCGCCCGGCGCCCTGGTTCGCCCGCCCGCAGTTGCCACCCGGCGAACGCCAGGTCGTGGTGATCGGCGCCGGCCTGGCCGGTTGTGCCAGCGCCGCCAGCCTGGCCGCACGCGGCTGGCGTGTGACCCTGCTGGAGCGCCATAACGATGTTGCCCGCGAGGCATCAGGCAACCCCCAGGGCGTGCTCTACCTGAAACTCTCGCCCCACGGCACGGCACTGTCGCGGCTGATCGTCGCCGGTTTCGGCCATACCCGCCGCTTGCTGGAGCGCCTGCAGCGTGGCGTCGATTGGGATGCCTGCGGCGTGCTGCAACTGGCCTTCGATGCCAAGGAAGCCGAGCGCCAGGCCAAACTGGCCACAGCCTTCCCCAACGACCTGCTCTACGCGCTGAGCCAGGATGAGGCCGAGCAACGTGCCGGCATCGGCCTGCCAGCCGGCGGCCTGTTCTACCCGGATGCCGGTTGGGTAAACCCACCAGCGCTATGCCGACAACTGCTGCAACACCCGCTGATCGAACTGCGTCCCTATCACGAGGCGCTGCGCCTGAGCCGACAGGACGAACGCTGGCGCGTCGAAGGACAGAACGGCGTGCTGGCCGAAGCCCCGGTGCTGGTATTGGCCTGCGCCGCAGAAATTTCCCGCCTGCTGCCGGAGGCGAACCTGCCACTCAAGCGCATTCGTGGGCAGATCAGCCGCCTGCCCGCCAACGCGGCCAGCAGTGCGCTAAGCACCGTAGTCTGCGCCGATGGTTATGTCGCACCGCCGCGCGGCAGTGAACACACCCTGGGCGCCAGCTTCGACTTCCACAGCAACGACCTGACGCCCAGCGTCGCCGAGCATGCCGGCAACCTCGAACTGCTGCGGGAAATTTCCCTCGATCTGGCCGAGCGCCTGGATGCGCAGACACTCGACCCGGCAACGCTGCAAGGCCGCGCAGCGTTTCGCTGCACCAGCCCGGACTATCTGCCGCTGGTAGGCCCATTGGCCGAGCAGCAGGCCTTCAACGCAGCCTATGCGGTATTGGCCAAGGACGCCCGACAAGTGCCGGATACGCCCTGCCCCTGGCTACCCGGCCTGTACATCAACAGCGGCCACGGCTCACGCGGGCTGATCACCGCTCCACTGTCAGGCGAACTGATCGCCGCCTGGCTGGAGAACGAGCCGCTACCCGTACCGCGCGACGTGGCCGAGGCCAGCCATCCCAATCGCTTCATGCTGCGCACGCTGATTCGCGGGAGTTGATCGACGGTGCGCCGCACTTAGGCTCTGGCCTCGGCAAGCACTGGCTTCGGCTTGCGAAACACCAGCACGTTGCCCAGCATCACCTGGCCCAGGCCGAGCAAGGCCGGGGCCGTCCACTGGTAGCCCTCGAGGAACACCGAGATGTTCAGCGCCACCACCGGGAACAGCACCGTGCAGTAGGCGGCGCGCTCCGGGCCCATGCGCCCGACCAGCGTCAGGTAGGCGGTAAAGCCGATCACCGAGCCGGGAATTGCCAGGTAAAGCAGCGAGCCGACATAGCGTGCGTTCCACTCGAAGGCGAACGGCGTACCGCTGACCAGGCAGATGCCCACCAGCATCAGCGCGCCGTAAAGCATGCCCCAAGCATTGGTGGTCAGCGGCTTGAGCCCGGCCTTCTGCTGCAGGCTGGAGAGCATGTTGCCGGCCGAAAAGCACAGCGTGCCGCACAGCGCCAGACCGATGCCCAGCAGGCTTTCATGGCTGGCTTCATGCCCGGCCAGCTCCGGCCAGAACAGCAGACCCAGACCGGCCAACCCCAAGGCGCCGCCGAGCAGCACGTTGGCGGCGATGCGCTGCCTGAAGAACAGCCGCGCATTGATTGCATTCCACAAGGTCGCGGTGGAAAAGATAACCGCGATCAGACCACTGTGGATCCACTGGCTGGCGGTGTAGAAGCACAGGAAATTGAGGCAGAACAGGCACAGCCCCTGCACCAGACAAACGCCCTGAGCACGGCGATCCAGCGGCTGCAGACGGTCACTGAGCCAGAGCATGACGAACAACACGGCCGAAGCCAGGGCAAAGCGATAGGCGATGGACGCGGCGACGGCCACCTCGCCCATCTGCAATTTGATGGCGATCCAGGTCGTGCCCCAGATCAATACGGTGAGCAGGTAAAGCGACAGGTTCATCGAGTATCTCCCAAGACTGGAGCACAGTCTGGAAGCGACAGGCGCCAGGCGCTTGCACAAAGTTGCGCATTTATCGCTGCGCCATCACTGCCTGCCATCGCGCGCAGGCTTTATCATGCGCGCTTTATCCGTCAGGTCATTCTCACCGCATGCTTTCCGCCGTCGCGCGCTACAAACAACTGCTGTCCAGCGCCCTCGCCCGTTACTTCCCCCGCACCACCGCCTACCTGCGCGCTGAGCGCGAAGCGGCGCAGCCGCGCAAGCCCGTACGCAAGCAGAGCAAGAAGAAATCCACCGCCAGCAAGAAAGCCAGCGGCCGCAAGAGCGCCAGCAGCAAGCCTGGCCCCGCCGGCATCTACCCCACCACCCGGCTGAAGATCGACGATGCTCAGGTGCAGGCCATGCGCGAGCGCGTGGCGCAGGCGGTGAGCGCCGGGTTGATCGGTGCGCCGTCGGACGAACAGTGGGCGATGATTCTCTGTCGCGCGCCGCTGGCACGCATCTTCGCCGGCGCCGGCTCGGGCAAGTCGAGCACACTGGTGCTACGTGTGGTGTTCCTGCTCTGCCACCTGGAGGTCGACCCCAAGCGACTGACGGTGATCTCCTTCACCAACGCCTCCTGCCACGAGCTGCGCGAGCGCCTGCAGCGCCTGCTCGATTTCTGGCACTACCCGCACGATGCGCGCCAGTGCGTACGCACCTTCCACGCGGCCATGGCCACGCTGGCCAAGGAGCGCCTGGGCAATCCGCGCTGGTTCGAGCAACTGGACGAACCCGGCACAGAGCCGGACAACCCGCTGACTGGCGGGCGCCTGCGCCCCGCACAGCAGCGCCTGCTCAAGCAGGCCTACCAAAATGCCTACGCAGACGATGCGCGCTTTCGCACCCTGACCCATCGCCTGCTCAAGCTGCCGGCCCCCGAGGAACCGCCACAGAGCAAGGCCAAGGCGCCACTGGATGCCTGCAAGCTGCCTGGCGAATTCGCCGCCCTGCCGCTGTTCGAGCTGCTGCACGGGCAGATCGACTTCGCCGAGAGTCTAGGGATTCGTCTCGAGCGCCTGGACATGAAAGCGCTGGGCTGCGCGCCCCGCGAGCGTGATTTCATCGAGGCCATGCAGCGCTTTCACCAGCACTTCAGCGCCCTGCTACAGAGTCAGGGGCTGATCAGCTTCAACGGTGCGTTCGCGCAACTCAGCGAGCGCCTGAGCAGCGACGCCGGCAAACCCGGCCCGGCCCTGCTCGCGCTGAGTCACCTGCTGATCGATGAATTTCAGGACATTTCGCCGCAGATCGTGCTGTGGCTGCAGGCCGTGCATCGCCGCCTGCACGCTGCAGGCGAACGCATCAGCCTGATGGCCATCGGCGACGACTGGCAATCGATCTACGGCTGGCGCGGCAGCTCGCCGGAGCTGTTCATCGACTTCGACCGCCACTTCCCCAGCCGAGGACGCGGCAAGAGCACCACCCTGCTGCTGGGCACCAACTACCGCAGCATCGAACCGGTGATTCGCGATGGGGAAAAGGTGCTGGCCGAGGTGCAGAACAAGCAGGCCAAGACCTGTATCGCGGCCAAGGCGATGCAACCGGGCGACCATGGCGTGAAACTGATTCAGCGCTTCGAGCTGACCAGCGGCCTGCCGCGTCTGCTGGAGGAAATAAGTGCACAGTGCACTCATGTCGCCAGCCGCCCGAACGCCGACCGCACCGCCGTACTGCTGCTCAGCCGACGCAACGAGCCGCTGCAACAGGTGCGAGCGCAGCTCGATAAATCGCTACCGGTGCGAACCATGACCATCCACCGCGCCAAGGGCCTGCAGGCCGAAGTCGCGATCATCCTCGACGACTGCCTGCCGGCAGAGAAACACCCGCTGCGCAACGCACTCTACGCCCAGTGCGGTTTCTTCGCCGGCAGCTACGACCAGGCCATGCAGGACGAAGCCCGGCGCCTGGCCTACGTGGCCATCACCCGTGGCGTCAGTCGGGTGCTGTGGTACACGCGCAAGGCGCAGGGTGCGACGCAGTGCCTGGCCAGCTAGAACGCCCGGCGAATACTCCGCGCCCAAGAGGCTCACAAAGCAGCCTGGCGTAGGAGCCCCGCCCCGGGGAGAAGCTGTTGGCGTCAGCGCGGCGCAGATTCGCGGCGGGGCGCCGCTCCTACGGGTTCGCGGCATGACGTCGGGCTTCGTCCAATTGCAGCACCAAAAGCAGTCTGGCGTAGGAGCCCCGCCTCGGGGCGAAGCTGTTGGCGTCATCGCCGCGCAGATTCGCGGCGGGGCGCCGCTCCTACGGGTTCGCGGCATGACGTCGGGCTTCGTCAAGTTGACGCACCAAAAGCAGCCTTGCATAGGAGCCCCGCCTCGGGGCGAAGCTTTTCAGGTCAGCGCCACGCCTAAAACGCTGGAGCTAGGCGATTGATCAGGCTCTCGTTATGACCTGGCACTTTTTACAGGCAACAAAAAAACCGCCGAAGCGGGTTTCTTCTCAACCATCCAACATCCTGTCGGCAGCCTTCCTGGCATGGTCATCTTCCGTAATCCTCAGCGATCCGTCGCTGCAGGGGATGGGTGTAGATTAGTGATCGGCCCGCACGGGCAACGGCGGTTGCCGTTATCGCCTGTAAGACATTGGCCATAGACGACTGCTTCAGCGACCGATCATTCGCGCCAATACATCCTCGCCGCCCTGGCGGCGATGGACAAAAGCCATGGCGGCATGGCCAATCACCATGAACAGCAACAGCCAGCCCAGGTTGCCATGCAGCAGGCCGGCTGGAGCGATCATCCACTCGATCTTGCCGTCAAAACCGGGCATGACGGTCATGCCGAATGCCACGAACTCACGGCCCGAGCCGTACTGACGCAGCAGCGCGACAAAAGGAATCACGAACAACAGTGCATACAGGGCCAGATGCCCAAGGCGCGCCGGGATGCTGACTGCGGCGGGACGGCGGTTGCGGTTGTAAAACGCCCAAAGCAGACGAATCACCACCAGCACCATCAGCAGCAGTCCTGTTGCCTTGTGCGTGCCCCAGGCGAATTTGTCCAGCGCGCTGTCTTCCAGCAGGACATGGGCCAGAACGGTGACGAACTGCCACCCCAGCACAATGGCCATCCCCCAGTGCAGCAGGCGTGTAACCGAGCCATAGCGCTGCGCGCAATCATGCAGATTCGACATCGTGCATCCTCTTCAATGTCATCACCGAACACGGTGTTCGGGCCACCAATCGTTGGCAAAGACCCGTTCCAGACGCAATGGTGCCGTGCAGCAGCACGAGACTGCGCCTGCAGATGTTAACGGATATGTCAGAAAGGCATCACGCCACGCCCCCGACGACTGCGGGCGTGGCGTACTGATCAGGCATCGCGCAGCGCTTCGCGCCAGGCGTGATATTGCGGCTCCTGCCAAATGCGCGCGTGCAGGCGCGCCATGCCGTCAGGATCGTTGAGCAGACGCCAGCGGGTCGCCTCGACCTTACCCTCAGGTCCGGCGCTGAGGATTTCCTCGATACGTTCGTTGCGCAGCGCTTCGGCAGCCGGCACCACCTTGGCGTGGCGGGCACGGGCCATGGCGCAGACCAGGGCGTTGTACAGCGGGTCGACCACTGCACGCAAAAAGCCCTGGCGCAGCGCCCGCGAGCTGTTCAGTTGTTCGTACTCGGCGGTGTTGCTCAGCTCCACCGGCACCTTGTGTTCTTCCGGAATCAGGAACAGCTTGCTGCGTCGCGCTGCCAGGCCTGGCGCCGTGCGACTGGTCAGCACCGACACCACTGGCGACAGCACCAGCGATACGACGATGGGTGCCAGCCACCAGAGGAAGTCCGGGTTGAGCCAAGCCACCAGTGCCGTCCAGCTGATCCCGATCAGCACCTGGCTGCCGTGACGACGGAAGGCTTCGCTCCATGGCGTGGAATCATCCACACGCTGCGGCGAGTTCCACTGCACCGACCAACCGAGGAAGGCAGCGGTGACGAACAGGCTGTGGAACAGCATGCGCACCGGCGCCAGCAGCACCGAGCAGGAGGCCTCCAGCAGCATCGACAACAGCACCCGCGTACGACCACCGTAGGCCTCCGCGCCCTTGATCCAGATCAGCAGCACGCTGAGCAGCTTGGGCAGGAACAGCAGGGTCATGGTCGCCGAGAACAGCGCCACTGCCTCTTCCGGTTGCCAGCGTGGCCACAGCGGATAGAGCTGGTTGGGCTGCAGGAAATACTCCGGCACCATCAGCGTATGGATCGCCAGCAGGCAGGTCGAGAGCACCAGAAACAGCAGCCACAGCGGCGCCGACAGGTACGACATGACCCCGGTGAGAAACACCACCCGATGCACCGCATGCATGCCGCGCACCAGGAACAGGCGGAAGTTCATCAGGTTGCCATGGCACCAGCGGCGGTCGCGCTTGAGCTCGTCGAGCAGGTTCGGCGGCAACTCTTCATAGCTGCCCGGCAGGTCGTAGGCGATCCACACACCCCAGCCAGCGCGGCGCATCAGCGCGGCCTCGACGAAGTCGTGGGAGAGGATCGCGCCAGCGAAGGAACCGGTGCCCGGCAGCGGCGCCAGGGCGCAGTGCTCGATAAAGGGTTTGACCCGGATGATTGCGTTGTGGCCCCAGTAGTGCGACTCACCCAGTTGCCAGAAGTTGAGGCCGGCGGTGAACAGCGGCCCATAGACGCTGGTGGCGAACTGTTGCAGGCGCGCGTAAAGGGTGTCCATGCCCGAGGCCTTGGGCGCGGTCTGGATGATGCCGGCACCCGGGTTGGCCTCCATCAGGCGCACCAGGCGGGTCAGGCATTCACCGCTCATCACGCTGTCGGCATCGAGCACCACCATGTAGCGGTAGTTGCTACCCCAGCGCCGGCAGAAGTCGTCGATGTTGCCGCTCTTGCGCTTCACCCGACGGCGACGACGGCGGTAGAAGATATGGTCGAAGCCTTCCACCTCACTGCACAGCTCCATCCAGGCCTGCTGTTCGGCGACGCAGATATCCGGGTCGTTACTGTCACTGAGGATGAAGAAATCGAAATGCTCCAGTTGCCCGGTAGCCTTGAGCGATTCGAAGGTCGCCCGCAGGCCGGCGAACACACGCGGCACGTGCTCGTTGGCAATCGGCATGACCAGCGCCGTGCGCGCCCGGGGTGAAATGGGTTCATCACCGCAGCTGCTGGCCGAGATGCTGTAACGATCGCGGCCCTTGAGCAACTGGAAGAAGCCCATCAGCGCAGTCCAGAAGCCCATCGACACCCAGCAGAACAACAGGGCGAACAGCGCCAGAATGCTGGTCTGCACCACATAAGGCAGGATCTGCCGCGCCGACTCGTGCAACGGCTGCTCGAATACCAGGCCCAGATCGACCAGCGACCAACCCTGATAGGGCAGTACCGATTTCATGTACCAGGTGGCGACCACGGTCTGCGCGATCATCAGCACCAACAGTGCCGTGCGGCGCACCGCAGCGACATGCCGCCAGCGCTCCTCGGTAAAGTCCTCGCTCTCGCGCGTGCGGGGTCGTGGTGCCGGCTTTTCGCCTTTCAAGCGACGCCAGCCACGATCGAGGATGTTGATCTGCCAGGGCTCCGGCACCATGCGCGTGCGCTTGATCGGCGGCGTCGAATCGATGGTGGGCCGGCCCTGATGATCCCGGACGATGCGGCAGCCACGCTCAAGTGCATCCGGCCAGCCCAGCGCCAGGCGGGCTGGCACCGACTCGAGCATCTCGCGGGTTTCGTCCTGAGGCTCGGCGGCCGCAAGGTCGTCCTCGTGCAAGGCACGATGCAGGGTGGCAAAATCGCCGCCCTGCTCTTCCAGGCGATGAGCCAGTGCTTGCCGGCGCTCATGATCGAGCGGTAGTTCGCCCAGGTAATCCTGGATCTGAGTAGCGTCTAGGCTGTTATTCATGAGAAGGCAGCTGATAGCTCCAGGTTTCCGACACAGGCTTGCCGTCCTCGACCAGCGCGGCACGCATCTCCACCGGCTGCGCCGGGTCCTTGATCTTGACCCGCAGCAACAGACGCCAGCCTTTGCTCACCGGGTTGTAACGCAGGTTCTCTTCCAGCAACTCGGCGTTGTCATCGACACTGACCTGTACCTGCGGTGCCGCATCAGGCGAGCGCTTGGCCAGTTCCTTACCGACAAAATCGATCACCAGCGCGGTGCTGCCATCGGCCTGGCGAATCAGGTTGGCCTGCTTGATATCACCCTCCGACAGACGGGTCTGACTGACCATGGCCAGTTGCGGATCGTGCAGTTTGGCATCGTCACGGCTGAAGTGTAGGCGATAGGCCACATCCAGCGACTCACCCGGCGCCGGCAGCTTCTCCGGGCGCCACAGGGCGACGATGTTGTCGTTGGTTTCATCCGGGGTGGGAATTTCCACCAGCTCGACATGGCCGGCCCCCCAATCACCGACGGTCTCCACCCAGCCGCTCGGCCGCAGCTCGTAGCGATCATCGAGATCCTGATACTGGCTGAAATCACGACTGCGCTGCATCAGGCCGAAACCACGCGGGTTGTCGATACGGTAGCTGCTGACATTCAGGCGCTGCGGGTTGTTCAGCGGACGCCAGATCCACTCGCCGTTGCCGGCATGAATCCCCAGGCCCTCGGAATCATGCAGTTGCGGACGGTAGTTGGGGCGTGGCCAGGGTTGGTTGGCACCGAACAGGTACATGCTGGTCAGCGGCGCGATGCCGAGTTTCTCGACGTTCTCGCGCAGGTAGACCTTCGATTGCACGTCGAGCACGCTGTCGCGGCCCGGTTTGATTTCCATGCGGTAGGCGCCGGTGGCCCGTGGCGAATCAAGCAATGCGTAGATCACCAGGCTGCGGCGGTCGGGCTGCGGCTTTTCGATCCAGAATTCGGTGAAACGCGGAAATTCCTCACCCGATGGCAGCGCCGTGTCGATGGCCAGACCGCGTGCGGAAAGACCGAACACCTGCCCCTTGCCGACGATGCGGAAGTAGCTGGCGCCGAGCACGCTCATCACTTCGTCGTGCGTACCTTTGGCATTGATCTCGTTGATGACCTTGAAACCGGCAAAACCGAGATCCTTGAGGTCGTCCGGGTTCAGATTGAGGTCGCCGAAGTCGAACATCGACGGGTCGTACTTGATCTCCTGGGTGCCTTCGGCGGTCACCTCATTGATCTTCACCGGCACATCGAAGTGCATGCCCTGGTGAAAGAAGTACAGCCGAAACGGCGTCTTGCCATCCGCCCAGTGTGCCTTCTCTTCGAGGAAGCGCACCTTTTGATAGCCGGCGAACGGCAGCTCACGCAGCGAAGCGGGCAACTGGCTTTGCGGGGCACTGTAGCCTTCTGCAGCCAGAGCCTTGGCCTTGACCGCCACATCATCCAGATCGAAGGCCCAGCTCTGGGCAGCGAACAACAGCGGGAGCACACAGAGGGCCAGCTTGCCGGCCTTGCCCATACGGGTTCCAGAACAACGACTCATCGACACACAACCTCCAGGGCAACACGTACTGACGGGCAGCGGCCAGCCCATCAGGCGGTCGCTGCGCGAGTTGAAATCAGGTGAATGATGCAAAGACAACGCGAGCGCGATACAGGTAGTCAGCCGGACGGCGACATCCCCGCATGCGCGGATTCTTTCTGCGCATTATTACCAGATCGTGAAGTCCGGCACAGGTACCCACGCAAGTAAATTTTTCGCCTCCTTGCCCCCTCTCATTGGCGTGACAACAGTTCGAAACGCGCCTCCTGCACGCTCTGCGAATCCAGCCCGAGCTGAACACGGAAGGCGCCTGGCTCACTGACATGCTGCAGGTTGGCGTTGTAGAAACGCAGCATGGCTTCGTCGATCTCGAAACTCAGCTCACGCGTTTCGCCTGCCTCAAGCTTGACCCTGCGAAAATCCTTGAGTTCCTTCACCGGACGGATCACCGACGCGGCCTCGTCGTGCAGATACAGCTGCACCACGGTGGCGCCAGCCCGTGGCCCGGCGTTCTTCAGGGTGACGCTGACACGGATCTTCTCGCCCGCGTGCATGCGTTCGGCAGACAGTTTCGGTGCCGACAGCTGGAAGTCGCTGTAACTCAAACCGTAGCCAAACGGATACAGCGGGCCGTTGGGCTCCTCGAAATACTGCGAGGTGTAGTTACCCGGCGTGCCGGGTGTATACGGACGGCCCAGGCGCAGGTGATTGTAGTAGGTGGGAATCTGCCCAACCGAGCGCGGGAAGGTGATCGGCAGCTTGCCCGACGGGTTGTGCTCGCCGAACAGTACATCAGCGATGGCATGACCACCTTCGATACCGCTGTACCAGGTTTCCAGCATCGCGTCGGCGTTGTCCTTCTCCCAGCTCAATGCCAGCGGCCGGCCGTTCATCAGCACCAGCACCAGCGGTTTGCCGGTGGCTTTGAGCGCACGCAGCAGGGCCTGCTGGCTGTCCGGCAGATCCAGACGAGTGCGGCTGGACGACTCATGGGACATGCCGCGCGCTTCCCCCACGGCGGCAACGATGACGTCAGCCTGGGAAGCCACACGCACGGCCTCGTCCAGCATCGCCTGCGGCGTGCGCTTGTCCAGCACCACTTCCGGGCGATCCCAGTTGAGCTGGTTGAGGTAATTGATCACATGGGCATCGTCGGTGACGTTGGCGCCCAGGGCATAGAGCAGTTTGCCCTCGCCTTCGAGCGCGGCCTGCATACCCTGGCGCAACGTTACCGCCTGCTCAGCCACACCGACCGCCGACCAGCTGCCGAGCATGTCCACTGGCGAATCGGCCAGCGGCCCGATCAGCGCGACGGTGGTGTTCTTGCTCAGCGGCAGGGTGTCGCCATGGTTTTCCAGCAGCACCAGGGAATCACGCGCCATGGCCCGTGCATCGGCGCGGTGCAAGCGGCTTTCGGCATTGACGTCGACCGGGTCGTCCTCGGCGCGGCCGATGCGGCGGAACGGATCATGGAACAGTCCCAGGTCGTACTTGGTGTTCAGCACATGGGTAACGGCTTCATCCAGCACGCGCTGCGGCACCGCGCCGCTGCGCACCAGCGCCGGCAGCTCCTGATCGTAGAGCGTATCGGCCATGCTCATGCCGACACCTGCGGTAACGGCCAGTTTGGCCGCCTCGCGGCCATCGGCGGCCACGCCATGGCGCAGCAGTTCGGTGATCGCACCATGGTCGCTGAGCGCCACGCCCTTGAAGCCCCAGTCACGGCGCAGCAGATCACGCAGCAGCCAGGTATTGGCCGAGGCCGGCACGCCGTTGATTGCGTTGAGCGCGACCATCACCCCGCCCGCACCGGCATCGATAGCGGCGCGGTAAGGCGGCAGGTAATCCTGGTACATGCGCATCGGGCTCATGTCGACCACGTTGTAGTCACGGCCGCCTTCCACCGCACCGTACAGAGCGAAGTGCTTGACGCTGGCCATGATGCGCTGCGGATCGCTGGGGTCAGCGCCCTGGTAACCCCGCACCATGGCTGCGGCGATACGCGAGACCAGGTAGGGGTCTTCACCGAAGCCTTCGGACGTGCGCCCCCAGCGCGGATCGCGGGAAATGTCCACCGTCGGCGCGAAGGTCATGTCCAGACCATCGGCGCTGGCCTCGAAAGCCGCGACCCGGGCACTGTTCTCGATGGCGGCAATGTCCCAGCTCGAGGCCAGCCCCAGCCCAATCGGAAAAGTAGTGCGATGGCCATGGATGATGTCGTAGGCGAAGAACACCGGGATGCCCAGGCGGCTGCGCAAGGCAGCCTCCTGCATCGGACGGTTCTCCGGGCGCACCACCGAATTGAAGGTGGCGCCGATGCGCCCCGCGACCATTTCCTCGCGAATGCGTTCGCGCGGCATGTCGCCACCGATGCTGATCAGGCGCAGCTGGCCGACCTTTTCCTCCAGGGTCATGCGTTCGACCAGGTCGGCGATGAAAGCCGATTTGTCATCCATCGATGGCGCAGCGACCAGCAAGTTGGGGGCGAACAGGGCAGAAACGAGAGCGAACTGGCGCAGGTATTTCATCGGGTGCGGCATCCTGGATACAGGTCATTGTCTGAATGGTCGCCACGATACTCCGAGTCCTTGCACCGCGCCTTGGCTCCATGCAAAAAATCCGCTGCCATTCAACGGCGTGCCAGGTATTACGGCGCCCGCCTTGCGCAAAATTGCGCTTTTATGGGGCATCACTGGTTTTGCCTGCCAGCAGGCGTAGCATGGCCACATCAGGGAGAAGGTGATGGCGCAATTCGAACGTCAGCAGGTATTCCAGAGCATGAGTTGCTCACCCAACGCGTGCCTGCACGCCTTGGCCGAGTTGGGTAATGGCATGGCCGTGGCGCGCTGGAGCAATGCCCATGATACGCGCGACTACCTGGCGCCCAGTCATCACACGCTGTCCTGCTATCTGGCCGGCGGCACCGGCACCTTTCGCCGCGCCCAGCCAGGCAACAAGGGCGCGCCGGACAAACTGTGCATCCTGCCAGCCGAACACCAGTCGGCCTGGGTCATCAACGGCGAGATTCAACTCGCCCACCTTTACATCGAGCAGGAACTGTTCGCCCTCGGCGCGGTGGCCCTGCTCGACCGTGAACCGCGCAGCCTGCAACTGGCAGAAGCGACCTTTCTCGAGGATGCCGAGCAGTCCGCGCGTTTCCGCCAGCTCTGTACCCTCGACTGGCAGGAGCCGGGCGAACGCCTGCTGTCGGCAATCTGCTGGCAACGCCTGCTAATCGCCACGCGGCTATGCGAAAATCTGCGGCTTTGCATTGCTACGGCCCAGTCATGCGCCCATTCATTTCTGCCTCGGGGTTTCGTTGATGCCCCTGGATATCCACCAACTCCGCCAGGAAGACTGGCGCTCGGAGTTCGGTGCCGGTGACCTGCGTCGCGGCCACGGCTACGCCGAGGAAAAGCGCAGCAAGCTGCTCAGCATCAAGGACCACAGCCTGCTCGCCAATTGCCGTGGCTCGGCTGGGCAGACCTATCAGCAGCGCATCACCCTGCATCCCTATGGACGCAAATGGAGCGTGACCGGCCACTGCAACTGCCCGGTCGGTTTCAACTGCAAGCACGTGGTCGCCGCGCTGCTCACCCTTGAGGCCCAGCAACGCGCCGGCAGTGACCTCTCCGACATCATCGTGGCGGACAAGGAGCTGGCGGAAACGCGCCTGGAAGGTATCGCGCCTACCGCCATCCTCAGCCTGGGCAGCCAGGTGCGCGTGCATTTCGACGCACGCAAAGGGCGCATGCAGGAGCAAACCCAGCACCGCGCGGCGCTGGCCTTCAACTACGCCGGGCACAAGGTTTTCGGCAAACCGGCCAAGGATCTGGTCAAGCGCCTGGATGAGCAAACCAACCTGCGCCTGATCCGCGACGGCGGTGCCGAAGCCAGCCTGCGCAAACGTCTGGAAAGTCTCGGCCTGCAGGTAGCCCTGCGCCAGAGCGAGGCGCTGCCGGCCGAAGCCGGCGAGCCGTTCGAACTGGAGCGCGAGCGCGACTGGCTGGATTTCGTCCAGCAGCAACTGCCGCAGCTGCGCGCCGAAGGCTGGCAAATCCACATGCGCCCGGACTTCCAGTACAACCTCGCCGAGGTCGACGACTGGTACGCCGAGGTCGAGGAAGACCCGCAGCAGAACTGGTTCGATCTGGAGCTGGGCATCGAAGTTGAAGGCCAGCGCCTGAGTCTGCTGCCGATCCTGCTCCAGGCCATTCGCCGCACGCCCTGGCTGCTGGCGCCCGAGGCGCTGGCCCAGCGCGCCGACGAAGACCGCCTGCTGGTCAGCCTGCCGCAGGGCGGCAAACGCATCGCCCTGCCCTTCGCCCGCCTGAAGCCGCTGCTGGCCACGCTCGGCGAGCTGTATTTCCGCGACCCTGGCGACGACCATCTGCCGCTGCGCCTGGGTCGCGCCGACGCCGCGCGCCTGGCCGAACTGGCGCAGGGTCCTGAACTCAGCTGGCAAGGCGGCGATGAACTGCGCGGTTTCGCCCAACGCCTGCAAAGTCTGGCAGTGCGTGAAGTCTCACCACCCGCGGGCTTGCAGGCCGAACTGCGCAGCTATCAGCTGCAGGGCCTGAACTGGATGCAAACCCTGGCCGAGCTCCGCGTCGGTGGCGTGCTGGCCGACGACATGGGCCTTGGCAAGACCCTGCAGACCCTGGCGCATATCCTCTGCGAGAAACAGGCGGGTCGTCTCGACAAGCCCGCGCTGATCGTCATGCCCACCAGCCTGATTCCCAACTGGCAGGACGAAGCGGCGCGCTTCACCCCGCAGTTGCGCGTATTGGCACTGCATGGCAGCAAGCGCAAGGCGCTGTTCGAAGAGATCACCGAGCACGATCTGATCCTCACCACCTACGCCCTGCTGCCACGCGACCTCAAGGCGCTGAATCAACACCGCTACCGCCTGCTGATCCTCGACGAGGCGCAGAACATCAAGAACCCGCGCAGCAAGGCGGCCACCGCAGCGGCTCAGATACAGGCCGAGCTGCGCCTGTGCCTGACCGGCACGCCACTGGAAAACCACCTGGGCGAGCTGTGGTCACTGTTCCATTTCCTCATGCCCGGCTGGCTGGGCGATGCCAAAGCCTTCACCCGTGACTACCGCACGCCCATCGAGAAACGCGGCGACGCCCAGCGCCTCAATCACCTGAATGGGCGCATTCGCCCCTTCCTGCTGCGCCGCAACAAGGAGCAGGTGGCCAGCGAACTGCCGCCGAAGACCGAGATCACCCACTGGGTCGAGCTGACCCAGCTGCAGCGTGACCGCTACGAAACCCTGCGCCTGGCCATGGACAAGAAGGTGCGCGAGGAAATCACCCGCCAGGGTCTGGCACGCAGCCATATCGTCATCCTCGAAGCCCTGCTGCGCCTACGCCAAAGCTGCTGCGACCTGCGTCTGCTGGGTGACGACAACGGCGAGTTGAGCGCCAGTGATTCGGGCAAACTCAGCGCCCTGCTGGACATGCTCCAGGAGCTGGTCGACGAAGGCCGCCGCGTGCTGCTGTTCTCCCAGTTCACCTCGATGCTGGCCCTGATCGAGGCGGAATTGCAGACGCGCAAGATTGCCTACGCGAAACTGACCGGCAGCACCCAGGACCGACGCACACCGGTACAACGCTTCCAGACGGGAGAGTTTCCGGTGTTCCTGATCAGCCTCAAGGCCGGCGGCAGCGGCCTCAACCTGACCGCCGCCGATACCGTGATTCACTTCGATCCCTGGTGGAACCCGGCCGCCGAGGCCCAGGCCAGCGACCGCGCCTACCGCATCGGCCAGGACAAGCCGGTATTCGTCTACAAACTGATCACCCGTGGCAGCGTCGAAGAGAAGATCCAGCAACTGCAGCAAACCAAGGCCAACCTGGCCAGGGGCGTACTCGACGGCGGCAGCCAGGGCCAGTGGCAACTGAACGAGGACGATCTGGCGGCGCTGTTCGCGCCGCTCGACTGACAGCGCAACGGTGACTCAATCCGAGGTATCGTCGCGCTCGGCCTCGGCATCCTCACGGTTGCGCGCCTTGCTGCGGGGGTGCGGGCCGGCCACCGCCGGAAAGCGCGACGAGGCGTAGCGCACCACCAGAATCGCCAGGGCCAGCAGCAGGATCGCCCCCGACACCATCACCACGCCCCAGGTCGGCTTGTGGGTGTGGGAGATGTCGGAAATCAGCAAGCGAGTCAGCGCGGTGATCGCCACGTAGATCATGAAGCGGATCGGCATGTGGTTGGTCTTGAAATAGATCCCCACCATCGCCGCCAATTCCAGATAGATGAACAGCAGCAGAATATCATCGACCGTGATGTGGCCCTTCTCCAGCATGCCGATGAAGGCCATCACTCCCGCCCAGGCCGTGATAGCCCCAATGGCGAACAAGGCCAGGTAATGAAAGGCCTCCATCAGCAGATTGCCCAGCGACTCCGCCAGACCGTGCATGTTTTCGCGCAAGCGCTCAGCCCAATTCATCCTTCAACTCCCCACGAGACCTGGCAAACCACCCCGAATCCCCACCTCGGGTATTCGCAAGAAACAATCATGCAGGAAAAAGACCAGCCCGAGGATGCCGCTGCGATGTGACGATTTGGCACGCTCCAGCCGACCGCGACGAGGCTGAGACTGACAGCACAGGCTCGCCAAGATACCCCGACGCGTCGCACACTACGGCATCGCCACTCTCAATGAAGGATCCCCCATGCGTCTTTTCTCGCTGAGCACCGCATTGTCGTCCGCCATGATCGCCCTGGTCAGCCTGCCGCTGCAGGCGGCCGCACCGGCACAACAGAAGACCCAGGTACCGGGCTACTACCGTATGGCACTCGGTGACTTCGAAGTCACCGCTCTGTATGACGGCTACCTCGACCTGCCTGCCAGCCTGCTCAAGGGCATCGATGACAAGGACCTGCAATCGCTGCTGGCACGCATGTTCGTGGCGTCCGAGAAAGGCGTGCAGACTGCAGTCAACGCCTACCTGATCAACACCGGCGACAACCTGGTGCTGATCGATACCGGCGCCGCCAAGTGCTTCGGCCCGACTCTCGGCGTGGTGCAGACCAACCTCAAGGCATCCGGCTACCAGCCGGAGCAGGTGGATACCGTGCTGCTCACCCACCTGCACCCGGACCATGCCTGCGGCCTGGTCAACGCCGACGGCAGCCCGGCCTACCCCAACGCGACCGTGGAGGTGCCGCAGGCGGAGGCTGAATTCTGGCTAGACGAGGCGACCATGGCCAAGGCCCCCGAAGGCATGCAGGGCATGTTCAAGATGGCGCAACAGGCAGTCGCACCCTATGCCAAGATGAACAAGCTCAAGCCCTACAAGACAGAAGGCGAATTGTTGCCTGGCGTCAGCCTGGTAGCGAGCCCAGGACACACGCCCGGACATACCTCTTACCTGTTCAAATCGGGTGGACAGAGCCTGCTGGTATGGGGCGACATTCTGCATAACCACGCCGTGCAGTTCACCAAGCCTGAAGTGGTCATCGAGTTCGATGTCGACAGCGACCAGGCCAGGCAATCCCGCCAACGCATCCTGGCCGAAGCGGCCACAGACAAGCTGTGGGTCGCTGGTGCGCACCTGCCCTTCCCCGGCCTGGGCCACGTACGCAAGGAAGCCCAAGGCTACGCCTGGGTACCCGTCGAGTTCAGCCCGATCCGCAGCGACCGCTGAATTCTCGACACTCGCTGCTGGCAAAACGGTAGCGAGTTCTTTATGCTTGGATCACTGTATAAATAAACAGTTAACAACAGACACGCATGAAGGCAGATGAGGTGATGAATGGCCGTCGAAGTGGTGTATCGCAGCAGTCGCGATCCGGAGCGCTTGTTCATGGATAAGGCCGAAGCCGACCGTTACGACAAGATGCTGGAACTGGCCGAACGCCTGAGCGAGGTACTGCACAAGGCGGTTCCATCCCTGAGCGAGGAACAGGGCGAGGAGCTGGGTATCTTCATGGCCAAGAATCGCGACGTCTTTGCCAAGGCGTTCAAGAGCCAGCCGGACGCGCTCGACGAACTGGAAATCGACACCGCCAGCGAATGACCAGGAACCGCGACCCCGTTCCTCCAACGGGGCCTCGACCTATGCGTGACTGACGGGATACTGCGCTGCGGCCTGCTCCAGCCAGACCGGCAAGTCCCGCCGCTTTACCCCCTCACGCCGGGCACGGGCCAACTGTTCCAGCATGTACTGACGCTTGTGCTCGTTACCTTCGGCGAAAGACAGCGCCAGGTCACGATCGGTCCACTGACGAATACGGCGAAACAGCCACCAGTGAAAGTACAGGCCGGCAGCCGTGGTGACGACGATGATGAAATAGTCCATGGTGACTCCTCCCCTACACACGCTAATCGAGCCGGCAAACCGCGCCAAGTGCGACATTGCCGCAGGCGCAGGAGGCAGTTCCATGATCCAGTGCAAGCGGGTTTATCTCAAGGCCGAAGCCAGCGACGGGCAGCGCGTGCTGGTCGACCGCCTCTGGCCTCGCGGTATGTCCAGGGAGGCCCTGACGCTTGATGAATGGCTAGCCGAGGTCGCTCCTTCCAGCGAGCTGCGCAAGTCCTTCGCCCATCGCCCCGAAGCTTTCGATGATTTTCGCAAGGCCTACCGCCGTGAACTGTGCGCCCACCCCGAACACTGGCAGCGCCTGCTGCACCGGGCCACACAGGGCACAGTGACGCTGCTCTACGCCGCGCGCGACGAGGAACACAACAACGCACGTGTGCTGGCCGATTTTCTCGAAGAGGAACTACTGCGCCATGATTCGCCGAGTTCGCCGGTGTGCTATCAGGGCGAATTCGACGCTCATTGACCGCGCAAGCCTCGGCTAGCGACTACGCGTCGTACAGCAGGCGCTCGGCGAGGTAGTCGGCAACGCGCGCCGGGGAGCGTTTTTCAGCCTGGGCGTGGGCGTAGATTTCCATGAGCCGCTGACTGATTTGCGCCAGGTGCGCCGTGATCGCCGCCAGCGCCTCACCGCGATGACGCAGCGCCACGTAGATCAGCCCGCCCGCATTGTGCACGTAATCCGGCGCGTAGAGAATACCCCGCGCCTCCAACTGATCGGCCACATCGGGGCTGGCCAGCTGATTGTTGGCAGCCCCTGCCACCGCTGCGCAGCGCAGGTGGGCGACCGTCTGCGCATTCAGCACGCCACCCAGACCGCAAGGCGCGAGGATGTCGCATGGCGTGCTGAGCAGTGCATCGCAGGCAACCGGATGCGCGCCCAGTTGCTCGACAGCCAGTTGCACACGCCCGGCATCAAGATCGCTGACCAGCAGTTCGGCCCCGGCAGCATGCAGCGCTTCGGCCAGGGCGAAGCCGACATTGCCCAGCCCCTGTATGGCCACCCGCAGCCCTTCCAGATCGTCGCTACCCAGGCGCGCCTGGGCGGTGGCGCGAATGCCCGCGAATACCCCCAAGGCTGTGTGCGGCGACGGATCACCCTCGCTGGTCGTGCTGGTTGCGTGATTGGTGTACTGGGCGATGCAGTCCATATCGGCACTGGAGGTGCCGCTGTCGATGGCGGTGATGTAGCGTCCATTGAGGGTTTCGATAAAACGCCCGAAGGCCTCGAACAGCGCGGCCCGGCTCTGCAGATGCGGCGTCCGGATGATCACCGCCTTGCCGCCACCGTGATCGATACCGGCCAGCGCTGCCTTTTAACTCATGCCCTGAGCCAGACGGATGGCATCGGCAATGGCGCTCTGTTCATCGGCATAGGCCAGGTAGCGACAAGCGCCGAGCGCTGGCCCGAAGCGGGTATTGTGAATGGCGATAACGGCTCTGAGGCCGCTGGTCGGATCCTCGGCCAGGTGCAGAGCTTCGAGCTGGGCGGCTTGCATCATGCTGAACATGGCTGCGCTCCGGGTCGGATGTCACGCCTCAGTATAGGAGAGGCCCACTGGACGACGATCCTGCCAGCGGCTAAAAACAGCACAAGTCTGTGGAGAATGCGATGAGCCCACGCCAAGCCTGCCTGCAGTGCCTGCAACGCGATCCTCCCGCCCTGTTCGAGGCGGCACTGTGGGTCGCCGCCGAACATGATCCCGAGCTTCAGCCCGCGCAGGTGCTGAATGATCTGCACGGTTTGCAGTTGCAGGTCAGCGCCGGATTACCCGTCCTGCCGGCTCGCGAACTGGCCCAGCCGCTGCTACGCCGGCTGGCCGAACTGGATTTTCAGGAGGACGACGCAGGCCTCTCCCGCCCACGCCATGCCCTGCTGCATGAAGTGCTGCGCCGCCGACGTGGCCAGCCGCTGGCGCTGGCGCTGATCGCCCTGGAGTTGGCGCGACGCCTGGAGATCCCTTTGCAGGGTGTGAACTTCCCCGGCCATTTCATGCTGCGCGTCCCCGGCGCCGACCACCTGCTCGACCCCTGCGGCGGGCGCCGTCTGTATACGCGCGATTGCCGTGATCAGCTCTATCGCCAGCTGGGCCCGGGCGCCGAACTCAGTGCCGAACATCTGCAAACGGCCGACGCCCAGGCCATGCTGCGGCGCCTGTCACGTAATCTGCGCATGCTGCACATGCAGCACGATGCCCCGGATGCGGCACTCAAGGACGCCGAGCGTGTCCTGCTGCTTGGCCCAGCGACGCTGGCCGACCATCTGGCCCGCGCCGACGTGTATCGGCAACTCGACTGCCCGCAAGGCGAGCGCTACGACCTGGAGCACGCACTGTTGTTCTGCGACGAAGACGGCTTGCGCCTGAAACTGAGTGAGCGCCTGCGCAAGCTGGCACGCACGCCGGCGGTGCATTGAATCGCAGGGAAGGTCAGGCCGAAGCCGGCAGGCCGTAAAAACTGAAGTAGTAACGCAGGGCGTCGATCATCTCGACGTAATCGGCAGGCGGCGCCACCAGCGCGAAGCCGGAATCGTAGACACCGGGCGTGAGGTCTTCACGGCACCACTGGCAGTTGGCAGAAAAATCGATGAAGTGCATGCCTGGCTGGCCCGGAATTTTCAGACGCATATCGAAACGCGCCCCCACCAGCATCGGCAACTGGCTGATGAGCATCAGGCCGTCGAGCGAGACATTGCCGATGAAGCCCATCGGCTTGTCGGTGATGCGGTTGAACACCTTCAGGTAGTAGGGCAACTGGTGGCGTTCGATTCGGCGCTGGCTACGCATGATGGCATATCGCTACAAAAGGATTCGAGTATGGCCCCACTCCGGCCACTAAACCACCCTCAAGCACAGCGTTGGGCTATCCGCTCACGCAGTTGGCGACGAGCGGCGTCGGTTTCCTCATCACTGTAGTAGATACGCTCGCCATTGGCGCCCGTACGGTAATAACTGTACCCCTCGGGTATCTGTGCCAGGCGCCGACGCAGATCACGGCATTCGCTGGCGCGCTCTTCACGTTGCGCAGACGCGGCGGCTGCCGCCTGCTGCGCCTCCTCACGACGGGCTTCATGGAAACGCTGGCTGCGCGCCTCACGCTCGAGCGTATGCGCATCGCGCTCGACCACCTGAGGCCTGACCTGTACGGTCTCAGCACCGGCCACGGGGCGCTGGCCGAAATGCACACGGCCTTGCTCATCCGTCCAGCGATAGATTTCCGCTGCGGCCAGAGTCGGCAGCAGCGCCACGATCAGCAACCAGTAGCGCATGTTCATCCTCCGTGAGAGACACACGCCAGCTTATACCCCGCCGCACTGGCGAGAAATATCCGCGACAGAAGGTTCAGAGCGCGGCCGGGCTGGCTTTGGCCGCAGGCGCGGGGCTGTGGTGACCCAACTGCTCCAGGGTCTGCAGGCGGGCACGGGCGCGATAGGCATACTCGCTGGCCGGATAGCGCGTGATGATGAACTGATAGGTCTGCGCGGCATCGACGAACAGGCTCTCACGCTCCAGACACTGGCCACGCAACAGGGAAATCTCCGGCTGCAGATAACTGCGCGAACGGCTCTTGCGCTCGGCCTGCGACAGCTCCAGCGCGACCTGCGCACAATCACCTTCGTTATAGGCGCGGTAGGCGTTGTTCAGATGATGGTCGAGCGAGACACGGGTGCAACCAGCAGCAACCAGGGCCACGGCCAGAATGATCAGGGTACGCATGGGCAAGTCCTCCAGTGAGCAGTGTATCGACAGCGCCGGACAAAACTGAACCCGCTGTTGTGGCCTCGGCACCAGGGCGGCATGCGCTGATCCATATCAATGACGCCAGGCGCAACAGGGTCTGTAATACGAATACAGATTCCAGACGAGGACGCAGCCATGAACCTGCAACGACTGCTGGTCGTCATCGACGCCGAGCATCCGCAACAACCCGCCCTGCAACGTGCAGCCGACGTGGCGCGCAAGACCGGCGCCGAACTGCACCTGCTGCAAATCGACTATCACCCGAGCCTGGATGGCGGCTTGCTGGACAGCCACATGCTCAAGCGCGCCCGTGAAAGCATCCTGCGGCAAAACCACGAAGCGCTGCGCGCCAGCGTCGCTCATCTGAGCGATGAGGGCTTCAGGATCGAGGTGGATGTGCGCTGGGGCAAACGGCGCCACGAAGAGATCCTGGCCCGCGTCGCCGTGCTGCAACCCGACATCCTCTTCACCTCGACGCAGCCCAGCAGTGCACTGCGCCGCCTGTTGCTGAGCGATACCAGCTGGCAATTGATTCGTCGTTGCCCGGTACCGCTGTGGCTGGTACAGGATGCTGAGCCTCTGGGCCAGAACCTGTGCGCGGCACTCGATCCACTGCACAGTGCCGACAAACCCGCCGCCCTCGATCATCAACTGATACGCACCAGCCAGGTGCTGGAAGGTGCCCTGGACATGCAGGCGCATTATCTGCACGCACAAGCGCCGCTGCCGCGTTCGTTGCTGTTCAGTGCCGAGGTAGCGCAGGAATATGAAGACTACATGAGCCAATGCAGCCGCGAACATCGCCAGGCTTTCGACCAGTTGATCGCCCAGCACAGCATCGCCCCTGCACAGGCCCACCTGCTGGACGGTTTTGCCGAAGAAGTCATCCCGCGCTTCGTGCGTCAGCACAAAGTCGGTCTGTTGCTGATGGGCATCATCGCCCGTGGCCATCTGGACAGCCTGCTGATCGGTCATACCGCAGAGCGCGTGCTGGAACGTATCGAGTGCGACCTGCTGGTGATCAAACCCGATGGCAAAGGGTAGTGCACGGCAACAATGACTACAGCGAAAGGCCGTAGTAGCCTGCTCTCCATCGTTGAATAGGGAGTTCGTGCATGACCTTTCGCCGCACCAAAATCGTCGCCACCCTGGGCCCGGCCAGCAGCTCGCCGGAAGTGCTGGAGCAACTGATCCTCGCCGGTCTCGACGTGGCCCGTCTGAACTTCTCCCACGGCACACCGGACGACCACAAGGCCCGCGCTGCCCTGGTCCGCGAACTGGCTGCCAAGCACGGCCGCCATGTCGCCCTGCTCGGCGACCTGCAAGGCCCGAAGATCCGTATCGCCAAGTTCGAGAACAAGCGCATCGAGCTCAAGGAAGGCGACCTGTTCCGTCTCTCCTCCAGCCACTCGCGCACCGCCGGCACCCAGGAAGTGGTCGGTATCGACTACCCGGCGCTGATTCAGGACTGCGATGTCGGTGACGAACTGCTGCTCGACGACGGCCGCGTGGTCATGCGCGTCGAGCTCAAGGGCGCCGACGAGCTGCACTGCCGCGTGATCATTGGCGGCCCGCTGTCGGACAACAAGGGCATCAACCGCCGCGGCGGCGGCCTGACCGCCCCAGCGCTGACCGACAAGGACAAGGCCGACATCAAGGTCGCCGCCGAGATGGATCTGGACTACCTGGCCGTGTCCTTCCCGCGCGATGCCGCCGACATGGACTACGCCCGTCGCCTGCTCACCGAAGCCGGCGGCAGCGCCTGGCTGGTGGCCAAGATCGAACGCGCCGAAGCCGTGGCCGATGACGAAGCCCTCGACGGCCTGATCCGCGCCAGTGACGCAGTAATGGTCGCCCGTGGCGACCTGGCCGTGGAAATCGGCGACGCCGAGCTGGTCGGCATCCAGAAGAAGATCATCGCCCACGCCCGTCGCCTGAACAAAGCGGTGATCACCGCCACGCAGATGATGGAATCGATGATCCACAGCCCGATGCCGACCCGCGCCGAAGTCTCCGACGTGGCCAACGCCGCGCTGGACTACACCGATGCGGTGATGCTCTCGGCCGAAAGCGCCGCCGGTGAATACCCGGTCGAAGCCGTGCAGGCCATGGCCCGCGTGTGCCTGGGCGCCGAGAAGCACCCGACCAGCAAGCAGTCCAGCCACCGTCTGGGCCGCACCTTCGAGCGCTGCGACGAAAGCATCGCCCTGGCCACCATGTACACCGCCAACCACTTCCCGGGCGTCAAGGCCATCATCAGCCTGACCGAGAGTGGCTACAGCCCGCTGATCATGTCGCGCATCCGCTCGTCGATCCCGATCTTCGCCTTCACCCCGCACCGCGAAGCCCAGGCCCGCGTGGCGCTGTTCCGTGGCGTCTACACCGTGCCGTTCGACCCGGCCTCGCTGCCGGCGAACAAGGTCAGCCAGGCGGCGGTGGACGAGTTGCTCAAGCGCGGCGTGGTCGAGCCGGGTGACTGGGTCATCCTGACCAAGGGCGACAGCTACCACGGCACCGGCGGTACCAACACCATGAAGATCCTCCACGTCGGCGATCAAATGGTGTAAGCCACCTATGAACGCACAAGGCCGCTCGATGAGCGGCCTTGTGTTTTCTGAGGCGGGCGCAGCCTAGGCGAAGCGCGAGAAATCCGGCTTTCTGCGCTGCATGAATGCGGTCAACGCCTCGATGGCCTCGGGCGAACGCAGGCGTTGGCCGAACAGCGCGCCCTCCTCCTCGATCACCTTGCGCAACTCCTCGCGCCCCGGCGCGCGCATCAGGCGCTTGCTGTCGACAACCGCCGATGGCGCCAGCTCGAGAAAACGCTGCGCCATCTCACGCGCCTTGCTCAACGTCGCCGCACCGCCGTCCAGTGCCTGGTTGGCGATGCCCCAGGCTGCGGCCTGCTCGCCCGTGAACGCCTGCCCCAGCAACAGCAACTCGGCGGCGCGCGCGTGCCCGAGCAAGCGCGGCAGAATCAGGCTGGAGCCATATTCGGGGCACAGACCAAGATTAACGAAGGGCATTTTCAACTGCGCATCACGGCTGACGTAGACCAGATCGCAATGCAGCAGCAAGGTCGTGCCGATGCCCACCGCCGGGCCGGCCACAGCCGCGACTACCGGCTTACTGAAGTCGAACAGCGCCCGCATGAACCGGAACACTTCGCTGTTCAGCCCGGTCGGCGGCGCCTGAATGAAGTCGGCGACATCGTTGCCGCTGGTAAAGCAGTCCTCGCCGCCGGTCAGCAGCACCACGCGCACACTCGTATCGTGCTCGGCTTCGTCTAACACCTCGGCCATAGCGGCATACATGGCGCGGGTCAGCGCATTTTTCTTGTCCGGGCGATGCATGCGCAGGGTCAGCAGACCGCCGTCGCGTTGGATATGCAGGTGTTCGCTCATGCAAGGCTCCAGGCCAAGGTGCGGGCCACCCTGGCAGCAGGAGCCGTCAGGCGCAGCCTACGCGCGGGTGAGAAAGACGTCGGCCAGCATCTGGCTGCGCGGCAGCCCGGCCATGTACAGGCGCCGAGCGAAGCTGTCGACCGTGGAAGGATGGCCGCAGAGTAAGGCGAGGGTCTGCCGGGAAACAAGGCGCAGTTCGGCCAAAGCAGCCGGCAACTGCGCCGCCGTCAGCAGCTCCACCTGCAGGTTGGCGTGCTGCGCCGCCAGCGCCTGCAGCTCGCTGGCCAGATAGTGCTCGGCCGCGTCATGCGCCACGTGCAGCAGACGAATGGCACCCTGATGTTCCTGGCGCAGCGCTTCACGCAAGACGCCATACAGCGGCGCGAGCCCGGTGCCGGCAGCCAGCAGCCAGAGTGGACGCGCCTGCCAATCGGCGTCGTAATGCAGCGCACCGCCGCGCAACTCACCCAGGCGCAGCCCATCGCCCGGTTGCAGGCGCCGCGCTGCGTCACAGAACGCCCCGGGCTTGCGGCAATCGATATGAAACTCCAGCCAGTCGTCTTCGCCCGGCACGCTGGCCAGCGAATAAGGCCTAGCGACTCCCCCTTCGCTCCACAGCAACACGTGCTGGCCGGGGCGATAGCGCAGTGGCCGCGCCGGCTGCAGGCGCAGACGCAAGACCTGCGGACTGGGCCAATCCACGGCGACCACTCGCGCGGACAGGCCATCACGCTGTGGGTCGAAAGGCTCGACCCGCAGATCGCCGACCACCAGACACTGACAGGCCAGGCGCCAGCCCTCGGCACGCTTGTCGGCCGCCAGTGCCTCGGGCTGACCATCCAGCGGCTCACCGGCTACGCAGCGCACCAGACAGGCGTGACAACTGCCGGCCCGGCAGCTGTAGGGCACCGCCACACCGCCGCCGAGCAAGGCATCGAGCAAGTTGGTTTGTTGGGCGACCTGCAACTGCAGGGCACCCACACGCAGTTCAGGCACCCGCCTTCTCCCAGCTGGCATCGCAACGATTGCGTCCGCCGCGCTTGGCCTGGTACAGCGCCTGATCGGCACGCTGCAGGGCTTCATCGAGATCGTCACCGGCAACCAGCAGCGTCATGCCGGCGGAGAGACTGAGATTGTCCACCTTCACGCCCACCGGCTCGGCCTTGGCGAACGCCTCGCGCAGCCGTTCGCAGCAGGCAGTGAACTGATCGGCATCGGTATTGGGCAGTAGCAACACGAACTCCTCACCGCCGTAGCGGGCAATGATGTCGCCGTCGCGCAGACAGGCACGGGCCACGGCAGCGAAGGTCTGCAATACCCGGTCCCCCGCCGCATGGCCATGAGCATCGTTGATTCGCTTGAAATGATCCAGATCGATCAGCGCCAGGCCGTGCTGCCCTCCGGGCGCCGTATGCTCCAGCTCACGCGTGGCCACACGCAGGAAATGACGACGGTTGAATAACCCGGTCAGCTCATCGGTGGCCACCAGATCCTCGAGTTGGCGCATCATCCCGCGCAGCGTGTCCTGATGCGCCTGCAGGGCAAAACGGCGCTGGCGCATGCGTTTGCGCATGGCCTGCACATAACTGGAAAACAGACACAACCAGACCAGCAGGATGAACAGCACCCACACCTGCAGCCAGGCCATGCTCGAGTCCAGCATCGGCATGCGATAAGCCTCGAACAGGAGCATGGCCGCAAAACCGAAGAAAGCGAAAATGGCACAGCGCACGAACACCTTCGGCGTCAGCTGGAAGACGCCGAACAGCAGGATCAGCATGTAGAAGATCATCATCACGCCGCGCGCGCTGTCGAACTGCGCCAGCACCGGTGGCTGCCAGGCCAATGCCACCAGCACCTGGGCTTCGGTCAGGCTGGGGTCGTCATAACGCAGGTTGCGGCCGGACAAGAACAGCCAAAGAAACACCAGTTGGCTGCCAAATACACCAAGACTGAGCCAGGCAGCGGTGCTGACCGTCCCCAGGGAATGACCGTTGATTACGGCAAACCAGCAGACAAGCGCCATCATCACGTAGGTCGCGAAGGCCATGGCGAAGCGTTTGAGCAGAAGGCTCTGCAGACTACGTTGCGTTCCCCGGCGAGTCATTGAACTCATGGGCTCCGTCCCATACTGGCATCTTGCCGTACTCTACCCGTATGCCCACAAAAAACCTAGCAGCCTGTCGG
>NZ_VRYE01000088.1:0-18612 GCF_008041835.1 Ectopseudomonas mendocina
GCGGGCCTGAACCGGCGGCGACCCCCGGCCCGGAGCAATGGGGGAAAGGTGGCGGTGGGCGCCATACGCGGGAATGGAATAAAAAACGATCAATTTTTAGCGGTGGAAGGCAGGTTGTTGATACACCGAGGCTTCACTGGCCACGCCGGCCCGCCTCATGAGAAATCCGGGCTAAGAGAGCAGATGGCTACATCTGCAAAACGAATGGCAGCCCTGTACGAGAAAAACTGAATACGACACCGGCTGTCGCATCTCAGTAGCACGCTGTTTCCTGTCATCTGACCTTGGAGACTCCGTGATGAAGACCTATTCAGCTTTCCTCCAGCGTGTAACCCCCAATGCAGGGCCACGCGCCAACTTTACGATCACCGTCCAGGCCGTGAACTCCGAAATGGCCCGCGTCACGGCCGAAGCCCAATACCCTGGCTACAGATGCGCCAACGCCCCCGTTCAGGTGCGCTGAAGGTGCACAAGCCACACTCCGGCAACTCGGGGCTTCGAGAGTATCTCTATTACCTGCTCAACCAGGGAGAGAGTCTCGAAAGTCCCCATAACGCCACGATACAGGCAGGTGCACAAAAAAGCCGATACCTGGACGTGAAGGAAGTTGGGCTTATTGCCTCTACCCAAGCGGAAGCTGATCGGCTCAACGAGCGTATTGCAAGGGCCATGCGCAAACACATATCCAGACCGGCAAGGCAGCGATTTACGGCTTATGGTCTAGATCAGGCATGGCGCCCGCAACACCTTTTTGATGAGCTCCATTGGTTTCATGGCCTTTCTACCTGCCCACCACCGCAAGAGCTTCTGCAGAGCCTGGGAAGCAGCTTACACATCCATCTTTATGAACACAGCGAGACAAAACTACATCCTGGATTACGCACCTTTCACTGGAAATCAGAAAAGGACCTTACAGATTTTTGGGCAAGCTTGTACCTCTCTCGGGAGTTAGGCTGGCCATCAGGTCTGGACTGGGAAAGCTATTGCAGGTGGCAGCCACCTATTGAGTGCATTGCCACAGTGATCTCTGGCTGGGGCTCAACACCCAAGGCTGCTCTGGAGGCTCTGCTAGCGTCAGTGGACGCAACCAATCCAATTCACTCAGAAGGTGAAATCCTGATCATTGAGGGCGGTATGGACACATGTCTTGGTGATTACGTCGCTATTGTCAGAGCGCTGGAAAGAAGCCTCGAACTCGAATGCATAACCACTATCTGGGTGAGCCCAAACTATTCAGGCTTTGGCCTTAAGCTTCTGACGTTTCGACACCCATAACAAATCAACGGCACCATCCTCGCAAATTTCCCGGACAGGTTTTTCAGTCTGACGAGAAGGCAACGAATGAAAGAACTTTCAAGATGCTTCCGCCGACCCCTGAAGACATGTCGACCTACAGATCAACACATCGCCTTGCACCAACGACGCCGACCTCGAATGCTCAGCAGCGAGGAGGAAGCCCTATTGACCGAGCTTCTACACCGACTTGAATCCACCGAGCTGCTACACACCTCAGAGAACGAATCATGGCTCGTCTTCTAAGCACTACCTCCCCAGCCCTGAACATCCAGCTGGACTGCGGACATTCAGTCTCCGTTGAAGCCTTTATGTACGACCTGACCTATGGTGGACTCATTGAAGGAGCACCCAATGAGAGTCTCAATAGCATGATCATGGGACACGCGCTGATTCGTCACAAAGCGTTATGGGGAGAACGCCAGACTTACATGATTCCGCCTGCAATGGATGTCAGTGATCCGGCACACCCTACCCTGCCGCGACTCAACCTGCATGTATGGCTGTGCGCAGAGTCTATAAAGCCAACGTTCGATGGCTCTCAACTGGTGGTCACCTGGTTTGTGGACGAATGCCATACGCAACCACTGGCAGAGGTTATTTCAAGCGCCATTCGACATCTGCCATGGGAGCAGCTGGCACACGACTTCGACCATTAACGCCCTACACCAGTCAGTCAAAATCATTACTGCTCTCCCTTTAAAGCCTTGGTATCGTCTGGTTTTCAGCACAGGGAGTTATCACATGCACTACCAGGCTTTGAAGGAACGCCATCGCAAAGAGCGCGACCAGCAACACCCCAATCTCAGCCTGCGACTGCATCGAACATTGAGTTGGCTGAACCGAGCAGAGCAAGCCGAAGATACTGATGGCAGATTCATTTTTCTGTGGATCGCATTCAACGCAGCCTACGCCACCGATATCGACGAGCAGAAGCGGCTATCTGAGCAGGAAACCTTCAAAGCCTTTCTCGAAAAACTGTGCTCACTTGATAGCACCAACAGCATCGAGAAGCTCGTCTGGTCGGAGTTTCCTGGCAGCATTCGGGTGTTACTGGACAACCCATATGTTTTCCAGAGCTTCTGGGATCATCAAAGCGGAAAGATCAGCGAAGAACAGTGGAAAGAGCGCTTCGCCAGTGGGAAAAAGGCAGCTGCTCTAGCGCTGGCCAACCGAAATACGCCCGCTGTACTTGGCGTGATGTTCAACCGCATCTACACCCTGCGAAACCAGCTCATTCATGGCGGAGCAACCTGGAATGGCCGAGTGAATAGGGATCAGCTACGAGACTGCTGCAACCTGCTAGTTAAACTGGTGCCCTTGATAATCCAGATCATGCTGGATAGCCCAGACACCTTATGGGGTGATGCCAACTACCCAGTTGTTGGCTGACAAGGGTTCATCTTGAATAGATCAACCCAAGTAGCGAATCCTCAGAACACGAGCTAGATATGCCAACACACAATCTCGGCCCTGTAGTGGCGACTCGTAAGTGAGTCAGCACTCCTTCACCAGGGAGATGCTCCGTAACGTTCCGCTATGGGGAATCACCCAATCAAAAACCGCCTCTTGTGGGCGGTTTTTGATTTACCTCCAAGACAACCTCCCTCTCAGTAACCACGGTTCAGTGGTTGAAGGTACGCCAATACCTGAAGCGCAAAACCCGTCACCCGCGCACCACCGAACGCTCCCGCTTAACCGGCTTGATAAGGCTTTCCGCCGGGATGCCAAACAGGCTATGCAGTTTCCAGATCATCGGCAGGGTTAAGGAGCGGGTGCCGTTCAGTACCTCGTACACACGGTTGGTACGACCGATTGCTGGACTCAGATCGCTTGCGCTAAGCCCCGACTGCTCCATGCGAAACTTGATGGCGTCTATTGGGTTGGGCAGGCCTACCGGAAAATGCTTGGCTTCGTAGGCTTCCACCAAGGTCAGCATGATTTCAAAGCGATCACCCTCCGGAGTACCGGGCTCAGGTGCATGATCGAAAAGCGGCGAGAGCACCTTAAGCGCTGCGCGGTAATCCTGATCATTGCGAATAGGGCGAATGTTCATGGTGTTCACTCCATTTCAACGGTATCAGCATCAATGGCATCGTATTGCCGGTGCGTACCAATGAACTTGATGTAGATGGCACCGAAGCGATAGGCCACGGCAACGACCAACCGGTAGTCATTCCCCTTGATGTTGAAGACCACGCGGCGACTCTTGAGAATGCTCGCGCTGCGGAACTTTTCTTTTATCTCTGTCGGGCTTTTCCAATCAGCCTTCTTGGCCTCATCGATCCACGCCAGGAGCGACTGCTCGGCATCCGGGCACTGCTCCCAGAAGGCTTTCAGATGGCTGATGGCGATTATTCTCATGGCTCGATGGTAGTCCCAAATTGGGACTAAAGGCAAGCTGCACTTGCCTACCACAGTGACGTCAGGGCATCCCATCTACCCAACGAGCCTCTGACAGTGGTGCATTGGTCATGGACGTACCAATATCCAGGGCCCCAGCACATCTGAACTACTACCCCTCGCTCAGCCCCCTCGGCCCTCGCTATGGCGCAGATCGCCTAGAACTGCGCCAAATTCGCCACTCCAATTGGCGCAGTTCAGAAAACTGCGCCATAATTGCGCCAACAGCATTCAAACGACGCCACCTAAGCTATGCCCTCCTCCACAGACATACTCAACAGTATCCAGGCATCTGGGAACGGTCTGACGCTGACTGAGCTATTGGCCAAACACCCCGACATTGCTCGGAGAACAGCGCAGCGACTGATTGCAAAGCTGATAGCAAGCGGTCAGATCTCAGCGCAGGGTGAAGGTAGAGCACGGCGCTATTTCGGAACTGCTATCCAAGCAGAAACCAGCACCCTGGACACTGATAGCTTTCCGTCCTTTATCCCGCTGTCGGCAGACAGTCGGGACATCCTCGCTTACATCAACCAGCCAACTGAAGCTCGCAAGCCCGTTGGCTACCAGCGCGACTTTCTGGACACCTACCAGCCGAACGTAACGAGCTACCTGCCGGAATCCTTGCGGCGCCAACTGCACAGAATGGGCAAAACCACAGACGCTGTGGAGCCTGCTGGCACTTACAGCCGTGCGGTACTGAATCGCCTGCTGATTGATTTGTCGTGGGCATCCAGTCATTTGGAAGGAAACACTTATTCGCGACTCGATACTCGACAGCTCATTGAGCATGGCAAGGCCGCCCGAGGCAAAGCGGCTATCGAAACGCAGATGATTCTGAACCATAAAACGGCAATCGAGCTGTTGGTCGAGAATATCGAAAGTGCCGAGTTCAACCGCTACACACTGATGAACCTGCACAGCGCCCTGGCCGAGAACCTACTTCCAAACCCTGCAGATGAAGGTCGCATTCGGCAGCATGCCGTCGACATAGGGAAAAGCACCTATCGCCCACTCTCAACACCCCAGCAGATTGAGGACACCCTGGAGGTTCTGCTCAACAAGGCCAATCAGATTACTGATCCGTTCGAGCAGTCCTTCTTCATGATGGTGCACCTGCCCTACCTGCAGCCCTTTGCCGACATCAACAAGCGCACCTCCAGACTGGCAGCGAACCTGCCACTGTTTCGTGCCAACCTATGCCCGCTGACATTTCTGGATGTACCCGAACAGGCCTACAGTCGAGCCACGTTAGGCGTCTACGAAATGACCCGGGTAGAGCTACTTCGCGACCTGTACCTCTGGGCTTACGAACGTTCAACGCAGGAGTACTTGGCAATCAAGCAAGACCTTGCTGAACCAGACCCACTTCGACTGACCTGGCGGGACTTCATCAAAATGACCATTCGCAAGGTCGTCACTCATCCGGAGCTTGATCCACTGGCCTGCATTCAAAGTGCTGTAGCAGAGCATGTTTCAGACAGTGAGCAGTCAGAAGTACAAGCACTGATCGTTGAGGAGCTCCGACGACTGCACGAAGGGGTGCTGGCGCGTTACGGATTACGGCCATCCGAATTCATCCTCTGGAAATCGCACCATGGGAATTGATGATCTCACACCCAACCATTCACGCCCTCAGACAGAAAGCGAACACTCAATATTAAGCCCTATGGATTACGAAAGCCTTCTTGCACAGGTCGTCCAACTAGTCGAAGACGCTGGCCTGCTGCTCATTACTGAATGGCAGCGCCCAGAAGGACCTCGCGGCTCAGGCGATAAAGCAGATGTCGATGTTGAAATTGAATCACTGCTAAAGCCGCGGTTACTGCAGCTGCTCGACTGTGATTTCTGGGGCGAGGAAACAGGCCATAGGCTCACAGGAGCCAGGTATTGCTGGGTTGTTGACCCCAATGATGGGACTGCAGACTTCCTGAAAGGCCACAAAGGCTCTGCCATATCTGTCGGATTGCTTGAGGATGCCCAACCGGTGCTTGGCGTGGTCTATGCCCCTGTTTTGCTGGATGGTGATTCTGACTGCGTCGCATGGGCAAAAGGCTCACCATGCCTACTCCGCAATGGAAGTCCAATTAATGCGGGGCTTGCCCAAAAAGAATGGAATCAAAACAGCGCAGTCATGGTGAGCACTGCGGCAATGGACAAGCCCGAAGTCAATTCTGAATTGTGCGCACCTGCTGGTTTCGTTGCGATGCCCAGCATCGCTTATCGACTGGCACGAGTAGCCGCAGGTGATGGGGATGCAGGTGTATCGCTTGTGCCGGTATCAGCGCACGACGTGGTCGCAGGTCATGCACTATTGATTGGCGCAGGCGGCGTGCTGATTGACCAAGATGGCAACAGCATCACCTATGTCACTGAGGCCAGCATGCAGGCAGTCTCTCAGAGATGCTTTGGCGGTTCGTTAGAAGCCTGTCAGTCACTGGCAAGCCGAAATTGGGGCAAGGTATTTACATGAAAACGCTACAAGTCGTGATTGAGGATTGGGATGGTGACGGCGCCATTCGCATTCCCGATGAGATTCTCCAAGAGCTCGGTGTAGATGTTGGCGACTCCCTCTATCTAGTCGAGGAGTACGTTGGCTCAACACGCTGTCTAGTGCTGAGCAAAACTGAACGTATTCCAGACCGCATTGATGAGCTAGTCGGGCGCTGGGATACCTTTGCGCAAGCAGCACAAGCCCTCAAAGATGAGTGAGCAGCCCCTACCCCGTCAGACAAAGCAAAAAGGGCATAGGGGATGCCTGAGGCAGACCCTCTCAGCCATCATTCGGTTCAACTCCTCCGGCGGGATTTGAACCCGTCATCGGGAAAGGTCTAGCTACCAGCCCTGCGCGAGACGAGAAGAGTTTTTGGATGCACTCTTGACGAGTCGCTCAAGGTTCATATACTGCAAGCCGACTGTGTGAATTCCTACAAATCAGTGTTCGTATGGCGATGCCTCTGAAACGCTGATTTGAGCTAGGGGGCTGTGTCTTTGGATTCAAATCCCCCCGGCACCAAACATCCCTTACAAATCAGGCACTTAGCGAATAGCTACAGTGCCTTTTTTGTGTCTTTTTGGGCAGCTATGGCTGGGTAATGCCAGCTTTATGACAGCCTCCCTTCCCGTGAATCCCATCCTCGGCTACCGCCCCTCAACAACTGACAAAACGTTTTCCGTCGCTTTTCTGGTTTGAAAACGCGCCACAGCGATCTGTCGAGGGTATTAAATCTGTGTCGGCTTACACACAGAGACCTACATATGCCGACACATGCCCCCAAGAAGTATTTGATCAGCCACACCTCTCTGCAGCAATGCTTTGACAAGAGCCGCTCCGGCCTCGAGAAGCTGCGAGAAAACGATCCCAGCTTCCCTCGCCCCATCAAATTTGGCTCAAGCAAACAGGCTGGCGTTTACTTCGTCGTCGCGGAGGTGGAGGCCTGGCTAGAGAGCAAGATCAGCGAACGTGATGGCACCACTGAGGATCTCCCCAAGAGAGATGAGCAATGACCACATACGAGCAGATCCCGCCGTTCCTGGCGGAGATGCCCGAACCGGCACGTGCCTCATATCTCAGCCCAGAAATTGCGCCAAAGCCGCTCCCGTGTGAGTTAACGAGGGTCATGCCCTGGCATGACGAGTTACTGCCAGCCGATCTGCGGGAATATGTCCGTGATGTCGCTGAGCGCACTCAATGCCCACCAGATTTTATCGGAGTCGCGCTCGTGGTTGCTGTCAGCGCCGTGGTTGGCCGAAAATTT
Organism: Ectopseudomonas mendocina; assembly: GCF_008041835.1. GTDB lineage: Bacteria > Pseudomonadota > Gammaproteobacteria > Pseudomonadales > Pseudomonadaceae > Aquipseudomonas. The sequence goes on from NZ_VRYE01000088.1 coordinate 7,455, forward strand.
ACCATCCACCCGAAACAGCACGATGATTGGATGGTCGTTCCTAACCAGTGGGGTATCGTCATCGGGCGGCCATCTGCGATGAAATCGCCTGCACTCAAACAGGCACTGCGCCCACTGCATGCGCTGGAGTCCAGGGCGCGAAAACAGTACGGCCTGGCTGAGGCTGATCACAAGGCAAGCAGCGAGTTGCTCGAAATGGAACGCAACGCCGCCAAGGTCAAGGCAAAAAAACTCCTCAGTAGTGGCGACAAAACGCAGCTTTGGCGGAACTGAACAGACTTTCCAGCGACATGCAGGCTCCAGTCCTGCGCCGGTACAGCAGTGCCGGTGATTACCTCTGTCGCTTTGCCGCCAGCGGTCTAGCCTGGCCCTGTTCGTTGTCCGATTCCGAGCTGGAACAGCAGCTGTTCCCACCGGCGCAGGCAGTGCCCAGCGAGCAGCGGCCACTGCCCGATTGGGCCATGATCCACGCCGAGCTACGCCGGCCGGGCGTGACCTTGGCGCTGCTCTGGCAGGAGTACCGCCTGAACCAGCCGCAGGGCTTTCAGTACAGCTGGTTCTGCGAAAACTATCGGGCCTGGCAGGGCAAGCTGGATGTGGTGATGGCCGTGGAATGCCTGGCCAGATGAGAGCGGACTGGGTGGCCGGATGGCGTGGAATCCGCAAGCATGACTTACGACCAGGGCCGGGAGATGGCGCGACACGCCGAGATCACCCAAAGAACCGGCGTGGCGATCTACTTCTGCGACCCGCACAGCCCCTGGCAGCGCGGCAGCAACGAAAACATCAACGGCCTAATTCGTCAGTACTTGCCCAAGGGCACAGACCTGTCGGTACACAGCCAAGAGGAGCTGAATGCCATCGCACTGCAACTGAACATGCGACCGCGTAAGCGCTTCGACTTCAAGTGCCCAATCGAAGTTATGGGCGAGGTGATGCAGAAGGCCATGGCTATGCGGCATGATGCTCCAGCTTCAATTCAATGACCGTGTTGCACTCAGCTCCTGCAACCGCCAAGGATAAAGACATGGCCACTCAACCTCTGCTCTACACCCTGCACATCCAGCTGGAGCCGCTGCAGCTCGATCCGCCGATCTGGAGGCGCATCCGCGTCAGCGGCGACTGCACCCTGCGTAAACTGCACCACTTCATTCAGGCGGCCATGGGCTGGCACAGCAGCCATCTGCATGAGTTCAGTTTGGGGATGAACCGCTACATGCCCCTGGATGCGGCATTCATGGACGACGACGAGGCGCTGGATGATCGCAAGTTCAAGCTGCGCCGCATGCTGAAGGAAGGAGACCGCCTGCGCTACCTCTACGACTTTGGCGATAGCTGGCAGCATTTGATCGCCGTAGAGACTATCGAACCCTGCGACTTCACGGGCACCTGGTGCGAGGTGCTGGATGGCGCCCGCGCCTGCCCTCCCGAGGATGTAGGCGGTGTGCCGGGTTATCTGGACTTTCTGGCACTGATCCAGCAACCGGCCAGCGAGGAAGGCCGAAGCGTACTGGAATGGGCCGGCGGCTATTTCGACCCTGAGAGATTTGATCGCCGAGCGGCCAACGCAGCTGTGCAGCGAATCTGCAACAATTTGTGGGGCTGAGTCAGCAGCGCCCCAAGCGTTGGGCAGCGTTGGTGCGCTACCTGGATGACTGCAACCTACTCATCGACAACAACTGGATCGAGAACCAGATCCGCCCCTGGGCCCTGGAACGCGCCAACTGGCTGTTTGCCGGCTCGCTACGCAGGGCCAGCGTGGTGCAGCCTTGATGACGCTGATCCAGTCAGCCCGCCTGAACGGACACGATCCGTACGTCTACCTGAAGGATGTGCTCATGCGCCTGCCGACGCAGAAGGCCAGCGCCCTGGCCGAGCTTCTGCCGCACAACTGGGTGCCCGCCGGCAAGGTGTGATGCCCGTTCGCTTACTGATGACCGCCTGAGTGACCTTGAAGAGCAGCGATGAGTAGTCCATGTGTTTCTCCAGCTTCTATCCAGCCTTAGGGGCCTGTGCGCAGCGCCACTCAACGAGGGAGCTTCGGCACAATGCCAACCTGCATGCCAAAAGGGTTAAACACATTATTCAGTGTCTGGACAGTCGGGTTGCTCTCATCAAGCTCTAGCTGCCGCAAGGCTCGCAATGACAGCTTGCACATCTGTGCAAATCTGGCCTGCTGCAAGCCAGTCACTTCCTTGCGCAGGCGTCGCACTGCTCCTCCAATCGTGATCTCGCCGCTAGCCAACTGCTGCTGCAGCTCATTCAAAATGCGATTGCGCTCAAGAATATCCATTAGACCAACCCCCACTGAAACATCCGCTGCTGGAGATTTCTCAGGGCTATACGAGGGTGACTCATGGTTGAGTCGGGAAGCCCTTGTGCACTCAGCAAGTCAGGTAGCGCGAGGAAGTCCTGAGCTGCCAACCGCAATCGTTGGAACAGCTCATCGGCATCAACCCATTCTGCGACCTCATCACAGGCCATTCTCCAGTTGACCTCTCCAGCAAGCTCGATGTGCTTTGGCCACTTCGTCGTACGCGTAACTCCCTCCTCGTCCATGACCATCGGCGCCAAGTCGTAGATTGGCGCCAACCGAACCCCCTGCTCGCATCGGAGAATCGCCGTGTTGCGACCGTGGTTGTCTGAGTTACCGAGTATCTGATTCAGCAGGTCACGCCGCATGTATTCAAACACCAGATCTCCAACCTGCTGTTCCTGCCCAACAGCTCGCCATAATTCGACCAGATTCCCCAGCACGTGCGTGTGCAGCATGTAGCTACCCGCCTCGGTTACACCGCATAGCGAGTACATGGACTCAACGGCAGTTCGGCTAACCCCTGTGGGGCTAATCTCGCGATCAAAGCGATGCATCCAGAGACTGGGCTTATTGCCCTCCTCCAATGCCAACCCTTCAGCTGCAACCGTATCCATTCCGAGCTGCTGGACGGCACGATAGAAACAGTACTCGCTGCGCAGGATGTCCTGATCGGTCTGACTGGCTTTGTTACGCGCGAACTTCACAAACCAGTGCTGGGCGGCGTCTGCATCTGGCAGCACAGCATCTGGATGTAAGGCCCCCTGCCGATCTTCAGTCAGCAACAGTTTGGGGGCCTCACCGCCAGCACCTGTCGCCCCGCCAATGGCTGCGCCCTGCTCATACGCGTACTCCAGGAATCGCGAGTCCCGGCTAATAACCTCATCGCGTGTGAAACCCAACACCGGACTGCCCGCAATCGCCTCGACAGACTCCTTGATACGCAGATTGCCAATTGGCGCAGGTGTGCATCGCCCAAGAAGGTAGAGATCAAGATTGAGACCCTCGGGCCGCTCGCCGCCCAAACGCTTCAGTAGAAAGCGTCTTGCTGCACCTGATGGCAGGATGTCGAAGAGAAACGCAGGCGCCTTCTTATCTCGCCAAGAATCCCATCCGAGCGGGTAAGCTGCACTGACAGCCGCATTCAGCCGAGTGCCTACAGACTCCAAGGAGTCAACCAGATAGCCCTGCTGGTAGCCATAAGCACAAGCCCCCCCCAGCCCTTCCTCGGGCTGCTCGAAACGGAGCTCCATGGCATTGCGCCACTGGCCATCCCTATAAACCTGCAGAGTAAGATTGTGCATATCAGTCACCGGTACTTTAATGCCCAAACAGTAGACGCACACACACAAAAAGGCAATTTAATACCTAAAAAACCGTCTTAGCCACAGGAAAAGGCATTAAAGTGCCTCAATTTCAAGAACTAGTTCCCACTTCGGAGGGCTCTGCCCGTGTTCAACTCCCCGAACCGGAATTGAACTGGCCCCAGAAAGCGAACGAGGTTGAGGCCGTATTCCGACTACCAATCAGTCCGAAAAACCTGCTTGATCGTCCATGGCCGATGGCCGTACCGGCAGGCTTTTCGATCCGGTTCGCACCGGTTCGCAGCAGCCCGCACCGCTTCGATTCCGTACTTTCAATAGTCGTTTGGTGCCGGGTGCTGCCCCTCCACCAAACAAGGCCCGGAAACACTGGGCCGCAGTAGAAAAGGTTGCTGAAAGTTGCTTTGGATTAAGGCTGTTTTAGGCCAGGTTCAGCGACTTTTCAGCAACCTTCCGAAACCCACAACCCAAGTGATTCCGATGCTCGTGACCGGTCATAGCCGCCAGTCACTGGATTGGATCGCGCGCGAAAGCGCCGGATGGATCAACTATCCACGCGCGCCGAAAATGCAGCGACTGATCGTGGAAGATTGGCGGATGGAGGTCATGAAGCAATGTGGTGCCGTCTATAAGCCCTTCACTCAGTCGCTTTACATCCACCTCAGTGAGAACCCGTCCACGTCGCCCACTCCCATTCATTTGGGTTCAGGCTCGGGCGCAACCACCTCCGGGCTTTGCTGGAGTCGCTTGAGGAAATCGGGGTGGACCACGTTATCCTCAATCTCAAGTACGGAAAGCGCCCTGCGGCGGACGTCATTGAGGAGCTGGGCACTCACATCGTTGCGCAATTCGGAGTAAAGGCGCGTCCTGGAGCAAATTGATCCGCCGGCCACGTCCACGCCCGGCCGAGGTGGTGCGGCTCAACAGGCTGAATGATCAGGCCGATACCTGTTCAAGGAATATCAGTTGCAACGGCTCTTGCAGCAGATCATCTGCCGTGGCGGCAAAGCGCTGAAAGTAAGGCATCGAAATATGCGCATCCAGCGCCGCCTGATCCCTGAAAGCCTCGCGCATGTAGAAAGTGCCCTGCTCGTCACGCTGCTCGAACAACACATAATCGAGATTGCCCGGCTCTGCGCGGGTCGGCTCTATCAGCTTCAGCAATTCTTCTTTCAATGCCTGTTCTTTGCCTGCCTTGGCCTTGAGTACGGCAATTGATACCAACACGTTACTGGACGTATTCATCGTCAACTCTCCAACATTAAAAACCGCAAGTGATGCCGCAGGCGGTTAAACGGGCCCGCAGGCGAGCCCGTCTGATGAGTGAAATCAGAAACCTTCGAGAACGATCTTGCCCCGGGCCTTGCCGCTCTCGATCAGCGCATGGGCACGACGCATGTTTGCCGCATTGATCGCACCAAAGTGCTCGCTCACGGTAGTTTGCAGAACACCTTGGTCAATCAGAGCGCTGACCCGATTGAGCAGGTGATGCTGATTAATCATGTCCGGGGTTTCGTACAGCGAGCGGGTGAACATCAGCTCCCAATGCAATGACAGCGACTTGCGCTTGAGCGGCATCACATCGAGGGTTTCGGGATCGTCAATCACACCCAGACGCCCCTGTGGCTTGAGCACGTCGATCAGTTGTGCAAAGTGTTGTTCGGTGTGGGTTAGGCTGGCGACATAGTCGATCTCCGGCACACCGAGCGCCTGCAACTGTGCGAGCAGTGGCTGGCTGTGATCGATCACGTGATGCGCGCCCAACTGCCGCACCCAATCAGCGGTTTCCTGGCGTGAAGCGGTACCAATGACGGTAAGGCGGGTCAACTTTCGGGCCAGTTGCACCAGCATCGAACCGACGCCGCCAGCCGCTCCAGTGATCAACAGGCACTTGCCCTCCCCCGTACCCTCGACGACACCGAGCCGGTCAAACAACAATTCCCAGGCCGTGATCGAGGTCAATGGCAACGCTGCCGCATCGGCAGCACTCAATGAATGAGGCTTGTGCCCAACGATCCGCTCATCGACCAAATGGAATTCGCTGTAGCTGCCGCTGCGGGCAATCGAGCCGGCATAGAACACTTCATCGCCCGGCTGAAACAGCGTCACTTCAGCGCCGACCTCGCGGACAATGCCTGTGGCGTCCCAGCCGAGAATTTTCGGTTCTTTTGTGAAAGTTCCGGCGCGCACCTTGGTATCCACCGGATTCACTGATACCGCTCGAACTTCGACCAGCAGATCCCGAGGGCCAGGCGTGGGCCGCGGGAGACTGATGTCGATCAATGCTTGTGGATTGTCGATGGGCAACGCGTGCTGGGTAAAGCTGATGGCTTTCATGGAGACTCGCTGTCGAAGGGTTGATGCATTCACTTGCGGCAATCTTCGACTTCCCATGGACAAAGAAAAACAAGCAGAATGCGCCAACACTTTCACTTCAGGAGTGAAAATGATCCGCATCGATGATCTTGGTTTATTCATCCGCAGCGCCGCGCTGGGCAGTTTCACCGCAGCGGCGCTGGAGGCTGATCTGCTGCCTGGTCAGGTCGCTGCCGCCATCAAACGTCTGGAGCGCGAACTGGACGTGCGCCTATTCGCCCGTACGACGCGCAGCCTGCGATTGACTGCTGAGGGCGAGCAATATCTGCCCACCGCCCACTCAGTGCTAGAGACCCTGCAGCAAGGCAAGGAAAACCTGCGGGGTGAGAACACCACGCTGCGGGGCGTGCTGCAAGTGACAGCGCCGTCCGATCTGGGGCGCAACATACTGCTGCCGTGGCTGACGCTGTTCCGCCGTCAGCATCCTCAATTGACGTTGCGTTTTTTCCTGTCGGACCAGATGGCCAATCTGTTTCGCGACCCGGTGGACGTGGCGATTCGCTACGGTCCAAATGAAGACGCCAACTACGTGGCACTGCCGCTTGCACCTCGGAACCAGCGAGTGCTGGTTGCCTCGCCGGAGTATGTGCAACGCTGCGGTTCTCCCCAAACACCGGATGACTTGAGCAAGCATGCCTGCCTGCTCTATCTGCAAAATGGCCGGGTCTACGACAAGTGGAACCTGGGCGGGCAAACCGTGCAGGTTTCGGGACCGTTGTTCAGCGATGACGCCGATGTCGTGCGGCGCTGGTCATTGGAGGGTGAAGGTATCGCCTACAAATCCTGGCTGGATGTCAGTGCAGATATCGCCGCAGAGCGTCTGCTTGTGCTGCTGCCGGATTATCCTGGCGAAGCGTCACCGTTGAGTCTGGTGTGCCCGCATCGCAAGCAGATCAGCCCTGCGGTTTCTCAGCTTCACACGTGGCTGAGTAGCCAGTTTTCTGCTCTGGAGCGCAGGTGAACCGATCCTGTGATTGATGCTCACTGAGCATCCCGCGCTTCATGGTTCGGCGGATCAATGCGTTCAATACTCCCCAGTACCAGCGCTCGCCCGGCAAACAGGCCGCCTGCTGTTTCCAAGGCAAAACGTTCGGCGTCGCGTTTGCGCACTTCCTCGATCACTGCGTCGGCTTCCGACAGCAGCACACCAGCAACGCAGCGGCAGTCATGACCTCGCGCGCTTTGGCTCGGGCCAATACCTGAAACAGAGGATTGAGCAGCCACAATCCAATGGCCACCAATGCGCCCAAGGACAATCTGCTGCCCATCGGTGCCAGTCCCGAAGACCAGGCGGCGCAGTCCGAAGCCTGGACCGCCGCCGTTGCCCATGCTGCGCTGCTCCACGATATTGGCAAGATCGCCGTCGATCTACACGTCGAACTGGCCGACGGCAGTACTTGGCATCCGTGGCATGGCCCGCTGCACCAGGCGTACCGATTTCGCTACCGTGACGACCGCGAATACCGCCTGCACAGCGCCGCAACAGGCTTGCTCTATCGCCAACTGCTCGACCGCCACGTCCTGGACTGGCTCAGCGACTATCCGGCTCTCTGGGCACCGCTGCTCTATGTGCTGGCCGGTCAGTACGAACATGCCGGTGTACTGGGGGAACTCGTCGTGCAAGCAGACCGGACGTCGGTGGCCCAGGAGCTGGGCGGCGATCCGGCGCGCGCCATGGCCGCGCCCAAGCACGCACTGCAACGCAAGCTGCTGGATGGGTTGCGCTACCTGACTGGCTGGGCTCCCATGCCTGCTGCTTCGCCTTCCTCGGCGGCGTGCCGGAGATCGTGGTGCCGGACAACCTGCGCAGCGCTGTGAGTAAGAGCCATCGCTACGAGCCGGATATCAACCCGAGTTACCGCGATCTGGCCGAGCACTATGGCGTGGCGGTGGTGCCGGCGCGGGCGCGTAAGCCGCGCGACAAGGCTAAGGCCGAGGTCGGCGTGCAGGTGGTCGAGCGCTGGATCCTCGCCGCCCTGCGCAACCGCCAATTCTTCTCCCTGGACGAACTCAACAGCGCCATCGCCTTATTGCTGAAGCGGCTCAACCGACGACCGTTTCGCAAGCTGCCGGGCTCCCGGTACTCGGCCTTCGAAGCCCTGGATCGTCCAGCGCTGCGCCACTGCCGGAGCAGCCCTACGTGTATGCCGAGTGGAAGAAGGCGCGGGTGGGGTCTGGCCCCGTTCACCGTTGAACAGCGCCGTGACATGCTGGAGCGCCTCAACCGACGACCGCTACGGCCAGCGCTCAACCCTCGTGACCAGCCAAATGCCCGTGGACAACTGGCACGAACTGATCGGTGATCCGACTCTGGCCGACGCCATCCTCGACCGCCTGGTGCACAACGCCTACCGGATCAACCTCAAGGGCGAATCGATGCGCAAACAGACGAAGAAATTGACGACACCGGGCACCTCAGACTAACAATTCAACCCCTGCGTCGCTGCGCTCCGGCTGCCTGTCCGAATGATCGTGGAACAGGTGTCCGGATCAGCGTGGGCTGAGTGTCCGAATGGCGTGGAATCCGCACAGGTGATCGCAGCGATGAATAAATTATTGACGAGATCCTCGCCGGTGAAGCACTTAGGGTCTGTTGCCGTTTCGCGCTAACCAATTGATTTATAAGAGCAAGCTCGTATCGTTGAAGCTCTGACCCGACATCGATACGAGCTTGCAATGCCCCGATTACTACTCAACGACGAGCATTGGTCGAAGCTGCGGGAAATTCTCCTGCACAAGGCCATCTACAATAAGCGTGATCTACGAATGACCGTGGAGGGCATGCTGTACCGCATGCGCACGGGATGTCCCTGGAGAGACCTGCCCAAGGCGTTTGGTAACTGGAATAAGGGCTATGACAGCGAGAGAATCCGAGAGCAAGTTGAGCGACAAGGGGCCAAAGCCGTGATCCCGAGCAAGCGTAACTCTGTGAAAGGCAACGCGAATCTGGACAGAGGCCTGTACCGCAATCGCCACCTGGTGGAAAACGCTTTCGCCCGGCTGAAGCACTACCGGGCGGTGGCCTCTCGATTCGACAAGCTCAAGAGAAATTACGAGAGCGTGGTGGCCATGGCCTGCGCCTTCCTATGGTTGCCCATGTAAAACGGCAACAGGCCTTAGGCATCTTGCCGAACCGCCGTGAAGCCCGAGTCATCGCCCAAATGAATGAAAATCCGGCCTTCTGCCTGATCCGCTGTCACGTCCATCCAGCCGCGCCCGTTCATCGGGTCGTTCTCATCAGCACCTGACCAGGAAAACTCCACGCGCGCCACGCCATCGGCCGCACTGAATCGGGCATCAAGATCGCCCTGTACCAAACCGAACTGAAATTCGCCTGTCAGGTCGCTACGGATGGTGATGTGGGCAGGGGCCTCCACGTCAAAGTAGTCAGCATCCCAGACTTCCATGCCGGTGATGCGCCAAGTGCCCAGCACCGTTTTCTCCGCCTTTGTCATTCGTCACCCGCCAACCCGGCTTCCGACCAGAAATGGTCGAAGTCATCGCCGACGCCCCAGCCAACGTTCTGCCCCAGTTGGCGCACCCGGTCCAGCCGGGCGAGGAACGCGGACTGCTGTGCAGCGGGCAAGGCCAGCACATATTTCAGCGCCTGCTCGAACATCCGCACCAGCGCGTCGTAAAAACCTTCGTCGTCCATGCCGCAACCGGCCAGAAAGTCGAACACTTCTTCGCAGTAGAACACCGAGAGTTCCGCCAAGCCTTCGGGCTGGCCCAGTGCCTTTTTGTAATCGCTGATGGCTTTTTTGGCCTTGGCTACCGACATCGGCTTGCGATAGTCGGACGGGTTGATCCACTGCGTGATGATGGTCTTGTAGGGCTCCAGCGGGTCATCGCCCAGCCCGAAGCGCGCGTGCAAAAAGGCCTTGTTGTCCTTGCTGGCGGCGTACAGGTCTTGCACCAGCCCGAGCAGCCCAGCGCGGTCGAAGCCGGCCAGTTTGGTTTTGACGTCGCTCCAGCTGGGTGTGGTTTTGGCGGTTTTCTTCGTGGCCATGGGCGTCAACTCTCGGCCTGAACCATTAAGTGCTGCTTAATGGTTGGTTTCAGGCATCCGGCATCAAATAACCGCGCGAGGTTTTCGTCGCCGAGATTCAGCCGATATGTCATGGAGTTACCCCATAAGACCCTGCCAGACGTTCCAGCAAATCGTTGTGCCGCACCTCCAGATCACCCAGTGCGAAAGCACCTAAAACCAAGAGGCGCTGGGAATTCGGCAGGCTTTCAACACGATCTTCAAAGTAACGCACACGCTTGTCAGCGAAGTCCAGGTTGCCCAGCGAGGTATTCTTCCGTCGTGACAGAAGCATCAGGTTTCCCAACCGGTGAAGCCACACCTCACGCTGATCATCGGTGAAATCCTTGAGCCATTGGCTGGCTTTCCCCGGCGTCTGCGGCAGAATGTGCTCAACGCTGATTTCGTCGGGTAAGTTCAATGGTGCGGCATGACTGGCCAGCAAATATTCCAAACGCAACAGCACGTACCTCGCAAAACGTCTCCCATAGATCACACCATCGAGCAGGGCCATCAACTGCTTGCTGTCGAAGTCAAACACCTTACTGGCCAATACCTCATCGGGAGTTTTAGCCGCTTCAATGGCCTTTAATACCTCGTTCATGTTGCTGATCCGCTGCGTCGGTGTCAGTTGCACAATCCAGTCGGCCGAAAATTTGGCGGTTGCAGGAGCTGAGTGCAACACGGTTATTGAATTGAAGCCGGAGCATCATGCCGCATTGCCATGGCATTTTGCATGATCTCACCCATCACCTCGATGGGGCATTTGAAGTCGAAGCGCTTACGCGGTCGCATGTTCAGTTACAGCGCAATGGCGTCCAGCTCCTCCTGGCTATGTACCGACAGGTCTGTGCCCTTGGGCAAGTACTGGCGAATCAAGCCGTTGATGTTTTCGTTGCTGCCGCGCTACCAGGGGCTGTGCGGGTCGCAGAAATAGATCGCCACGCCGGTTCTTTGGGTGATCTCGGCGTGTCGCGCCATCTCCCGGCCCTGGTCGTAAGTCATGCTTTTGCGCATCTCCAGCGGCATGCTATTGAGCGCGGCCTGCGCGTCGTCTTGCCTTGGCGCAGACAGATGATCAGCTCCTTACGCAGCTCGCCCACTGGCAGGGCATAGATC
>NZ_VRYE01000088.1:18782-19488 GCF_008041835.1 Ectopseudomonas mendocina
TTCGGTATAAGACATAGGGGCCACGCATGGAAATCGGGGTTCCCGGCAGATTGGAGCCGATATCGTAAACCTTACACGGCAAAGTCAGACAGGCCGTAGGCGAATTTCAACAGGCTGCTAATCCTCGATGACTGGGGCCTGGCCCCGCTCACCGCCAAGCAGCGTCGCGACATGCTGGAGCTACTGGATGATCGCTACGGCCAGCGCTCGACCATCGTGACCAGCCAAATGCCGGTGGACAACTGGCACGAACTGATCGGTGATCCGATCCGACTCTGGCCGACGCCATCCTCGACCGCTTGGTGCACAACGCTTATCGGATCAACCTCAAGGGTGAGTCGATGCGCAAACAGACGAAGAAATTGACGACACCGGGCACCTCAGACTGACAATGCCCCCTGCGTCGCTGCGCTCCGACTGCCCGGCCGGATGGCCGTGGAACAGGTGGCCGGATGGCGTGGAATCCGCAATCGAACGGCAGGCACGGAACATGAGCGATGAAGATTGCTGGTGAATACGACAGGAAAAGGCCTCACCGATCCTCGACACGCTGCATAACTGGATGCTGGCCCAGCGTGATCGGGTGCCCAACGGATCAGCAACAGCAAAAGCCTTGGATTACAGCCTCAAACGCTGGGTAGCGCTGACGCGCTACCTGGAAGATGGAGCTGATCCCATCGACAACAACCAGGTCGAGGTGCGACAC
>NZ_VRYE01000089.1 GCF_008041835.1 Ectopseudomonas mendocina
GTCTTTGTCGCGCTCTGTCCATTTAAGAATTCAAGTCCGACAGGCTGCTAGTGCCGCTCGTTCCTTCCAGGGAAGAGTGCGTTCGAGTTGCTGCTGCTCCGCACGCTCAGAAAAAAGTGTCCAGGTAGGTTCCAAATCGGCACCAACTTGCAGGAGCAAGGTGATAACGGTCTCCAGCCCCGCTCGCGGTTCGTCTTCGACTTCTCCCGTTCCTGGATTGAATCCACGCAAGAACTCGCCGTAAACATCGATATCCATCAGCGATACCGGCAAATCGCCAAGCGTCACACTGATGGTGATGGGTGTTTCGACGTTCAGAGCGAAGAAGTCCATGTCGCCGAACGTGCCGCCCCGGCGGGCACCGACGCAAAGGTCAATCGCATCTAGAATGCTGGACTTTCCACTATCGCCAGGACCTATGAGGCAGTTAATTCCTGGGGCCGGCACCCAGTCGAGCGCCTGGATAGATCGGAAGTTGCTGATAATCAGTCTGCGAATGCGGGCCACGGAGAGTCCTCATGGGTTAACGACGACCAGTCTCCTACCCGCAGCGGCAACAGTCCATCGAACGTCACCTCGTCACTATGTGTTGCGACAGATAGGTCGGACCGGAAACTACCGTACGGCATTTTCCGGTCAGATGCGCTTCTGAATAATCACCTGGTCGGTGGTATGGAAGCCTATCCGATGTCCGTTGATTTCAACCTCAGAGCATTGAAGACCACCGACGCCGAGCTGACACTCATCGCCAGCGCAGCAATCAAGGGCGACAGAAGATGCCCCGTCAGCGGGTACAGCAGCCCCGCTGCTAGCGGGATTCCCATCGCGTTGTAGAGGAACGCAAAGGCGAGGTTCTGCCTCATGTTTTTCACGGTTGCCACTGACAGGGTGCGCGCTCGCAGGATGCCCATCAGATCTCCCTTGACCAGCGTCACTTGGGCGCTGTTCATCGCCACATCGGTACCGGTGCCCATGGCGATACCTACGTCAGACCTGGCCAGGGCGGGCGCATCGTTGATGCCGTCACCCGCCATGGCGACACGACGGCCATAGCCCTGCAAATCGGCGACCAGTTTCTCCTTATCCTGCGGTTTGACCTCACCATGCACTTCCTCGATTCCGAGCTGCTTCGCCACGGCTCTTGCTGTGGTGAGGCCATCACCAGTGGCCATGATGACCTTTACGTCTTCGCTTTGAAGCTTGGAGACAGCCTGTTGAGAAGTAGGCTTGATCGGATCGGAAACGGCCAGGAGTCCCGCCAGGCGACCATCAACGGCCAAATAGATGATGCTGATGCCTTCCAGACGCAGTTGCTCGGCGCGATTGCGCAGCGGGGTAATATCGACGCCCGCCTCGTCCATCAGTGCGGTGTTGCCGAGCTGCAGCTGATGGTCATCGACCTGGCCGCGCACACCAATACCCGAGCCAGATTCGAAAGTGTCCGGTTTGACCAGTGCAATGCCCTGACCGCGCGCATGATCGACGATGGCATGAGCCAGCGGGTGCTCACTACCCTGGTCGAGACTAGCAGCCAGGCGCAGCACTTCATTGGAGTCGTAACCGCCTGTCCCTTCCGCACTATGAAATACGGGACGCCCCTCAGTCAGGGTTCCAGTCTTGTCGACGATGAGCGTGTCGATCTTGCATAGATTCTCGATGGCGCTGGCATCGCGGAACAACACACCGCTGCTAGCGGCCTTGCCAGTCGCAACCATGACGGACATCGGGGTTGCCAGACCCAGAGCGCAGGGACACGCAATGATTAGCACCGCCACCGCATTGATCAGGCCAAATACCCAACCTGATTCCGGCCCGAACACCCCCCAGCCAAAAAATGTCAGGATCGCGATCAGGATCACCCCCACCACGAAATACCCTGCCACGGCATCGGCCATACGCTGCATGGGCGCCTTGGAACGCTGGGCCTTAGCCACCATCTGGACGATCTGCGACAACATGGTTTCGGCGCCCACCTTCTGCGCTTCCATCACCAGGCTGCCGTGGGTGTTCAGGGTGGCACCGATGAGGGTATCCCCTGCCCGCTTGGTGACGGGCACCGGCTCGCCGGTGAGCATCGACTCGTCGACAGCGCTCTCGCCCTCCAGCACGGTGCCATCCACCGGGACTTTTTCGCCCGGCCGGACACGCAAGTGGTCACCCTGATGGACGTGGGTCAGCGGAATATCTTCTTCCTGGCCGTCAGGCCTGATGCGCCGGGCAGTCTTGGGGGCCAATCCCAGCAGTGACTTAATGGCGGCAGAGGTCTGCGAGCGGGCTTTGAGTTCGAGCATCTGGCCCAACAGCGTGAGCGAGATGATCACCGCGGCGGCCTCGAAGTAGACGCCGATGCGTCCATCCTGAACGAAGGCCGCCGGGAACCACTGCGGCACCAAGGTAGCGGCCACGCTGTAGAGGTAGGCGGCTGCAGTTCCTAATCCGATCAGCGTCCACATGTTGGGGCTGCGGTGCCGGATGGAGTCAATGCCGCGGGTGAAGAATACCCAGCCGCCCCATAGCGTCACTGGCGTCGCCAGAACCAGCTCAACCCAGTTCTGGGTCGTGCCATGAAACAGTTGCAAGGAATGGCCAGCCATCGCCAATACGGTCACGATGACGGTCAACGGTAAAGTCCACCAGAACCGCCGCGAGAAGTCCTTCAGCTCTGGGTTTTCCTCCTCTTCCAGCTCCGGGATGACAGGTTCCAGCGTCATCCCGCAGATCGGGCAGTTTCCGGGAGCCGGTTGACGGATTTCTGGATGCATCGGGCAGGTGTATTCAGCACCTACAGGTGTCGATGTGGGTGCTGGAGTCGCGTGCTGGTGATGCTCCCCATGAGACTGATGGCTCATGTACTGATGAGGATCTGCTTGGAATTTCTCTAGGCACTTCGCACTGCAGAAATGATAGGCCTTCCCTTCAAAGCTCTCGCGATAAGGGCCATCAGGTTTGACCTCCATGCCACACACCGGGTCGCGCTGGCTCTCGGAGTGGGCGTGCGAGTTATGTGAATGATCCTGGTCATGATGGCAGGAGGTCTTTTGCATGCGATCTATGTCCTTTCTTCGTCCTTGGAAACAGCGGTGCTGCTGGAGTGGGAGTGCCCGCCGTGATTGTGGCCAAACAGATGCATCAGCGGGCATAGCAGCAGGATGAGGTACGGCAGGGCCTGCGAAAGATGACCGTAATGCTCACGCGCTACATAGAAGATGCCGATTACGGCCAGCATGATCAGCGCAATGCCAATCTTGCTCTTCCAAAAAGGCGGCTCAGTGGTACTGGTGTGATGGGTATGGTCCACGACAATAGCCTCGTTTCAATGGCGGCCGGATCAGTATAGGTGTCTCAGACTGGACGGAGTTGGCGAGTATCAATAAACGTCAGCGTACGGTCACCTTACCGACCATTCCCGACTGATAATGTCCTGGAATATTGCAGGCGAACTCCAGTTCGGTGGCGGCGGAGAAGGTCCAGATCAACTCTTCGCGTGCTCCAGGTTCGACAAGAACACTGTTGGGGTCATCGTGTTCCATACCGACCATCTTCATGCCGCCCATGGCATGGCCCATATTGCTCATGTCATGTGCACCTGTAGGGGACAGCGTGCCGTTCTGAAACATCGCGGCCATCTCTTTCTGGTGCGCGGCATGGGATGCCGCTTTGCCAAGATTGAATTCGTGTAGCAATGCACCGTCATTTTTCAGGACGAAGCGAACTGTCTCGCCTGCTTTGATCTCCATTGCTTTGGGTTCGAAGAAGATGTCCCCCATCCGGACTTCGATGGTGCGATCTACTGCCTGACCGTCTCCCGGTTGCCCAATACTGTCTTTCTTGTGGCCCGGGCTGGCCAGCGCATTGGCAGCACTGAGCAGCAAGCCAAGGGTGGTGATTATGAAAGCGGGTCTGAGTTTCATGGTGTGCCTCTGAGGTGTTGAGGAGGGATGAGTCCCGATGCTAATGAGGTGCAGCTGGCGGTACGCTGACGTGAAAACTACATCGCAGTAAGGTTCGTCAGATCGGTGCTACCCAGCTCGCGGCCAACGGGTAGCACCGATGCCGGACTAACGCAGAGCAAACTCACCGACCATCCCCGCCTGGTAATGCCCAGGCAATGTACAGGCGAAGCTCAAACTGCCCGCCTTAGGGAAGGTCCACACGAACTCTTTGGTTGTGCCGGGCTCGACGAGAACCGCGTTCGGGTCGTCATGCTTGGCTTTGATGACTTCCGGATAGCCTGGAGGGTTGGAGTCTCCCATGCCATAACGCTCATGCCAGACAATGCGCTCGGCCATGCCGGTCGGGGTCAGTGTGCCGTCCTTGAACAAGGACGCCATCTTGCGCTGGTGCTCCAGCTGGGACGCTGCCTGCCCGATGTTGAACTCGTGCATCAACGCGCCCTCGTTCTTCAGAACGAAGCGCACGGTTTCACCTGGCTTCACATCGATCCTTTTCTGGCTGTAGTTGATGTCGTCCATCTTTACCAAGATGGTACGAGTCGCTGGCGTCGCCTGGGCCTGCTGCCCAATGCCATTGCTACTGCCGCCGACCTCGGCAAATGCCGGAAAGGTGGTGCTGATGAACAGAGTGCTGATCAGCAGTTTAAGGGGTAAGCGTTTCATGGTGAGACCTCGAGATGGGTGCTGGAAATCTCATGCTATTCCCCGCTTGCTGCCAGGCCGCTGACCCCAAAACTACAATTGCGTCAGCTGGGAAAAAGCACGGCGCCATAAAGGCGCCGCTAGGCCAAAGGAGCAATCACGGAAGGCCTGGAAGATGGGAAAATCCTTATCGATGGCACTCTTTGTCGGCCATCATTAGCTTGTGCTCGCGGATCATTTGAGCCAGCACGTCGTCTACCAGCTTGTCATGCTTTTCCATCCAGGCCAGATGCTCTTCGGCAGACATGTTTGGCGCGGGATGCTCGTTGTGCAGCTGGCTCATGATGTCTTCGAGCATGTTCATATGCTCCTTCATGTGCACATGCCGCTCGCCGACCGGGGCCTTCTCCGCCTGGATCAGCACGGCTTCTGCTTTGTCGCGCATCTGCTGGATGCGCTCGAATACACGGTCGCTGCCCCCTTCGGCCCAAGCCATGGAAGACAGCAGTAGCGAACCAACCAGAAGCAAAGGTTTCAGCGATTTCATGGGCAGTCTCCATCAGTGCAAACTATGGCCGGCACCTCTGCTTTTGGTCTGTCGAGGGCCGAGAGCACAACCTAGTACTCATGCTTGCACCCTAGACAAGCCACCCTGTCAGTGAGCTGAAGTCAGAATTACATTTTCGTAAGCTTCTGGTTGGGGCCGCGGTTTGCCTGCAAACTCAGGCCACCCGACTTTTGGAGTCTGCACACATGAAACTACTGGTAGCTGAAGACGAACCCAAAACCGGTACGTACCTCCAGCAAGGTCTCACCGAGGCTGGGTTCAATGTCGACCGGGTTATGACCGGTACAGATGCCCTTCAGCATGCACTTAGCGAAGCCTATGACCTGCTAATTCTGGATGTAATGATGCCTGGGCTGGACGGTTGGGAAGTGCTGCGCATGTTGCGCGCAGCAGGAAAAGACGTCCCCGTACTGTTCTTGACGGCACGCGATGGTGTGGAAGACCGCGTTAAAGGGTTGGAGCTGGGTGCGGACGACTACCTGATCAAGCCATTTGCTTTCTCAGAGCTTCTGGCCAGGGTCAGAACGCTGTTGCGCAGAGGTAATGGTTCGCCGACGCAGACCACCATGAAAATTGCCGATCTGGAAGTCGATCTGATGAAGCGGCGTGCGATCCGTGGCGGGAAAAGAATTGACCTGACCGCGAAGGAGTTTTCACTGCTGGAACTGCTACTGCGCCGGCGCGGCGAAGTGCTCCCGAAATCGCTGATTGCTTCGCAGGTGTGGGACATGAACTTCGACAGCGACACCAACGTCATTGAGGTCGCTGTACGTCGGCTGCGCGCCAAGATCGATGACGATTTCGATCTCAAGCTGATCCATACCGCCCGCGGCATGGGGTACATGATGGATGCGCCGGAGTGAATATGAAGCACCTCTCGCTGACCGCTCGGATGAGCTTGATGTTCATGTCCGCGGTGATTGCCGTCCTGACAGTAGCGGGGCTGAGCTTCAACATGCTCAGCCAGCACCACTTTAAGATGCTGGACCGGCAGGCCCTGGTGGAAAAACTCGAATCAGCCAAACACATTCTCAACAACGCTCGCAGCGGAGCTAACCTCTCCGAGGAGTTACCGCAGTTGCGAGCCTTACTGGGGGCGCATCAGGATCTGGCCGCAACCATCCTGGCCAGCGACGGCGCAGTGCTCTTTTCCGACCCCAGAGCAGTCGAAGTGCCGGGACGCTTCAGGCGTGCCGATGAGCAGAGCATGTGGGAGTGGCAGAAAGACGAGCGCATGTACCGGGGCATGACGGCTCAAATCTCTGTGACTGACCAGCCCGAACCGCTTACAGCTCTGCTGATTCTCGATGTCACCAATCACACGCACTTTTTCGACACGCTGCAGCGATGGTTCTGGATTGGATTGGTCATCAGTGCCTTGGTCAGTGCGGCGCTTGGCTGGGTGGTTGCTCGCAGCGGCCTTAGGCCTCTGCGGCAAGTCACTCATGTGGCCTCCGGGATGTCCGCTCGCTCGTTACAGGAGCGAATCCCTCTCGAACCAGTGCCGCGGGAACTTCAGCAACTGGTTCTCTCCTTCAATGCGATGTTGGCTCGGCTAGAGGATGCCTTCGTTAGGCTCTCCAATTTTTCGGCCGACATTGCCCACGAGCTACGAACTCCAGTCAGCAATCTGATGACCCACACCGAGGTCGTGCTGAGTAAAAAACGCGATATCAATGCCTATGAGGAGAATCTGTACTCCAACCTGGAGGACTTGAAGCGCATGTCTCGGATGATTGATGACATGCTGTTCTTGGCCAAGGCTGATAATGGCCTGATCATCCCCGAGCAGGCCAGGATCGAACTGGCTGACGTAGTCTTCAAGCTGTTTGACTACTACCACCTTCTGGCCGAAGAGCGCGGCATTGAGCTATCGCTCACAGGCAAAGGCCAAGTGCTGGGAGATCGGCTGATGCTTGATCGCGCGCTATCCAACTTGCTGTCCAATGCGCTGCGCTACACGCCGGCGGGACAGACAATTTCGGTTCTGATCCGCGAGACAGAGGACTCCACTACCTTCAGTATCGAGAACCCAGGGGACACAATCAGCTCAGAGCATCTAGAGAAGCTCTTCGACCGTTTTTACCGGGTTGACCCCGCTCGGCGGGAGGGCAGCCCGAGCAACGCCGGGCTCGGGCTTGCAATCACCCGATCCATCATTGAGGCTCACAAAGGCCGCATCTGGTGCACCTCAGCGGCTAGCCTCACGGGCTTTCACATCGAATTGCCCCATCCCAGATAATGCCGGTCTGGCGGTAAGTAGGCTACAGCTAACCGCTAGCCCAACTTGACAGGGTGGGTGCAGGTGCAACTCGACTGAGCGCAGATTGCATTCGTCATCCAGATAGGTAACGAGCGGTGAGCTGACACAAGAGCACCCCATTCGCTCTCGGGTAGCAGCTCATGAAGTTTGGAAACTGCATCCCCCGCGCTTGCCTCGCCAAGCCAAACCAATGCTCGGATGGCGTCCCCCGCTCCAGTGTAAGCGTACGCCGAACTCACCTTGCGCGACTCAGGCAGGCGCCCACTGATGCGGCAGCAGTTGGCCGACCTCACTCGCCCGTTGCGTCGGCAGGCGTGTCAGCACGTCCTTGAGATAGGCATACGGATCATGCCCGTTCATGCGGGCCGACTGGATCAGGCTCATGATTGCTGCCGCGCGTATGAGCAGAAGCTTCTGCGCAAAGGCTTATGCATGAGCATGGGCGGGCTGCCATACTCCAGAGACCATTCAGCATGAATTGTGTCCAGCATGAAGAGTATCGCCAGTCATATCGAAGCCAGCGTGATTGCCCAGGCACTGGATCAGTCAGTGAATGCCGTTTTGCTTACCGATGCACACGAGGGCGAGGGTGGGCACCGTATCGTATATGCCAATGCCGCATTTTTGCGCATGACTGGCTATGGCGAAGAAGAAATTCTGGGACAAAACCCGCGCATCCTTCAGGGGCCTGATACCTGCGGCGAGGTCATCAGGCGCCTTCGTCAGTGCCTGGCGGACGGCACATTCTTTCAGGGTTCGACCATCAACTATCGCAAGGACGGTCGCCCGTACGTTGTCGAGTGGAGTGTTTCGCCTGTGCGCGGTGCGTCCGGTGAGATCACTCATTTTCTATCGCTTCAGCAGGACATCAGTGGCCTGATCGCCGCACAGAAGGCCACAAAGCTGTTCGCCCGTGTACTAAACGCTACGGATGATGGTGTCATCATCACGGACAGTCGCGGCACCATTGAGTTTGTTAACAAGGGTTTTGAAAAAATCACCGGATATGGCCTGACCGAGGTACTCGGTCGCAATCCCAGCATGCTCAGGTCCGGGGAGCAGAATGCCGATTTCTTCACAGAGATGTGGAACACCCTGAAGCAGGGGCATTCATACAAAGGCACCTTTGTGAACCGGGGCAAGAACGACCAGCTGATCTACTGCGACGAGACCATCACTCCGCTTACCGATGAAAACGATACCATCACCCATTACGTCAGCATCTTTCGCGACCTGACCACAAGGGTTCTGGAAGAAAAGATGCTCCGCGAGATGGTGCGTTTTGATGGTCTGACTGGGGCGCTGACCCGGACGGCTGGAGAGCTGGCGCTGGAGAATGCCTTTATGCAGTCGCGCGGCAGCAAACTGCCCATGTCGATTGCCCTGGCGGATATCGATCACTTCAAGCAGGTCAACGATCAGTGGGGCCACAGCACGGGTGATGTGGTACTCAAAACGGTTTCGGGAAATTTGATTGCCGCGCTCAGGGCCAATGACAGTGTCATTCGCTGGGGCGGTGAGGAGTTCTTACTGATCTTTGGCGGCTGCGATCTGAGTCATGCCCTGCTGCTGGCCGAGCGCTGTCGCCAGGCTGTAGCGGACAGCCAGCACGAGAATGTCGGAGTTGTCACGTTATCGATTGGTCTGGGCGAGCTGCAGCCGGATGAGGCGCTGGCGGATCTGATCGAGCGTGTTGACCAGGCCCTTTATCGGGCGAAAAAGACTGGCCGTAATCAGACGCAGGTATCAACCGCCGAAGAGCCGCCTGCAGTGGGAATATAGCCTGCATAAATCCAGCCTTGCCCCATGGCAGGGGCAAGGCTGCAGCATGCTCAGTTGCCGCGATAGGTTGAAAAACCGTAAGGGCTCAGCAGGAGCGGAAGATGCGCCGCGCTTCGATGTTGCACGTCCCCCATTTGGTTTTCATACGCTCGATGCCCCAAGCGCTGACCGTAACGCCTAGGATTGGCTGCCACTTGTCCAATAGCTCAGGAGCAAGCTTTTTCAGTTCTGCGCGGTAAAAGGCATGGAGAATTTCCCGCTTTTTCTCTGGCGTCGTGTCAGGGCGCACAGTCAAAACCATCGAAGCCTTTCCCCTGAGGGTCAGTCGGGGTGACCACCCTCCTCTATCACCTTTAGCAGGCCGTTGAAAAACGTAGGCGAGGCAGGCAAGGCAAGGCAAAAACGGCCGAAAAAGCGCAGTTTACGCGTTGTAAATGAGCATTTTGAGGCCGTTTTTAACGCAGCATTGCCAACGCAGGTAGTTTTTCAACGGCCTGTTAGACGATACCGCTGCCCCAGGAAGTAATGGCTCTCGCCGCTGACCATGCGCCTTTGGGATTGCCGGGGCTGGGCCTGAAATTTGGCCCGTTGGCGCTTGATCCAGCCCAGCTTGCCGACCACCGCCAGGCGCACGGCTTCGTCATCTACCGCCATCGGCGCGGCCGCACGCACACGTCCTTGCGGCGGATACGCCCAGGGCAATGCCATTTACATAGAGCACGATATCCGGGCGCTTGTTGTTGGCCTTGGCATCAGCGCCTTTGACGGTGACTTCCTCGGCAATCGCGAAGTGGTTGTGCTCAGGATGCTTCCAGTCGATCAGCCAGACTGTCTGAGTGTTTTCACCCACCTCAGGCTTGATCTTGACCCCCATAGCGCAGCAGCTCATAAACCGCCCTGTTACGGTCATACAGGCCCTTGCTGGCTTGGCCACACGTTGCTGGGTCTTAGCCGACTGAGTTCATCGGTGCACTTCCTTCTGCAAATTAATGCCTTCAGTCCGCAATGCGCTTCGAGTTGGTTTCAAACAGTCGCTCAGTGGTGGCTCTCCAGAAAAGTTCTTCGTTCAGAAACTGGAGCAGCTTCTTAGCCGGGACCTTCTCGGCAGGGAAAACGATGCGATCTTGTCCCGTGCTGTTAATGATGCGGCGGTGGATGCCGCCCTGATCAACGGCCGTATCGCCTATCGGCGTGGCAGCGAGTACCCCGAGGCACTGGGTACACAACAGGGCTTTGGCCACTTTCTGCCGGGCTGTGATGTTGCCCCACGCACGGCAACCACCCGTGGCTTCAAACCTGCCACAGCCTGAGCTGCGCTTTATGCAGCAGCTCTATCACGGCTATCAGCTTGAAGCGCCTGGCTTATCGGTTACCATGCCCGTCTGCCTGAATTGACAAAAGCCGAGAGCCGCAATGTCGCAACCCTGGAGCCCTGATAGCTGGAGAACCAAGCCGATCCAGCAACAACCGCACTACCCGGACGCCGCCCACCTGGGCCGTGTCGAGCAAACCCTGGCCGGTTATCCGCCGCTGGTGTTTGCCGGTGAAGCGCGCGAGTTGCGTCGTCAGTTTGCCGAGGTGACCCAGGGGCGGGCCTTCCTGTTGCAGGGTGGCGATTGCGCCGAGAGTTTTGCCGAGTTTTCCGCCGCGAAAATCCGCGACACCTTCAAGGTGCTGCTGCAGATGGCCATTGTCATGACCTTCGCCGCCGGCTGCCCGGTGGTGAAAGTTGGGCGCATGGCCGGACAATTCGCCAAGCCGCGCTCGGCCAACGATGAAACCATCGACGGAGTGACCCTGCCGGCCTACCGTGGCGATATCGTCAACGGCATCGGCTTCGACGCCGCCAGCCGTGTGCCGGACCCGGAGCGCCTGCTGCAGGCCTACCACCAGTCCACTGCCTCGCTGAACCTGCTGCGCGCCTTCGCTCAGGGTGGTTTCGCCGACCTGCATCAGGTGCACCAGTGGAACCTGGACTTTATCGCCAACTCGGCTCTGGCCGAGAAGTACAGCCACCTGGCCGACCGCATCGACGAAACCCTGGCTTTTATGCGCGCCTGCGGCATGGACGGCTCAAGCCAGGTACGCGAGACCAGCTTCTTCACCGCCCACGAGGCGCTGCTGCTGAACTACGAACAGGCCTTCGTCCGTCGCGACAGCCTGACCGGCGGTGACTACGCCTGCTCAGCCCATATGCTGTGGATCGGTGACCGCACCCGCCAGCTGGACGGCGCCCATGTCGAGTTCCTGCGCGGCGTCGGCAACCCCATCGGGGTCAAGGTTGGCCCGAGCATGGACCCGGACGAGCTGATCCGCCTGATCGATATCCTCAACCCGGACAACGACCCAGGCCGCCTGAACCTGATCGTGCGCATGGGCGCGGATAAGGTTGAAGCCCATATGCCGCGCCTGGTGCGCAAGGTGCAGAGCGAAGGCCGCCAGGTGCTATGGAGTTCCGACCCCATGCACGGCAACACCATCAAGGCCTCGACCGGCTACAAGACCCGCGACTTTGCGCAGATTCTCTCCGAAGTGAAGCAGTTCTTCGGCGTACACCAGGCTGAGGGCAGCTATGCCGGCGGCATCCATATCGAGATGACCGGGCAGAACGTCACCGAATGCATCGGCGGCGCGCGGCCGGTGACTGAAGACAGCCTGTCGGATCGTTACCACACCCACTGCGACCCGCGCATGAACGCCGACCAGTCCCTGGAACTGGCCTTTCTGATCGCCGAGACGTTGAAGCAGGTTAGGCGCTAGGCACTGTACGAAAAGCGATACCTCGGTAAAAACCGGGCTGAAACGCCAGTCCGGCCAATGGTCTTGTAGCGTTGCACGCAAGGAGGCGCTGGCTAACAGATGCCAGCCCCTGTATCAGGATCGTTGCGGCAGACCGCGCCAGTCGGCCATACGTCGGCGCAGCCAGGCTTCACTGCTGACCAGGACGATACCCGACAACACCAATGCCGCACCGATGATGAAGTTCAGGGTCAGCGGCTCGTCCAGCACCAGCACGCCGAAAGTCACGCCAAACAGCGGGGTCATGAAGGAAAACACCGCCATGTTCGACGCCAGGTAGCGGCGCAGCAGCCAGAACCAGGTCAGGTAGGTGAAGAACGACACCACCACACCCTGCAGCAGGATGCTGCCGATGGCAATCGGGCTCCAGCGCAGCAGACCAAGATCAACCACCACCAGCGCATAGCCAAGCAACAGGATGAACGCCACCGCCAATTGATAGAACAGCGTCAGTCCAGGTGGCGCCTCGGACAGGCGAGAAGCGCGCACCACCACCGTCGTCGCGCCCCAGGCCATGCCGGCGCACAGCCCCAGGGCATCGCCGAGCAGCATGCCGGCATCGATCTCGGCCCAGTTACCGCCCACACCGAAAGCCATCACCACACCACCGAAACACAGCGCGATGCCCAGCCATTGCAGGCGCCGCACACGCTCGCTGGGCAGCAGCAGGTGCAGCCCCAGCGCGGAAAAGATCGGCGCCGTATAGAGAAACACCGCCATATGCGATGCCGTGGTGTGGCGCAGCCCACCAGCGAATGTTTCTTATGCAATCCACCTCGGGGATTGATGAGGCCAAAGGCCTGCCGCTGAACAGCATCGTGCTGCTGCGCAACGGAAGCAGTCAGTCACCCGTCACCGAATGCCTGGCCGAGCATATCTTCGAAGGCTTTCGCCTATAGACGGCCGCCCGACTCCAGCGCGAGCAGCAGCGCACAGAGCAGCAGGAAGCCACAAAACAGGCTGCGCAGCAGACGCTCCGGCAGCGAATGGGCCAGACGTACGCCCCAACTGATACTGAGCAAACCACCCACAGCCAGCGGCACACCCATCCACCAGTTGACGTGATCATGCAGCGCGTAAGTGAACAGCGTGACTCCGGTGCTGGGCAACGCCAACGATAGCGATAGCCCCTGCGCCACCACTTGGGTGGTGCCAAAGACGCTGGTCAGCACTGGCGTCGCCACCACCGCGCCGCCCACACCGAACAGCCCGCCCATCGCGCCAGACACCCCACCCAGCACACCAAACCAGCCCCAGTGATGGCGCAACTCGCCACTGGCCGGCACCTGAGCCATCAGCATGCGCAACAGGTTGTAGGCCGCCAGGGCCAGCAGGAAACCGACGAAGGCCCAGCGCATGGTGCGTGAATCCACCTCTACCGCATACAACGAGGCCAGCCAGGCACAGAAGAAGCTGGTGACACCGAGCAGCAACGCATAGCGCAGATCGATGCGATTGCGCTGATGGTATCGCCAGATCGCCAGCATCACGTTCGGCACCACCATCACCAGCGCGGTGCCCTGAGCCAACTGCTGATCCAGCCCGAAAACGATGCCCAACACCGGAATGGCGATCAGCCCGCCGCCAATGCCAAATAACCCGCCCAGCGTCCCCAGGCCCAGGCCGAGCAATAGATTGAGCAACAGGTCGAACAGATTCATGGCACCTCCAAACTGTGGCGTGCATGTTAAGCAGCCACGGCTGGCGTGGAAACGCACAGCAGCGCACAATGGCTGTGCCTTATACGCACAAACAGAACGCCATGAATCCCGATGCCCTGACCGACCAACTGGAACTCTTTCTCGACGTACTGGAAGCCGGCAGCTTCTCCGCTGCGGCCAGGCGCCATCCGCTTACACCATCAGCCGTGGCACGGCGCATCGACGCCCTGGAACGTGCCCTGGGCAGCAGCCTGTTCAGTCGCACTACCCATGCCGTGCGCGTCACCCCGGCCGGCCTGGCATTTGCCGAGCGTGCCCGGCGCATCCTCGCCGAATTGCACCTGGCCCGCGCCGAAGCGGTGTCATTGAGCAGCGCGCCGGAAGGCCTGATTCGTATCGATGCGCCCTCGCCCTTCGGCAGACGCCATCTGGCCCCGGCGATTGCCGAATTCCTGCGTGCCAACCCCGGCCTGGACGTGCAATTGCGCCTGATCGACAGCTTCATCGACCTGCAGGGCGAACACCTGGGCGAAGTGGATATCGTCGTGCGCATTGGCCCGCTGCCGGACAGCCGCCTGGTGGCCACACCGCTGGCGTCGATGTCTCGCATCGTCTGTGCCAGCCCGGAGTACCTACGCCGACGCGGCATCCCGCGCAGCCCGCTGGAGCTGGAACAACACGACGGCCTCGACTGGGACAGCCTGGCGCCGCCCTATGCCTGGCGCTTCGACGTCGACGGCAAGTTGCAACTGTGCAAGCCCAAACGCCTGCGGCAGACCAGTAACAACGCGGAAACCCTGCTGTTCAGCGCCCTCGCCGGCCTGGGTATCGCGCACCTGCCCACCTGGATGAGCAGCGAACACCTGCAACGTGGCGAGCTGATCCCGCTGTTCTGCGAACAGGGGCTGCCGCCCGTCGAGCCGGTGAGCATCTACGCCCTGCGCCTGGAGCGCGAAGCCAGCCCGCGCACACGCCTGCTGCTGAGCTTTCTCAAGCAGCGCTTCGGCTTCCCGCCACCCTGGGATCAGGCGCTGCAGGCCAGCCTCGCTGCTCCACAGCAGTAAGCGTGGGAGCACACCCTGAAACTCAGGCACAAAAAACCCGGCGCCTAGGCCGGGTTCTTCGTAGCGTTCAAGCTCAGGCCGGAGCCTGGGTGCGGCCCTTGTAGGAACCGTCACGGGTGTCGATCTCGATCCAGTCGTCGATGTCGACGAACTCGGCAACCTTGATCTCGGTACCATTGCGCAGCTTGGCAGGCTTCATCACCTTGCCGGAAGTGTCGCCACGGGCAGCGTTCTCGGTGTACACAACCTGACGCACGATGGTGGTCGGCAGGTCAACGGAGATCACCTTGCCCTCGAAGAACACGGCTTCGCAGACGTCGGTCATGCCTTCTTCGATGAACGGCAGAACGCTTTCCAGATCTTCGGCACGCAGCTCGTAGGAGTTGTACTCCGGATCCATGAACACGTAGTCCTCACCGCTGATGTAGGACAGGTTCACTTCCTTGCGCTCGAGAATCACCGGCTCCATCTTGTCGTCGGCTTTGTAAACGCTCTCGGTCTTGGAACCGTTGAGCAGGTTCTTCAGCTTCATCTTGACGATGGCGCTGTTACGACCGGACTTGGTGAACTCGGCCTTCTGGATCAGCCACGGCTGGCCATCGATCAGGGCCACGCTGTTGACTCTCATTTCTTGTGCAGTTTTCATGCGGATATCCGAAATATGCGGGAGGTACAGAAATCTAGGCCGCGTATGATAGCCAATTTAGGTAAAACTGTTCCAGCGCTGTGGCAAGGTCCGGCCGAGCGGCCTGCGAATCGCACCAGCGCTCGGCATGTTGCTGCAATACCGGCCACGCCTGCAGAAGCGCAGGCCAGGCCTGTTCCATCCCCTCTCCGGCATTCCATGCGCGCCACCACGCGGCATGCGCAGCGGCGACGGCCGACGACAACTCGGCGCCATAGAGGTCCAGGAAAGCCTCCAGCTTGTCCCAGTGCGCACCTTCCTCCTGCGGGTAGATATGCCAGAGCAGCGGCCGGCCGGCCCACTGCGCGCGGATAAAGGAATCCTCACCGCGCACTGCATTGAGGTCGCAGCTCCAGAGCAGACGGTCGTAATCGTCCTGCGCGAGAAACGGCAGCACATGAATCTGCAGATTGCCGCACCGGCGCTGATCACCCGGCGCCAGCTGCGCGTCGCCGAGCCAGACCTGCAGATCGGCGAGAATCTTGCCTTGCGGCACCAGTAGCTGAGTCGGTTGCGCGCCGGCCGCCAGCGAATCGAGCCACCCCGTCAGCCCCACGTTCTCATAAGCGAACAGGGAAATCAGCCGCGCCCCGGCCTCCCTCGTCACACCCAGCGATTGCAAAAACGCCTGCTGTGCCTGAGCATCAGCCTGAAAGGCACGGCGCTGCGCCAACAGATCAGTCTCACGCAGCAAGCCGCCCGTGCCATCCACGAAGCCAGGAAAAAAGAAGAACTTCTGCAGGCCACCCAGCTGTGGCGACGGCAGACCATGGCAGCCCGCGACCCAATCCTCGGCGCTGAGGTATTCTAGGTTAAGCCACAGCCGGCGCGTGCCGCTGGCCGCCATCGCGGCGACATAAGCAGGTGGCAACTGACAAGCGAACGCCTCAATCACCACCTGAGCAGGCTCGACCACTAGGAAAGGCTCCACCCAGCGCCGCACCTCGACACCCTGCAAGTGCTGACACTCGGCCTCGACGCTGACTTCAGGGCACAAACGCACGAACGCCGCCAGATCATCGACCCACAGACGCACCGCATGCCCCTGCTCGGCCGCCAACTGCCGAGCCAGCCGCCAGGTCACGCCAATATCGCCATAGTTGTCCACCACGCTGCAGAAAATGTCCCACCTGGCCACACGGCGCCCCTCTAGAAAATGATCGCCATTCTACCCGGCAGACAAGAAAAAGCCCGCCAGAGGCGGGCCAAGGGAAGCGCTGGAGCGAGCGCGGGGTAAAACGATAATCAGGCCAGCAGCGAGTCACCCTCGCGCCGGGTAGCAGTGCTGAGCATCCACACCGCCTGACAAGCCAGCGCCGCCTCCCGCGAAGCGAAGGGCCCAGCCTTGGGCTGGCCATCGACCATCAGCAGCCAGCACGCCATATGACCATCGGCTCTGAGCTCAGCCGGCACGGCGCTACCAACCAGGGACACCACATCGATACGGGGCATAGCCACCTCCAATCCAACTCAAACTCTGTTGGAATCGACTGTAGGCTGCCGCGTCGCCAGACAGAAATCAGTGGTTTCGATAGTAAACATGGTTATTGCCAATGGGTCGCCGGCTGAGCGGTCACGGCAAAGGTTGGGGGCGAGGCTTCGCGCAAGCGCAGACAGGGTGTACCGAAGACGGGTAAAAGCAGAAAGCCAGAAAGCAAAAAGCCCCGAAAACTTTTTAGCTTTCAGGGCTTTAGGTATTGCGAAAGTGGCGATGAAGAAGAGATTCGAACCCGTTTCGGTAGCGTCTCGATCCGTGCCAAACCCGCTCAATACGGGCTTTCCGCTACCCTCGCCGGCTCGATTCGTCGCTATACGGCTCTATGATTTCGACACTTTTTCGACACTCAACCTGCACGCAGCTCGTTAATCAACTCCGGGTGTCGGCCCAGGATCTTGAACAACTGCACCAGCGGTTGCGGTGCTTCTGTGCTGCCTCGCTCGTAGCGAGAAAACGCATTCGGGCCACCACCGAATAGCTCGGCGGCCTCGCGCTGGCTCAACCGCAACTGCTTACGCACACTGCGAATCAGCTCCTGATTACCGTCCTGCGCGTTCACCTGCTGGCGAAACTCGTTCATGACACGCATAACGCGCTCACTCTCAGCCGGGCCAGTCAAGGACTCACCACAGGCATCGCACCAGTCAGCCGTTACTGCAGTAATTTGGGTGGTCTGCCCCTTGTAGGTGAAGGGCATATCGCGGGTGTCGTGAACCAGTTCCGCCCCGCCGCATACTGGACATTTCATGGTCACTTCTCCTTAAAGGAAACGATCAGCAGATCGGCCACCAGTGTGAACTTCAGATAGACCTGCCCGAATTCGGTATCGGGTCGGTAAACGTCCTGCCAGGTAGTATGATCCGCATAGGTTGTCATGCTCTTGAAAAAGTCGCGGCTGCTCAGGGCACTGATGACGGCCAGCATGTCGGCCATCTCCATACCCAGCGCAGCGCCTCCTTCCAAGGCTACGCGGGTGAAGCGATAACGCTGGTCGGCTACAGCCTGCTTCACCAGCTCAAGCCTGAAATGGGGTTTGCGCTTTTCCATGCCGCACAAAATAACCTATTAGGTTAATTACCTCAAGGTAATAGTCATGCCAGACGACAGACGCACACGACTACGCAATGAGCTGCTTGCCGGGGCCGCATCAGCCCCCACAAAGCCAGCTGATCCTCAATACTTTGCACGCCTGCGTAGGCAGTTGAGCCAGGTCAAATCAAAACCTAACCCATCGGATTAAAACTGCTCGCCGCAGAGCAATAGCGCGTCTTCATGCGATCACTATGCGTCTTGCGGTCACTGTCATAGCGGGCACGCCAGGTTCTGCACTGTTCGTGAAAGTGCTGTTTGGCGGCCTTGCGGCATTCGCGGTAGTCGATTGATCCACGTCGGTGGTTAGCGCAGACGCTGGTGCCGTCGATGTAGTTGTTCACCGATAGCCATTCCGCCAGGTAGTTCGTGCCGCCGTTCCAGCTCTTGATCCACTTGGATGTACGCTCGCGGCTTACCTGTTTGGCCTGGCGCTGCTGCGTTTGCTGGGGTGCTTGGGCGATGCGGTGGGTCGCGGGCGGTGTGTAGGTGCTGGCCGGCTGCTTGGGCGTGTAGTTCTTGTCACTGAATGCATTCTGCGCACTGGCTATCGCCCTCGCCTTTTCTTCCTCTGTCCACTCCATTGAGGCGTATGGCTGAGGCTGGCTTACCGGCTCGTATGCAACCTGCTGCGCGGGTGGATCGATGGGAATGGATGGCAGCCTTATAGATTCTTCCGGCTCGCTGTAGGTCTGTGGCGCCGGTTGTTGGTTGAACAGGGGGTTGCCGTCTACATGGATCGCCTGCTTGAGCTGATCCACATTGATCACGATTGGCTTAGCAAACAACGCGATCACGCCCCAGGTAATCGCGGACCCCACGCCCAGGATGGCCACCATTCGCCATGGGCCGGGCTTTTTCTTGCTGCGTAAGTAGTCTGGTGCGTCGTCCCAGTCTGATTTCATAGCGCCTCCATGCAACAATTACCTTTCTATTAGGGCTCTATCAGCCTCCATTAGAGACAATTTTTCTCAGTTCGTTTGCAGTAACGAAACCTCTCAGCTGCACGACACAAACCAAGAAGCTCGTAAATAATGTACCTCCACTGCAAGCAAGCAATATCAATCTAAGCTCGCATGCGTACATTATCCGCACCTATCAAGAAAACAGAAAGCTTCACAAAAACATAATTCAACATTAGCAGGCATAGTACAGCAATTACATTTACAACAACCTCGCCCTTCAAGTCAGTCAAAACACCCACTACAACTTTTCTTTGCTCGCTCTTGCCTTCCTGTACTTCGCTACTTTTTGGAAGATCTTTCATTATACCGTCGACGTAATTATAAAAAGCAAACGACAACGCACCACACAATGTCGCCAACGGCATCATCAAAGATATTGTTTCTTCAAACATAAAGGCTAGTTTACCTTCGCTCCCCCAAAGAGCCAAAGCAGATAATCCACTAAGCATGATATAAGTGGCGACCAGCCTTAACACATTATTTCCTCTTTATACTTCCAATTGCCGAATAAACCTCAGCAACCATTATTGCCTCCCCACTTGCTTCACCACGTATAACTTCCGAATCCATTTTAAGCTGACTACTTTCTTCTGCTTGCTCTTCAGGATCAGGAGTGCTTATTTCAAAAATCATCGCCGAATCTATGCTCTTATGAGTTTTCTTTCCACCACGGTCGCCCTCTGTGGTAACGGCCCATTTCCCCAATGTCATCAACCTAAGCTGCAGCCCTGCCCAAGGCAAGCCCCCCGAAGCAGCCAGCCGCCATGGCCGTCGGGCGATGACCAGGCCTCTGCCGCTCAATCAGGCGGTCTAACTGGGCTGGCGGTGATGTGATCATCGTCTGTTCCAGCTGTCTAGGCGAGATTTCTCGTTCTCCGGACGAGCCTATGCCGACCGCTTGTGGCCAGCTTTTTTTGCACGGAGGGTCGGCGGTGGTGTTTCTGCAGCGCGTCGGTTTGTAGCCCTCACAACCTCCGATTGGTGCCCGTTTGCGTTGGCGCGC
>NZ_VRYE01000009.1 GCF_008041835.1 Ectopseudomonas mendocina
CCGGGCGGCGCTCCTACCGGGGAGGCAGCCGCCACCTCGGGATTGACGGCCCGCATCAACCCTGTTTTTTGTAGGTGCCCCGCCCCGGGGCGAAGCTTTTGACTTGGCATCGCCGCCGAGCCATTCGCCGCGGGGCGCGGCTCCTACAGGGGAGGCAGCAGCCACCTCGGGATTGAAGCCCCGACACAACCCTGTTTTTTTGTAGGAGCCCCGCCCCGGGGCGAAGCTTTTGCCCTTAGCGTCGACCCCGCGCCATTCGCCGCGGGGCGCGGCTCCTACAGGGGAGGCAGCAGCCACCTCGGGATTGAAGCCCCGACACAACCCCGTTTTTTGTAGGAGCCCCGCCCCGGGGCGAAGCTTTTGACTTGGCATCGCCGCCGCAACCATTCGCCGCGGGGCGCGGCTCCTACAGGGGAGGCAGCAGCCACCTCGGGATTGAAGCCCCGACAAAACCCTGTTTTTTTGTAGGAGCCCCGCCCCGGGGCGAAGCTTTTGACTTTAGCGTCGCCCCACAGCCATTCGCCGCGGGGCGCGGCTCCTACAGGGGAGGCAGCAGTCACCTCTGGACTAAAGCCCTGACGCAACCCCGTTTTTTGTAGGTGCCCCGCCCCGGGGCGAAGCTTTTGCCTTTAGCGTCGACCCCGCGCCATTCGCCGCGAGGCGCGGCTCCTACAGGGGGAGGCAGCAGTCACCTCTGAACTAAACCCGACGCAACCCCGTTTTTTGTAGGAGCCCCGCCCCGGGGCGAAGCTTTTTGACTTTAGCGTCGCCCCACAGCCATTCGCCGCGAGGCGCGGCTCCTACAGGGGAGGCAGCAGCCACCTCGGGATTGAAGCCCCGACACAACCCTGTTTTTTGTAGGAGCCCCGCCCCGGGGCGAAGCTTTTGACTTGGCATCGCCGCCGCGCCATTCGCCGCGGGGCGCGGCTCCTACAGGGGAGGCAGCAGCCACCTCGGGATTGAAGCCCCGACACAACCCTGTTTTTTTGTAGGAGCCCCGCCCCGGGGCGAAGCTTTTGGCCTTAGCGTCGCCCCACAGCCATTCGCCGCGGGGCGCGGCTCCCACACAAGCAGAATCGGGAACGTCAGGGACGCATAAAGGCGTAATCGCGATCATCGTCGAGGTTGTCGGCGAGAAACTGCAGTTCGCCGGCCAGCTCCTGAGCATCACGCAGCGCCTTGTTCTGCTGCACGATTTCCGCCAGCAGCGCACGCAATACCATCAGGCGCTCGAAACCCTGGGCTTCGCCGTCGCGCAAATCATCGTGCAGGGCGCTTCTGGCCCAGCTGTGAATACTCATGTTCAAGTCCCTCGCAGGCGTTTTTCACAGCATGGCGGCAGGCCCGCTCCGATCATTGACGAAGATCAATCTCGGCCGCGCCATTCAATCGGCCAATACAACGCCATTCACTCGCCGTGATCACCCTCCTTCCAGGGCGCCTGCAGATAGCGGCTGCGGTTGAAGGTTTCCAGCCAGTCCGGGTAGAACACCACCAGCGCGGTGACGATGGTGCCGTTGATAAAGGCTTCAGGGAACGCCACCAGCCACAGGTAGCCGGCAAAGTCGTCCAGCCAGGGCGGCATGGGGAACAGCCCGTCCATCCACAACAAGGCAAGGCCGCCGAGCAGCGTCAGCAGCGTGGCCAGCGCCGCCGGGAAAAAGCCGCAGAAGAAGATGTAGACGAACAGGTTGCGCGGCTGCGCGCGCTCGACACGGATTGCGCACAGCTCGGTGACCAGCACCGGAATCAGCACCAGCAGCACACCATTGATGCCGAGCGAGGCCAGGTCCATGCGACCGATAGCCAGCAGACCAAGCTGCGCAGCCAGGCCCGCCAGCACGGCAAGTGGCCAGTCGAGCAGCAGGGTTACGGCGGTCATGCCGATGAAGTGGTAGGAAAGCCCGGAGTCGAAATCGCGACGCACCAGCCACAGCAGGAACAGCGCGAGCATGGTGCCGAACAGCAGATGCTGGCGGCGTAGATCACTGAACAGCTCGACCCAGGGCGCCCGCGCCACCGCCCAGAGCAGCGCCAGCCCGTAGACCAGCCAGCCGCCCAGCAAGGTGGAGAACGCCAGCAGGTTGGAAGCGATCATGCGCGCACACCCTCTCCTTCATTCATTGCCATGCCAGGGAGTCTACACCGGCACCCGGATTTGATTTTGCCGGCAGAGCAACTGCAATGGCGACTGCCCTGCCATTGATCGACAACAGCCAACAAAGCCCTGCTGGAT
This sequence comes from Ectopseudomonas mendocina, assembly GCF_008041835.1. Lineage (GTDB taxonomy): Bacteria > Pseudomonadota > Gammaproteobacteria > Pseudomonadales > Pseudomonadaceae > Aquipseudomonas. The sequence continues at coordinate 2,237 of NZ_VRYE01000009.1, forward strand.
TTCCACGCTCACTGGAACGACCGAAGCTGCAGGCACTGGCATGCGGGTAAGCGCTACGGCTAAGCTTTGGTCATGGACGATTCCGATTATCTGCGCTTACTCACGCACCAGGCCGAACAAGCCAATGCCTTCCTCTCCAACGCCAAGAAATGGGAGCGTGAGCGTTGGGTCTGTCAACGCCTGCTGCAAGCGCTGAACGTGCGTCACCATAGCGATGACTTCACGCCCAGCGGCCAGGAGCCGCCGGACGTGCTGTTTCGCGATGCCAATTTCGAAGTGTTTTTCGTGCTCGATGAAGGCCGGCGCCTCAATGACGAGTGGCGCGCCGAACTGGAGCGGCGCCGCAGCGCCTTTTCCCTGAGCCAACTGGTGCGTCGCGAAGCGCGCCCCAAACGCATTCCTGCCAGCGAAATGCAGGCGCGCCTGGCGCCGACCCTGCGCAAGAAGGCGCATAACTATCGCGAGCGTGGCATCGACCTCGGCGAACTCGACTTGGTCGCCTTCGTCAGCCTCAAGCGCGCGGTGCTCGACTGCAACAGCCATTTCCCGCCACCCACCGAGTACCTGCGTCAGGGCTGGCGCTCGCTGTCACTGGTTGGCCCGCGCTTCGCCCGTGTGCTGTTCGCCCACCCGGATGCACCGGATTTTCTGCGCCAGAACCTCGGCCGCAGCCTGCTCTTCGATATTGGTATCGGCCTGTGAATACACTGCCGCAATTGCTCGCCGACGTACCGCAAGTCGGCCAGGTGCGCTGGCTGGGTGTACGCCCCAGACCACGCGAGGCGATGCTCGAAGTTGAGGCCGCGGAAGCCCGCCGCGAAGCCGGCCTGACCGGCGATCACAGCCGCCCCGGGCCACGCAATGCACGCCAGGTCACGCTGATTCAGTGGGAACACCTGGCCGTGGTCGCCGCCCTGCTCGGTCGTGATACGCCCATGCTACCCAGCGAGCTGCGCCGCAATATCGCGGTTGCCGGCATCAATCTGTTCAGCCTGAAGGGTCGGCGTTTTCGCATTGGCCAGGCGCTGCTGGAAACCACCGGCTGGTGCCAACCCTGCGCCCGCCTGGAGGAACGTCTCGGTCGCGGCACCTTCCAGGCCATGCGTGGCCATGGCGGTATTACCGCTCGCGTGATCGAAGGCGGCATCATCCGCCTGGAGGACGCCGTAAGCGTGGAACCCCTCGAAACGATATCTGACCCGCAGGACAACGACGCTCGCCAAGGCTGGCGGGCACGCCTAGCAGGCCGTTGAAAAACGTAGGCGACGACTGCATGGATGCAGGAGGTAGAGCGAAGCAGGAAGCCCGAGCCGAGGCAGCCAATGCAAGGCAAAAACAGGCGAAAAACGGTCGGAGTCGCGCTCGACTTTACGAGCTGTAAATGAGCATTTTGAGCCTGTTTTTAACGCAGCAGTGGCAACGCAGATAGTTTTTCAACAGCCTGCTAAGATAGCCGCATTCAAGCAGAGGCCCACCCATGACCAGTCGCCTGAGCCCCGAAGACCAACAGAAAGTCGACCAATACCTGAGCGCAGCGCAGCATCAGGTTGAACGTCAGCCGTTTCGCGTTTGGCGGCTGCTGGCGGTGGTCCTGGTGGTGACCATTGGCCTGGGCCTGCTGAGCCGCTTGCTGAGTCGACTGGTGCTATGAGCTGCCTTGCGCTCGCCCTCTCGCACTCACACCGTCTTTTTCAAAGCCTTGTGAGCAATATCCATGTCCCATCGCATCGTGATTGTCGGCGGCGGCGCCGGCGGTTTGGAGCTGGCCACCCGCCTTGGTAGAAAACTGGGCAAGAGTGGCGCGGCCCGAATCATTCTGGTCGACGCCAACCTCACCCACATCTGGAAGCCCCTGCTGCACGAAGTAGCCGCCGGCTCGCTGAACTCCTCGGAAGACGAACTGAACTACGTGGCCCAGGCCAAGTGGAACCATTTCGAGTTCCAGCTCGGGCGCATGTCCGGCCTCGACCGTACCAGCAAGAGCATCACCCTGGCACCGACGCTGGATGACGATGGCCAGGTACTGATGCCTGAACGCCGCATCACCTACGACAGCCTGGTCATTGCCGTTGGCAGCACCACCAATGACTTCGGCACGCCTGGTGCCGCCGAGCACTGCATTTTCCTCGACACCCGCGCGCAGGCCGAGCGCTTCCATCGCCGCATGCTCAGCCACTACCTGCGCGCACATGCCAGCGAGAGCGAAGACGGTTCGAAGATCGATATCGCCATCGTCGGCGCCGGCGCCACCGGCGTCGAGCTGGCAGCAGAACTGCACCACGCGGCCAAGCAGTTGGTCGCCTATGGCCTAGACCGCATTCGCCCCGAAGACATGCGCATCACCCTGATCGAGGCCGGGCCGCGTGTGCTGCCTGCTCTGCCCGAGCGCATCGCACGGCCGGTGCATCAGACCCTGGAGAAGCTCGGCGTCACCGTGCTGACCGGTGCGGCTGTCAGCGAAGTGACTGCCGACGGCCTGAAAACCGCCGACGGCAACTTCATCCCGGCCAGCCTGAAAGTCTGGGCTGCCGGCATTCGCGCCCCCGGTTTTCTCAAGGATCTCGACGGCCTGGAGAGCAACCGCATCAACCAGCTGCAGGTTCGTCCGACCCTGCAAACGACGCTCGATGACGACGTATTCGCCTTCGGCGACTGCGCAGCCTGCCCGCAGCCGGGCACTGAGGGCCGCAACGTGCCGCCACGCGCCCAGGCAGCGCATCAGCAGGCATCGCTGCTGGCCAAGTCGCTACGCTTGAAGATCAGCGCCCAGCCGCTGCCGGAATATCGCTATCGCGATTACGGCTCGCTGATCTCGCTGTCGAGCTTCTCCGCGGTCGGTAACCTGATGGGCAACCTGACCGGCAGCGTCATGCTCGAAGGCTGGCTGGCACGGGTGTTCTACGTGTCGCTGTATCGCATGCACCAGATGGCCCTGTATGGCGTGCCACGCACCCTGCTGCTGATGCTCAGCGATCGCATCGGGCGCAGCACCGAGCCGCGTCTGAAGCTGCACTAGAAGCGACCCAATAGGTAACTGTAGGAGCGGCGCCCCGCCGCGAACCTGGGCGGCGCGGCTGGAAAAGCTTCGCCCCGAGGCGGGGCTCCTACGAAAGGCTGTTCGCATCAGCCACCCAAGGCCTGCCGATCCCCCTCTCCCCCGGCCCCTCTCCCGCAAGCGGGAGAGGGGAGACAAGCACGCAGCGCAATTCCAGTCTTGTAGGGTGGGCCGGGCGGCGATCCGCTTCAGCCCACGTCGACCGCTGGTGGGCTAAAGCCCACCCTACGAGCTGAAGCGCCCGTAGGAAAAAATGTTGGCATTCCCCTTTGCGAGACAGCCGATCGCCCGTGGTGCGTATGACGCACCTGTGCGAACCGGCCAGCGTGGCCGGGACAATGCGCGACGGCCCAGACGCGCGTGAGGCGCAGAAACGAACAAGCCCGCACTAGGCGGGCTTGTTCGTTGTAGTGGTGGGTCGTGTAGGATTCGAACCTACGACCAATTGGTTAAAAGCCAACTGCTCTACCAACTGAGCTAACGACCCAAAAATGGTCGGGGTAGGGGGATTCGAACTCCCGACATCTTGCTCCCAAAGCAAGCGCGCTACCGGACTGCGCTATACCCCGATTGGAAGTTGGCTCCGCGACCTGGACTCGAACCAGGGACCCAATGATTAACAGTCATTTGCTCTACCGACTGAGCTATCGCGGAACTTCGGTCTTCCAGCTCTTCTGCGCTTTGGCTTTCGCTTTACCGCTTCAGAGGCGCGCCATTTTACGTAGCAAAATCTCCCTGTCAACCCCTGCAAACTGCTTTTATGACAATGCTTTGCAGCCAGACTATGAACTACTATAGATGGCATCGAACTGCGGCACGACGCAGGACGCGCCAGCCGACGACGTAGCCAGGACAGTCCATGAGCACCCAGGGCAAGCCCCCCTCAGACCCCAAGGTAGTCAGCCTCGCCAGCCGTGGCATACAGCCACGCTTCAGCGATCTGGTGCAGGCCTGCCGCAAGCTGGTGATGAACCGCCTGGCAGAACACCTCAGCGGCGTATTCGGTCAGGTCGACGACACCCTGTTCGAATGCGCGGAAAAGGCCGAGAACAACAAGGTGCAAACGCTGTTCTTCGACAGCATGCGCGAAATTCGTCGCCAGCGGCCACAGATCGAGCGCAGCTACCACCAGACCATCGCCAACAGCTTCTCCAATTTCCTCGATGGCAAGTTGCAGCATCAGGCGGTAGCGACCACCGATCCGGATCAACTGACGCTGGTCCAGAACGATGATTATGAAGAGACCCTGCAGGTCACCAATATGGTCAGCCGGGTCAAGGCGCGCTGCACGCAGCAGTTGTTCGCGCTGGATCAACGCCTGGCCTTGCTCAACAATGGCCAGAAACTCGGCGAAGACAGCAATCCCTTCGGCCCACAGGCCATCGCCCAGGCGTTTCGTGATGCCCTGGCGCCCTGCCCCTTTCCCCTGCAGATCAAGACCATCCTCTACATGCTGTTCGACCGGCATGTGATGCAGAGCCTCGATGCGCTCTATGCCGCGCTGAATCAACGCCTGATCGACGCCGGCGTACTGCCGAACCTCAAGTACAGCGCACAACTGAAAGCGAGCCCAAACCGTCCGCAACCCGGCGGGAGCGAGCCTCAGACGCCTCAGGCTGGCGCACAGAGTCAGACTCAGCCACGGGGCACATCCGGCCATCGGGTCGTCGATACGCCGCGATCTAACCTGGATCTCAGTGCACCGCCACCAAGCGACCCAGGCGCACTGTTCAGCGGCCTGTCCAGCTTGCTCGACGAACATCGCCACAAACACCCGGATGCGCCACTGCTGGGTGGCACACGCAGCATCGTCAGTTTCTCGCCACGCCAGGCCAGCCGCACCTACAGCGCCAGCGAACTGCTCGCCGCGCTCAACCGCATGCAGCAGCAATCCGCCCACGAGCTGGCTCAGCGCCTGCACAAGCCACAGCCGGTCGAAGGCCTCAAGGCCGACCTGCAACAGCAGCTGGAGTCGCACAGCAGCCTGCCGGGCGACAGCAAGGTGGCCGATCAGGAAGCCGACGTGATCGACCTGGTCGGCATGCTGTTCGACTTCATTCTCGATGACGAGAACCTGCCGGACGCCTGCAAGACCGCGCTCTCGCATCTGCACACGCCCTATCTGAAGATCGCTCTGCTGGACAAGGCCCTGTTCACCCAGCACCACCACCCAGCCAGACGCCTGCTCAACGCAATGGCCCAGGCCGGCGTGCTATATGGCAACGAAGGGGACGAACGCGGCCTGCTGGCCAAGATGCATTGGGTGGTCGAGCGGGTGATCCACGGTTTCAATGGCGATCTGGGGCTGTTCGACAGCCTGATCGAAGAGTTCAACGAGTACGTCGTCACCCTGCGCCACAAGGTCGAGCTGCGCGAGCGCCGCGCGGTCGAAGCGGCCAAGGGTCGGGATCGCCTGCTCGGCGCGCGCGAGCAGGCACTGGAAGTGATTCAGGGTTGCGTGGGCCAGCGCGACCTGCCGGCGATCATCCGCAACTTCCTCGAGCTGACCTGGGCCGATGTGCTGGTTTTCATGCTGCTGCGCCATGGCGAGCAGAGCGCGGAATGGCAGCGGGCCTGCGAAGTGGCCGAACAGTTGGCCTGGAGCGGCACGCCGCTGGGCGAGGCCGAGGTGCTGCAGTTGCAGGAACAGCGCGTGCCGATGCTCAGCGACCTGCGCAAGGGCCTGGAATTGCTCGGCGGCTATCACGAAGACGGCATCCGTCGCCTGCTGCAGGACCTGGTGGCCTGCCAGCATGCGGTGCAAGCCAAACAACCGCAGTTGGCCGCCCAGCTCAAACCCACCCTGCCAGAAAGCCCCTTGGGCGCCATGCTCGGCGAGGATGCCGACCTGGCTCGCCAGGCACCTTCGCGCAGCAAACTCTCGGCGCGCGCACAAGCCCTGGCCAAGGAGCTGGCCAACGTCGAGTTCGGCACCTGGTTCGAATTCGTCGAGGGCAGTAACAGCCGTGTACTCAAGCTCTCCTGGTTCAGCCCGACCACGCACAACTACATGTTCGTCGACAATAGCGGGCAGCGTGTAGCGATCAAGCCGCTGACCCTGCTGGCCAGTGAAATGGAAAAAGGCCTGGCCCGCATCGTCACCCCCGAACGCGCGACACCCCTGGTCGATCGCGCGCTGACTGCCATCTACCGTGTGCTGCAGCGTTTCACCGGGCGCACGGCCGAACCCCGCTGAGGAATTTCCATGGAAGAGCGTCGCCAACACAGCCGCCATGGCACCGAGATGCAGCTGGAGGTTTTCGACCTCAACAGCGGGCAACGCCTGGGGCGTATCGTCGACCTGTCTGCCGATGGATTCATGCTGTTCAGCGATACGCCGCATACGGTCGATGCCGTGCTGGAATGCCGCCTGGTCTGTACATCCGGCGATATCGACGCCCAGGAAGTACACCTGGGTGCAGACTGCCTGTGGAGCCGCCCCGGCGCCGATGGTCAGCATTGTTGGGCCGGCTTTCATATCATCGACCTGGCCGAGGACCAGGCCGAGGCGCTGGAAAGCCTGCTGGCCAGGCTTTGAGGGCACCAAACCCACACCAACGAAAAAGCTGATGCCAATCAGATAAGCACTATAAGGCGGTCTTGCGTGGGAGCCCCGCCCCGGGGCGAAGCTTGTGGATTTGTGCTGAACGCGTGATCGATTCGCCGCGAGGCGCGGCTCCTACAGATACGTAGTGCTCTTTCGAGCGACACACACGCCGAACGGATAGGCGTTCCGCCCCGGGGCGAAGCTTTTCGCGTCCCCCTCGGTTCGCGGCGGGGCGCCGCTCCTACAGAGAGCCTGTACCCGCAACGAAAAACGGAGCCCGCAGGCTAATGCTGATCAGATAAGTTCGTCACCACCCCCTCCTACTTGCAGTAGAGGGGCGCTTTTCGTAGGAGCCAGCTTGCTGGCGATGCTTTTTATGGCGGATCGCCGGCAAGCCGGCTCCTACAAAAATCGAGTACAACGGCTTAACTGACTGGCATTAGCCCGTAGGCTCCGTTTTTTCATCCCGGCGTAACACCGGGATATCGCATGGTGGGTTACGCGGCGCACTCTGCTCGTGAAACCACTCAATTACGTGCTTGGCGCCGCTAACCCACCCTACGCCAGCTTCTTGTAACGCACGCGGTGTGGCTGCGCGGCAGCCTCGCCCAGGCGTTTCTTGCGGTCGGCTTCGAATTCGGTGTAGTTGCCTTCGAAGAAGTTGACCTTGCCGTCGTCCTCGTAGGAGAGAATGTGCGTGGCGATACGGTCGAGGAACCAGCGGTCGTGGGAAATCACGATGGCGGCGCCGGGGAAGTCCAGCAGCGCTTCTTCCAGCGCACGCAGGGTTTCCACGTCGAGGTCGTTGGACGGTTCGTCGAGCAGCAGCACGTTGCCGCCCTGCTTGAGGGTCAACGCCATGTGCAGACGACCGCGCTCACCACCGGAGAGATCCTTGACGAACTTCTGCTGGTCGGCGCCCTTGAAGTTGAAGCGCCCGACATAACCACGCGACGGCACCTCGTAGTTGCCGACTTTGATCATGTCGAAGCCATCGGAAATCTGCTCCCACACGGTCTTGTTGCCGTCGAGCATGTCGCGGCTCTGCTCGACGCTGGCGATCTGTACGGTTTCGCCGATCTCGATGGTGCCGGAGTCCGGCTGCTCCTTGCCGGTGATCATGCGCAGCAGGGTCGATTTACCCGCACCGTTACCGCCGATCACGCCGACGATGGCGCCTTTGGGGATGCTGAAGGACAGGTCGTCGATCAGCACGCGGTCGCCGAAGGACTTCGATACGTTGTGGAAGTCGATGACCTTGTCGCCCAGGCGCGGGCCAGCCGGGATGTAGATCTCGTTGGTCTCGCTGCGCTTCTGGAATTCCTGCGACTGCATTTCCTCGAAGCGCTGCAGACGCGCCTTGGACTTGGCCTGACGCGCCTTGGCGCCCTGCCGCACCCATTCCAGTTCGGCCTTCATCGCCTTGGCATGCGACGCCTCGGCCTTGGCTTCCTGAGCCAGGCGGTTGGCCTTGGATTCCAGCCAGCCGGAGTAGTTGCCCTCGTAGGGGATGCCATGGCCGCGGTCGAGTTCGAGAATCCAGCCGGCGACGTTATCGAGGAAGTAACGGTCGTGAGTAATCGCTACCACTGTGCCGGGGAAGTCGTGCAGGAAGCGCTCCAGCCAGGCGACCGAGTCGGCATCCAGGTGGTTGGTCGGCTCGTCGAGCAGCAGCATGTCAGGTGCCGACAGCAGCAGGCGACACAGCGCCACGCGGCGTTTCTCACCACCGGACAGGTGCTCGATCTTGGCGTCCCAGGCCGGCAGACGCAGGGCGTCGGCAGCGACTTCCAGCTGGCGCTCCAGGTTATGACCATCGGACGCCTGCAGAATGGCTTCGAGCTTGGCCTGCTCGGCAGCCAGGGCGTCGAAGTCGGCGTCCGGCTCGGCGTAAGCGGCGTAGACCTCGTCAAGGCGGGCCTGGGCCTGCTTGATCTCGCCTACCGCCTCTTCGACGATGTCGCGCACCGTCTTGCTCGGGTCGAGCTGCGGCTCCTGCGGCAGGTAGCCAACCTTGATGCCGGGCATCGGCCGGGCTTCGCCGTCGATCTCGGTGTCGACGCCGGCCATGATGCGCAGCAGGGTCGATTTACCGGCACCGTTGAGACCCAACACGCCGATCTTGGCGCCCGGGAAGAAGGACAGGGAGATGTCCTTGAGAATTTCACGCTTGGGCGGGACAACCTTGCTGACCCGATGCATGCTGTAGACGTACTGAGCCATGGAAAACCTGACTGGTGAGAATAAAGGCTGAAATAGAGTGGGCCCGGCGTTACGACGCAACGCTGCAGTAATGCAGACGGCAAACCGCTGGCGTCTGCTGACCTGCCCGCCGTGACCGGCTGCGGGTAATGTTCATTGCCCTGGCAACGACACGCCGACGAAGACGGTAGCCCCTGACAGGACGAACGCCAAGTGTCGCGCGGAGCGTTCACGCGCGCGGCACCAAAGCTACCGGAATGCGCGAGGCAGGGCAAACCCACGCTCGTCGGCGCAACTGGCACTTCGCCATATTTACAGGCATTCTACGCGGCTGGCGCGCATTCATGCAGACTCGCACGCCCAACTGCTCAAGACAGCCCCGCACCGTCAGCAGGTTCACCAGACGTGTCAACTCCCTCCTCCCTGCCTTCCTCCTCCACGGGCGAATCGCGCGTGGCGTTGCGGCGCGCGCTGGTCACACTGATAGTGACGATCCTGGGATTGCTGGCCTGGCAGTTGGCTCAGGAATATCGCCAGTTGCTCGACAGCCAAAGGCAATTGCATCAGGCCTATGCCACGCAACTGGCCAGACACCTGAGCCAGAGCATGTCACTCAAGACGCAGACGGTGCAGGTCATACTCCAGAGCCGTGAGGTTGCAAGTGAGGGGTTCGATCAGCGCATTGGCAACCTGCGCGAGGTTTTTCCGGCACTGAGCAGCGTGGCCTGGTTCGACAGCAACGGGCAGTTGCGGGCGGACAGCGCAGGCCCATCACGCGACCAGGCCTTTATCCGCCAACTGCTGCGGCATAACGCTTCGCACGACTATCACTACGCCTTCAGCCCCCGTGAAGGCGGCACGCTGTACCTGTTGCTGCGCCAGCCCGACGACAGTCACCACGTGCTGCGCCTGCAGCCCCAGGTATTGGACGACTGGCTGCGTGATCAGGAGCGTGGCGAACATCAGTGGCTGCTCGAGGACAGACTGAGTCAGCGGGTCATTGCACGCGCTGACGACGCGCCACGAACAGGCTTCAGCGCCACCCCGGTTACCGCCGCAGAACAAGCGCACAGTCTGGAGGCATTCGCCCTGTCCGGTAGCGACTGGCAACTGCGCGCCCTGTTCGACGCTGAACGCGCCGGCAACCGGCTGATGCCAGCGCTGGCCGGTAAATTTCTGCTGTTCATGCTCTGCAGCCTGCTCACACTGCTGGCGCTCTATGGCCTGCAGCGCGAACAACGCCGCCTGCAACGTCTGAACACCGAATCACGCCGCTCGCTGCGCCAGGCTGCCAGCGCGCTTAGCGCCGTCGAGGAACGGATTCTGGTTACCCAAGCCGATGGCAAGGTGCGCTACCTGAATCCGCAGGCCGAGGCCCTGTTCGGTTTCAGCAGCGAAGGCGCTCGCAACCTGCATCTGCTGGAATTGCTGCCGGATCTGGATCCCCTGCTGCTCAACAGCCCGCAGCAGAGCAGCGACCTCGGCGCAGAGCTGGTCAGGGTAACCCGTGAAGGTCGCGAACGGCTGTTTGCCGTGACGCGCAGCGATATCAGCGATAACGGATACCAGGCCGGCTACGTCTGGGTGCTGCGCGATGTGACCGATGAGCAGCAGGCCATGCGCGTACTGCAGGAAACCCGCAGGCGCTATCAGGATATCTTCGAGGGCACCGGCGTGGCCCTGTGCGTCCTCGACCTCTCCGGCATGCGCAGCCTGCTGCTGCAACACAAGCTGCGTGACGAAGCCGGCCTGCAGCGCTGGCTGCGTGCCGATAGCGCACACCAAGAGCAGCTGATCGAGCACCTGCACCTCACCGAAGCCAATCAGGTGGCGCTCAACCTGCTCGGGGTGAAGAGTACCGAGCAGGCCTGGCAGCAACTGATCGACAACGGCCCGATACAGCCCGACGATCTGTGTTACCACCTGGCCGTGGCCGTGCTCGAAGGCCCCAACCTGATGGAGCTGGAAACCCAGCTGGTCACCGCACAGGGCCTGCAGCGTCATGTATGGCTGGTACTGCGTCTGCCGGAAATGATTCAGGATTATCAGGCCGTCACCCTGAGCATCAGCGATATCACCAGCCGCAAGCGTATCGAGCTGTCGCTGATCGAGCGTGAGCGCTTCTGGTCCGAAGTGGTTCGCTCGGTCCCCGACCTGCTCTACGTGCATGACATGCAGAACCGGCAGGTGCTGTTCAGCAACCACAGCCTCGGATTGCAGCTGGGCTATAGCGTCAGCGAGCTCAAGGCGATGGCCGGAGACTTCTGGGAGCAGGTACTGCACCCGGACGACAGCGAATACTACTGGCGCATTCGCAACCTGCAGAAAGTGGTCGGCAACGGCCTGCTGCTCGAATCGGTGCTGCGCTGGCGTCACCGCAATGGCCAATGGCACTGGTTCAGCATCCGTGAGCAGGCTCTGGCGCGTGATGAGCGCGGTCGCGTCAGCCGGCTGATCGGCGTGGCCAAGGACATTACCGAGCAGATCGAGCGCAACCAGTCGCTGCGTGACAGCGAGCAGCGCTATCGCATGCTAGCCGAGAGCATCAGCGATGTGATCTTCTCCACCGACAGCCAGCTTACCCTCAACTATGTCAGCCCTTCTGTCGAGCCGGTGCTGGGCTATTCGGTCGACTGGGTGATGACCAACAACATCTTCAGCCTGGCAGCCAACCCGCAACAGCTCCGCGGGCTGAACCTGCTGCTCGAACGCATCCGCGATTCCCAGGGTGAGAGCGACCGGCTCGATCGCCTGCGCGAAGAGCTGCCGGATCAGCTCTTCGTCTTCGACTGCCTGCACGCCGACGGCCACAAGATCCCGGTGGAGCTGCGCCTGGTGCTGATGTGGGACGAGAACGGTCGCTTCGAAGGCATCCTCGGCGTTGGCCGCGACATCAGCCAGCAACGCCGCGCGGAAAAAGACCTGCGCATGGCCGCCACGGTATTCGAGCACTCCACCGCAGCGATTCTGGTGACCGACCCGGCCGGTTACATCGTTCAGGTCAACAAGGCCTTCAGCCGCGTCAGTGGTTATTCCGCCGGCCAGGTGCTCGACCAGCTTCCAGGCATGCTCACCGCCGACCGCCAGCAGGCGGCGCACCTGCAGTACATCCTCGGCCAACTCAACCAGCGCGGCAGTTGGGAAGGCGAGGTGTGGCTCAAGCGCAAAGGTGGGGAGAACTTCCCGGCCTGGGTCGGCATTACCGCGGTGCATGACGAGGAGGGCGACCTGGTCAGCTACGTGTGTTTCTTCAGCGACATCAGCGAACGCAAGGCCAGCGAACAGCGCATCCATCGTCTGGCCTACTACGACGCCCTGACCCACCTGCCCAACCGCACCCTGTTCCAGGATCGCCTGCACAGTGCCCTGCAACATGCGGATCGGCATGACGAATGGGTGGTGCTGATGTTCCTCGACCTCGACCGCTTCAAGCCGATCAACGATTCGCTCGGCCACGCTGCCGGCGACCGCATGCTCAAGGACGTGGCCGTACGCCTGTCGGCCTGCGTCGATGGCGACGACACCGTGGCGCGCATGGGCGGCGACGAATTCACCCTGCTGCTGCAGCCGTGCGCCACCCGTGGGGGCGCACTGAATCGCGCCATTCATGTCGCCGAGCAGATTCTTTCCAGCCTGGCCCGCCCCTTCATCCTCGAAGGTCGCGAGTTCTTCGTCACCGCCAGTATCGGCATCGCCCTCGCTCCGCAAGACGGTAGCGAGCTGAGCCAACTGATGAAGAACGCCGACACCGCGATGTATCACGCCAAGGAACACGGCAAGAACAACTTCCAGTTCTACCAGGCCGACATGAACGCCAGTGCCCTGGAGCGCCTGGAGCTGGAAAGCGATCTGCGCCACGCTCAGGAGCAGGGTCAGTTCGTCCTGCATTATCAGCCGCAGTTTGCCGGCGACGGCAATCGCCTGACCGGGGTCGAGGCGCTGTTGCGCTGGAGTCACCCGACACGCGGCCTGGTGCCGCCAGATGAGTTCATCCCGGTGCTGGAGGAGCTCGGTCTGGTGGTGCAGGTCGGTGAATGGGTGCTGGAGGAAGCCTGCCGGCAGCTAAAGGCCTGGCACGAGGAAAAGATCCGCATCCCCAAGATTTCGGTCAATCTGTCGGCCCGGCAGTTCGCCGAAGGCGATCTGACCGCGCGAATCGCCGCCATTCTGCGCAGAACCCGCGTACCGGCGGCCTGCCTGGAGGTGGAACTGACCGAAAGCATTCTGATGCGCGATGTGGAAAGTGCGATGCAGACCCTCAGGGAACTCAAGCAGCTGGGCCTGTGCATCGCCGTGGACGACTTCGGTACCGGCTACTCGTCGCTGAACTACCTCAAGCAGTTCCCCATCGACGTACTGAAGATCGACCGTAGCTTCGTCGACGGCCTGCCGGACGGGGAACAGGATGCGCAGATCGCCCGCGCGATCATCGCCATGGCGCACAGCCTGAACATGATGGTGATCGCCGAGGGCGTGGAGAGCCAGGCACAACTGGACTTCCTGCGTGAACACGACTGCGACGAAGTACAGGGCTTCCTGCTGGGCAGGCCCATGGCTGCACGTCAGCTCACCGCCCAGTTCAGCGGCGCAGCGCTGTTCATCCTCAGTTGACGGGCGAGCCCTGGGCCCAACTCAGCATGAAGGCCATTTGTCAGGCTCATGACCGACCTTCATATGCCTGAATGCGACCTTTGCGGTAGAATCCGCCCCCTCTTTCTACCGCCCAGCTGATTTCAGGGGACCGCCATGTTCAGCCGTGATTTGACCCTCGCTCGTTATGACGCCGAACTCTTTGCCGCGATGGAGCAGGAAGCCCAGCGCCAGGAAGAGCACATCGAGCTGATCGCCTCGGAAAACTACACCAGCCCGGCGGTGATGGAAGCCCAGGGCAGCGTGCTGACCAACAAGTACGCCGAAGGCTACCCGGGCAAGCGTTACTACGGTGGTTGCGAGTATGTCGACGTGGTTGAGCAACTCGCCATCGATCGCGCCAAGGAACTGTTCGGCGCCGACTACGCCAACGTCCAGCCGCACTCCGGCAGCCAGGCCAACAGCGCCGTGTACATGGCCCTGCTCAACGCCGGCGACACCGTGCTGGGCATGAGCCTGGCCCATGGCGGTCACCTGACCCACGGCGCCAGCGTCAGCTTCTCCGGCAAGATCTACAACGCCGTGCAGTACGGCATCAACGACCAGGGCCTGATCGACTATGACGAAGTCGAGCGCCTGGCCGTCGAGCACAAGCCGAAGATGATCATCGCCGGCTTCAGCGCCTACTCGCAGGTGCTGGACTTCCCGCGTTTCCGCGCCATCGCCGACAAGGTCGGTGCCTACCTGTTCGTCGACATGGCCCACGTCGCCGGCCTGGTCGCCGCTGGCCTGTACCCGAACCCGGTACCGTTCGCCGATGTGGTTACCACCACCACCCACAAAACCCTGCGCGGCCCGCGTGGCGGCCTGATCCTGGCGCGCAAGAACGAAGAGCTGGAGAAGAAGTTCAACTCCGCAGTATTCCCAGGCGGCCAGGGCGGCCCGCTGGAGCACGTCATCGCCGCCAAGGCGGTGTGCTTCAAGGAAGCACTGCAACCTGAGTTCAAGGCTTACCAGGCACAGGTAATCAAGAACGCCCAGACCATGGCCCAGGTGTTCATCGACAACGGCTACGACGTGGTCTCCGGCGGCACCGAGAACCACCTGTTCCTGCTCTCGCTGATCAAGCAGGACATTACCGGCAAGGATGCTGACGCAGCTCTGGGTCGCGCCTTCATCACCGTCAACAAGAACAGCGTACCGAACGATCCGCGTTCGCCGTTCGTCACCTCCGGCCTGCGTATCGGCACCCCCGCCGTCACCACTCGCGGCTTCAAGGAAGACGAGTGCCGTCAACTGGCAGGCTGGATCTGCGACGTACTGGCCAACATCGGCAATGATGAAGTCGAAGGCCGCGTGCGTGAGCAGGTCAAGGCGCTGTGCGCGAAGTTCCCGGTATACGGCAACTGATACGCTGCCTGAAATGAACAAGCCCGCCAAATTGGCGGGCTTGTTTTTGCCGGGGATTAATCTCAGGCCGGCTGTTTCACGTAGCGCGCCAGTTGCGCGTCACGGCTCATCACCTCGAGCGTGGCTGCCAGCACCTGCTCACTGGTGGCGTCGGCTTTGCTGAAGATGCTGCCGAAGTTGTCGTGAGTGACCTTGGCGAAGTGCGCACGATCCTGAGCCTCCACGCCCAGCAAGGTAGCGTAGGCGTCCAGCGCTTCGCCCTGGCCCATGGCCATGTCTTCGGCAATCGAATCGAGCATGCCATTCATTGCCAGCATGGAGCGACCGTTGTAACCCAGCGCGCCGCTGGTATCGCAGCCGTTGGTACCGGAAGTCATACCGAAGGTGGCATTACCCGAGGTGCCGTTGGTAGTGGTCGCTAGAAAGTGCGGCGCCATGCCGCGCTGCCCTTCGAACAGCATGTTGCCCCAGCCGCAGCCATTACCGCCCGCAGCATCGGCAAACGCACCAACACTGGCCATGCTCAACAGACCGAAGACCAAACCTTTACCCAGCAGTCGCTTGCTCATATGTGTCGCTCCGCAATATTGAGTAATAAAAACTACACAAGGAGCTTTGGCGAAACTTGGCCCCCTGTCAAACTGGTGTGTCTCAGCTGTGCGCTGCGACACAGCGGCAAAGCACGGGGCCGTCAGCCTTGGCTATAGTGATGTAAATCCTTCAGGAGTATGGGCATGAGTGAATCAGCCAACGAGCGTCGGCGCTTTCAGCGCATCGCTTTCGACGCCCCCACCGTCATCGCACAGGGCGAGCGACAATGGTCGGCAGCTCTGCACGATATCTCTCTCAAGGGCCTGCTGATCAAGACCCCGCGCGACTGGAACGGGGACCCGAACCAGCCCTTCGAAGCCCTTATCGAACTGGGGGACGAAGCCAAGGTGAAGATGGAAGTGGTACTGACGCGCACCCAGCCGCAGTCGCTCGGCTTCGTCTGTCGGCATATCGACCTGGAATCGATCAGCCACCTGCGCCGCCTGATCGAGCTCAATCTTGGTGATGAGCAACTGCTGGAACGTGAACTGGCGGCATTGGGCGAAGACGACTAGGTTCTATACGAAAAGTCGTCGAGCGAAGGTCAGGCGAGGCAAAAACCGGTGAGGAAGCGCAGTTTACGAGTGGTAAATGAGCATTCCGAACCGGTTTTTAACGAAGCATCACCGAGCGCAGGCACTTTTCGTACAGAGCCTAGCAGTCAGTGGCGCAAGCAGGCAGCCTCTGCCTGTTCACGACGCTGGCGACGCGCCTGAATACGCTGCGCCTGACAACGCGCATCGCGCGACTCAATGGCCTTGGCGTCGAAGTTGAAAGCCCGGGAAAAGAAATCGAAGAACAGGAACATGATGGCGTCTCCTTCAGTGGATACGCCTTCATGCTGCGCGTCGATAGCCTGCTACTTATTGACCTCGGTCAATTTTCGACCCGCCCCACTCGCGGCAGAACGCCGCAGCCGATACAGAGACGTAGCCCGATGGATCTGTAGGAGCCGGCTTGCCGGCGATGCTTTTATCGATGATCGCCCGCAAGCGGGCTTCTGCAGTTGGCACATGTGCAGGTACAGCAGGAAGGGTTTTAGCCGCGACTTTAGTTACTCGAACAACGCATCCAGCGCCTGCTCCAGGCGCGTCACGGCGATGACCTGCAACCCAGCTGGCGCTTCCTTGGGCGCATTGCCCTTGGGCACGATGGCGCGTTTGAAGCCATGTTTGGCCGCCTCCTTGAGACGCTCCTGACCACTCGGCACCGGGCGGATTTCACCGGACAGACCAATCTCGCCGAACACCAGCAGGTCATGTTGCAGCGGCCGGTTGCGCAGGCTGGAGATTACCGCCGCCATCAGTGCCAGGTCGGACGCCGTTTCCAGCACCTTGACCCCACCGACCACGTTGAGGAACACATCCTGGTCATAGGTCGGGATGCCGCCATGGCGGTGCAATACGGCCAGCAGCATGGCCAGGCGGTTCTGGTCCAGGCCCAGGGTAACGCGGCGCGGATTCGCCAAGTGGCTGGTGTCGACCAGCGCCTGCACTTCCACCAGCATCGGCCGCGAGCCTTCCCAGGTGGCCATCACCACGCTACCGGGCACCGCTTCCTGGGCGCGGGTGAGGAAGATCGCCGAAGGGTTGGAGACTTCCTTGAGGCCCTTGTCGGTCATGCCGAACACGCCCAGTTCGTTGACTGCGCCGAAACGGTTCTTCACCGCCCGCAACAGGCGCAAACGGCCATCGGACTCGCCCTCGAAATACAGCACGGTGTCGACCATGTGCTCCAGCACGCGCGGGCCGGCCAGCGCGCCTTCCTTGGTGACGTGGCCGACGAGGAAGATCGCCGTACCGCTCTGCTTGGCGAAGCGCACCAGCAGCGCCGCGCTCTCGCGCACCTGGGCCACGCCCCCGGGCGCCGACTGCAGTTGTTCGGTGAAGATGGTCTGGATCGAGTCGATGACCATGACCTTGGGCTTTTCCTGGCGTGCGGTGGCGATGATCGACTCGATGCAGGTTTCGGTCATCACCTTGAGCTTGTCCTGCGGCAGGTCCAGCCGCCGCGCGCGCATGGCCACCTGCTGCTGTGATTCCTCGCCGGTGACGTACAGTGCCGGGAAACGCTGGGCGATGTTGCACAGGGTCTGCAGCAGGATGGTCGACTTGCCGATGCCGGGGTCGCCGCCGATCAGCACCACCGAGCCATCGACCAGGCCACCACCGAGCACCCGGTCCAGCTCGCCGGAAGCGGTGGAGAATCGCGGAATTTCTTCGACACTGACCTCGGCCAGGGTCTTGATATTGGCCTTGTCGCCGGCCCAGCCAGTACGGCCACTGGGCGTCGCGCCCTCGACCACGGTTTCCACCAGAGTGTTCCAGGCGCCGCACTCACCACATTGCCCGGCCCATTTGGGAAAGGTGGCGCCGCACTCGGTGCAGCCGTACATGCGTTTAGCCTTGGCCATGGGAAAATCGTCCTGCCTGTTAGCGAAGGCTGGAACGATACCGAACTACTGGATAGATTTACAGACCACACCGCGCGGAGCACATCCATGCAGATCCAACTGCTGCCCACCAGCGCCGAACAATTGCCGCTACTGGCCAACCTCTACCAGTTCTATGCCTACGAAAGCTCCGACTGGGAGCAGGAGGACGTGGAGACGGACGGCCGCTTCTACATCCATCACCCCCATCTGCAGCGCTATTGGCAGGAGCCGGGCTGGAGCGCACAGCTGATCCTGGCCGATGGCTTTATCGCCGGCTTTCTGCTGGTCGAACGCAGCGAATTGCCGGGTATCGAGGCGCCGGAATTTGCCGACCTGTTCATCCTCAAGAAGTATCGCCGCCAGGGCATTGGCCGCGCGCTGGTGCAACAGGTCATGGGCGATGGCAGCCCGTGGTTGCTGCGCTACTACCGCCAGGATGAACTGGCCTGCGCATTCTGGCAGCAGCTACTGAGCGAGTGGCCCAGGCCAGCGCGCCCCGTGTGGACGGAAGAAGAGACGGACGGGCTGCTCACCTACCTGATCAACCCGCCCGTACATTGATAACGCCTGAGTGCAGGAGCCCGCTTGCGGGCGACCAGTCTGTACCAGGACCGCCGGCACTCAGCCCTTGCAGCCATTACCGCAACCGCAGCACTGCCCGGCAGCGCGCTTGAGCTGGCGCGCCAGCTCGTCCTTCATGGCGACACGATTGAGTTTCAGCGCGCCGAGCGTGACGTCATCGAGCAGCTCGATACCGTCCTCGATGCGGCAAATACGCTTGTCCAGCGCTTCGTATTCCTCGGCCTGGCGCGCGAAATGCTCATCACTCTGGCGCAGACGCTGCAGCTCGCTGCGCAGTTCGGGAAAGTCATGAACCAGCGGATGATGGTCGACGTGCATGATGAAGCCTCTGACAGGAAAGATGGCTCCAGCCTAGCGCCACAGAACAGCCGCTCACTTGATCAGGATCAAGCACTGCCCGCTTGGCGCAACAGTTCGGCGATCTCGTCCTTGAGCGCCACCCGCTGCAACTTCAGGCCCTGCAGGATCAGATCATCCGCCGCCTCACGCCCCGCCTCGATGGCGTAGATGCGCCTGTCCAGCGCTTCATAGTCACTGGCCAGACGTGGAAAGTGCGGGTCGCTGTGCAGCAACCTGCGCAAGGCATCGTGCTGCTGCGGAAACTCTCGACTAAGCGGATGGTGTTCGAGCGGCATGGAGGATTCTCCGGAAGGGGTTTCCTTAGCCTAGCAGGCCGTTGAAAAACTACCTGCGTTGCCATTGCTGCGTTAAAAACAGCCTCAAAATGCTCATTTACAACACGTAAACTGCGCTTTTTCGGCTGTTTTTGCCTTGCACTGGCTGCCTCGCCTACGTTTTTCAACGGCCTGCTAGTCGAAGCTGCACCAAATGCTGCAGCGCAAGCAATGGCCAGCCCTGGCGTCCCTGCGCAGCCTGCTGAAATAAAATGTTGCAGCCTTGCTGCAATATCACCAGTTTTTTTGCGTTAGCTTTATCGGCCGTTCGTCACTAGCCCACCTACATGACACTCCTGATAGCGTTCGCTGTCCTCTCCATCCTGGTTTCGTTTATCTGCTCCATTCTCGAAGCCGCGCTGCTCTCTCTCACGCCCAGTTACATCGCTCAGCAGAAGGCCGACAAACCTCAGCTGTACGACAGGCTGAAAGAGCTCAAAGACAAGATCGACCAGCCGCTGGCGGCCATCCTGACCCTCAATACCGTGGCACATACCGTTGGTGCGACTGGTGTCGGTGCGCAGGTGACAATCGTCTTCGGTGACGGTTACCTGGGTATCGCCTCGGCGGTCATGACCCTGCTGATTCTGGTGCTCTCGGAAATTCTGCCGAAGACCATCGGCGCACGTTACTGGCGCGCCCTTGCTCCCTTCCTGCCGAGCCTGCTGCGGGCAATGATCCTGCTGCTCAAGCCGTTCATCGTGCTCTCCGATCTGATCATGCGCCTGTTCGGCGGCAAGGAGCCGGAACATGATATTCGCCAGGAAATCAAGGCACTGACCCTGCTCGGCCGCGAAGTGGGCAAGCTCGACGAAGACGAACATCGAGTGATCAGCAACATCCTAGACCTGCATGAGATTCGCCTACGCGACATCATGACGCCGCGCATTGTCTGCGAGTCGGCCGCACCGGATGAGTCGATTGCCGCGTTCAAGGCCCGCGCCCGCGAAAGCCAGTTCTCCCGCTACCCGGTCATTGGCGAAGACGAATCCCCGCTGGGCGTGGTGTTTCGCTACGACGCCCTGGCCGCCGAGAACGATGCCGAGCCAATCACCCGCATCATGAAGCCGCTCAAGGTCGTGCCGGAAAGCATGAACGTGGAGAACCTGATGACCCTGATGATGCAGGAACGTCAGCACATGTGCCTGGTGTACGACGAATTCGGCAGCTGGCGCGGCCTGGTGACCCTGGAAGACATCATGGAAACCATCATCGGCAAGCCGATCCTCGATGAGACCGATGACATTCCCAATATGCGCCGCTTCGCCAAGCGCCGCTGGGAGCACCGCATCAAGGCCATCCGCGAGGACTGATCACCAGTAGTTCTCCACCGCCACCTGACCCGGTCTGCGGGTCAGGCTCAGGTTGAGGCCGCGCGCTTTCAGACGCTGGCGAATGTCATCGATCATCTGCGGGTTGCCGCAGATCATCACCCGCGAATGCTCGGGCGTCAGCTCCAGCCCGGCAGCGCGCTCCAGCTCACCCTTATCGAGTAGCTCGGTGATACGTGCATTCAGGCAGCCCGGCGCTTGCTCGCGAGTGACCACCGGCAGGTAGGTGAGCTTGTGAGCGAATTCGGCCAGGTGCTCCAGCTCGGCGAAGCTCCTGATCAGCGGTTGATAGGCCAGTTCGGCGAAGCTGCGCGCGCTGTACACCAGCACGATACGCTCGAAGCGCTGCCACACCTCGAAGTCCTGCAGGATCGACAAAAACGGCGCGATGCCAGTGCCGCTACCCAGCAGCCAGAGGTCACGGCCGTCGACGAAGCGGTCAAGGGTCAGGTAGCCGGTCGCCATCTTCTCCACCAGCAAGCTGTCGCCCACGCGCAGTCGACTCAACTCGCTGGTGAACTCGCCGCCCGGCACCACGATGGAGAAGAACTCGAGAAACTCGTCATGCGGCGCGGACACCAGCGAATAGGCACGCCAGACCACTGAACCATCGACTTTCTCGACACCGAGACGTACGAACTGCCCGGCGCGAAAGCGAAAGCCCGCATCCCGCGTGGTACGCAGGGTAAACAGGCTCGGCGTCAGGCCGTGCACCTCGAGCAGCGTCTGACGGGTGAACTTGTCGTCACTGACGGTCATAATCTCCCCCCTTGTCCGAATCTGCTGTCAGTGTCGCCCATTGTGCGACCGGCAAACACCGACGGTTTCCATGCCTATTTTCACGACCCCCTTCGCCAGCCTCGAATTACAGCGCCAGCCGCACCAGCCCAACGAGCCGCTGCAGGCCTTCGATGCAGCCGATGAATACCTGCTGGCTCACCTGCACGAGCACGGTATCGAGGCCGGTAGCCACGTGCTGCTGCTCAACGACAGCTTTGGCGCCCTCGCCTGCTCGCTGGCCGGGCACTGCCAGGTGACCAGCAGCAGCGATTCGCACCTGGGCTTTCTCGCCCTGCAGAAAAACCTCGCCAGCAATGGCCTGAGTGGCGACGCAGTCACTTTTTTGCCGAGTAGCGAAACGTCGCAAGGGCCGTTCGACTGGGTGCTGATCCGCGTGCCCAAGACCCTGGCGCTGCTGGAAGAACAACTGATCCGCCTGCACGGCCAACTGGCGCCGGGCGCTCGCGTGGTCGCCGGGGCGATGATCAAGCACCTGCCGCGCGCGGCGGGTGATCTGCTGGAGCAATACATCGGCCCGGTGCAGGCCTCGCTGGCGGTAAAGAAGTCTCGTCTGCTCAGCGCCACGCCTGAGACTAAAGCCGCCCCACGCTCGCCCTACCCGAGCCGTTATCGTCTGGACAAACCTGCGCTGGAGCTGATCAACCACGCCAACGTGTTCTGCCGCGACGGCCTGGACATCGGTACCCGCGCCTTCCTGCCGCATTTGCCGCGCCACCTCGACACACGCCGCGTCGCCGATCTGGGCTGCGGCAACGGCGTGCTCGGCATCGCCTATGCCCTGGGCAGCCCGCAGGCACAGCTGACCCTGGTGGACGAGTCGTACATGGCGGTGCAGTCGGCGCAGGAAAACTGGCAGGCGGCGCTGGGTGAGCGACCTGTCACCATTCGTGCTGGCGACGGCCTGGCCGAGCAGCCGGCCGACTCGCTGGATCTGGTGCTGTGCAATCCGCCGTTCCATCAACAGCAGGTGGTCGGTGATTTCCTCGCCTGGCGCATGTTCCAGCAGGCCCGCGCGGCATTGGTGACCGGCGGTGAGCTGTGGATCGTCGGCAACCGCCACCTGGGCTATCACGCCAAGCTGGCGCGCCTGTTCCGTGGCGTCGAGCAGGTGGCGGCCACCCCGAAGTTCGTGGTGCTCAAGGCGAAAAAGTGACCCGTTGATTGTAACGACCGAAAAGTATCACTAAAGTGACACTTTCATCTTCGCAACGGGCACCGTCCATGAAAGTCGAGTTGGTCACGAACTTAAAGCGCCAGGCCACCAAGATTCTGGCCGACCTTCACGAGTCCAAAGAACCCGTACTGATCACCGAGCATGGCATGCCTTCGGCTTACCTGGTGGATGTCGATGACTACCAGTTCATGCAGAAGCGCCTCGCCCTTCTGGATGCATTGGCTCGCGGAGAGCGGGCCATCGCCGAGGGCAACACGTTCAGCCACGAGCAAGCCAAGGAGCGGCTGGCCAAGTGGCTGAAATAGTCTGGACAAGCGCCGCGCTGGAGCAGCTCAACGACCTCGCCGAGTACATCGCCCTCGACAAACCGGATGCCGCCAGAGCGCTGGTCGGCAAAGTGCTGGAAGTCGTTGCCCGGCTGGAACAATTCCCCCTCTCCGGGCGGGTGCCGGAGGAGCTTCCCGGCTCCGTCTATCGCGAGGTCATCGTGCCTCCCTGCCGAATCTTCTATCGGTATAGCGATGAAAAGGTCTTCATCATCCACATCATGCGAGAGGAGCGCATGCTGCGCGCTCACATGCTCGGATGAGCCTCACAGGGTCAGGATAAAGCGCGACAGCAACGCCCCCGGCAACGCCATCGAACCCGTCTGCCGGGCGCCATAGGTACCGCTGGGCAGCAACAGTTCGGGCTCGCGGGTCAGAGCCTCGAGTTGCGGGCCGAGAAAATCGAACAGCGAGTCGTCGAAACGCATGGTGTTGACCGGCGCCTGGATCTGCCCGTCCTCGACCCAGAAGGTGGCGAAGCGGGTCATGCCGGTCAGGCGCCCGGCCGGCAGATCGGAGAAGTTGCCGTACCACAGGTTGCCGATATATAGCCCCGTGCCGAGCCGCTGCAGCACCTCGCGCTCATCCAGATCGCCGCCGTGCATGTGCAGTGACAACGGGTATTCGCCGCGTCCGGCACCATTGGCGGTCAGGCCGTACTCGGCAGCGCTGCGCGAGCTGACCAGGCGCTCGCCGGGGCGACCACGGTCGATCAGGCGCAGCGGCTGGCGTGGCCCTTCAGGCGTGAAGGCCGGAGCCAGACCGCCCTCGATGCGCTCGTCCACGGTCACCTGGGTGTTGAGCTCGGCCTTGCCGCTGAATAGCCGCTGCAAGGGGCTGCCGCCCGAGGCCAGCGCCTGCGCACCGAAGCCCCAGCAGCACAGACTGACCAGCTCCTCCAGCGCTGCCGGCGCCAGATAGGCGCGATAAGCGCCCGGTTGCAACGCCTTGGCCGGACGGCCGAGAAACGCCAGTTGCTGTCGCGCGCTGTCGAGCTTGCAGGCGAACGCCTGAGCGTCCCACTGCTCACCGGCATAAGCGCTTTTCACCGCCTGGCCGTTGTCATGGAACAGGCTGAATTCGAGGTTGAAACTGCTCGCAGCGTACCAGCCGAACGCGCCCCAGGAACTGGCGAAGCCCTGATACTGCGGGCCGACGGCGAGAAAGCCGACCAGATCCAGCCCCTGCGCTGCTGCAACCACCTGCTGCGCGATGGTCGTGCCATCCAGCGCAACCGTTTCACCCATGGATTCGCTGCGCCAGGCGTCACGGTTCAGGCGCAGATAAGGGTCGTCACTCAGGGTCGGCAGCACGTCACGCAGGTGCTGCAAAGCCTGCTGCAGCAGGGGCAGATCCTCGTCTAGCACCCCACTGAGCGCCAGCTTGCTTTCGGCATGGCGCTGCCCCTGGTACAGCGACAAGGTGACGTACACCTGCTGCACCTGCCCGGCCTGACGCACCTGTCCCTGGTTGAAGCGGATAAAGCTGGAGACCTCGGCGTCGTAGGCCAGGGTAAAGCCCTCCTCGCCCACGACTTGCGCCTGCAGATACTCCAGCAACGCGGTGAAATGCTGACGTGCATCCATCAGGCGACCCCTCCAAACACATCGATATCGGCGAATACACAGGCCGGTGAGGCATGCCCGACACGGATCACCTGATTGGGTTCGCCCTTGCCGCAATAGGGCGTGCCCATCACCTCGAAGGTGCTGGCGTCGCCGACCGCCTTGAGGTTGCGCCAGAAGCCCGAGCTGATACCGCGGTAGTTGGGGTTCTTCACCACGCCCTTGAGTTCGCCGTTTTCGATCAACTGGCCCCATTCACAGCCGAACTGGAATTTGTTGCGCGCATCGTCGATCGACCAGGAACGGTTGTTGCTCATCAGGATGCCGCGCTCGATGCCACCGATCAGCTCGGCCAGGCTCTGCTCGCCCGGTTCCAGATTGAGGTTGGCCATGCGGTCGATGGGCGGTCGGTTCCAACTGCAGGCGCGGCTGTTGGCCACACCCAGCAGGCCACTGCGCCATTGCGACAGCGCGCCGCCGAGCGGACGCTGGAGGATGCCATCGCGGATCAAGTATTCGCGCTGCGCTGGGGTGCCGTCGTCGTCATGACGGTAGCTGGCCAGCTCGCCGGGCACACCCGGATCGAAGGTCACGTTGAGCAATGGCGAGCCGTATTGGTAATGACCGAAATCCTCCTGGCGAATGAAGCTGGTACCGGCGAAGTTGCGCTCGTCACCGAGGATGCGGTCCAGCTCCAGCGGGTGGCCGATGGATTCGTGAATCTGCAGGATCATCTGATCCGGCATCAGCAGCAGATCGCGCGCACCGCTCGGCGTGTTGGGCGCCAGCAGTAGTTGCAACGCCTCGTCGGCGATACGCGCAGCGCTGCCGATCACGCCCAACTGCTGCAGCACCTCGGCACCACCCTGCCGCGCCAGATGGGTGCCGCCGAAGCTGCGGCTCTGACTGTCATGCGCGTCGCTGGCGGTAACGCCCACCTGCGGGAAGACATAACGCTGGGCGCGGCGCAGGCAGGCGCCGGCGCTGTTGAGGTAGATCTGCTCGTGATCGGTGAAGGTCAGCCCGATGTGGCTATCGACCAGGCGCGCATCGCGGGGAATCAGCGCCGACTCGGCCATCAGCAGCTCGAACCAATGCGCGGCCCTGGCCTGCGGCTGCTGGTAACCGAGCATCACATCGTCGCTTTGCTCGACTGGGTGTGGCAGGTCGCTGAGGTCGAGCAGGTTATGCCCAGCCAGCGCCCGCGCCATCTGCTCGGCTCGCTCCAGCGCGGCCTGCAAGCCGGCCTGGCTGAGATCGCTGGTGGCCGCATAGGCTTCGACACCGCCAATGCGTACGGTGAGCATGACACCGCCATCGTCGACGAAAGAAGGCGCCTGCGCCACATGCCGCCTCACCCAGTAGGATTCCCGGCTCTCCTGCACATAACGCAGCGACCAGAAGTCGGCGGTGGATTTCAGCGCAGCAAAGCGCCGCTGCAGGGTGTCGCTGAGGGCGAACATCGGGCCTCCCGGATTGCGGAGAAAGGAGGCCAGTATGGGAACAAGCGGGGTGACGGATCAACCAGGGTTCAGCCCGGTGTACCCAACCCCGCCGCACTCATGAACTGGCGCAACAGCCAGGCCACCACGCCCAGCGTGGCGACGCTGCCGGCCCAGATCAGCACCAGCCAACCTAGGCGCTGCCACAGCGGCTTCTTCTCTTCGGTTTCGGTCATGACCGTCTCCTCAGTGATAACCGTCATCCACCGTCACCTTGCCTCTGAACACGTAGTAGCTCCAGGCGGTGTACATCAGGATGAAGGGGATGATGAACAGCGCGCCCACCAGCATGAAGCCCTGGCTCTGCGGCGGCGCGGCGGCTTCCCAGATGCTGATCGACGGCGGAATCACGTTCGGCCACAGGCTGATGGCCAGCCCGCTGTAACCGAGGAAGATCAGCACCAGGGTGAGGATGAACGGTGAGTAATGCGCGTTATCGGCCACCGCTTTGAGCAGCGCCCAGGTACACAGCAATACCAGCACCGGCACCGGCATGAACCAGAACAGGTTAGGCAGGCTGAACCAGCGCTCGGCGATGTCCGGGTGAGCCAAAGGCGTCCACAGGCTGACGATGCCGGACACGCCCAGCAACACCAGCACCAGCGGCCGCGCCATATCGTGCATTTGCTGCTGCAGGCGCCCCTCGGTCTTCATGATCAGCCAGGTGCAGCCGAGCAGCGCGTAGGCAGCGATCAGCGCCAGGCCACAGAACACCGAGAACGGCGTGAACCAGTCGAAGGCGCCGCCGGCAAAGCGCCGGTTGACCACCTCGAAACCATCGATATAGGCGCCCAGCGCCACGCCCTGGAAGAAGGTCGCGGTCAGTGAGCCGCCGATGAAGGCCTTGTCCCACAGATGGCGTTTGGCGGCCTTGGCCTTGAAGCGGAACTCGAAGGCCACCCCCCGGAAGATCAGCCCCAGCAGCATCAGGATCAGCGGCAGGTACAGCGCATCGAGCACCACCGCGTAGGCCAGCGGGAAGGCGCCGAACAGCGCCGCGCCACCCAGCACCAGCCAGGTTTCGTTGCCGTCCCAGACCGGCGCCACGGTATTCATCATCACATCGCGCTCGCCGTCGTCACGCACGAAGGGAAAGAGAATGCCGATACCCAGATCGAAGCCATCCATCACCACATACATCATCACACCGAAGGCGATGATCACCGCCCAGATCAGCGGAAGGTCGATACCCATGTTCAGTTCCTCTGCGGCAAGGTGTCGGTTTCGCCATCGTCCAGGCCTTCTTCGGCAGCCGACAACGGCCGTGCCGGCGTACGCGGCTGACCAGGGCCACCGGACGACACTTCCTTGCCCTCATCGAGCTTCGGCCCCTTGCGCACCAGACGCAGCATGTAGCCGATGCCCGCACCGAACAGGACGAAATAGACCACCACAAACAGCACCAGGGTGATGCCCAACTGCATCGCGCTGTGCCCGGACGAAGCATCGGCGGTGCGCATCAGGCCATGGATGATCCACGGCTGGCGGCCGATCTCGGTGGTGTACCAGCCGGCGAGGATGGCGATGATCCCGCTCGGCCCCATCCACACCGCCAGGTGCAGGAACGGCCGGCAGGTGTACAGGCGGTCGCCGCGGCGCAGCCAGGTGCCCCACAGGCCGACGAAGATCATCATCAGGCCCATGGCAACCATGATGCGGAAAGTCCAGAAGACGATGGTGGAGTTGGCGCGGTCTTCCGGCGGGAAGTCCTTGAGCGCCGGCACCTGCTTGTCCAGGCTGTGGGTGAGGATCAGGCTGCCGAGTGCGGGGATCTCCACCTTGAAGCGGGTTTCCTCGCGCTCCATATCCGGCCAGCCGAAGAGGATCAGCGGCGTCGGCTCGTCACCGACATTCTCCCAGTGCCCTTCGATGGCGGCGATCTTGGCCGGCTGGTACTTCAGGGTATTGAGGCCGTGCAGATCGCCGATGAAGGCCTGCACCGGTGCGACGATCAGCGCCATCCACAGTGCCATCGACAGCATCTTGCGGATCGCCGGGTTGTCACGCCCGCGCAGCAGATGCCAGGCCGCCGAGGCGCCGACGAAGAAGGCGGTAGCCAGGAACGCCGCCGTGGCCATGTGCGCCAGGCGATAGGGGAACGAGGGGTTGAACACCACGGCGAACCAGTCCACCGGAATCACCCGCCCGTCGATGATCTCGAACCCCTGCGGTGTGTGCATCCAGCTGTTGGAGGCGAGAATCCAGAAGGTCGAAATCAGCGTGCCGATGGCCACCATCAGCGTGGAGAAGAAGTGTAGGCCCGGCCCGACGCGGTTCCAGCCGAACAGCATGACGCCGAGGAAGCCCGCTTCGAGGAAGAATGCGGTAAGCACCTCGTAGGTCAGCAGCGGCCCGGTGATCGCCCCGGCGAAGTCGGAGAACGCACTCCAGTTGGTGCCGAACTGATAGGCCATGACCAGGCCGGAAACCACGCCCATGCCGAAGTTGACGGCGAAGATTTTCGACCAGAAATGGTAGAGATCACGGTACAGCGTGTTGCTGGTCTTCAGCCACAGCCCTTCGAGCACCGCCAGGTAGCTGGCCAAACCAATGGTGATGGCCGGGAAGACGATGTGGAAGGAAATGGTGAAGGCAAATTGGATTCGGGCGAGATCAAGCGCCTCTAGACCGAACATGTGGTGTCCTCATTCAGGGTTATCTTGGCCCCGGCACGCAAAGCCGAGCCACAGACTCCAGGTGTTGGAGTCACACGAGCTGAAATTGTTCTTATGAAATGCCATGCAGCCGAATGACTGCGGGGTGAAGCGCAAAATGCCGTATTGATTTGGATCAATGCACACTAGAAGACTAGCCCCTGAAGGCGCAACTGGCGCTGTGGTGATTTGCCGCGCGACAGGCCACCACAGCCATCTGGCGATAGGGCGTTACAGCAGAAGCGTCTATTCGGGCGTGCCCGTCATTTGCGCATCGATGCCGCCTACGCTGTCGAGATTCGGGCCGCCTGCCATTAGCAATTACGCACCGAGGCAGGACGCCTGCACAAAGCAGCCCGATAGCAGGCCAACACGTGACAGCCCCGGATCACCCGCGCTTGCAGAGCAGTCCGTTCAGGCCGAAGCTATGCGGCTCGACAGGAGCCGCACCATGAACATCGCTGCACTCACCGCGCGCATGCACGCCATTCGCGACCACAACGACTGGCGCCGTTACCAGAGCCCGAAGAACCTGGCCATGGCCGCCAGCGTGGAAATGGCCGAACTGGTGGAAATCTTCCAGTGGCTGAGCGAGGAGCAATCCCGCCAGTTGCCGCCCGAACAACTCGTCCATGCCGGCCAGGAAGTGGCCGATGTGGTGCTCTATCTGCTGCAACTGTGCAGCGAGTTGGGGATCGACATGAACCAGGCGGTGCTCGACAAGCTCGCCGACAACGAACGGCGCTTCCTCACATGAGCGACCGCCACTTCGACGAACTCGCCACCCGCTTCGCCGAGAAGATCTACGGCGGCGCCAAGGGTGCCATCCGCCTCGCCGTGCTGCAGGCCGACCTGGCCGAAGCGTTGCCGGACCGTCCGCTGCGCGTACTCGACGTGGGCGCCGGGCTCGGCCATATGAGCCTGTGGCTGGCCCAACGTGGCCATCAGGTCACCCTGGCTGAGCCGGCCGAACCCATGCTCGAAGGCGCGCGTCAGCGTTTCGCCGAAGCCGGTCAGCATGCCACCTTCATCCAGGCGCCCTGGCAGGAACTGCCCGGCCAGTTGCAGGAGCCCTTCGACCTGGTGCTGTGTCACGCCGTGCTGGAGTGGCTGGCCGAGCCGGCCGCCATCCTGCCGGTGCTGCACCAGTTGACGAACAAGGGCGGCTGGCTGTCGCTGGCCTTCTACAACAAGGACGCGCTGATCTACCGCAACCTGCTTAAGGGCCACTCTCGCAAGCTGCGCAAGGCGCAGTTCGCCGGTGAGAAACAGAGCCTGACGCCCCAACAGCCGCTCGACCCACGCGAACTGGCCA
Source organism: Ectopseudomonas mendocina (assembly GCF_008041835.1). Lineage (GTDB taxonomy): Bacteria > Pseudomonadota > Gammaproteobacteria > Pseudomonadales > Pseudomonadaceae > Aquipseudomonas. The sequence goes on from NZ_VRYE01000009.1 coordinate 31,990, forward strand.
CGCAACTCGCCGCCTACTGGCAGGTCGAAAGCCGTAGCGGCGTGCGCGTATTCCACGATTACATGCCGCAGCCATTCCAGACCAAGGCCGAACTGATCGACCTGCTGGAAATGGAGCTGGCCCATCGGCGTCATCCCAGCTTCGAGGGGCTCGGCCGCTACCTGCACTGGATCTGCCGGCCGATCTGAACGCGTTGGACGAAGCCAGCAAGCCGGCGTAGCCTGAAGCCACCCGGGATGTCGCGCGCGACCACGGAGACCACCATGCGCACCGTCATAGCCATACTCATCCTGCCGCTGCTGGCCGCCTGTCAGAGCCAGAATCCCTACCGCGCCGAATCGCTGCCCATGCCACCGGCCCCGCCGGAAGCGGCTACCATCTTCGACCGCAGCGCCTACCCGGCCGCACCGCGCGATTACGGCCGTTATCGCAGCTGGAGCTGGCTGGACGGCCAGGCGCCCAGCAGTGAACTGGCCGACAGCGTCAGCGCCGGCCTCGACCAGTACGGTCTGCGCCCGGCACTCAATGGCCCCGGCGACGTGTTGGTCAACGCCCGTATCAGCCAGGAAACCCGCCTGCGCCAATATCAGGACAACGTCGGTGGCTACTACGGCACCGGCAGCCACTGGGACCGCCGCTACGGCGCCTACGGTAGTGTCCCTATCATGCGCACCTACGAACAGAAAGTGGCGGTAGTGCGCATCGAACTGATCGACCCACGCGACCGCCAGGTCGTTTGGTCCGGCAGCGGTGAAGCCCTGGCCGGCAAGGATCAGGCGGCACAGGCCGAGGCCATGCGTGCGGCCATCCGCAGCGCGCTGAACGGCTACCCTCCCTATTGATCGACAGCCCTGGAGAGCATCATGCGTACCCTGCCCGTCCTGCTTCTCGTCCTGCTGCTCAGTGGTTGTACCAACGTCAACCTGGAGCGCGACTTCGACCCCAGCCGCGATTTTGCCGCCTACCGCAGCTGGAGCTGGATGGAGGCCAGACTCACCTACCAGCCCGACGACGCCCGCCTGAAGAGCGATATCACCGAGGCGCGCATCAGCCAGGCCGTCGCCGAACAGCTTGACCAGCGCGGTCTGCGCCAGGCGCCCGATGGCCAGGGTGACCTGAAAGTCCAGAGCGTGCTGATCGTCGACCAGCGCCAGGATCAGATCACCACCCAGTACGGCGGTGGCTGGGGCGGCTATTGGGGCGGCCCGGCTTTCACCGAAACGCGCCGCGTGGACTACAAGGTCGCGACCCTGCAGATCGACCTGTACGACGCCAAAGACGGCAAACTGGTCTGGCGCGGCAGCGGTGAGCAGGTCATGCGCAGCCAACCGCCGACACCGGCCGAACGCGAACGAGCGATCCGCGAAACCGTCGCCCAGGTGCTCTCGCAATATCCTCCGCGCTGAACAAGGACCACCCAGCTTGAACGCACGTCTGCAACACCGCCCGGCCACGGCCAACGACCTGGGCGACGTGGTCGGCTTCCCGCAGAACATCGATGAACTGTTCTTCTGCTACCCCAAGGCCATCTGGCCGCTCAACGTCGGCCAGCTCGCCGCCGCCATAGCCGAGCGGCGCGAAAGCACCGTGGTGGAACTGGCTGGAAAAGTCGCTGGCTTCGCCAACTTCTACCAATGGCAACACAGCGAGTTCTGTGCCCTTGGCAACCTGATGGTGGCGCCCTGGGCGCGCAGCCAGGGCGTAGCTCAACACCTGGTGGAAGTGATGGAACAGATCGCCCGCGAGCGCTACAAGGCACCGCTGATGAAGGTATCCTGTTTCAACGCCAACGCTGGCGGCCTGCTGCTCTACACCCGTCTCGGCTACCAGACCGTCGGCATCGTCGAACGCCGTGCCCCAGATGGCAGCCGCGTGGCCCTGGTGCAACTGGGAAAAGCCCTGCCGTAAGGCCTCGCCCCATCCTCCCTTTCTCGCTGGAGTTACCCATGAACCACATCAGTGGCTGGCTACTGGCCCTGCCCTTTCTCGCCGGCGCTGTGCTGCCACTGCAGGCCGGCATCAACGGCCAACTCGCCCGCCAGCTGTCCAGCGTCTTCGCCGCGGCGCTGATCTCCTTCGCCGTCGGCAGCCTGGCGTTGTTGCTGATGACCCTGAGCCAGCGCGAGATGCCCGGGCTTAGCAGGCCGTTGAAAAA
>NZ_VRYE01000090.1 GCF_008041835.1 Ectopseudomonas mendocina
TGCCTAAGCGGGCTTTCGGAGGAGCCCCGCCCCGGGGCGAAGCTTTTCAATCGCGTATCGCCCTGGTTCGCGGCGCGGCGCCGCTCCTACCCATTGGCAGCGTCGACGCTTAGCTGACAGACATTATCCCGCGGGATGCCCTTTTCATTTCCCCGGATTGCATCCGTATATGGACTCCTCCCGTTTTGCCAGTGAAATAATCTGCCTCTGAACCTAGGTACGACTGCTTCCGTATATTCGACTTCTGATAAGGCGTTAGCCTTGAGCCATGATGAATTTCGCTCCTGTGCGCCTAACCGGGCTAGCGGCCTTGCAAAGCAGAGGGCCGATGGATGCAGCAGGTTACACACAGGTCGGTGCGACCGGTTCGTCATCAGTTCATGTCACTGTGCAATCGAGTGGATCTCTACTACGTTGCGTCTCCAGGTGTTGCGCTTTGCTGTTCAGCAAGGCTGATACTGTTCACCCTTGCTGAGGATCGCCCAGATAATCCGGGCATTCTTGTTCGCCAAGGCTACCGTGGCGATGTTCTTGTTGCGTCGGCACATTAGCTGGCTCAGCCAATCACTGCGCTTGTCCGTCTTGCTCTGGCAGTGCTTGAGCACTGAGCGCGATCCGTGGATCAGCAACGTGCGCAAGTATTTGTCTCCGCGCTTGCTGATACCCCCAAGGCGCTCCTTGCCCCCTGTGGAGTATTGACTGGGCACCAGTCCCAGCCAGGCCGCGAATTGCCTGCCACTGGCAAACTGTCTGGCATCGCCAACAGCACTGACGATGGCCGTGGCACTGATCGGGCCGAGCCCCTCGATCTTCATTAAGCGTCTGACCCGCTCATCCTCGCGCGCCTCGCGCTGGATCAGTTGTTCCAGCTTTTTCAAGCGCTCGTCATACCCTTGCAACTCTTCGCTCAACCCCCTCAGCAGCTCTCGCATCGTGCCAGGCATGCTGCTATCTGAATCATCGATCGCCCGACACAGTAGTTCGCGGGTTGCCGCAACGCCTTTGCGTGATTCGATCAAACCAAACTCGGCCAGCAACCCACGAACTTCGTTGACTAATGCTGTTCGAGCCTTGATCAGCCGACCTCTGATCCGATGCACCGACTGGCTCGCCTGTTGCTCTACTGTCTTGACCTCGACATAACGCATGGTGGGCCTGCTGGCCGCTTCACAAATTGCCTGCGCATCGTTCGCGTCGTTCTTGCCGCCTTTCACGTAAGGCTTGACGAACTGCGGAGCAATTAAACGCACCTCATGCCCCAGCTTGCCTAATTCACGGGCCCAGTAATGCGCGCTGCCACAGGCCTCCATCGCCACCACACACGGCTCCAGTTGGCGGAAAAAATCCAGCATCTGATGCCGTTTGAGTTGCTTGCGGCATTTGACCTGCTCATGGCTGTCGACACCATGAACTTGAAAAACCTGCTTTGCCAAATCCACGCCTATGCGTTTAAGTTTCATGCGGGCTCCCCCTCCGGGATTGTTTGTTTCGTAACCTTCAGTCTGGCGCAATGACGCCGTAGGAGGGAGGAGTCCATCTCAT
>NZ_VRYE01000091.1 GCF_008041835.1 Ectopseudomonas mendocina
GTGGCATAGCCGTAGATCAGCAACGACAGCAACATAGCCGGATGGTAGGCAGCGCTGCCACGGCCCGCATAGACGCTCTCCAGCTTCGACAGATCCAGGCCCTCTACGACCTCCACCACGTAGCGCGCCAAATGTGACTCGGGCAGCCAGTCCTGCACCGACGGCGGGAGCAAGTAGTCGATTTCGCGGTTTATCGGTCGAAAGCGGCTCATACAGTCAGGTTCCAGGAGCGATGCGCAATTCTACCGGCGAGGGGAAAAGTCCGACAGGCTGCTAGGTCGCCGCTGTTTCGCTACAGAAATATTGCAACCCCTAGGCAAGAACGAGAAATTCAGGCATATAATTTGCTTCCTAGCGGCGCTTCGGCGCCCTGATGTGGAAGGCGTAACTCGCCAGTAAATTAAGGTCTGCAATGAAACCATCGCTAGTCCTCAAGATGGGCCAGCAGCTGACGATGACCCCGCAGCTGCAACAGGCTATCCGCCTCCTCCAATTGTCGACCCTGGACCTGCAACAGGAAATCCAGGAGGCACTGGAATCCAACCCCATGCTCGAGCGCCAGGAAGATGGCGACGACTTCGACAACAGTGACCCCATGGCTGATGGCGCTGAAAGCGCCACGCCTACTCCCGGCAAGGAAGAGAACTACCAGGAAACCGCCCCGACGGTGGATAACCTGGAAGAAGGTGAATGGGGTGAACGCATCCCCAACGAGCTGCCGGTCGATACCGCCTGGGAAGACATCTACCAGACCAGCGCCAGCAGCCTGCCCAGCAACGATGACGACGAGTGGGACTTCACCACCCGCACCTCCAGCGGCGAGAGCCTGCACAGCCACCTGCTCTGGCAACTCAACCTGGCGCCCATGTCGGACAAGGATCGGCTGATTGCCGCCACCCTGATCGACTGCATCAACAATGATGGCTACCTCGAAGAAACCCTCGAGGAAGTGACCGAGTCCTTCGACCCCGAACTGGATATCGAACTGGACGAAGTGGAAGTGGTGCTGCACCGCATCCAGCAGTTCGAACCGGCCGGTATCGGCGCCCGCGACCTGCGCGAATGCCTGCTGCTGCAATTGCGCCAGCTACCTGCCAACACGCCCTGGCTGAACGAAACCCAGCGCGTGGTCAGCGACTACCTGGAGCTGCTCGGCAGCCGTGACTATGCCCAGCTGCTGCGCCGCATGAAGCTCAAGGAAGACGAGCTCAAGCAGGTCACCGACCTGATCCAGCGCCTGAACCCGCGTCCGGGTTCGCAGATCGAATCCAGCGAACCGGAATACGTCGTGCCGGACGTGATCGTGCGCAAGCACAACGACCGCTGGCTGGTTGAGCTGAATCAGGAAGCCATGCCACGCCTGCGCGTCAACCCGCAGTATGCCGGCTTCGTCAAACGCGCCGGCTCCAGCGCCGACAACACCTTCATGCGCAACCAGTTGCAGGAGGCGCGCTGGTTCATCAAGAGCCTGCAAAGCCGCAACGAAACCCTGATGAAGGTCGCCACGCAGATCGTCGAGCATCAGCGCGGCTTTCTCGAATACGGCGACGAGGCCATGAAGCCACTGGTGCTGCATGACATTGCCGAGGCGGTAGGCATGCACGAGTCGACCATCTCGCGCGTCACCACGCAGAAATTCATGCACACCCCACGTGGTATTTACGAGCTGAAATATTTCTTCTCCAGCCACGTCAGCACCTCCGAAGGCGGCGAATGCTCGTCTACCGCGATCCGCGCCATCATCAAAAAACTGGTTGCCGCGGAAAACGCGAAAAAGCCATTGAGTGACAGCAAGATCGCTGGTTTACTGGAGGCACAAGGCATCCAGGTCGCACGCCGGACAGTAGCCAAGTACCGTGAGTCCCTCGGTATTGCGCCCTCCAGCGAACGCAAGCGCCTGATGTGAGCAAGATCGACTGATCGCCCCGGCGAACAGGCCACAGTGTTCCGGTGGTGGGTCTGACCCAGACCCATCTCTTACACAAGGCAACAAGGAGAAAGCGGTATGCAAGTCAACATCAGTGGACATCAGCTGGATGTGACCGACGCCCTGCGTGACTACATCGGCGAGAAACTCGGCCGACTGGAACGCCACTTCGACAAGATCACCAACGTACAGGTGATAATGGAGGTCGAAAAACTCAAGCAGAAGATCGAAGCCACCCTTCACATCGCCGGTGGTGAAATCGTCGCCAATGCCGAACATCAGGACATGTACGCAGCCATCGACCTGCTGGCCGATAAACTCGACCGTCAACTCATCAAGCACAAGGAAAAGCAGCTCGAACGCCTGCAAGGCGCCACGGCCCGCTGACATTCCCTATCCATGATCCGACTTGAAAACATCCTGACCCCCGGCCGTTCCCTGGTGAACGTGCCGGGTGGCAGCAAGAAACGCGTGCTCGAACAGATCGCCAACCTGGTTGCGCGCGACCTGCCCGACCTGAATACCCAGGATATCTTCGAAAGCCTTATCGCCCGCGAGAAGCTCGGTTCCACCGGCTTCGGCAACGGCATCGCCATTCCGCATTGCCGCCTGGCTGGCTGCAGTGCACCGATCAGCGCCGTGTTGCACCTGGACACCGCGGTCGACTTCGACGCCATCGACGGTGCGCCGGTCGACCTGCTGTTCGTTCTGCTGGTACCGGAAGCGGCAACCGACGCGCACCTCGAACTGCTGCGCCAGATCGCCAGCATGCTCGACCGCCAGGATGTGCGTGAACGTCTACGCCAGGCCAGCAGCGGCGAAGACCTCTATCAGGTCGTCGTAGACATTCAGAACGGTCACTGAACATGCGCCTGATCATCGTCAGCGGCCGCTCCGGCTCGGGTAAGAGCACCGCCCTCGATGTACTCGAAGACAACGGTTTCTACTGCATCGACAACCTGCCAGCCGGCTTGCTGCCGGATCTGGCCGGGCGCTTCCTGCCACACAGCGACATGCTGCTGCCGCAGGTAGCCGTTTCCATCGATGCGCGCAACCTGCTGAGCCAGCTCAAGCGCTTTCCGGAATTGCTCGAAGAAGTGCGCACACGCAACATTCGCTGCGATGTGCTCTACCTCGACGCCGAAGACGAAACCCTGCTCAAGCGTTTTTCCGAAACACGCAGACGCCATCCGCTGACCAACGACAATCGCTCGCTGGCAGAAGCCATCGCTTATGAAAGCCAGCTGCTGGCGCCAATCACCGACCGTGCCGACCTGAAGATCGACACCACCCGGCTGAACCTCTACCAACTGCGCGACACCCTCAAGCTACGCCTGCTGGGTCATGAGCAGACTGGCACGGCCTTTCTTGTCGAGTCCTTTGGCTTCAAGCGCGGTATGCCGGTCGACGCCGACCTGGTGTTCGATGCACGCTGCCTGCCCAATCCCTACTGGAAACCTGAGCTGCGCGACTATTCCGGCCTGGATCAACCCGTGGTCGACTACCTGGCCGCACAGCCGGAGGTCGAGGAGATGTACCAGGACATCCTCGCCTATCTGGAAAAATGGCTACCGCGTTTTGCCGCCAGCAACCGCGCCTACGTCACCATTGCCATTGGTTGCACCGGCGGTCATCACCGCTCGGTGTACCTGACCAATCGCCTGAGCCAGGCACTCAAAGCCCCGCTGAAGAACGTCCAGGTACGTCACCGCGATCTCAGCTAAGGAAGTCCGCCGCGATGCCCGCACGCGAAATCACCATCATCAACAAGCTTGGCCTGCACGCCCGCGCCGCCGCGAAACTGGTCGGCCTGGCAAGCACATTCCCTTGCCAGGTTCGTATCGGACGCAGTGCTGACAGCCTGGTGGACGGCAAGAGCATCATGGCAGTGATGATGCTGGCCGCTGGCAAGGGCACAACCGTGCACCTGCTGACCGAGGGCGAGCAGGACGCAGAAGCGATGACCGCGCTGGTGGGACTGATCGAGAACTACTTCGACGAAGGCGAGTAAAACCAGGGCCACCCAGCGATGGCCCAGTGATGACAGCCGCCTTCAACTGCCCGCGACAGTCATTTTCTCGATCAGCACCGAGCCGGTGCAGATATTGCCGCGCCGCTCCAAGTCGCGACCGACCGCAACGATCTGGCGGAACATGTCGCGCAGGTTGCCGGCGATGGTCACCTCCTGCACCGGAAACTGGATCTCGCCGTTCTCCACCCAAAAACCCGCTGCGCCGCGCGAGTAATCGCCGGTGACCAGATTCAGCCCCTGCCCCATCAGCTCGGTCACCAGCAAACCACGGCCCATACGACGAAGCAGCGCCTGTTGGTCCTCATCGCCATGGGTGACGAACAGGTTATGCACGCCGCCGGCATTGGCGGTGCTCGGCAAACCCAGCTTGCGCCCGGAATAGGTGCCAAGCACGTAGGACACCAGTTCGCCCCTGTCCACGAAGGGTTTCGCGTAGGTGGCCAGGCCATCACCATCGAAAGTGGCACTGCCCAGTGCGCGTGGCAGATGCGGACGTTCGTCGAGGGTCAGCCACTCGGGGAACAGGCGCTGACCCAGCGCACCCTCGAGGAAGGAGGAGTGGCGATACAGATTGCCGCCCGAGATCGCCGCCAGCAGATGGCTGAACAACCCGCCGGCCAGCTCGGCGGCGAACAGTACCGGCACTTCGCAGGTTGGTACCGGCCGTGCGCCCAGGCGGCTGACCGCACGCTCGGCGGCGCGCTGGCCAATGCTCACGGGATCGGCCAGCAGCTCACCCTGACGATTGACGTCATACCAGTAGTCGCGCTGCATCTGCCCTTCACCTTCGGCAATCATCACGCAACTCAGACTGTGGCGGGTACTGGCGTAACCACCGATGAACCCGTGGCTGTTGCCATACACACGGCAGCCCTGGTGGGTGTTGAGGCTGGTGCCATCGGCGTTCTTGATCCGCTTATCAGCGGCGAACGCGGCGGCTTCACAGGCCAGCGCCTGCTCGACGGCCTGCTCCGGAGTGATCGACCAGGGGTGATAGAGATCCAGCTCCGGCAGCTCGCGGGCCATCAGCGCGGCGTCGGCGAGGCCGGCGCACTCATCCTCGCTGGTGTGTTTGGCAATCGCCAGGGCCGCAGCCACCGTCTCGCGAATGGCCTCAATGCCAGTAGCCGAGGTGCTGGCCGAGCCCTTGCGCTGGCCCACGTACAGGGTGATGCCGAAACCCTGATCGCGATTGAACTCGACGGTTTCCACCTCGCCCTGGCGCACCGTGGTGGACAGCCCCTGCCCGGCCGAAACGGCCACCTCACAGGCACTGGCACCCTGGCGCCTGGCCTCGGCAAGAATCGCCTCGACCTGCTCTTGCAGTGCAGGCAAGGCCTGCGGCCCGATACGTTCTACTTCACTCATAACCACTCCCGATTCTCTTGGCGCAGGCACTAGTGGTAACCCCTCAAGGCCTGCTCTCGACCGCCCGCCCACAGGCCGACCGTCACGGTTACTGCTATCATGGCGGCGTTTCCCTCTGGACCCACCCCATGTCTGATTCCTACGACGACTTCTCTCTGGAGAAGAGCAAATCCCAGGTCAAACGCGAACTGCATGCCCTGCAGGAGCTTGGCGAGCGACTGACCACGCTCAAGGCGGATCTGCTGGCCAAGATGCCGCTGACCGATGCCCTGCGTCGCGCCCTTGCCGAAGCGCCGAAACATACCGCCAACGCCGCGCGCAAACGCCACATCCAGTTCATCGGCAAGCTGATGCGTGAACAGGATGCCGACGCGATCATTGCCATGCTCGACCAGGTGGACAGCTCCACCCGCGAGTACAACGAACGCTTCCACGCGCTCGAACGCTGGCGCGACCGCCTGATCGCAGAGGGCGACAGCGCGCTGGAGAGCTTCGTCGAGCTCTACCCCGACGCTGACGTCCAGCACCTGCGTGGCCTGGTGCGTCATGCCCAGCACGAAGTGGCGCGCAACAAGCCACCAGCCGCGGCGCGCAAGGTGTTCAAGTACATCCGTGAGCTTGACGAAATCCAGCGCGGCCTGCGCTAGACATCGTCATACCGGCGCGACTCACGCGCCGGTACCACCTACGGTGATCGCGTCAATCTTCAGCGTCGGCTGGCCGACGCCTACTGGCACCGACTGCCCATCCTTGCCGCAAGTGCCGACGCCGCTGTCCAGCGCCAGGTCGTTGCCGACCATGGACACCCGGCTCATGGCCTCCGGGCCATTGCCGATCAGCGTGGCGCCCTTGACCGGCGCGGTGATCTTGCCGTCCTCGATCAGGTAGGCCTCGCTGGTGGAAAAGACGAACTTGCCGCTGGTGATGTCCACCTGACCGCCGCCAAGGTTGGCGCAGTAGATGCCCTTCTTCACCGAGCGGATGATTTCCTCCGGGTCGCTCTCGCCGGCCAGCATGTAGGTGTTGGTCATGCGCGGCATCGGCAGGTGTGCATAGGATTCACGACGACCGTTGCCGGTGGCGGCCACGCCCATCAGGCGCGCGTTGAGCTTGTCCTGCATGTAACCCTTGAGCACGCCATTCTCGATCAGCGTGGTGCACTGGGTCGGCGTGCCTTCGTCGTCGACGCTGAGCGAGCCACGCCGTCCGGCCAGGGTGCCGTCGTCGACGATGGTGCACAGGCTGGACGCCACCTTCTGCCCGACTTGACCGCTGTAGGCCGAGCTGCCCTTGCGGTTGAAGTCGCCTTCCAGGCCGTGGCCGACCGCTTCATGCAGCAGCACGCCGGACCAGCCAGCGCCCATCACCACCGGCATGCTGCCAGCGGGTGCAGCGATGGCTTCGAGGTTGACCAGCGCCTGACGCAGCGCCTCGCGGGCGTAGCCCATGGCGCGGTCTTCTTCGAGGAAATAGCGGTAGTCGGTGCGTCCGCCACCACCGTGGCCGCCGCGCTCGCGGCGCCCGTTCTGCTCGACGATGACGCTGACATTGAAGCGCACCAGCGGACGGATATCGGCGCTCAGGCTGCCATCATGCGCAGCCACCAGAATGCGATCCCAGACGCCGGCCAGGCTGACGGTGACCTGCTTGATGCGCGGGTCGAGCGCGCGGGTGGCACGGTCGATACGCTGCAGCAACTCGACCTTCTCGGCGCGGCTCATGACATCCAGCGGATTACCTTCAGCATAGAGTTGCGTCACCTGCGGGCTGACGAACGCCTGTACACGGCCCTCTTGCCCGGCACGGGAGATCGAACGAGCAGCACGCGCCGCCTGGCTCAGCGCATCGAAGCTGATGGCATTGCTGTAGGCAAAACCGGTTTTCTCACCGGACTGGGCGCGCACGCCAACGCCCTGATCGAGGTTGAAACTGCCCTCCTTGACGATGCCGTCTTCCAGCACCCAGGTTTCCGACACCTGGCTCTGAAAATACAGATCGGCGGCATCGATGCCGGGCCCTGCAACTTCGCCCAGCACACTGCTGAGGCTATCGAGGGTCAGATTGCCAGGAGCCAGCAGATGCTCGCTGACGGATTGCAACATCGTATTCATGGTCACTCCACATGCGGACGCCGTACGTCCGGCAAGACAAATCGGCGGTGCTGCTGCACCGGCATACGTTGACGAATGGCGGCCTGCTCGGCGGCATCACGGGCAGCCAGCAGAGCACCCTCGCCCTGATCCTGTTCGACCACTACCTTACCCCAGGGGTCGATGATCGCCGAATGGCCAAAGGTCATGCGCTGCCCCGGGTGCTCGCCGCCCTGGCCGGCGGCCAACAGGTAGCACTGTGTTTCGATGGCGCGGGCGCGGGTCAGCACCTGCCAGTGCGCCGCGCCGGTCACCGCGGTGAACGCTGCCGGCACGCTGATCAGCTCGGCACCTGCTTCACGCAGCGCGGCGAACAGCTCGGGGAAGCGCAGGTCATAACATACGCTCAGGCCCAGACGCCCGACCGGCGTATCCGCCACCACGACGCGCTGACCATGAGCGAATTCATCCGATTCGCGATAACGGCCACGGTTGTCGGCCACCTCGACGTCGAACAGATGCAACTTGTCGTAACGGGCCACGCGCTCGCCCTGATCGTCGATCAGCAGTGAACAGGCGTGCGGTTTGCCTTCGACATCATCATCCGGCGGCAGCGGCAAGGTGCCGGCCACTATCCATAAACTGAGGTCACGCGCCGCACGTTTCAACCAGGGCAGGATCGGCCCCTCGCCCAAGGCCTCGGCCCGACCGATGGCGGCCAGATCAGCACGGCCCATGGCGGCGAAGTTCTCCGGCAGCACGACAAGGCGCGCACCGCCCTGGGCTGCACGCTCCAGCATGCGCCGCGCCAGGCGCAGGTTGGTTTGCACGTCGTCCTGACTGACCATCTGGATTACAGCGAGGTTCATGGCGACACTCTTCAGGGCTTGATGCAACAGCCTACGCCAAGAGGCGACTTCATTGCGGTTTTTCGAAGGGTTTGTCGAAGCTGATCTGCGGATCCTGCAGCGGCCCCTTGACGTCGTACTGCACGCTGGCGAAACGCGCGACCTTGTCACCCAGCAACTTGTCGGCCACGAACAACGCCCCGCCAATGGCCGGCGCGCCGACAATCAGTGCTGCCAGTGGCAAGTTGTTGGTCACCGGCAGGGTCACCAGCAGCTTGGCGTCGATGCGCTCATCGCGCATGTCCAGATTGCCATTGAGCTCCAGGTTGCTCGACGGCCCCGCCAGGGTGATCGGCTCCCGGGTGACGAACAGACCATTGGTGGCCTGCAGGTTGCCCTTGACCCGGTCGTAACTCAGCCCCTTGCCCAGCAGGTCGGAGAAGTCCAGGCGCAGACGCCGGCCAATCGAGTTGAAGTTGAGCAGGCCGAATACCCGCAGCGCCTGGGCCGAACCCTGCACTTCGACGAACTGGCCCTTACGTAGCGAAGGATCGAGATTGCCGGAAAAACGCCTGAGCGAGAACCACGCCGGAGAGCCGGGCCAGGTGGCATCGGCGTCTACCCGGAAACTTTCGCTGGTAACGCTGGGGGCATAATCCCAGGCTTGCAGAATGTCGCCGAGATCCTTGCCCTGTAGGCGCCCCTTGTACCAGCTTTGGGTATTGCCAGGCGTGCCTCGCCAGCCACCACTACCACCAATCTTCAGCCCCTGCAGATCGAGGTCGAGTTCATCGAAACGCACGCCCTGCGCCTCGGGCCTGACCTTGAGCGACCAGGCGCCCAGCACCTTGTCGCCACGCTGTACACGCTGAATACGGATATCCATGGCCGGCAGCGTGCCGGGATCGAAATCGGCCAGAGGATCAGGCGCATCGACGACCTTCGCCGCTTCGGCGTCCGGCGCCGGCAGGCGTACATACTGCAGGTCGATGGCAATCGGCGTCTCCGCACCATCGGCCAACCGCACACGCCCGGCGGCCAACTCGCTGTCGATCTGCAAGGCCCAGGCCTGGTCTTCTCGCGCCAGGCCAAGCGTCAGTTGCTCGACCTCCTGACCAAAACCACGGAAGCGCCCAATGTCCAGCCGCACACTGCGCAGCAGGCGCTGGCTATCGGCATCCACCTTGACCGGATGATTGCTGCCGAGTTGCTTCCAGGCATCGAGATCCAGTTCGTCCAAGCGCCCGCGCACGCGCAGCCCCTGGCCAGGCGGCAACCCCGCCGGGGCACCACCGAGCACCAGTTCACCCCGACCGTCGGCCAGCGCGCCAGGAGGTGCGGCCAGATTCAGGCTAGCCAGATCGCCATACTCGGCCCAGTAGCGGCGCTCGCGACCGGCCAGGGTCATGCGCCAGCTGGCATCACGCGCCTGCTGCGCCGTCTTGCCGAAGGGGGCTGGAAGCTCGACCGCCACACCGCGCAGGTTGGAGTCGACACGTAATTGACTGTCATCGCCATCGAGCGTCAAGCGCAGGCGATACGGCAGCACGCCGCTGACCGGCATTTTCTGCGGTCCGCCCAGCCATTGGCTGAGGGTTTCGACCTGCACCTGGCCACGCAGATCGAAACGTGTAAGCGCCTTGCCACGCGCACCCTCGGCGCTGATCTTGCCGCGTACCGGGCGCCCGAAGACCTCGGCACGCACATCCGGCGCACTCAAGCCAGCGGCGCTGTTGAAGCGAAATGCCCCCTGCAGCTTGCTCAGTTGCAGATCGGGATTGGCCAGCTTGAGACTCGCGCCCTCGGTGGCGAAATCCACGACCACAACAGGTGGCACCCCTTTTTGCAGCGGAATATCCAGTTGCAGGCGACCGGCCAGCGGGCCGTCGCCCTGCCAGCCAGCGAAGAGCTCCTGTGTCCCCAGTGGCGCTTCCTGCAACAGCTTGATGGCGTCGGGCAGGCTGCTCTGTACATCGCCGTCGAGCTGCAGGCGCGGCGGCTTGCCATCATGCAACAAGGGGATGTTGGCGATCACGTCACTGACCTGGCTTTGCAGCAGGCGCCCATTCTGCAGGCGCACGCGTACTGCATCGTCCTCGATCAACACCTCGCCCACACCCTCCCGCAGCGAAGGCCAGCCCGGTTGAAAGGCCAGCTCGGCATCCTTGACCTTGAAAAACAGGCTGATGCTGCGCGCGCCGAGCTCTGCACCCTTGCTCAATGACCCCTGATACTGAAAGTAGCCTTGCTCGACATGGCCGGCGCGAATCGCCGTCTTCAACCACTGGTCAAGCTCGCGGCTCATCCCCGGTGAGCGGCTCGGTAGGTACTTCTCGGTATAGGCCGCGTCACCATCACGCAGCCCGACGCGCAGATCCATGTAGTCCTCCGCCTCGGGGTCGCGCAGCAGACGGATCAGCATGTCACCGGCGATCTGCCCCTCCTCGCCATCAAGGCGCATATAGGGGCTGTACAGGGTCAGGCCGGTTTCGCTCCAGTCCCAACTCAAGCGCGCCTGAGCATGGCGATAGCGCCAGGGTTTGGGGAACAGTTGATCCAGGTGCAGGGCGAAATCCTCGGTATTGAGGCGCAACTCACCTTTGAACAGGTTGCCCGAGGCACTGCCGGTGACATTCTCCACGGCCGGCGCGCCGTGATAGGCCTGTATCCCCACCCCGTCCAGATTGGCGGCGAACTGCAGGCGCTCTGCACCTTCACGTTGCGGGTAGTAGTCGAGCAGCAGGTTGTTGACCGCACCGACCGGCGCCAGCGCGACCAGCACATCGCGTGCAGTTTCGGGCATCGGCAGCAACGCCTGCACCAAGGGTGCCCACGCGGCGAGATCGAGGCGGTCGGCCGTCAGCGCCCAGCGCTCGTCAGCCTCACCCGTGTCACTCTGTTTCAGCTTCAGGTGCAGCTCACCAATGCGCTGTTCGCCATGGCTCAGGGCCAGGGAATCGATCTGCGCACGCACACCCTGCTCGTCTTGCTCGAAGAAGGCATTGAACGCCACATCCCTGAGCGTCACCGGAGCCCGCTCAGCCTGACCACCCACCAGCTCGGGGGCATGCAGGCGCAAGGCCCCCTTGTGCAGGGCCAGACCACGACCCTGCAACCACAGCTCACCGCCGGCCTGCAGGTGCTGCGCCTGCCAGTCGCCAAGCAGCGATTTTGGCAGCCAGGCCGCCCAGTCACTCTGCGGCAAGCTCAAATAGAGTTCGGACTCGGCCTCGCGCCAACTCTCAGGCTGCATCCGTGTGCGCAAGCGCAGCGCCACCGGTTGACCGTCGGGCAGCAGCAAGCGGCCGTCGAGGCGCTGGCTGTTACTGCCGTAACGCAAGCTCAGATTGACGTAGCTGAGCAACAGCGGCGCCTGATCGAGCGGCTGCAGCACCACACGACTGTCGAGCAGACTGATGCGGTGCACGATCTGCAACCGCTCCAGTAGCTGTTCGACATTCAACTCGGGACCGCTGCGCTGTGGCATCCCTTGCAACTGCCAGCCACCTTCGGCGTTCTGCTGCACGTTCAGCTGCAGACCATCGAACTGCAGGTGGGCGATGCGCGGTTGGCGTGCCAGCAGGCTGCCACCCACGTCCGGCACCAGTCGCACGCGCTCCAGGCTCAGGCCTTGCTCCTCGCTACCCAGACGCACATCATGCGCCTCCAGCACCGGGGCAAACCCCTGCCAGCGCCCCTCGAGACGGCCGATACGCACCGGCACGCCCAACTGCGCACTGGCGCGATCCTCCAGCTCGAGGCGGTATTCGGCCACCAGCGGTACCAGTTCACGACCCAGGCTGACGTACAGCGCCGCCAGCACCAGCAAGGCGGCGCACAGCCCCAGCCCCCAGCGCAGCAGCGCCGAGAACAGGCGCGCCAGGGTATTTATCCGGGTGCTGGCGGTGCTCAGAGCAGCACCACGTCGTACTGTTCCTGGGAATACATGGTTTCCACCTGGAACTTGATGGTACGTCCGATAAAGGCTTCCAGATCGGCGACGTTGCCCGACTCTTCATCGAGCAGGCGATCGACCACCTTCTGGTTGGCCAGCACGCGATAGCTTTCCGCCTGGTAGGCGCGGGCTTCGCGCAGAATCTCGCGGAAGATCTCGTAGCAGATGGTCTCCGGCGTCTTCAACTTGCCGCGCCCCTGACAGGCACTGCACGGCTCGCAGAGAATCTGCTCGAGGCTCTCGCGTGTGCGCTTGCGGGTCATCTGCACCAGACCAAGCTCGGTGATGCCAATGATGTTGGTCTTGGCATGATCGCGTTCGAGCTGCTTTTCCAGGGTGCGCAGCACCTGGCGCTGATGCTCCTCGTCTTCCATGTCGATGAAGTCGATGATGATGATGCCGCCCAGGTTGCGCAGGCGCAGCTGGCGGGCAATGGCCGTGGCCGCTTCCAGATTGGTCTTGAAGATGGTTTCTTCGAGGGTGCGATGGCCGACGAAGGCGCCCGTATTGACGTCGATGGTGCTCATCGCCTCGGCGGGGTCGACCACCAGATAGCCGCCGGATTTCAACGGTACCTTGCGCTCCAGTGCGCGCTGGATTTCGTCCTCGACGCCATACAGGTCAAAGATGGGCCGCTCGCCTGGATAGTGCTCCAGGCGGTCGGCAATCTCCGGCATCAATTCGGCAACGAACTGGGTGATTTTCTGGAAGGTTTCCCGCGAGTCCACGCGGATTTTCTCGGTACGCGGGCTGACCAGGTCGCGCAGGGTGCGCAGTGCCAGGGACAGATCCTCGTAGATCACCACCGGCGCCCTGGCATGCTGAATCTGCGCGACGATCTGATCCCAAAGGCGGCGCAGATAGCGGATATCGATCAGAATTTCATCAGCGCCCGCACCCTCGGCTGCAGTGCGCAGAATGAAGCCGCCGGCTTCCTCGATGCCCTCGGCGGCGACGCAATCGGCGACCACCTGCTTGAGGCGGTCGCGCTCGGTCCCGTCTTCGATCTTCAGCGAAATTCCGACATGACTGGTACGCGGCATGTACACCAGGTAACGCGAGGGAATCGACAGCTGGGTGGTCAGGCGCGCGCCCTTGCTGCCGATGGGATCCTTGGTCACCTGCACCACCAGGCTCTGCCCTTCGTGCACCAGGGCGCTGATCGGCTCGACCGCAGCCCCCTCACGGGTGGAGATTTCCGAAGCATGGATGAACGCCGCCCGCTCCAGGCCGATATCGACGAAGGCCGCCTGCATGCCGGGCAGTACACGCACCACCTTGCCCTTGTAGATATTGCCGACGATGCCGCGCTTCTGCGTGCGCTCGACGTGCACTTCCTGCAGCACGCCGTTTTCCACCACCGCCACGCGCGACTCCATCGGCGTGATATTGATCAGAATCTCTTCGCTCATGCATCCATCCCGCTGGATTCAATGCCCGCTCAGCAGGGCAGATAGTTTATTTCGCAGCCTGTTGTTGCCAGCAGGCGATACCGAAATCACCGAGTAACTGCGCCGTCTCACACAATGGCAGCCCGACCACGGCCGAATAGCTGCCTTCGAGACGACTGACGAATACTGCCGCCAATCCCTGAATACCATAACCGCCCGCTTTGTCGGCGGGTTCGCCACTGGCCCAATAGGCAGCAATTTCGGCATCGCCGAGGTGACGAAAGGTTACTTCGCTGCACACCACCTGCGCCGCTTCACGCTGCGCGCTGACCAGGGCTACGGCCGTCATCACCTGATGAGTGCGCCCCGAGAGCCCGCGCAACATGCGACTGCAGTCGGCGAAATCCTGCGGTTTACCGAGTATCTGCCCCTCGAGCACTACGGCGGTATCCGCACCCAGCACCACTGCGTCGGCAGATTCGCCTAACGCAAGCAGCGCAGCACGCGCCTTTTCCCGCGCCAGACGCTCTACACAGGCTGTCGCAGGCTCGTCTGGCAAGGGTGTTTCATCTATCGAGGCGATTTGCGTGACGCAGGGCACGGCGATCTGAGCCAGCAATTCACGGCGACGGGGCGAGGCGGAAGCCAGAAACAGCGTGGCCATGCGGGTATCTCCTATGAGCGACCGCAGCCAGCCATGCGTCTGGCTGCGCTCAGTTGACGTTGAGGCGCAGATGCAGGCTGCGCAGAATGGCGCAGATCCAGGGCCACAGCAGAGCACTGACCAGTGCCGGCAAGACGAAGGCCAACGTCGGCGGACGGCTGCCGGTCAGGGCGTTGAGCCACAGTTGCACCAGCTGCGCCAGGCCGAAGACCACCATCAGCACCATGCTCTGCTGCCACATGGGAAACATGCGCAAACGCTGATGCAGGCTCAGCACCAGAAAGGTGATCAGGGTCAGAATCAGCGCATTCTGCCCCAGCAAGGTGCCGAACAGCACATCCTGGGCAAGGCCCAGAACCCAAGCCGTGGTCATACCGACGCGATGCGGCAGGGCCAGCACCCAGTAGGTCAGAATCGAGGCGACCCACAGCGGGCGACCGATCTGCATGAACTCGGGCAACGGCGAAACACTGAGCAACAAACCGAGCGCCAGGCTCAGCCAGATCACCAAGCCGTTACGGGGCTGTATATCAGCCATCAGTTGCTCTCCTCTGCGGCGGCGTCTGCGGCCGGTGCATCAGTGGCCGGCTGGGCATTGCCACGCGCCTGCTCGGCTTCGCGGTCAGCGGCCTCCTGAGCCTCGGCCGAATCGTTGGCACGCTGCTCGGGCGTGCGTCGATCGGAGAACACCAGCAGCAGGTAACGGCTGCGATTGAGCGCGGCCGTGGGGACGGCGCGAACGATGGCAAAAGGCTGGCCGGAGTCGTGAATCACTTCCTTGACCGTCGCTACCGGATAGCCGGCCGGGAAGCGCTGGCCCATGCCCGAGCTGACCAACAGATCGCCTTCCTTGATATCAGCGGTGTCGGCGACATGACGCAACTCCAGGCGCTCGGGGTTGCCGGTGCCGACGGCGATGGCGCGCAGGCCGTTGCGGTTGACCTGCACCGGAATGCTGTGGGTGTTGTCGGTCAGCAACAGCACGCGCGAGGTGTAGGGCATGATCTCGACCACCTGGCCCATCAGACCGCGCGCATCGAGCACTGGCTGACCAAGGAACACGCCATCCTTCTCGCCCTTGTCGATCAGGATGCGGTGGGTATAGGGGTTGGGGTCGACGCCGATCAGTTCGCTGACCAGCACCTCTTCGTCCACCAGCGCAGCCGAGTTGAGCAGCTCGCGCAGGCGCACGTTCTGCTCGGTGAGCGCGGCCAGCTTTTGCAGGCGGCGTTGCAGCAGCAGCGCCTCGGCCTTGAGCTTCTCGTTTTCGGCCATCAACTCGCTGCGCGAGGAGATCTGCTGGGTCGCACCGTCCCAGACGCGCACAGGCGCATCGGCCAACCAGTAGAAGGGCGTGAGCACC
Source organism: Ectopseudomonas mendocina (assembly GCF_008041835.1). Lineage (GTDB taxonomy): Bacteria > Pseudomonadota > Gammaproteobacteria > Pseudomonadales > Pseudomonadaceae > Aquipseudomonas. The sequence goes on from NZ_VRYE01000091.1 coordinate 15,639, forward strand.
AGGCCCATCTGGCTGCGCAGCGGCTTGAGCGTCTCGAAACGGGCATCGACCACCATCAGCACCGCCGACAACACGGCGAATACCAACAGACGAATGCCCAGCGAGGGGCCTTTGGCGAAGAGCGGCTTAATGACCTGCTCCTTGTGCGCCACAGGGGCGAAAAGCACGCGGATTCATGCGAAGGGCGAACCGGTCAAACGAAGAGTGGGCCGAGTGTACTGCAATGCTCGAATATACGCGTGCCGCCCGGAGGCGGCACGGCGGATACGCGGGGTGAACCTTACTCGGTGGAGAGCAGGTCCATGGCGTGGCGATCCATCATTTCCAGGGCCTTGCCGCCGCCACGGGCGACGCAGGTCAGCGGGTCTTCGGCGACGATCACCGGCAGGCCGGTTTCCTGCGAGAGCAGCTTGTCCAGGTCACGCAGCAGTGCGCCACCACCGGTCAGCACCAGACCGCGCTCGGCAATGTCCGAGGCCAACTCGGGCGGCGACTGCTCCAGCGCGCTCTTGACCGCCTGGACGATGGTCGCCAGCGACTCCTGCAGCGCTTCGAGCACCTCGTTGGAATTCAGGGTAAAGCTGCGCGGTACGCCCTCGGCCAGGTTACGGCCGCGCACGTCAACTTCGCGGATCTCGCCGCCCGGGTAGGCGGTGCCGATTTCCTGCTTGATACGCTCGGCGGTACCTTCACCGATCAGCGAACCGTAGTTGCGGCGCACGTAGGTGATGATGGCTTCGTCGAAGCGGTCGCCGCCGACGCGAACGGACTCGGCATAGACCACGCCATTCAGGGAAATCAGGGCGATCTCGGTGGTACCGCCGCCGATGTCGACGACCATCGAGCCACGGGCTTCCTCGACCGGCAAGCCGGCGCCGATGGCGGCCGCCATCGGTTCTTCGATCAGGAACACTTCACGGGCACCAGCACCGAGCGCCGATTCACGAATGGCCCGGCGCTCGACCTGGGTCGACTTGCACGGCACGCAGATCAGCACACGCGGCGAAGGCTGCAGGAAGCTGTTTTCATGAACCTTGTTGATGAAGTACTGCAGCATCTTTTCGCAGACGCTGAAGTCGGCGATCACGCCGTCTTTCATCGGGCGAATCGCGGAAATGTTACCGGGGGTACGACCGAGCATGCGCTTGGCCTCGGTGCCGACAGCCACAACACTCTTCTGGTTGCCGTGGGTGCGGATGGCGACGACGGACGGCTCATCCAGGACAATACCGCGCTCGCGTACATAAATAAGGGTATTGGCAGTGCCCAGGTCGATCGACAGATCGCTGGAAAACATGCCACGCAGTTTCTTGAACATTAGGAAGGGACCCTAGGCAACGCGTGGGTGAAGGCCAGGCGCGCAAAACGCGCAGGTAAAAAGTGCGGCAGACTCTAACAACGGCAGGGATTTTGAGCAAGGCGGCAATATGGTAGATTGCCTGTTTTTCCGGGCCTTGTAGCTGCACATCGCGGCCTTTGACCGCCGGCTCGCGACATCCGTTCCCTGCATGCCCTCTCAGTCACACTTCCACTGGAGAACCCCCGATGGCGCTTGAACGCTCCGAGGTGGAAAAAATCGCCCACCTGGCCCGCCTGGGTCTGAATGACGGCGATATTCCGCAAACCACCGAGACCCTGAACAACATCCTCGGCCTGATCGATCAGATGCAGGCGGTCGATACCCAGGGCATCGAACCCCTGGCCCACCCGCTGGAAGCGACCCAGCGCCTGCGTGCCGACGTGGTCACCGAGCGCAACCAGCGCGACGCCTACCAGGCCATCGCCCCGGCCGTGGAAAGCGGCCTGTATCTGGTTCCCAAAGTCATCGAGTAAGGAAAGCCTTCCGCCATGCATCAATTGACCCTGGCCGAGATCGCCCGCGCACTCGCCGACAAGCAATTCTCCTCTGCCGAACTGACCCAGAGCCTGCTGGCGCGCATCAATCAGCTCGACCCGCAGCTCAACAGTTTCATTACCGTCACCGAAGAGCTCGCGCTGGAACAGGCCAAGGCAGCAGACGCCCGTCGCGCTGCCGGCGAAAACAGCCCGCTGCTCGGCGCCCCGATCGCCCACAAGGACCTGTTCTGCACCGAAGGCGTGCTGACCAGTTGCGCCTCGAAAATCCTTACCGGCTTCAAGGCGCCGTACAACGCCACCGTGGTCGAGAAGCTGGCCACCGCGGGCACCATCACCCTCGGCAAGCTGAACATGGATGAATTCGCCATGGGTTCGGCCAACGAATCCAGCCACTACGGCCCGGTGAAAAACCCCTGGGATCTGACCCGCGTACCGGGCGGCTCGTCGGGTGGCTCGGCAGCCGCCGTCGCCGCACGCCTGCTGCCGGCCGCCACCGGCACCGACACCGGCGGCTCGATCCGCCAGCCGGCGGCACTGACCAACCTCACCGGCATCAAGCCCACTTACGGTCGCGTCTCGCGCTGGGGCATGATCGCCTACGCCTCCAGCCTCGATCAGGGCGGCCCGCTGGCCCGCACCGCCGAGGATTGCGCTCTGCTGCTCGGTGCCATGGCCGGTTTCGACGCCAAGGATTCGACCAGCGTCGACCAGCCGGTCGATGATTACCTGGCAGCGCTGGCCCAGCCGTTGGCCGGTCTGCGTATCGGCCTGCCCAAGGAATACTTCGGCACCGGCCTGGATGCACGCATCGGTGAGAAGGTGATGGCCGTGGTCGAGGAGCTGAAAAAGCTCGGCGCCACCGTCAAGGACATCAGCCTGCCGAACATGCAGCACGCGATCCCCGCCTATTACGTGATCGCGCCAGCAGAAGCCAGCTCCAACCTGTCGCGTTTCGACGGCGTGCGCTTCGGCTACCGCTGCGAGAACCCGAAAGACCTGCAGGATCTGTACAAGCGCACGCGCGGCGAGGGCTTCGGCGCCGAGGTCAAACGCCGGATCATGGTCGGCACCTATGCGCTCTCCGCCGGCTACTACGATGCTTACTACATCAAGGCCCAGCAGATTCGCCGGCTGATCAAGAACGACTTCGTCGCCGCCTTCAAGGAGGTCGACGTGATCCTCGGCCCGACCACGCCGAACCTGGCCTGGAAACTCGGCGAGAAGAACGCCGACCCGGTGTCCGCCTACCTGGAAGACATCTACACCATTACCGCCAACCTGGCCGGCATCCCCGGCCTGTCGATGCCGGCCGGCTTCGTCGACGGCCTGCCGGTGGGTGTGCAGTTGCTCGGCAACTATTTCCAGGAAGGTCGTCTGCTCAACGTCGCGCACCAGTACCAGCAGGTCAGCGACTGGCATAAACACGCACCCAAAGACTTCTGAGCCATGGCGTAGCCATGCGCCCCATTCCCCTCTCCCGCCGGGTGAGGGTGGCGCGAAGCGCCGGGTGAGGGCCGCACCGCACAGACCGCACGCCATACAGGATTGAGGAACAGTAAAGATGCAATGGGAAACCGTGATCGGGCTCGAGATTCACGCTCAGCTCAGCACCCAGTCGAAGATTTTCTCGGCCAGCGCCACCACCTTTGGCGCCGAGCCCAACACCCAGGCCAGCCTAGTCGACCTCGGCATGCCCGGCACCCTGCCGGTGCTGAATGCCGAAGCCGTGCGCATGGCCTGCCAGTTCGGCCTGGCGATCAACGCCGAGATTCCCGAACGCAACGTCTTCGCGCGCAAGAACTACTTCTACCCGGACCTGCCCAAGGGCTACCAGACCAGCCAGATGGATCACCCCATCGTCGGCAAGGGCTTCCTCGACATCACCCTCGAAGACGGCACCGTCAAGCGCATCGGCATCACCCGTGCGCACCTGGAAGAGGACGCCGGCAAGAGCCTGCACGAAGACTTCCACGGCATGAGTGGCATCGACCTTAACCGCGCCGGCACGCCGCTGCTGGAGATCGTTTCCGAGCCGGACATCCGTTCGGCCAAGGAAGCCGTGGCCTATGTGAAGGCCATTCACGCACTCGTCCGTTATCTGGGCATCTGCGACGGCAACATGGCCGAAGGCTCGCTGCGCTGCGACTGCAACGTGTCGGTGCGCCCGAAAGGCCAGGTCGAGTTCGGCACCCGCGCCGAGATCAAGAACGTCAACTCGTTCCGCTTCATCGAGAAGGCCATCAACCATGAAGTACAGCGCCAGATCGTGCTGATCGAGGACGGCGGCAAGGTGGTGCAGGAAACCCGCCTGTACGATCCCAACAAGGATCAGACCCGCTCCATGCGCAGCAAGGAAGAAGCCAACGACTACCGTTACTTCCCCTGCCCGGACCTGCTGCCGGTGGTGATCGAGCGCAGCTTCCTCGACGAACTGCGCGCCGGCCTGCCCGAGCTGCCGCCGCAAAAGCGCGAGCGCTTCGAAAGCCAGTTCGGCCTGTCCACCTACGACGCCAGTGTGCTCAGCGCCAGCCGTGAGCTGGCCGATTACTTCGAAGCAGTGGAGAAGACCTGCGGCGATGCCAAGCTGTCGGCCAACTGGGTGATGGGCGAGCTGTCCAGCCTGCTCAACAAGGAAGGCCTGGAGATCGAGCAGTCGCCGGTGTCCGCCGAGCAACTGGGCGGCATGATCCTGCGCATCAAGGACAACACCATCAGCGGCAAGATCGCCAAGATGGTTTTCGAAGCGCTGGCGGCCGGTGAAGGCGCCAGCGCCGACGAGATCATCGAGAAAAAGGGCCTCAAGCAGGTCACCGATTCCGGCGCCATCGAGGCGATGCTCGACGAAGTGCTGGCCGCCAACGCCGAGCAGGTCGAACAGTACCGCGCCAGCGATGAAGCCAAGCGCGGCAAGATGTTCGGCTTCTTCGTCGGCCAGGCCATGAAAGCCTCCAAGGGCAAGGCCAACCCGGGGCAAGTGAACGAACTGCTGAAGAAGAAGCTCGAAGGCTGAGCCTGGAGCCAACTAAACGACGCCGGGCCTGCCCGGCGTCTTTTTATCTGGAGAAACCACGATGATGATCCGTAGCCCGGATGCAATCCGGGAATCGACAACACCCCGGATTGCATCCGGGCTACCGGCGTTTGCTCTGTTAGGCGCACTCGCCCTGCTCGGCGGCTGCTCCACCTTCGGCGGCGGCTCGGGCAGCAGCGAAACTGGCAAGGCCTCCTACTACGGTGATCGCCACCACGGCCAGCGCACTGCCAGCGGCGAGCGTTTCGATCAGCACGCGCTGACCGCCGCGCATCGCAGCCTGCCCTTCGGCACGCGGGTGCGGGTGACCAACCTGAACAACGAGCGCAGCGTGGTGCTGCGCATCAACGACCGTGGCCCCTTCGTGCGCGGGCGCATCATCGACGTTTCCCGTGCTGCAGCGGTACGCCTGGACATGCTGCGCGCCGGCGTGGTGCCGGTACGGGTCGAAACACTGGACTGACCAACAATTGGCAACAAAATCTTCAGGCACCCTCTAGCGGCCACTAACGCCATCGCTACACTAGCCGCACTTTTTCTGGAGCTCCCCTGCAATGACCCTGATGACCTTCGTTTACCTGATCGCAGGCCTGGTGCTGCTGGTTGCCGGCGCCGAAGTGCTGGTACGCGGTGCAGCCAAACTGGCCGCGCAATTCGGCATCCCGCCACTGATCATTGGCCTGACGGTGGTGGCATTCGGCACCAGTGCCCCGGAAACCGCCGTGAGCGTGCAGGCGGCCCTGAATGGCAGTGGCGATCTGGCCATCGGCAATGTCGTTGGCAGCAATATCGCCAATGTCCTGCTGATTCTCGGCATGACTGCATTGGTGGCGCCACTGATCGTCTCGCGCCAGCTGATTCGCCTCGATGTGCCGATCATGATCGGCGCCAGCCTGCTCACCTTCGGCCTGGCCTGGGATGGCTCGCTGAGCCGCCTCGATGGTGCCCTGCTGTTTGCCGGCGTACTGACTTACACCGGTTTCCTGATCTACAGCGCGCGCAAGGACAAGGGCAACGACGATGATGAATTTGCCAAGGAATTCGGCCTCGACGAAGCGCCCAAGCCCTATGCCTGGGTGATCAACCTGGGCCTGATCATCGCTGGCCTGGTGCTGCTGGTTGCTGGCTCCAACTTCCTGGTCGAAGGCGCCGTAACACTGGCACGGGCACTGGGCATTTCCGAGCTGGTCATCGGCCTGACCGTCGTTGCGATCGGCACCTCGTTGCCGGAGTTGGCCACCTCGATTCTTGCCGCCATCAAGGGTGAGCGCGACATCGCCGTGGGCAATATCGTCGGCAGCAACATCTTCAACCTGCTCTGTGTGCTGGGTCTGGCCTCGCTGGTCTCGCCGGCCGCCATTTCGGTATCGCCCAATGCCCTGGCGTTCGACTTCCCGGTCATGATTGCCGTCGCCGTTGCATGCCTGCCGATCTTCTTCACCGGTTACCGCATCAACCGTTGGGAAGGCCTGCTGTTTCTGGCGTATTACGTGGCCTACACCCTCTACCTGATCCTTTCTTCCACGGGGCGCCCCTTCGCTGACGTGATGGGCGAAGCCATGCTGGGTTACGTACTGCCATTGACCGCCGTCACCCTGGTGGTCATTGCCGCACGCGCCTGGCGCAAACAGCGTGGCGAGCCGGTGTGACGATGAGCGAGAACCACGATCGCGGCCTGCAGGTACGGCGTGAGGTGATGGGCGACGCCTTCGTCGACCGCGCCCTGGGCAATGCCAACGAGTTCACCCAACCCCTGCAGGACTTCGTCAACGAACACGCCTGGGGCGGCGTCTGGACGCGTAGCGGCCTGCCGCGCGCAACCCGCAGCCTGATCACCCTGGCGGCGCTGACCGCGCTGAAATGCCCACAGGAACTCAAGGGCCATGTGCGCGGCGCGCTGAACAACGGCTGCACGGTCGAGGAAATTCGCGAAACCCTGCTGCACTGCGCGGTGTATGCCGGCGTACCGGCCAGCATCGACGCCTTCCGCGCCGCGCAGGAAGTGATCGAGGAATACCAGCGCAGCGCTTCGTAGGCAGCGGTTTGCCGGCGATCGGTTGATCGCCGGCAAACCAAACCGTGCTAGATCCAGCTCCCCCACTGCAGCAGCAACAATCCGACATTGGTGGTGATCACCGCCGCCAGGGTGGTGATGACGATAATGGCCGCCGCCAGCTCATGATTGGCGCCCACCGCGCGGGCCATGACAAAACTGGCCGCTGCGGTCGGGCTGGCGAAGTAGAGAAACAGGATCGCCAGATCCGCCCCGCGAAACCCCCACAGCCAGGCGCCCAGGGTCGCGATCAGCGGCAACCAGACCATCTTCATCAGACTGGCGCCGATGGCCACGCCACTGCTGCGCCGTAATGACGCCAGACTCAGGGTGCCGCCAATGCAGATCAGCGCCAGTGGCAGGGTCATCTGCGCGAAATACCCAGCCGAAGTCATCAGCCAGGCCGGCAGCGGAACCTGCCAGTAGGCGAAGGGAATGGCCAGCAGGACGCCAATGATCAGTGGATTGATCAGGATGCTTTTGGCAATGGCAAGCGGCCCGGTCTTGGCACCCGGGCTGTAGATCGCCAGAACGATGGCCGAGAGCACGTTATAGCAGAGGATCACCACCCCACCGAGCACCGCGCCGAGCGACAGCCCGTAGTCGCCATAGAGGCTGGTGGCCAGGGCCAGACCGATGATGCCGTTATTGCCCCGAAAGGAGCCCTGGGTGTAAATGCCACGATCCGCATAGGGAATACGCCAGCTCGCCCACGCCCAGGCCAGGGCGAAACAGACCAGCGTAGCCGCGACGAAGAACAGCAGCAGGGCTGGCTGCAGCGCGGTGCTCAGATCCGCCCTGACGATGCCGAGGAACAACAGGGTCGGCATGGTACCGCGAAACACCAGGCTCGATGCGGTTTCGATAAAGGCGTTGTCGATCCAGTGCAGGCGCTTGAGCGCCACGCCGAGAAACAGCATGGCGAACACGGGCGCGGTAATGGCAAGGGTTTGTGCAGCGACGGCGAACATGGCGACACCAGCAGGTTGTCTGGCGACCTATGTTAGCTGGCTAAGCATCCTTCGGCCATGGGCAATAGCCGCACAGTTGTAGGGTGGGCCGGGCGGCGATCCGCTTTAGCCCACGTGAACCCGAGTTGATGATCTCAGCCCCATCCTACGGCCTGAACAACCCTGGTGGGCTAAAGCCCACCCTACGGCACTGTGGCCTAGGCATTGCTGGTGGGCTGAAGCCCACCCTACGGGATTGAAGCCCGGGCTACGGGTCTGGGTATGCCACGCCTCAGCGGCGCACTGGGCGCTTCTGCAATTTGCGCTGCAGGGTGCGGCGGTGCATGCCCAGGGCGCGGGCGGTGGCGGAGATGTTGCCCTCATGCTCGGCCAGCACGCGCTGGATGTGCTCCCACTGCAGGCGGTCCACCGACATCGGGTTCTCCGGCACCAGGCTGTCCAGGTCGGCATGCTGGGACAGCAGTGCGGTCAGCACATCATCGGCATCGGCCGGCTTGCACAGGTAGTTGGCGGCGCCACGCTTGATCGCCTCCACGGCGGTGGCGATGCTCGAATAACCGGTGAGGATCACCACACGCATCTCGGCGTCCAGCTCGAGCAGCTTGGGCAGCAACACCAGGCCGGAGTCGCCTTCCATCTTCAAATCGACCACGGCGTAGTCCGGCAGATCTTCCTTGGCCAGGGCCAGGCCTTCATCGGCGCTGGAGGCCGTAGACACACGCAGACCACGGCGGCTCATGGCCCGCGCCATGACACGGGTGAAGGTGGGATCATCGTCGACCAGCAGCAGGTGGGGCTGCTCTTCACCGTCGAACAGGGATTCTTCGCTCATGCTGGTTTTCCTTGTCAGGCCACGCCATAGGCTCGCGGCAACTTCAATTCAGTGAGGGTGCCGCCTTCTTCATGGTTATACAGCTTAACCGTGCCACCGGCACGGGTCACGCTGGCCTGGCTGAGAAACAGCCCCAGACCAAAGCCCTTGCCCTTGGTGGTGAAGAACGGCCGACCCAGTTGTTCGGCGATGGCCAATGGCACCCCCGCGCCATGATCACGAATGCTCAGGCGCAACCACTGGTGATCCCAGTCCAGACGGATATCGAGCTTGTCAGGGCAGGCATCAGCAGCATTATTGAGCAAATTCAGCAGTGCCTGGGTGAGATCGGCCGGGGGCATGATGCGCGGTGGCGTGCCACGCCCCAGGCACTGGTAGCGATAGCTGGCCTCGGGGCGCATCAGGTGCCAGCGATTGAGGGTGGTTTCCAGCCACTCGACACAGGACTGCTCCACCACCGCCTGACGCCGGTCGCTCTCGGCGGCGCGCACCAGTTGCTGCAGGGTGAATTTGCACAGCTTCACCTGCTCCTGCAGCAAGGCCAGGTCATCCTGCAGCGCCGGTTTGTCGCGATATTCCTGGCGCAGCTCCTTGAGCAGCACGCTCATGGTGCCCAGCGGCGTGCCCAGTTCATGGGCGGCACCAGCAGCCTGAGTGGCCACGGCCAATAGCTGCTGGTCACGCAGGCTTTCCTCACGCCGTTCGGCGCGCAGCTCGTCCTGGCGACGCAGCTCCTCGGCCATCTTGGCGACGAAGAAGGTGATCAGCGCCGCAGACAGGGCGAAACTCAGCCACATGCCGTAGACCAGCAGGCTCTCACGCGCCGCCGGCAGTTCGAGCGGGTGCGTCCACACCAGCAGCAGGGTGTAACCGGCCAGCGCCAGGCCCGCGAGGACGATGGTGAACATCCACGGCAGGGTCGCTGCGGCAATGGTCAGCGGCACCAGATAGTAGGAAACGAAGGGGTTGGTCGAGCCCCCAGAGTAATACAGCAGCACGCTGTGGATGATCAGGTCACAGGCCAGTTGTACGGCATATTCCACCTCGGTCACCGGCCAAGGCCCACGCAGGCGCAACGCGGTGCCCAGGCACAACAGCAGGGAAATGCCGAGGGTGACCGACAACTGCAGCCAAGGCAGCGGCAGCATGCCGGACTTGTAGGCGAGCCCGACCGAGCCAGCCTGAGCGGCCAGCACCAGAATACGGATAAGCGTCAGACGCCAGAGGTTCTGGCGACTGGCAGAAAGCAGCTGAACGGGTTCGAGCATGGCGACTCCAATGGTTGCGCCGAGTATAACCAAGCCTGCTGCGGCCTTGCGCCGCTGCGGCAACCGGCCGCATACCTCAACAACGCCCTGGATAAAAAAGTTGTAGCGGCGTTAACCCGGATCGCGACTCGCCTTCGTCTACCCTCGGGCACGGGCTTGCCGCGAGCGGCCTCCCGAATAATGAAAGCACGCAGCATGCCCTCCCTCATCCGGCGCTTCGCGCCACCTTGATCCACAGGGATGTGGTGAACGCCGGGAGCGGGAGCTGCCTCCCGGAGGCAGAAGGGCAGCAATGAGGGCATCGCTACGCGACTTTCACGCTAAACGGCCAAAAGGCCATCGAAAAAGGAACTGCACCATGCGCACCATGACCCGGATCGCCACCGCCCTCGCCCTCACCGCTGCCAGCCTGGCCAGCACCGGCCTGCTGGCCGCCGAGGCGCGCTACAACCAGATCGCCCTGCGCGCCGAGGTCAATCAGGAAGTGGCACACGATCTGATGCACGTCACCCTCTACAGCGAATCGCAGAATGCCGACCCGGCCAAGCTGGCCGCCGAGATCACCAATACCCTGAACAAGACGCTGGAGCAGGCGCGTCAGGTCAAGGGCGTAGCGGTCAAGCTGGGCAGCCGCCACAGCTACCCGGTCTACGATGACAAGGGGCAGACGATCAGCGCCTGGCGTGAACGCGCCGAGGTGCGCCTGGAAAGTGCCGACTTCGCCGCGCTTTCCACGCTGACCGGCGAGCTGCTGCAATCGATGAAAATGGCCGGCATGGACTTCAGCATCGCCACCGACACCCGCAAGAGCCGCGAAGATGCCATGCTCAAGGACGCCGTCAATGCCTTCAGGGCGCGCGCGCAACTGGCCACCGAAGCGCTCGGCGGCCAGGGCTATAAACTGGTCAGCCTGAGCCTCAACACGGGCGGTTTCCTGCCACCCCAGGCCATGCGCAACGTCGAGGCCAAGGGCATGGCGATGATGGACGCAGCCAGCACACCGCAGATCGAAGCCGGCACCAGCCAGGTCACGGTCAGCGCCGATGGCGTTATCGAAGTGCAGATGCCCTGAACCTCGCCTCAATACAAAGCAGCGCCGTTATCGACAGATAACGGCTTTTCGCCATCTTTTCGCGGCATATTGTCATAAATGCGACAGCAAGTTACAACGCTGTAGCGCGACCCATTTTCTGCGCAACGAAACACTTGTCTCGGGCACAAGGCCTGCATAGTTTCGGCGGAGGTCTCCATAAGAGACTCCTCAGGGATCACAACCACAACAACGATGAGGTCATGATGCGCAAGAACGCCATTATCCAGGCTTTGCTTACCGCTGGACTGATAGCCAGCGCTCCTCTCGCCAGCGCCGCCAACCTGGTGTTTTGTTCCGAAGGCAGCCCCGCGGGCTTCGACCCGGGCCTGTACACCACCGGCACCGATTTTGACGCCGCCGCGGAAACCATATTCAACCGTCTGACCCAGTTCGAACGCGGCGGTACCAAGGTCGAGCCCGGCCTGGCGCAAAGCTGGGAGGTCTCCGATGACGGCCTGACCTACACCTTCAAGCTGCGCCCCGGGGTGAAGTTCCACACCACCGAGTACTTCACGCCCAGCCGCACCTTCAACGCCGACGACGTGCTGTTCACCTTTCAGCGCATGCACGACAAGGATCACCCGTTCCGCAAGGCCTACCCCAGCGAGTTCCCCTACTTCACCGACATGGGCATGGACAGCAACATCGCCAAGCTGGAAAAGCTCGATGACATGACCGTGCGCTTCACCCTCAACGAGGTGGACGCTGCCTTCGTGCAGAACCTGGCGATGAGCTTTGCCTCGATCCAGTCCGCCGAATACGCCGACCAGTTGCTGGCGGCTGGCAAGGCCGCCGACATCAACCAGAAGCCCATCGGCACCGGCCCCTTCGTGTTCAGTCGTTACCAGAAGGACGCGGTGATCCGCTACAAGGGCAACAAGGATTACTGGAAGCCCGATGACGTGAAGATCGACAACCTGATCTTCGCCATCAACACCGACGCCTCGGTGCGCATGCAGAAACTCAAGGCCGGCGAATGCCACGTCACCCTGTTCCCGCGCCCGGCCGATATCGCCTCGCTGCAACAGGATGCCAACCTGCAGATGCCCGAGCAGGCCGGTTTCAACGTCGGCTATATCGCCTACAACGTCACCCATCCGCCGTTCGACAAGCTGGAAGTGCGCCAGGCACTGGACATGGCAGTGAACAAGCAGGCCATCCTCAACGCCGTCTACCAGGACGCGGGGCAACTGGCGGTCAATGGCATGCCGCCGACCCAGTGGTCGTATAACGAGGACATCAAGGACCCGGCCTTCGATCCGGAAAAAGCCAGGGAACTGCTCAAGGCCGCAGGCGTCCAGGAAGGCACCGAGATCACCATCTGGGCCATGCCGGTGCAGCGCCCGTACAATCCCAATGCCAAGCAGATCGCCGAAATGCTGCAGGCCGACTGGGCCGAGATCGGCATCAAGGCACGCATCGTCAGCTACGAATGGGGCGAATACCTCAAGCGCGCCAAGGCCGGCGAGCACGACGCCATGCTGATCGGCTGGAGCGGCGACAACGGCGACCCGGACAACTGGCTCGGCACCCTCTATGGCTGCGACGCGGTCGACGGCAACAACTTCTCCAAGTGGTGCTTCGAGGACTACGACAAGCTGGTCAAGGCCGCCAAGCGCACCACCGACGTGGCCGAACGCACTGAGTTGTACAAGCAGGCGCAGGTGATCCTCAAGCGCGAGGTGCCGATCACCCCGTTGGCGCACTCCACCGTGTACCAGCCGATGCGCAAGGAGGTGCGTGACTTCCGCATCAGCCCCTTCGCGCTGAACGCCTTCTACGGCGTGAGCATCGGCAAGTGATGGCAGGCGGCGTGTCTGCGGACACGCCGCTTATGGCCATCGCCGGCCCCATCCGTTACGACAACAGCACCGGGCCACGCAGTCCGGTGCCTGCTTCCAGCCATGGAGTAAAACCGCCTGATGCTGTCCTTCATCGCCAGACGCCTGGGGCTGTTGATCCCCACTTTCTTCGGCGTCACCCTGCTGACGTTCGCGCTGATCCGCCTGATCCCCGGTGACCCGGTGGAGGTGATGATGGGCGAGCGCCGCGTCGACCCGGAAATGCACGCTCAGGCCATGGAGCGCCTGGGGCTTAACAAGCCCCTGTATGCGCAGTATTTCGACTACATCGGTCAGCTCGCCAGCGGCAATCTGGGCGAGTCACTGCGCTCGCGTGAAAGCGTGTGGAAAGAGTTTCTCACCCTGTTTCCCGCCACCGTCGAACTGGCACTGGCTGCCCTGCTGTTCGCCGGCACCCTCGGTGTGATCGCCGGGGTAATCGCCGCCCTCAAGCGTGGTTCGCTGTTCGACCACGGGGTGATGGGCATCTCGCTGACCGGCTATTCCATGCCGATCTTCTGGTGGGGCCTGCTGCTGATCATGTTCTTCTCGGTGGGCCTGGGCTGGACGCCGGTTTCCGGGCGCATCGACCTGCTCTACGACATCCCGCCGGTGACCGGTTTCATGCTCATCGACACCTTGCTCGCCAACGAGCCCGGTGCCTTCACCGATGCGCTGCGCCACCTGATCCTGCCGGCCATCGTGCTCGGCACCATCCCGCTGGCGGTGATCGCGCGGATGACTCGCTCGGCGATGCTCGAAGTGCTGCGCGAGGACTATATCCGTACCGCGCGGGCCAAGGGCTTGTCGCCAGCGCGCGTGGTCTTCGTGCATGGCCTGCGCAATGCCTTGATCCCGGTGTTGACGGTGTTCGGCCTGCAGGTCGGCGCCCTGCTGGCCGGCGCGGTACTGACCGAAACCATCTTCTCCTGGCCGGGTATCGGCAAATGGCTGATCGAAGCCATCGGCGCCCGCGACTACCCGGTGGTGCAGAACGGCATCCTGCTGATCGCCTGCCTGGTGATCCTGGTCAACTTCATCGTGGACATCCTTTATGGCCTGGCCAATCCACGCATTCGTCATCAGAAGTAAGGACATCGCCATGCACGAACATAGCGATTACGTAGGGTGGATGACGCTCTTTTCATCCACCAAGCAAAGACAACGGTGGACGGGTGAAGCGTCGTCCACCCTACGTGAGGTGCACCCATGACCACCTCCAGCGCACTCGACCAGAGCCTGCTCTACCCCTCGCCGCTGAAAGAATTCTGGCAAGCCTTCAGCCATAACAAGGGCGCGGTCGCCGGCCTGGCGTTCATGCTGCTGATGGTGTTCTGCGCGCTGTTCGCCCCCTGGGTCGCACCACATGACCCAAGCGAGCAGTACCGCGACTTCCTGCTCACCCCGCCGGTGTGGCTGGACGGTGGCCAGTGGCGCTTCCTGCTCGGCACCGACGAGCTGGGCCGCGACCTGCTCTCGCGCCTGATCCACGGTGCCCGCCTGTCGCTGCTGATCGGCCTGGCGTCTGTGCTGCTGTCGCTGATTCCCGGCATCCTCCTGGGGCTGGTCGCCGGCTTTTTCCCGCGCCTGCTTGGCCCCGGCATCATGCGCCTGATGGATATCATGCTGGCACTGCCCTCGCTGCTGCTGGCGGTGGCCATCGTCGCCATCCTCGGCCCGGGTCTGATCAACACCATCTTCGCCATCGCCATCGTCTCGCTGCCGTCCTACGTGCGCCTGACCCGCGCAGCGGTGATGGGCGAGCTGAACCGCGACTACGTCACTGCCGCGCAACTGGCCGGTGCCAGCCTGCCCCGACTGATGTTCATCACCGTGCTGCCTAACTGCATGGCGCCGTTGATCGTGCAGGCCACCCTGAGCTTTTCCTCGGCGATTCTCGACGCCGCCGCGCTGGGATTTCTCGGCCTCGGTGTACAACCGCCGACACCCGAGTGGGGCACCATGCTGGCCTCGGCGCGCGACTACATCGAACGCGCCTGGTGGGTGGTGACGCTGCCCGGCCTGGCGATTCTGCTCAGCGTGCTGGCGATCAACCTGATGGGCGACGGCCTGCGCGATGCGCTCGATCCAAAACTCAAGAATGCGCAGTGAGGAGCCAGCAATGAGCCATAGCGCAGTGCAAATCGGCTTTCTCCCCCTGAACGCACGACGGTGGACGGCTGAAGCGTCGTCCACCCTACATCTGGAGGCATGCTCATGAGCCTGCTGAATATCCGCAACCTCTCTGTGCGTTTCGGCACTGCCGATGCCGTGCCGGTGGTCGATGGTCTCGACCTGTCCGTGGAAAAGGGCGAAGTGCTGGCCATCGTCGGCGAGTCCGGTTCGGGCAAGTCGGTGACCATGATGGCCCTGATGGGCCTGATCGACGCCCCCGGTATCGTCCAGGCCGACTGCATGCAGTTCGACGGCACCGACATGCTGCACCTGAAAGGCCGCCAGCGCCGGCACATCGTCGGCAAGGATCTGGCCATGGTCTTCCAGGACCCGATGACCGCGCTCAACCCCAGCTACACCGTGGGTTTCCAGATCGAGGAAGTGCTGCGCCAGCACCTCGGCCTGAAGGGCAAGGCGGCGCGGGCACGTGCCCTGGAGCTGCTGGAACGGGTGGAAATCCCTGGCGCTGCCAGCCGCCTCGACGCCTACCCGCACCAGCTTTCCGGCGGCATGAGTCAGCGAGTGGCGATCGCCATGGCGATTGCCGCCGAACCCAAGCTGCTGATCGCCGACGAGCCGACCACCGCGCTGGACGTGACCATCCAGGCGCAGATCATGGAGCTGCTGCTGGATCTGCAGCGCGATCAGGGCATGGCGCTGGTGCTGATCACTCACGATCTGGCCGTGGTGGCCGAAACCGCTCAGCGCGTGTGCGTGATGTACGCCGGCCAGGCAGTGGAGCTGGGCCAGGTACCGACCTTGTTCGATGCGCCCAGTCATCCTTATACCGAGGCGCTGCTCAAGGCCATCCCGGAACACAGCGCAGGCGCCAGCCGCCTGGCCACCCTGCCCGGCATCGTCCCCGGTCGTTACGACCGCCCACGAGGCTGCCTGCTATCACCACGCTGCCCCTACGTACAATCGCGTTGCCGTGACGAACGCCCGCCCTTGGAGGCACACGAAGGTGGCGCCGCACGTTGCTTCTTTCCTCTTCACCCCACGGCGGAGGTGGCCTGATGAGTACCGTACTGCAAGCCCATGAGCTGACCCGTCACTACAGCGTCTCGCGCGGCCTGTTCAAGCCAGCGGCAACGGTGCAGGCGCTCAACGGCGTGTCCTTCAGCCTGCAGGCCGGCAGGACTCTGGCAGTGGTCGGCGAGTCCGGCTGCGGCAAGTCCACCCTGGCGCGCGCCCTGACCCTGATCGAGGAGCCCAGCGCCGGCAGCCTGCAGATCGCCGGGCGCGAAGTGGCCGGCGCCAGCAAGGCCGAGCGCAAGCAGTTGCGCCGCGACGTGCAGATGGTGTTCCAGAACCCCTACGCCTCGCTCAATCCACGGCAGAAGATCGGCGATCAACTGGCCGAGCCGCTGCTGATCAACACCGAGCTGTCGCGCGCCGAACGCCGTGAGAAAGTACAGGCGATGATGCAGCAGGTGGGCCTGCGCCCCGAACATTATGCGCGCTACCCGCACATGTTCTCCGGCGGCCAGCGCCAACGCATCGCCCTGGCCCGCGCCATGATGCTGCAGCCCAAGGTGCTGGTGGCGGATGAACCGACCTCGGCGCTGGATGTGTCGATCCAGGCGCAGGTGCTCAACCTGTTCATGGACCTCCAGGAGCAGTTCGCCACCGGCTATGTGTTCATCTCGCACAACCTCGCGGTGGTGCGGCATGTCGCCGATGACGTGTTGGTGATGTACCTCGGGCGTCCGGTGGAAATGGGCCCGGCCGCAGCGCTCTACGCCCGCCCACTGCACCCCTACACCCGCGCCCTGCTGTCAGCGACACCGGCGATTCACCCTGATCCGGACAAGCCTCGACTGAAAATCAGCGGTGAGTTGCCCAACCCGCTGAATCCGCCATCCGGCTGCGCCTTCCACAAGCGCTGCCCGCATGCCGACGAACGCTGCCGCGGCGAACGCCCCGAACTGCGCCTGCTCGATGCACGGCAGGTGGCCTGCCATCATGTCGAACGCATCGCCGACTGATCGCCTTGACACGACCTGCCGCCAGCGCCGTGTCATGGCGCCGCTGGCAGAGTCAGCTCGATGTTTTCCGCCAGCGAGTCCTCCAGGCGCTGCAACTCGACTTCCACCGCGGCAGCGTCGTCGGCCAGGGTTGCGGCGATCTGCAGGAACTCCGCCGTCACTTCGACGAAAGCCAACACCACCATGGGATCGAAGCGCGTGCCGCTGGCGGCGCAAATCCGCGAAACGGCCTGTTCCGGGCTGATCGACGGCAGATAGGCATGCTGACAGGTCAGCTCCTCGAAGTACCCGACCAGCGCCATCAGCCGTGCCGACAATGGAATCTGCTCACCGCTCAGCCCCTGCGGATAGCCCTGGCCATCCCAGCGCTCATGCTGGCTGTAGACGATGTCCTTGGCGTCAGAGAGAAAGTCGGTGATGCTGCCCAGCTTGCGCTCGGCACGTTCGAGCGCATCACGCCCGGCGATCACACCCTCGCGCAGCAGGCGCAGGTCATTTTCGTCCGGCTCGCCATGGCTGAGCAGCACGCGATCAGGCAGGATCAGCCGGTCGATCACATGCAGCCTGGCCGACTTGCCCAACTGGGCAATACGCGCCCCGCTCAGCGACGCTGACAAGGCCGGCTGCTGCCGTGCAAACGCAGCAGCCAGGCAGGTCATGTAGCGTTCGATACGTTCCAGACGACTGCTGCGCGGGTTGTCGCGCATCACGGCAACGCTGGCCATAGCCTCAATGGTGACATCCTGCAGGCGCTGGATATCGCGCGTGCGCCGCTTGACCTCGAGTTCCAGGTATTCGCTCTTGTCACGCAGGTAGTCGGTAGCGGCCTTGAGCTGCAGTTGCGCCCGCACGCGGGCGAGCACGATGGGCGGGCTGACCGGCTTGGTGATGTAGTCCGCGGCGCCGAGGTCGAAGCCCAGTTGCTCGTCGGCAACATCGCTGCGCCCGGTCACCAGAATCAGTGGGATATGGCGGGTTTGAGGATCGCCGCAGAGCTTGCGGCACAATGCATAGTCATCCTGCCAGCCAAGCAGGATCAGATCCGGTTGCGGTTGCGCCCTGGCCGCCTGCAGTGCCTCATCATTGCCAACCAGGCTCACCTGATAACGATCAGCCAGCAGCGCCCCCAGGCGCTGGCGCGCATCCACGACATCGTCCACCACCAGAATCAGTTCCTGCTCCGGCCTATCGAGCATCCCGCGCATGGCGATCTCCTTCGGCATCTACCTGCTCATCATTAAAGGTGCTGAACGCTGTTTATGCTCAGGCCCCCGTACAAATGACCCGATCCGGGGTTTGAAAGTGCAATACGGATTGGCAGCTCGACAGGCGCAACCGACAATCGGTGCTGTCATCCTCACCAGAAAGGTTCGCCTCATGCTCGACCAGGCACGCTGCTGGCAAGCCGTCTGCGAGCGCGACGCGGCGTTCGACGGGCGTTTCGTCTTCGCCGTCGGCAGCACGGGTATCTATTGCCGGCCCAGTTGCCCGGCGCGGCGCCCAAGGCGCGATAACGTCAGCTTTCACCTTGACGCAGCCAGCGCCGAGACAGCCGGCTTTCGCCCGTGCAAACGCTGCTCGCCGCAAGGCCAGAGCCCGGCGCAGCAGCTCGATGCGCTGGTCGCCGCAGCCTGTGATCTGCTCAGCGGCGAACAACGCCTGACCCTGCCGCAGCTGGCGGCGCGTATCGGCCTGTCAGCCTCGCACCTGGCCCGTGCATTCAAGGCGCGCACGGGCATGACACCCAATGCCTGGGCCGCCGCTCTGCGCCGGCAACGCCTGGAAACCCATCTGCCACAGGCAGCTAGCGTGCTCGACGCAGCGCTGGCCGCCGGCTATGGCGGCACCCGCGCCCTCTATGCCCAGCCACAGGCCATGAGCCCGGCCCGCCGCCGCCAGCAGGGCGCTGGGGAACGCCTGCGCTACACCATTGCCCCCTGTCCGCTCGGCCAGGTGCTGCTGGCCGCCAGCGACAAGGGCGTTTGTGCGCTGCTGTTCGGCGCTGAGCCAATGGCCCTACGCGAAGAGCTGCAGCAGCGCTTTGCCGCAGCGCAGCTCGAAGAGGATGCCGCAGGCCTGCGTGACTGGCTGCAGCAGGTGCTGGAGCAACTCGCAGAACCGCAGCGCGCCGCCCATCTGCCACTGGACATACGCGGCACGGCGTTTCAGCTGCGCGTCTGGCAAGCGCTGCAGAATATTCCCTGCGCAGAGACGCGCAGCTATGCCGAACTGGCCGAGCAACTGCACAGCCACCCGCGTGCGGTGGCGCGCGCCTGCGCCAGCAATGCCATCGCCCTGCTGCTGCCGTGCCACCGCGTGGTGGCCAGTGATGGCCAGCTCAGTGGTTATCGCTGGGGGATACAGCGCAAGCGGCAGTTACTGGCGCGCGAAAGCGAGGATCACTGAGCCCGTCAGGTGCCCCTTGGCCTAATGTCTGTCAGTTAAGCGTCGACGCTGCCAATGGGGAAGAGCGGCGCCCCGCCGCGAACCAGGGCGATACGCGATTGAAAAGCTTCGCCCCGGGGCGGGGCTCCTACGAAAGACCGCTTTGGCAAGCTTATCTGATCGGCATTGCCCCTTGGCGTGCTTGTAGCGATATACCCGACACAGCCAGGGCAAAACTGTCTACCCGGTCATGAAAAGGCTGAAAAGGCCATAAATTCACCCGGCAAAACCTTGCTGGTATGATGCGCGGCTTTTGCGAAATCGAGCCATTTTCCCAGCTCATGCGGACGAATGTGCTTTGCTTTCTGCAGACCAATTTCGGCGCGTTCGCGCCTCGGGGGAGCCTCCATGCTGGAAAGACTGTTCCAACTCAACGCCCACAACACCACGGTGCGCACCGAGGTTCTGGCCGGGGTCACCACTTTCCTGACCATGGCCTACATCCTCTTCGTCAACCCCAACATGCTGGCCGAGACCGGCATGGATCATGGCGCGGTGTTCGTCGCCACCTGCCTGGCCGCCGCCATCGGCTCGCTGGTGATGGGTCTTTTAGCCAACTACCCGATTGCCCTGGCGCCGGGCATGGGCCTCAACGCCTTCTTCACCTACACCGTGGTCATGACCATGGGCTACAGCTGGCAGACCGCCCTGGGCGCGGTGTTTCTCTCCGGCGTAATCTTCTTCCTGCTGTCGATCTTCAGAATCCGCGAGTGGATCATCAACAGCATTCCCCTGGCCCTGCGCGCCGGTATCGCCGCCGGTATCGGCCTGTTCCTGGCGATCATCGCGCTGAAGAACGCCGGCATCGTGGTGGATAACCCGGCCACCCTGGTCGGCCTCGGCGACCTGAGCACCGGCGGCGCGCTGCTGGCCTGCCTGGGCTTTTTCGTCATCGCCGCGCTGGCCTATCGCAAGGTCACCGGCGCCGTGATGATCGGCATTCTGCTGGTCACCGGCCTGTCCATCGCACTCGGCTTGTCCGAACTGCCGGGCGTGGTCTCGATGCCGCCGTCGCTGATGCCGACCCTACTGCAACTGGATATTGCCGGCGCGCTGGATATCGGCCTGATCAGCGTGATCTTCGCCTTCCTCTTCGTCGACCTGTTCGACACCTCCGGCACCCTGGTGGGCGTGGCGCAGAAAGCCGACCTGTTGGACAAGGACGGCAAGATGCCGCGCCTGGGCCGCGCCCTGCTGGCCGACAGCACCGCGACCATGGCCGGCGCCGCGCTGGGCACCAGCACCACCACCAGCTACATCGAATCGGCGGCCGGCATCAGTGCCGGCGGGCGTACCGGCCTGACCGCCTGCGTGGTCGCCGCGCTGTTTCTGCTCAGCCTGTTCTTCGCCCCGCTGGCCGGCTCGGTGCCGGCCTACGCCACCGCCCCGGCGCTGCTATTCGTCGCCGTACTGATGATGAGCAGCCTGGCGCAGATCGACTGGGACGATCTGACCGTCGCCGCCCCGGTGGTGGTCGCTGCCCTGGCCATGCCGCTGACCTTCTCCATCGCCAATGGCATCGCCTTCGGCTTCATCGCCTGGACGGCGGTCAAGGTACTGGCCGGTCGCTGGCGCGAACTGAACCTCGCGATGTGGGTGCTGTCTGCCCTGTTCATCGTCAAGCTGGCCTACTTCGCCTGATCAGCACATAAGGTAGGCGGCAATAGGTTTAGGGCGGACATCGCTTTTCATGTCCACCAATACCTTCTCTCCGGGCACACAACCGGTGGATGAAAAAGCGTCATCCACTCTACGACCTGAAGTGTTATCGGTGGGCTGAAGCCCACCCTACGCGGCCTGAGCCATGATCGTTCCCACGCTCCGCGTGGGAACGCCTCCCCGGACGCTCCGCGTCCTGCACCACCAATGATCGACGACAACGGCACATCGGCAACGGAGTCGCTACAATGGCGCCCCGTTTTCCTGCCCGCATGAGTGACCGATGAGCCGCCCCGCATTCGACCCCGCCACCTACGACGCCCAACTCGCCGAGAAGAAGGCCCGCCTGGTCGAGCTGCTGGCCCCCTTCGCCGCGCCCGAGCCCGAGGTGTTCGACTCGCCGCGCGAGCACTACCGCATGCGCGCCGAGTTTCGCCTGTGGCGTGAAGATGGTCAGCGTCACTACGCCATGTTCGCCCCGGGCGACAAGCACACGCCAATCCTGCTCGACGACTTCCCTATTGCCAGCCTGCGCATCAACGAGCTGATGCCGCGCCTGCGCGCTGCCTGGCAGGCCAGCGAAACGCTGTCGTTCAAGCTGTTCCAAGTCGAGTTTCTCACCACCCTGGCCGGCGATGCCTTGATCACCCTGGCCTACCGCCGCCCGCTGGACGAAGCCTG
>NZ_VRYE01000092.1 GCF_008041835.1 Ectopseudomonas mendocina
CTGTTGCCGTTTCGCGCTAACCAATTGATTTATAAGAGCAAGCTCGTATCGTTGAAGCTCTAACCCGACATCGATACGAGCTTGCAATGCCCCGATTACTACTCAACGACGAGCATTGGTCGAAGCTGCGGGAAATTCTCCTGCACAAGGCCATCTACAACAAGCGTGATCTACGAATGACCGTGGAGGGCATGCTGTACCGCATGCGCACGGGATGTCCCTGGAGAGACCTGCCCAAGGAGTTTGGTAACTGGAATAAGGTCTACAAACGCTTCAACGCATGGTCTGCTGCCGGCAAATGGTTCAAGGTCTTCAAGATGCTGGTGGAGGAGCCCGACATGGAGTGGGTGTTCATTGATGGCAGCTATGCCAAGGCTCACCAGCACAGCGCAGGTGCTGCCAGCGCAAACGATGAAGCTATAGGGAAAAGCCGAGCCGGCAATACCAGCAAGATTCATCTGGCGGTGGACGCCCATGGTTTGCCCATCGAGTTTGAAATCACGGGAGGCCAAATCAATGACTGCACTCAGGCACCCGCATTGATTTCCAAGCTCCCAGCGGCAGAAACCATCGTTGCGGATAAGGGCTATGACAGCGAGAGAATCCGAGAGCAAGTTGAGCGACAAGGGGCCAAGGCCGTGATCCCGAGGAAGCGTAACTCTGTGAAAGGCAACGCGAATCTGGACAGAGGTCTGTACCGCAATCGCCACCTGGTGGAAAACGCTTTCGCCCGGCTGAAGCACTACCGGGCGGTGGCCTCTCGATTCGACAAGCTCAAGAGAAATTACGAGAGCGTGGTGGCCATGGCCTGCGCCTTCCTATGGTTGCCCATGTAAAACGGCAACAGGC
>NZ_VRYE01000093.1 GCF_008041835.1 Ectopseudomonas mendocina
AATGCGTGAACAGAGGCTGAATCCGCTCGAATTCAGGAAATTCAGGGCAACTACCGGTTAAAAACGCTCAAATAGTGGGCAATTCGCTTTGTCTTTGTCGCGCTCTGTCCATTTATGAATTCAAGTCCGACAGGCTGCTAGGGCCTGTTGCCGTTTCGCGCCAACCAATTGATCTATAAGAGCCAGCTCGTATCGTTGAAGCTCTGACCCGACATCGATACGAGCTTGCAATGCCCCGATTACTACTCAACGACGAGCATTGGTCGAAGCTGCGGGAAATTCTCCTGCACAAGGCCATCTACAACAAGCGTGATCTACGAATGACCGTGGAGGGCATGCTGTACCGCATGCGCACGGGATGTCCCTGGAGAGACCTGCCCAAGGCGTTTGGTAACTGGAATAAGGTCTACAAACGCTTCAACGCATGGTCTGCTGCCGGCAAATGGTTCAAGGTCTTCAAGATGCTGGTGGAGGAGCCCGACATGGAGTGGGTGTTCATTGATGGCAGCTATGCCAAGGCTCACCAGCACAGCGCAGGTGCTGCCAGCGCAAACGATGAGGCTATAGGGAAAAGCCGAGCCGGCAATACCAGCAAGATTCATCTGGCGGTGGACGCCCATGGCTTGCCCATCGAGTTTGAAATCACGGGAGGCCAAATCAATGACTGCACTCAGGCACCCGCATTGATTTCCAAGCTCCCAGCGGCAGAAACCATCGTTGCGGATAAGGGCTATGACAGCGAGAGAGTCCGAGAGCAAGTTGAGCGACAAGGGGCCAAGGCCGTGATCCCGAGCAAGCGTAACTCTGTGAAAGGCAACGCGAATCTGGACAGAGGCCTGTACCGCAATCGCCACCTGGTGGAAAACGCTTTCACCCGGCTGAAGCACTACCGGGCGGTGGCCTCTCGATTCGACAAGCTCAAGAGAAATTACGAGAGCGTGGTGGCCATGGCCTGCGCCTTCCTATGGTTGCCCATGTAAAACGGCAACAGACCCTAGCAAAGCCTGTTACTGAGGAGCCGGATGCGTGAATTGCGCACGTCCGGATCTGTGAGAGGCCGACTCAGGTAACTGGCCGACCGCCCCGACTTTCCGGCGCTACCGGCAGCTTCTGGCCGCTTCTGTTGAAAAAGTGGCTCTCCTGTTTGCGTGCGGCAAAATCGCTCCATTGGTCAGCGCGAGAGAACGAGGCATGATGGGACAGTTATCGGGTGGATAGGAGCGGTTATTTTACTCGTTCAATCTTGAAGCCCATATCCCAACAAATCATCTTTTGCGCAGCATTGATGAATGTCTCGATCTGAGCAACCTGCGATAGCTGATTTTGACTGACCTACATGGAGCCTGTGAAATCGCCCACGAGGTCATGGCTAGCTGAGTACCCGGATAGGTCAATGGGTTCCGACAGCCTATGTCAAAATCGCATCAGTGCGAACACCGATCACCTATCACGTCAGGCAGAAGTTTCCCATGCCGCGCGCGGGATCGCATGCTGGCGTCGCACATACGGGCCGAGAAAGGTAAAACTAGATATTGACATATCTCGAACTCACGAATAGTCTCAACTCGAAGCCACCCCCACGTGCCTCAGGATGTACCCAAATGCAGAAGTACAGCGATACTCATTCGAACTACGCGCCCTCCCCCCGACAGCAGCTCCGGGATGTTGGTGAGGGTTTGCCGCTGGCGGGGAATATCTACGTCAGCCTCAACGAAGCACCGCTCGGGCTCTTCTGAGCTCGTTGAGCCATGTTTTTTTGACTTATAACATCGAATATTTTAGATATGCAGGTAAACGAAATGACACACTCAGAACTTTTCAAAACCACTCAGCTGGGCCCACACACCCTCAAGAACCGTATCGTTCTGCCACCGCTGACCCGTTCGCGTAGCTCCCAGCCTGGCAACATTCCGAACGATCTCATGGCCACCTATTACCGCCAGCGTACTGGCGCGGGATTCATGGTGACCGAAGGCACCCAGATCGAGCCTCGTGGACAGGGCTACGCCTGGACTCCTGGCATTCACAGCACCGAGCAGATTGAAGGCTGGCGCAAAATCACCGACGCCGTTCACGCCGAAGGGGGTGTGATCTTTGCTCAACTTTGGCATGTAGGCCGCGTGTCGCACACATCGCTGCAACCCGGAGGTGAAGCGCCCGTCGCGCCATCAGCCATCCGCGCGGACAACGTCAAGGTGTTCATCGAAACTGGCCCCGGCACGGGTACACTGGCCGACCCATCGACCCCACGAGCCCTGTCCACCAAGGAGGTAAAGGAACTGGTTGAGCTCTACGCCCAAGCAGCCCGAAATGCTCTGGAAGCAGGTTTTGACGGGGTGGAGCTTCACTGCGCGAACGGGTACCTGGTCAACCAGTTCATTTCGGCCCATACCAACCAGCGTGATGATGAATATGGCGGCTCGCTGCAGAACCGTCTTCGCTTCCTGCGCGAAATCACCCTCGCCGTTGCTGGTGTGGTCGGCAAGGAGCGCGTTGGCGTTCGCTTCGCCCCGCTGTTCGCGACCACAGACGAAGACCGCGTCTACCTTGGTCTGGTCGAAGAAGATCCTCATCAAACCTACATCGAGGCAGTGAAGATCCTCGAGGAAGTGGGCATTGCCTACCTGTCGCTCGCCGAAGCCGATTGGGAAAACGCACCCGAGCTGCCTGAGACGTTCCGGGAAGCTGTTCGTAAGACCTTCAGCGGCAAGATTATCTGTGCCGGCAGGTACACCGCTGAACGAGCAAACCGCGTGATAAAAGCTGGCTGGGCCGACCTGATCGCTTTTGGCCGCCCCTTCATTGCGAACCCCGACCTGCCCGCGCGTATCGCCAACAACTGGCCGCTTAAACCAGTTGATCCAAGCACCATGTACGGCGGTACCGATAAGGGCTACACCGACTACCCGACTTACAAATCCTAAACGCTCAGAGCCACGCCCCATAACTCAGGGGCGTGGCTCAGCGTTTGCTGACCGAGGAAGTTAAGCATGTACCAACCGAGCACGACTCCCTACCAAGAGCATAGGGGATTCAAACGGACCTTCAGGCAGGGTCATCTAAGCCTTGGGCTGTTCTTTCCCCTGGAGGCTTTCCAGGGTGACACACCGCGCATGCTGGATCAGGTCGCGCTGGCCAAACGTGCAGAGGCACTAGGTTTTTCGGCGCTCTGGTTTCGCGACGTCCCGCTCAGGGACCCAAGCTTCGGTGATGTCGGCCAGGTTTTCGACCCTTGGGTGTATCTGGGCTACATGGCAGCCCATACAACAAAAATCGCACTAGGTACCGCCTCCATCGCCCTCCCCTTGCGCCATCCCTTGCACACGGCCAAGGCCGCGGCGAGCGTCGATCAGTTGAGCGGAGGTCGTTTGCTCCTGGGAGTAGCCTCTGGCGATCGTCCCGTGGAGTTTCCCGCATTCAGCGTTGATCCAGAAAAGCGTGGCGAGACCTTTCAAGAAAACCTCAATGTGATACGCCAAGCCCATCGAACACACTTCGAGCCCATTCGCTGGAGTCACGGCGAGTTACTGGGGGCCGATCTCGTCCCCAAACCTACGACTCGGGAAATACCGCTATTCGTAACCGGACATAGCCGCCAGTCGCTCGATTGGATCGCGCGTGAAAGCCATGGATGGATCAACTATCCACGTCCGCCAAAAATACAGCGACTCATCGTGGAAGATTGGCGACAGGAAACGGCTAAACAATGTGGCACTATCTACAAGCCGTTCTTGCAATCGCTGTATATCGACCTGGACGAACACCCATCCACACCACCCTCGCCTATCCATCTAGCCCGGATTTCTCAT
>NZ_VRYE01000094.1 GCF_008041835.1 Ectopseudomonas mendocina
GTTGAACACGAACCGACAGGCTCCGGCGAACTGTCGCAGCTTGCGCTGCTGTTCGCCGGTTGGCTCGATGCGGAACTTGTAGGCTTGGCGTCGGAGCATAGAAATACTGTCTATCTGTACAGTTTTGAGTATAGGACCGCTTCGCGGCCCGCGCTATCCTTCCCCGCACTAGAAGTACGGGGTCTGCCGCGCAGAGTGATCAACCACAGGCGGCGGCTGATGGGGAGACTGCGTAAATGGTTCATGGGCGAATACCGGATTGTTGTAATTGTCAGCGTCAGGGCAACCCCGAGCAGTACTGGCGATACTGTCGCATCGGGGCATTATTCACGCCAGTTGTCTGATAGCATTTCGGCCGCCAGGCGCAAAACCTGAGCGATTGGCGAGCCAGGCGCTGTTTCTGCCGGGACGCACGCGCAGGAACCTGCGCAGCGTGTTTATGTCCCACGGCGGGCTGTATTGCATTTTCGAGTTTACGCGCGGCGGAGTCGTCGCGCTTTGGGGGAGTTGATGGATATCTGGATGGCCTTTCAGGCTCTGATTCTGGGCATTGTGGAAGGGCTGACCGAGTTCTTGCCGATTTCCAGCACCGGGCACCTGATCGTGGTCGGAGACTTGCTGGGTTTCAACGGTCAAACGGCAACCGCGTTCAAGATCATTATCCAGCTTGGCGCCATTCTGGCGGTGATCTGGGAGTTCCGGGCCAAGGTGCTCGGTGTGGTGGTCGGGCTGCCCAATGAGCCCAAGGCCCAGCGTTTCACCTTCAATCTGCTGTTGGCGTTCATTCCGGCCGTGATCTTCGGCCTGGCCTTCGCCGATCTCATCGAACACTGGCTGTTCAACCCCATTACCGTGGCCATGGCGCTGATCATCGGCGGCATCATCATGCTCTGGGCAGAGAAGCGCGATCATACTATCCAGGCCGAAACGGTCGACGACATGGACTGGAAACTGGCCCTGAAGGTCGGTTTCGCCCAGTGCCTGGCGCTGATTCCAGGTACGTCGCGTTCGGGCGCTACCATCATCGGCGGCCTGGTCTTCGGGTTGTCGCGCAAGGCCGCGACCGAGTTTTCCTTCTTCCTGGCCATGCCGACCATGGTGGCGGCCACGGTCTATTCGCTGTTCAAGTACCGCGACATTCTGCAGATGAGCGACCTGCCAATCTTCGCCATCGGCTTCGTCAGCACCTTCATCGTGGCGATGATCACCGTGCGTGCCTTGCTCAAGTTCATCACCAACCACAGCTATGCGGTATTCGCCTGGTATCGCATTGCCTTCGGCCTGGTGATTTTGGCGACCTGGCAGTTGCACCTGATCGACTGGAGCACTGCTCAGCCGTGATGGACAACGAGCGCAAGGGGCGCCTGAAAAGCTGGGATGACGCCAAGGGCTTTGGCTTCATCCAGCCGGCAAACGGCGGTGCTGACGTTTTCGCGCACATTTCCGTCATGCGCGGTGATCGCCGCCCGCAGCCAGGGGACGATGTGCTGTTCATCGAAGGGCGCGACGAGCGTGGTCGGCCACGTGCCGCGCACCTGCGTCTGGCCGGCGAACTGAGCCTCGACCGCCAGGCCATCCGGCGCAAGCCGAAAACGCCGGACAATGCTGCGCCGGTGCGGCCAAAACCCGCTGCCAAACCTGCACGCAGAGCGGCGTCAAAGTCGGGAGGCATCCACAGCCCAGGCAGCAAGATCGTCCTGTTTGCCTTGCTCTGCGTCTTGCCAGTGCTCGCTGCCCTGCAGCTGTTCGGCAAGGGGCTCTGGTGGCTGGCGCCGCTGTACCTGTCGGCCAGCCTGCTGAGCTTCGTGCAGTACTGGCTGGACAAACGCAACGCCCAGAGCGGTGCTCAGCGCACGCCAGAGAACACCCTGCATCTGGTCGAACTGCTCGGCGGCTGGCCAGGCGCGCTAATCGCTCAACAAGTCTTCCGTCACAAGACGCGCAAGGCCTCCTACCAGACGGTTTTCTGGCTGATCGTCGGCTTGCACCAGCTACTCTGGATCGACCTGCTGCTGTTCGATGGCGCCTACGTACTACACCACCTGCCTTCATTGGTGCGCTAGGGACAGCTTGCTGCAGACGCTGCTGCCACAGGCGCAGCGCAGTGGGCTGATACGCCGCCTGGCCAGAGAGCACTATCGCCAGGTTTTCGAGCCGCCGATCAGCCTGCAGCAGCGCCGCGTGATCCATCTGCAAATGGCTGCGCCCTTATAGCAGCAACCCCGGCTGCAGACGTTTTGGCAGTTTGCGAACCACCAGTTGGTGCGAGCGCGTCAGCAGTTGGCGCAGCTCGTCGTCGCCGAGCGGCAATTGCCGCGCATTCATGCTGATCCAGCGAGCGCGAGCCAGGTAAGGGGCAGGGCGGATGCCGGGGCGGTCGACATAAGCGAGAAACAGGTCGGCATCGACCTTGAAGGCCAGCCCCTCACCGAGTGAATCGATAATGGCGAACATCTTGTTGCCGGCCACGGAAAACACCCGATTGCCGCCCCATTTGAAATCTTCGCGGGCGCCAGGCAGGGCCAGGCAGTAGGTGATGATCTGTTGCGGCGTCATGGGGCGTTCCTTCACTCGTTCGCGCATATATAGATCGTAAGCGGGCGCGTGACAGTGCACGAGCGTGAACTGGAGCAGCGTGTGCAGGAACGCACGCAGGAACTGCAGCGGCTCAATCAACGCCTGGAAAATCTCAGCGTGACCGACGCATTGACGAATATCGGCAACCGCCGGCAGTTCGATGCCGAACTCACGCAACAATGGCGACAGGCGCAACGCAATGCTACGCCAGCTGGCGCTGGCCATCATGGATGTAGACTGGTTCAAGGCCTACAACGACCTCTACGGGCACCCGGCAGGCGATGCCTGTTTGCGTCAGATCGCGCAGGCACTGGCGGCGACGCTGGCGCGCTCGGCGGATTTCGTTGCCCGCTACGGAGGGGAGGGGTTCGTCTTCCTGGCGCCGGGCACCGAGTTGGCCGGCGCGCTGCAACAGGCCGAAAAAACTGATCGCCGCCATGGCTACTCTGAACCTTGCCCATAGCGGCTCGCCCTACGCTCGCGTCACCCTGAGCATCGGTTTGGCCGCAATGCAGGCCACTGCGGGAGGGGATCCGCAGCAGCTTCTGCAACGGGCCGATGCAGCCCTGTAGCGGGCCAAACAAGGTGGACGTAACCGCGTCGAGTGCGACCAGAGCACGTGAAAGGGCTTCACGGCGTCGCATAAAAAAGCCCCGGACACGCCAGGCGCGACCAGGGCAAAAGGAAGCGGCGGAGCTGGGCCGCTCCCTGGAGAGAGGGTTCAGGCCGGCGGTTGCCAGCCACCACCGAGCGCCTTGTAGATGGCGACGATGCCGCTGTACAGCTCAACTTCGGCCACTGCCTGGGCGTCTTCGGCGGCCAGGCGTTCGCGTTCGGCGTCGAGCAACACGAGAAAATCCGCCGTGCCTTCGCGATAACGAATCGCGGCCTGATCCGCTGCCGCACGGCTGGCTTCTGCCTGGCGAACCAGGGAAACCAGGCGCTGCTGGCGTTTGGCGTAGTCGCTGAAGGCGTTTGCAGACTCCTCCAGAGCCAGCAACACCTGCTGTTCGTACTGCGACAGCGCACCATCAGCCTCGGCTTCGGCGCCGCGCAGGCGCGCCCGCACGCTACCGAGATCGAACGCCGCCCAACTGATGCTCGGCGCTACGCCCCAGGCCCGCGCCGCCGAGGCGCCCAGTTGCGAGCCACGACCAGCGGTAAAGCCGAGAAAGCCGGAGAGGCTGACCCGCGGGAACAGGTCTGCCGTCGCCACACCCACCTCAGCGGTCGCCGCTGCCAGCTGCCGTTCGGCCGCCCGGATATCCGGGCGACGGCGTAGCAGTTCGCTCGGGTTGCCGATGGGCAAGGCTTTGGCGATCACCGGCAGGGGTTTGGGCGACAGGTCGATCTGCAACTGCTCCGGGCGCTGGCCGAGCAGGGTAGCGATGCGGTTCTGCGCGCGCACCTGCTGCGCCTGCAGTTGCGGCAGGCTGGCTTCGGTAGCGGCCAGGCGTGCATCGGCGCGCAGGACGTCCAGTTCGTTGCCGACACCTGCATCGCGCAACTGCTCGGTGATGGAACGTGAATCCTGCTGGTTCTTCAGGTTCTCGCGGGCGATGCTTTCGCGCAGCTGTGCGCCTCGCAGGGTGCCGTAGGCATCGACCAGCTCGGCGATCAGGCTGACCTGCAACTGGTAATAATCCGCTTCGGCCACTTCGATGCGCGCTTCACTGGCTTCCAGTTGGCGCTGGATACGGCCGAACAGGTCCACTTCCCAGGCCATGTCCAGGCCCAGGTCGTAGCGTTCCTGACGGATGCGCTCATCCGTAGTCGGAGGCTGCTGAGCCTTGCCGAACTCACCACTGGCGCGGCTGGTCACGGTGGGGAAACGGTCGTTGGCCACGTCATCGCGGATCGCCCGTGCTGCACGCAGGCGGTTGAACGCCACGCGCAGCTCACGGTTGTCCTGCAGCGAACGCTGCACCAACTGGTTCAGCGTCGGGTCGTCGAACTGCTGCCACCAGGCGGCTTCGAAACGGCTGCGGTCATAGTCTGCCGCCTCCAGCGCGGCAATGCGCGCAGGATCGGTCACGGGCGCTCGATAGTCCGGGCCGACGGCGCAGGCCGACAGCGCCAGGGTCAGCAGAGCGGGGGCGAAGGCTTTCATGCATGCGACTCCAGCAGGCGGGCGGCTTTGCGCGCTGCGCGTTTTTCCACGAAGCCACGGATCAGGACATAGAACACCGGAGTCAGCAGCAGGCCGAAGAAGGTCACGCCGATCATCCCGCTGAACACCGCCACACCCATGGCATGGCGCATCTCGGCGCCAGCACCGGAGGAGAGCACCAGCGGCACCACGCCCATGATGAAGGCGATGGAGGTCATCAGGATCGGGCGCAGGCGCAGGCGGCAGGCCTCCAGCACGGCTGCGACGCGGTCCATGCCTTCTTCCTGTTTGTCCTTGGCGAACTCCACCAGCAGGATGGCGTTCTTGCAGGCCAGGCCCACCAGTACGATCAGGCCGATCTGGGTGAAGATATTGTTATCGAGGCCGGCCATGATCACCCCGGTGATGGCGGCGAGCAGTACGGTCGGTACGATCAGGATCACCGCCAGCGGCAGGCTCCAGCTTTCGTACTGAGCCGCCAGCACCAGGAAGGCCAGCAGCACGCAGAGCGGGAAGATGAAGATCGCGGTATTGCCGGCGAGAATCTGCTGGTAGGTCAGGTCGGTCCACTCGAAGGTCATGCCGATTGGCAGTTCTTCTTCAAGCAATTTGGCGATGGCCGCCTCGGCCTGGCCCGAGCTGTAGCCCGGCGCGGCGGCACCGTTGATCTCGGCAGTGAGGAAGCCGTTGTAGTGCATCACCCGATCCGGGCCTGCGCTGTCATTGACCTTGACGAAGGTCGACAGCGGCACCATTTCCCCACGGTTGTTACGCACCTTGAGCTGGCCAATCTGCTCCGGTTCCAGGCGGAACTGCTGATCGGCCTGGACGTTGACCTGGTAGGTACGGCCGAAGCGGTTGAAGTCGTTGGCATACAGCGAGCCCAGGTACACCTGCAGGGTGTCGAAGATGTCGCTGATGGCCACGCCGTGGGTCTTGGCCTTTTCCCGGTCGATGGCGGCATCGACCTGCGGCACGTTGACCTGGTAGCTGGTGAACACCGACATCGGGTTCAGTTCCGGCAACTGGCGGGCCTTGTTGAGGATGTTCTGCGTCTGTGTGTACAGCTCCTCATAGCCGAGGTTGCCGCGATCCTGGATCTGCAGGCGGAAGCCACCAATGGTGCCCAGGCCCTGTACCGGCGGCGGCGGGAAGATGGCGATATAGGCATCCTGGATATCGGCGAACTGCGCGTTGAGCTCGGCGGCGATTGCATTGGCGCCCATCGACGGATCGGTGCGTTCATCAAAAGGCTTGAGCGGGGTGAAAACGATGCCACTGTTGGGGCTGTTGGTGAAGCCATTGATCGACAGGCCAGGGAAAGCCACGGTGTTTTCCACCCCCGGATGCTGGCCGGCGATCTCGCTCATGCGCTTGATGACTGTTTCAGTGCGATCCAGCGTCGCGGCGTCCGGCAGTTGGGCGAAAGCCACCAGATACTGCTTGTCCTGTTGTGGCACGAAGCCGGCCGGGGTACTGGCGAAGCCTAGGTAACCGAGCAGCAGCAGGCCACCATAGACCAGCATGGCGATGCTGCTGCCACGCAGCACGCGGCGGACGGTGCCGACATACCCATTACTGGCACGCTCGAACATGCGGTTGAACGGACCGAACAACCAGCCGCCGAACAGCTTGTCGAGCACGCGCGAGAAGCGGTCTTTCGGCGCGTGGTGATCCTTGAGCAGGATGGCCGACAGCGCAGGCGACAGGGTCAGCGAGTTGAGGGCCGAGATCACCGTGGAGATGGCGATGGTCAGCGCGAACTGCTGGTAGAACTGCCCGGTTAGGCCGGAGATGAAGGCCGTCGGGATGAACACGGCGCACAGCACCAGGGCGGTGGCGACGATGGGGCCGGTCACTTCCTTCATGGCCTGACGCGTGGCGTCGAGCGGCGACTTGCCCAGGGCGATGTTGCGTTCGACGTTCTCCACCACGACGATGGCGTCGTCCACCACGATACCGATGGCCAGTACCAGGCCGAACAGCGACAGGGCGTTGAGCGAGAAACCGAGCAGGTGCATGACCGCGAAGGTGCCGACCAGCGAGACCGGCACGGCGGCCAGCGGGATGATCGAGGCGCGCCAGGTCTGCAGGAACAGGATCACCACCAACACCACCAATACGATGGCTTCGAGCAGGGTGTGCACCACCGCCTCGATGGAGCCGCGTACGAAGATGGTCGGGTCATAGACGATCTCGTAGTCCATGCCCTGCGGAAAGTTTTGTTTCAGCTCGGCCATGCGTTCGCGCACCGAGTCGGAAATCTCGATGGCGTTGGAGCCGGGGCGCTGAAATACCGGAATGGCCACCGCCGGCTGGTTGTTCAGCAGCGAGCGCAGGGCGTACTGATTGGAGCCCAGCTCGATACGGGCAATGTCGCGCAGACGGGTGATCTCGCCGTTGTCGCCGACGCGGATGATGATGTTCTCGAACTCTTCCTCGGTGACCAGGCGTCCCTGGGCGTTGATTGACAGCTGGAAACTGTTGCCGGCATCGGAAGGCGGCGCGCCGAGGGCACCAGCGGCGACCTGGCGGTTCTGTTCACGAATGGCGGTGACCACATCGGTAGCGGTCAGGCCACGCGAGGCCACCTTGTTCGGATCCAGCCAGACGCGCAGCGAGTAGTTGCCCATGCCGAACAGCTGCACGTCGCCGACACCGTCCAGGCGCGCCAGCTCGTCCTTGACGTTGAGCGCGGCGTAGTTGGACAGGTAGAGCATGTCGTAACGCTGATCCGGCGAGGTCAGGTGCACCACCATGGTCAGATCCGGGGAGGCCTTGTCCACGGTCACGCCGAGACGCTGTACTTCGGTGGGCAAAGTCGGCATGGTGCGGGTGACACGGTTCTGTACCTGTACCTGGGCGTTATCCAGGTCGGTGCCCAAAGCGAAGGTCACGGTCAGCGTCAGGCGACCGTCGATGGTCGATTGTGACGACATGTAGAGCATACCCTCGACGCCGACGATGGCCTGTTCCAGCGGCGAGGCAACGGTTTCACCGATCACCTTGGGGTTGGCACCGGGGAAATCGGCACGCACCACCACGGTCGGCGGCACCACCTCCGGGTATTCACTGATCGGCAGTTGAAACAGCGAGATGGCGCCGCCGATCAGGATCAGCAGCGACAGCACGGCGGCGAAAATCGGCCGCTGGATAAAGAATTGTGAGAAATTCATGGGGTTTCCTCAAGTCGCGCTGGCGTGATCAGCCGCGCGGCGCGCGTGCGTCGATGTGGTCGGCGGCGATACGCGGGGCCTGGCTTGCATCGACGGCCTGACGCAGGCGCGCCAGTTGCTCGAGGGTGCTGTCATCGGCCATGGTCACGGGTTGCGGGTCGACGGTGGCGCCGGGCATGGCGCGCTGCAGACCGTTGACCACGATCTTCTCGCCCTTGCTCAGGCCGCTGCGGACGATGCGCAGGCCTTCGAACTTCGGCCCCAGCTCGATGGAGCGATAGGCCACGGTATTGTCCTCGCCCAGTACCAGCACGTACTTCTTGCCCAGGTCGGTGCCGACCGCTTCGTCCTTGATCAGGGTGGCGGCGTAGGGCTTGCTGCCCACCAGTTTCAGGCGCGCGTACAGGCCCGGGGTGAAGCGACCATCCTGGTTGTCGAATACAGCGCGACCACGAATGGTGCCGGTGCGCGGGTTGACCTGGTTGTCGAGAAAGTCCAGCTGACCCAGGTGCGGGTGGCCGGCCTCATCGGACAGGCCGAGGTAGACCGGGCTGGCGCCACGGGCATCGGCACCGGACTCACGGGCCAGCTCGACGTACTTGAGGAAGGCGCGTTCGTCAGCGTCGAAGTAGGCGTAGACCTTGTCGGTGGAGACCACCGAGGTCAGCAGGCTTTCACCGGCACCCACCAGGTTGCCTTCGGTGATCTCGGCACGGCTGACGCGGCCATTGATGGGCGCGGTGATACGGGTAAAACCGAGGTTCAGACGGGCATTTTCCAGCTCGGCGGCGATTGCCGCGACCTGAGCCTGAGCTTCGGTAGCGGCACTGGCGCGGGCGTCGGCCAGTTCGGCGGAAATGGCGTTGCTCTGGCGCAGGCGCTCGCCACGACGGGCCTCGTTGACGGCGCGAGCCTGGTTGGCACGAGCCTGTTGCAGCTGGGCTTCGAGGCGCTTGACCTCGGTCTGGAACGGACGCGGGTCGATCTGGAACAGCAGGTCGCCTTTCTTCACCAGGCTGCCCTCACTGAAGGCGACGCGGTCGATATAGCCGGAAACGCGCGGACGAATTTCAACCGACTGCGGCGCTTCGAGGCGACCGGTGAACTCGTCCCACTCGGTGATGGGTTGCTCGATCACTTCGGCGACGCTGACCTTGGCTGCAGGCATGTGTGCCTGGGTCTGTGCGGCCTGTTCGCAGCCGCCGAGTGCAAGGATGCCGGCGAGGGCCAGGGGGACTATCCAGATGTTCTTGTGTTGCTGTTCCATGGGAGGCTCCGCCAGTCGGATTTCGGAATGGGCGGAGTCTGCGACCGAGCCTGGCAGGCGACGAATCGAATGCCACGAAACTCATTATCAGCGTTAATGATGATTGACCGTTCATGGCGACACTGCCGGGTGCCCTGTCATTCGGCACAAGGACAGGCAACGGCCGGTATCCGGGAGGCACACGAACACTGACGAGCGCCTGGGTTGGCGAAGAAACCCCTGAGGCTCACTGAAACGCAGCAGCCAAGGGCAGTTCGTGCCTAGAGACTATCGGGGTCGCCACAGAACATTTGAATGCGCGAGCGCAACCAGCGCTCGGCCGGGTCGTTATCCTGGGCGCCACGCCAGGCCATGTGCAGTTCGAAGGATTGCGCCTGCAGCGGCAAATCCTCAGCGCGCAGGCCGCCTGCGGCGGTCAGGACTGCAGCGGTGTAGTCCGGCACGCTGGCGACGATGTCGGTTTCCGCCAACAGGGTCGCCAGGCCATTGAACTGCGGCACGGCCAGTACCACATGACGTTCGCGGCCAAGCCTGGCCAGCTCGTCATCGATGAAGCCGGTGAGGTCACCCGCGAACGACACCAGTGCATGCGGGCGGGCGCAGTAGTCATCCAGGCTCAGCGCGCCGGGTACGGTATCGGCGCGCAGCAGTTTGGGCTTGCTGCGGCGCAGCACCTTGCGCTTGGCATTGGCCGGCAGCTCCTCGGTGTAAGCCACACCGACGGAGATTTCCCCGGATGCCAGCAGCGCCGGCATCATCAGGTAATTGGTGCGGCGGATCACCAGCACCACACCAGGTGCCTCGGCGCGCAGGCGGCGGAGCAGGGCAGGGAGGAGGGCGAACTCGACATCATCGGACAGGCCGATACGAAACACCGCCTTGCTGGTGGCTGGGTCGAAGTCAGCTGCACGGCTGACGGCCGTGGAGATTGAATCCAGCGCCGGCGAGAGCAGGGCAAAGATTTCCTGCGCGCGAGGCGTAGGCTCCATGCTGCGACCTGTGCGCACGAACAGCGGATCATCGAACAAGGTGCGCAGGCGGGAGAGGGCGGCACTGATGGCCGGCTGGCCAAGAAACAGCTTCTCTGCAGCCCGGGTTACGCTGCGCTCGTGCATCAGCGTCTCGAAGACGATCAGCAGGTTGAGATCGAGGCGACGCAGGTCGTTGCGGTTCATCCGATTACCATTCGAGGAATACGGGCCTTGTCAGCATGCGGGTGCTAATGAGAGCCTTTGCCCGTGAATAGTACGGGCAGTGCGCTGCGGATTGAAAGGTGCCGAATCACTGCCAGGCATGAAGACTATCGACGCGCTCTGATAGTGTCGCCACCGCGCTACGGATAAAGTCCACAGTCATTGCAGTGTTAAGCCGCGATCAAGCCCGAGGTAAACGATGTCCCGCATGATCCGTTTTCATAAGTTCGGCGATGCCGACGTGCTCCAGCTCGAAGAGGTTCCGACACCTGTGCCCGGGCCTGGTGAAGTGCTGGTGCGAGTTCAGGCTGTTGGGCTGGGCTGGAAAGACGTCCTGTGGCGGCAAAACCTGGCGGCCGAGCAGGCCAGGCTTCCGGCCGGTACCGGTTTCGAACTGGCCGGCACGGTTGCGGCGCTGGGCGACGGTGTGAGCGACTTTGAAGTGGGCAATGCCGTTGCCGGTTTCCCGACCAGTACGCCCAACCGTTACCCGACCTGGGGTGATCTGGTACTGATGCCCAGGCATGCGCTGACCCCATATCCCGACGTGCTCAACCCGGTCGAGGCCAGTGTTCACTACACCTGCCTGCTGTTTGGTTACCTCGCGCTGATCGAACTGGCGCAACTGAAGCCGGGCGAGCATGTGCTCATCACCGAAGCCAGCCGCTGCATGGCACCCCAGACCGTGCAACTGGCCAAGGCTCTGGGTGCCAGGGTCATTGCGTCCACAAGCGCTTCGGATGATCGCGAGTTCCTGCATGGGCTGGGGGCCGACAAGGTGATCGCAACCGAGGAGCAGGATCTGGTGCTGGAGGTTGAACGCTATACGGAAGGCAAGGGGGTCGAGGTGATTCTCGACCAGTGCGCAGGGCCGCAGATGAAACTGCTAGGTGATGTCGCCGCGCCACGCGGCAAGTTGATCCTGTATGGCATCAATGGTGGTAACGACGCGACGTTCCCAGCCTGCGCAGCATTCAAGAAGCACCTGCATTTCTTCCGCCATTGTGTGCTGGATTTCACCGGCTGCCCTGAGCTGGGCATCGAGCCAAACCATGAGGCCGTGCAGCGTGCACTGGTGCATATCAACCAAATGACCGCTGACCGATTGCTGACGCCGGTCATCGACAAGGTCTTCGACTTCGAGGACTTCATCGCCGCGCATCGCTACATGGAAACATGCCCCAGTCGTGGGCGTGTGGCCCTGAAACTGAGCACGGATTAAAGTCTCTCGCCCCGTTGGCCGTTATACTCACTACGTACGTTTTTTAAGGAAAGGGTCATGGGGTTGATTACCGGCGATGCGCTGTCGCTGTTGTTGTTTCGTCTTCATAGCGGGCGCTTGTTGGGCATCAACCTGCTCAAGGTCAACGAGATCATTCCCTGTCCCGCCCTGACCAAACTGCCCAGTCGTCATCCCAATGTGCGCGGTATTGCCACGTTGCGCGGCTCTGCATTGACGGTAATCGACCTGGCCCGGGCCATTGGTGAGCGCGGCGCTGCCGATGAAGACGATGGCTGTCTGATCGTCACTGAGGTGAGTCGCTCGCGCCAGGGACTGCACGTGAAAAGTGTCGAGCGCATCGTGCAGTGCTCAACCCGTGATGTGCGTCCGCCACCCGCTGGTGCCGGCAATCGTGCCTTCATCACCGGCGTCACGCAGATCGATGGTGCCATTGTGCAGGTTCTCGACATCGAGAAGGTGTTGCACGATATCGCGCCGCCACTGGAAGAGGGGGCGATAGGGCAACTGCTCGACAGCCAGGACAGCCGCCTGCTGCAGGGGCGTCGTGTGTTGTTGGTCGATGACTCGCAAGTGGCCCTGCAGCAGACGCTCAACGTACTGCGTCAACTGGGTCTCGATTGCACGGCAGTACGCAGCGCCCAAGCCGCATTGCAGCAACTGCGCGAGTATCACCAGGCCGGCATGCCATTCGAATTACTGGTATCGGACATCGAAATGCCCGAGCTCGACGGATACAGCCTTGTCCAGGAAATCCGCCGCAGCGCAGACATTGCCGATACCTACGTGCTGTTGCATACCTCGCTGGACAGCACCATGAATACCGAGAAAGCACGCACAGTGGGTGCCAATGCGGTGCTCACCAAATTCTCCTCGGTGGATCTCAGCCAGGCACTGGTCGATGCCTTCAGGAAAATGAGCACACAACAGTAGTCCGCCAAGGATGGTCGGCAAGTCCCGCGAGA
This sequence comes from Ectopseudomonas mendocina, assembly GCF_008041835.1. GTDB lineage: Bacteria > Pseudomonadota > Gammaproteobacteria > Pseudomonadales > Pseudomonadaceae > Aquipseudomonas. Next base: position 12,529 of record NZ_VRYE01000094.1, read on the forward strand.
AGCCGGCAAGATCGTTTAGCGCGGCGTCGATTCTCGCGGCCATTGCTGTAGGTCTTTTTATCCTAGGCTTCGCATAATGTATATTATGTTAAACCAGGTGCATTTCATGAGCGTTGCAGCATGCAGGCGTGTAGTGATCTGAACTAAAGATTCGAATTTCTGGTAACTACAGATTCGCTTGCGACTGCGGTAATTCGAGACTTTCGCCGCGATACTGGCGTGCCCTCCCATTGAGTGCGCGCAAATTTAGAACAGCCTCGCCACAAAATGCCCAATTTCGAAATTTTCTCGCTGCGGCAGATTGCACGCATGCCGTCCACTCGCCATGGAATGAACCTGATCTTGATGGGGCCTTCGATTCAAAGTGATCCATATGGTTTCTCATGACCCTCACGCATGCATTAACCCCATGCCTTGTAAGCCTACTGAGTACCTGACCCATGTCAGTATCGATGGTTATCTGTCCAGGCGGGAACTCAGGACTGCCGAATGCACCACTATTGCCAGCTCGCGTCGGGGGTCATCGGGTGAAGTGGTTCAAGGAACTCTTCGAATTTTCCAAGGGTGAGCACCGTTTGTGCGTCCGGATAGTGGCGCAGCAAGCGTTTTGCTTCAGTCCTTAATTTCTCTGGGAGCTCGGGGTTTCTCGCAAGGCTGCGCAGGAACTCTTCGGTCTGAACCAGGCTTCTAGTACGCTCATGTGGCCGTGTCACTCTCGGTGCTCCGCGTGTAGGGGGATAGCTACAACCAATCTAACCGCGATCGTTGGGATCTCATAGAGTGTAATGTGAAGGCAGCAACAGTGCTGCCCTGCCCTCCCTGTGTCGCCGCCCGGCGCCTGGATGGCGTTGGTTGCAGCTGTTTATTTCTCGAGTGCTTGGAGCTCCGCATCAATCCGTTGGAGGAGGCTTTGGCGGGTTTCTGCACTGTCTTTATATAGATAAGCCGCAATGAGGATGGTTGCCGGGTACCGGGCGCATGCTCACAGTAGCAAGCTGCTAAACAAACACAACCGGGTCCGGACTTTTGATCACGTTAAGAGGTGGCAACGTGTTGTCGTGCTTCTGAAAATAGGCGTTTATAGCCAACGCTTCATACCAAAACAAACGCCCAGTTAGCATGTGGTCCAGCTCGGGCTGGATCGGAAAGAACGCAATCTGCATTTGAGCAGTCTCTCCTTGCGGCCAGCGCCAGGCTGCCGAATGGCCGGCATAACGGTCCTCCCAAAAGATTCCTGCCGATGAGGCAAACTGAGTCATGCGTGCTTCAAAATTTTTCGTTTGCCCGACGTATTGCAAATTCTCTTCATCTGGAGCAGGAATCGTCGTTATAGGTGCCCAAGCTATACAGTAGATACCCGCCGCGTTCTTAATGCTGGCCAAGCTCGGGTTAATCGTATGTGACCGTCGCCCTCTGCCGGGCCAGAAGCACTCTTCGATTTCTGCCCAAGGGAACCAGCGATTATCGTGTGGGACGAGGTCAAATAACTCTGAAGGCATGATCTTTCCAGTGAGTACCAGTTGTGGGTCAGGGCGACCCAAATTTATTCTCTTTGCAAGGCCATAAGCAGCGGCACCACCAACTCCCACTGCTCGCACTTGTGCCACGCCCGGTACTGCTCATCACACCGATCGGTGTGGCGTACCAGGATCGCCGCCACCTCGCAGTATTCGACATCGAGGTCGAGCTCGAAGGACTTGGCGGTGCGTCCGACGACTCGATCGTTGGCGTCCAGGATCAGATAGCGATCGTCCTGCGGCTTGATTGTAAGGGGATCGCCCGGCTCCAGGCTTGCAAGTACCTTGTGGACTGCTGAGCTGGGTGGCTGGCGTCACGCGAAGTCCAGGTCGATGTCCTTGAGCGAGAGCTGCAAGTAACGCTTCTCGAGTTCTGGCATGGGCTCGCCGGCGAAGCGCTGCCCCGTCACCTCGTCGGTCAAGTTGCGTGCGAAAGGGTTGCCACCTGTAAATTCGCACAGGGTCAGCGTCTACTCGGCGCGGGTCATGCCCACGTAATAGAGTCGGCGCTCATCGCTCAGGGTGTCGGGCTTCGAGGACCAGCCACCGTCCAGCACTACCACGTGCCGAAACTCCAGCCCCTTGAGCTGCTCGTCATCCAGGCCCAAGTGGTTCAGGGCGCAGCAATTCCCTATCAGCACCTTCGAGTCGTCGTGCCGCTCGACGACGAAGCCGTGCTGATGCATCTGAGAACAGCGCTTCCCGTTCTTCTGGTACTGACAGCTGGCCTCGGGCTGAATCAGCCGGTAGGGCCGCAGCGGGTTTCGGTACTGATCCTTCGTCAGGGTGCTGTCTGAGGCGATCTCGTAGAGGGACAACAGCTCGGCGAGCGTTCTAATTTCCACAATGCCATTCGAAGGGGTCATCAAGTGCTCCTGGTGGGTCAGTCGTGCACAGGGCTGTATATTAACCCAGTAATCGCACTGTGGAATCATCGTGCAGAGCCTACAAGTCGTCCCTGCCTTTTCACCCCATCTGATGGTAAGGATGTACCAGTGTGAGTTCCTCGTCTGCTCAATCCACAAGGACGTGGCCCCGCGCCGGAACTGCGTAAGCCTGGCTGGAGTGTGTTCTTTGCTAATACTCTGCTGCACGATGGTGGCCGTGCAGAAGCTCATGAATGAAGAAAAAATCAGCAAAACCATCAAGAGTTAAGATTTTCTTGGCCGGGTTAAGGAAATCTGTAGCAATGTAACGATTCTGGGGCTTTGGGATGGCCCTCCTTCCCGTCGCTGGAGGTATTAATCGTGGAGCACACTGTTACTCAGCCGGTTGAAACGGTCGTAGACATTACCTGTGATGTCTACCTCCAGAGCACCAGCGTTGAAGGTTATGGCCAACAATTTGGAACCCTTCAGGCGCGCTGGGGGTATGGCTCCAAGCATGATGGTGCGGATTCCACGCCATCCGGCCACCCAGTCCGCTCTCATCTGGCCAGGCATTCCACGGCCATCTGGCCACCTGTTCCACGGCCATCAAGGTCTTCAAGATGCTGGTGGCGGAGCCCGACATGGAGTGGGTGTTCATTGATGGCAGCTATGCCAAGGCTCACCAGCACAGCGCAGGTGCGGCCAGCGCAAACGATGAAGCTATAGGGAAAAGCCGAGCCGGCAATACCAGCAAGATTCATCTGGCGGTGGACGCCCATGGCTTGCCCATCGAGCTTGAAATCACGGGAGGCCAAGTCAATGACTGCACTCAGGCACCCGCATTGATTTCCAAGCTCCCAGCGGCAGAAACCATCGTTGCGGATAAGGGCTATGACAGCGAGCGAGTCCGAGAGCAAGTTGAGCGACAAGGGGCCAAGGCCGTGATCCCGAGCAAGCGTAACTCGGTGAAAGGCAACGCGAATGCGGACAGAGGCCTGTAC
>NZ_VRYE01000095.1 GCF_008041835.1 Ectopseudomonas mendocina
TGGGCGAGTCCATGTAATTACGGACTTATAGCGCTGAGGGCGGTGTTTACGGAATCAACATTAGGCTTGCGGAGGCTGCTCCGGCAGGCGCTCGAGGATCTGATCCAGGCGTTGCTGGATGCGTTGGTCGATCTTCTCGTGCAGGCGCATGATTTCCAGTTCGGCGCGCAGGTTCACCTCGAAGTCCAGGCGTGCAGCCAGACGATCCTTCGTCGCCTGGCGGTTCTGGCTCATCATGATGATCGGCGCCTGGATGGCCGCCAGGGTCGACAGCATCAGGTTGAGAAAGATGTAGGGGTAAGGGTCGAAGGCCATGCCGAAGTGCGAGAGCACGTCGGTGTTGATCAGCATCCAGCCGAGCATGGTCAGCGCAAAACAGATGATGAAGGTCCAGGAACCGCCGACGGCAGCGACCCTGTCCGAAAGCCGTTCGCCGAAGCTCGACTGCTCATCCGACGCATCGGCAGCGTCGCGGCTGATGGGGCGGCGCTGGCGAATGCGTTCGAGCACATGGCTTTCTTCCGGCTCCAGTTCGTGCGGGGCTTTGCCGAGCAGGGTCTGGGCTAATGTCTGTCAGTTAAGCGTCGAAGCTGCAAATGGGTAGGAGCGGCGCCCCGCCGCGAACCAGGGCGATACGCGATTGAAAAGCTTCGCCCCGGGGCGGGGCTCCTACGAAAGACCGCTTTGGCAAGCTTATCTGATCGGCATTGGGGTCTGGGCGAGTTTTTGCAGCGGGTGCGAGGTGTCGTTGCTCATCGTGACTGCTCATTTATGGCTGACAGTAGCAGGGATGCTGAATCGCTCCGGCCGACTTGTCACCTGTCCGCTGCATCCTGGCGTGTTGCACTTTCCAGGCGGTTGCGACCATTGGCCTTGGCCCGATACAGCGCCTGGTCCGCTGCGTCGATCAGGCTCAGGGCGCTTGTGGCGCTGTCCTGGTGGCCGGGGCTCAGGCTGGCCAGGCCGATACTCACCGTAATTCTCTGGAATGGACTGTTCTCATGCGGCAGTGCGCTGCGTTGCAGGTTTGCCATGAACGCGAGAGCGATGGCTTCGGCGCCCTCGCTACTGGTGTTCGGCAGAATCACGGCCAGCTCTTCGCCGCCGTAGCGTGCCGCCAGGTCGCCGGGGCGACGCATGCAGCGCTGGAGCAGGTCGGCGACGCTGCGCAGGCATTCGTCACCTGCCAGGTGGCCGTAGTGATCGTTGTAGCGCTTGAAGTGGTCGATATCGAGCAGCATCAGGGTAAGGTCTGAACCCTGGCGCTGCGCACGGCGAATTTCCACTTCCAGCGCCTGGTCGAAGCTGCGGCGGTTGGCCAGGCCGGTCAGGGCGTCCTGCGAAGCCAGTATTTCCAGGCGGGCATTGGCGTCGAGCAGTTCTTCCCGGGCGCTGAGCAGTTGGCGCTCGGCGCGCGAGCGACGGTGCATGTCGACAAGTAGCCGCTGGCCGATGATGGCGACGGCGAGCAGCAGGATCAGAACCACCGTGGCGAACAGTCGTGCATCACGGCGCCAGGCCGTTAGCGCCTCATCGCGGCCCAGCGCGACCACGGTGATCAGCGGGAGGTTGCTGTTATGGCGGAACGCGTACAGGCGCTCGATGCCATCGATGCTGGAGACCTCTGTGGTCGTGGCCTGTTGTTGTGCGCGTACTATCTGAAAGCTCGGCGAGCTCGACCAATCCAGGCCCACATCCTGTTCACGGAAAGGTTGGCGAACCAGTAGGGTGCCATCGCTGGTTGAGAGGCTCATCGTGCCTTGCTGGCCCAGATCGAGGCTGCCGAACAGCTGGAGGAAATGCTCCACGCTCAACGTGATGGCCACCACGCCGGAGAAATTGCCGTCGGTATCGTTCAGGCGCCGGCTGACGGTGAATATCCACCCGTGCGCCAGGCGGCTCTTGATGGTCGGGCCGATGAACGTCTCGGGCGAGGGATTGTCGCGATGATGGATGAAGAACGCACGATCGGCGGCGTTCAGGCGCGCATTGATATCGCCCCGCGATACCAGCAGGAGGTCACCCTTGGCGTTGTAGATGATGATAGTGCTGGCCAGCTTGAACACCCGGCTCTGTTCCTGCACGACCTGCTGCAGGCGATCAAGATGTGCCCGACCCTTGCCTTCCTGCTCCAGGCGTTCTGCCAGCTCCACCAATATCAGCTCGGATTGGCGAATCACCCCTTCGCTGTAATTGTCCAGGGCACGCGCCAGGTTGAGATTGGCCACGTTCGCCTGATGCAGGGCACGCTCGCGGGAGAACCAGATCTGCCAGGCCGTCAGCAATGCCAGCGACAGACATATGAATACCAGCAGGATGAAGGTGAGCCGGGTACCGCGTTTCATAAAGCCAGAGCCCTGTCGTGGGACTGAATAGCGTGGGCAACGGAAAAACCACCGGCGGGTTAATGCCGATCAGATAAGATTGCCAAAGCGGCCTTTCGTAGGAGCCCCGCCTCGGGGCGAAGCTTTTCAATTGCGCATCGCCCTGGTTCGCGGCGGGGCGCCGCTCCTACGTATTCGCAGCGGCGACGCTTAACTGACTGGCATTAACCGGCGGGTGGTTTTTCCATTGCGAGAGAATCAGTCCTGACGGCTGGTGACCTCCAGCAGGTGATAACCGAACTGAGTCTTGACCGGGCCTTGTACCACGCCGACCGGCGCGCTGAACACCACGGTATCGAATTCCTTGACCATCTGGCCCGGGCCGAAGGAACCCAGATCACCGCCGCTACGGCCGGACGGGCAGGAGGAATTGTCTTTGGCCAGTTGGGCGAAGTCGGCACCACCTTCGATGGCGGCTTTCAGTTCGTTGCACTTGTCTTCGCTGGCAACCAGGATGTGGCGGGCAGTGGCGCGGGCCATGGGAGTATCTCCTATCGAATTGAGGTGCAGAGCCTAGCGCAATCGTCTCGACATGCAAAACACGGTAGACAAACTGATGCGTTGCGGCAAGGTTTTGCCTGTGTGGGCCGTTGATTGCCATCAGCACAGGGCTGAACGATGTCATGGGCGCGTGACGGTCACTTGCTTCAGCGCTGCACAACGCTTGCGCCGCTCTGCCGGCAGATGATCCGGACGCTTTGGCTTGCCTGGGCTCGGGCATGTTCGGGAGAGGTACAAATGCCGGCCTGCTAGGTGAGCCTGTGCGGTGGCCTGCGGCAACTGGCCTGGAACCTGCATTGGCGGCCGTACAGCTGCACAGGGAGATTGCCATGACCAACATCAACAACAGCATGCCCGCCATGCTCAGCTACTACGGCAGCCAGCTCAACAATCGCGCCAGCGCCGCCAGTGGCGAAGCCGACAGCCAGGCGAGCCAGGACCCGCTGGCCGATTTGCGGCGTTTTGCCCAGCAGGTGGTCGCGCGCAGTGAGGGCGGGCTGTTGCGTGCGATGAATGGCGGCGCGACGGCGAGCAGCAATGCCGTGCAGCGCAGCAGTAGCGATCCGGCTGCCATGCCTTCGGTGATCCAGCTGCCGGACGTGGCACAGCTCGATCGTGACGATGCCGCCACGCTGCTGCAGCAGGTGCAGAAGATGGTCGACGCCGGGCTCGATGGCAGCATGCGCATCGCTGGCCACAATGGCGACAGGCAGACCGACTCGCTGGAAACCTACCGCCAGTGGCTGCAGGAAAAGGGCGGGCTGAGCGTTTACGCCTGAGCAGTGGCCTGGGGCGTTTCGTCCCGGGCGATGACCTGATTGCGTCCGGCCCGTTTCGCCGCGTAGGTGCGCCGGTCAGCCGTCTGCATCAGCTCATGCAGCGACTGGCCGTCCGCCCCGAAGCCCGCCACCCCCGCACTCAGTGTCATGCACAGAGCATCGCCCTCGACTGGCAGCGGCGCTGCAACCAGGCGCTCGCGCAAGCTGTCTGCAATCGCGTAGGCCTGCGCAGCCGTGCTGCCGGGCAGCAAGACGGCAAATTCCTCACCCCCCCAGGCGGCAGAACAGGTCATTGCTGCGCAAACACCGTGGCGAAGTGCACCAGGGCGTGGTCGCCGACGTCGTGACCGAAACGGTCATTGATCTGCTTGAAGTGGTCGATATCGATGAAGACCAGCGCTAGCGGCGTGCCATTGCGCAACGCATGGGCGCGCTCACGTTCGAAGACGTCGGCGAGCTTCAGTCTGTTCGGTAAACCTGTCAGGGCATCGCTGGTGGCCTGTGCGGTCAGGCGCTGCTCGTTGCGCAGGCGGCTGTGTTCATAGATGTGCGCGAAGATCATGACGGCCAGACTGGCCAGGCCGATATTGGCGATGATCTCGACGCGCTGCAGCAGCGCCTCGGAAGAGTAGCGCCGGCTAAAGGCGAACAAGCCGATGCTGACGAACAAAACCGAGACCTACAGGCCCAGGCGCAGCCCCAATAACAGATAGCAAATGATCGGAATTGTCTGTATCCAGGCGAACACGGCAAAGGTGGTGTGGGTCTGAGCCAGCGCCACAATCATGATGCTGAAGAACGGCAGCAGGTAAATGGCGGTCAATAGCTGCAGGTTGCGCGTTCGCTCGAGAATGCTCAGCAGATAGAGTGAGACGCCGGCGTAGGCGATCTCCAGGCCAGCCAGCAGCCAGTTTTCGTGCAACAGATTGACCACCGAGAAGAACAAACCACCGCCCAGGGTGATCCAAAGCAGGGCCCTGAGGACCAGGCGACGGTGTTGCTCGTTCTTTGCGAAGTAACCAGGCATCAGTGTTCTCGAATGAGACTTGAGCCAAGTGCAGGGCATGGATGGCGATGGATGAAACCATGCAGGAAGCCTGCTGGGCGGCGCTACTGCCCGTGCATGCGCGCCTGCGACAGGGTGATAAGCCGGGCATGATCGAGTGCCGGAGATTACGTCAGATTGACGACGGTAGTAAGGAAATGGAGAGGGCGGTATGACAACGATGAACAAGCGTGGCGGCTACCGTTGCCTGCTGGTGCTGCTGCTGATGATGATGATGGCCGGGCAGGGTATTGCTCGGGCATCCGAGGATCTCGCCTTGATCGAAGCGATCAATGCCTACCGGGGTGAGATGCAGCGCTGTGGCGTGCAGGTATCCGAGCCGCTGCCGCCACTGAGCAACGATCCGCGCCTGATATTGCCGGCCAATGGCACTGGCGATCTGCAGGACTCGCTCAGCGCTGCCGGTTATCCGCTGGTCAATGTCCAGGCCATCACCCTGTCCGGCCCACGCAATGCGCAGGCGGCGATGCAGGCGTTGAGCGAAAGTTTCTGCCGCGTGCTGCTCGACCCGCAATTCATCGATATCGGCGTCAGTCAGCAGGATCGAGACTGGCGCATCGTGCTTGCCCGGCCGCTGCTGAGCGGGCGCCTGCAAACCTGGCAGACCGAGGGCGAGAGTCTTCTGCAACAGATCAATGCGGCCCGCGCACAGGCGCGTCAGTGCGGTGGCCAGGCCTTTGCCGCTGCCGCACCGCTGGTGTGGAGTGCCGAGTTGGGCAGTGCCGCCGAGAGCCATAGCCGGGCCATGGCCAACGGCAATTTCTTCGCCCACCAGGGGCCTGATGGGCTGACGCCGGGGGATCGCGCCGAGCTGGCCGGCTATGAGGGCGGCAAGGTGGGCGAGAACATCGCCGCTGCACTGGATAGCACCGCCAAGGTGGTAGAGGGCTGGCTGGCCATCCCCGGGCACTGCGCCAATATCATGAACCCTGAGTTCAGCGAGCTGGGCGCTGCCTACGCCAACGACCCGCAGAGCGACGCCGGCATCTACTGGACGGCGCTGTTCGGCGGGCAATGAGCCGCGGCTTCAGGCGACGCCGAACACCCGGGCCAGGTGCTGCTCGTAGCGCGCCACGTCGCGCTCGATGTCCGGCATCTTCATCACGTCGTTGCAGATGAAGGTGGGCAGGGCGCTCATGCCGAGGAATTCGTTGGCCTTGTGGAAGGGGAAGTACACCGCGTCCACGCCCTTGCCTTCGAAGAAGTCGCTCGGGTCCTCGAAGGCCTGTAGCGGGGCGTTCCAGGTCAGCGACAGCATGTATCGCTTGCCCTGGATCAGCCCGCCGCTGCCGTACTTCTGCGAGGCATCGGAGCGCGTGCGACCGTCGTTGGCGTAGAGGCTGCCGTGGCCGGCGGTGAACACCTCGTCGAGGTACTTCTTCACCGTCCAGGGTGCGCCCATCCACCAGGCGGGCATCTGGTAGATCACCACGTCGGCCCAGAGGATTTTCTGCACTTCTTCGTCGATGTCGTAGCCGCCGTCGATGAAGGTGGTCTTGATATCGAAGCCGGCGCGGTCGAGGAAGGCCACTGCGGCGTCGTGCAGAGTGGCGTTGTACTGGCCTTGGGAGTGGGCGAACTGTTTGCCGCCGTTGAGCAGGAGGATCTTTTTCATCGGGGTTCTCCAAAAAAGTGGCGGCAGGTTATCCAGCCCCGCGCGTGCGAAACACCCCGAAACGGTCAAATCATTATTGACTGAAAGTCATGAATTTCAATTTGAGGCGTGCTTTATGGTAAGGCAGTACGTTATCAGGAGCCTTCCCATATGCATGCCTTCATCCTCCACGCCCATACCCGACCCGAGCAGGCCGAAGCCTTCGAGCAACTGTTCCGTGCTTACGTCGAGCCCAGCCGCGCCGAACCCGGCTGCATCGAATATCACATGCTGCGTGACGCCCAGGACCCGACCCTGTTCATCTTCTACGAGGTGTGGGCATCACGAGAGGCGCTGGCCGAGCACACGGCCCTGCCGCACATGCGCGAGTTCCATAACCAGCGCATGGACTACCTGCGTCGTGATTTCGAGATTCGCGAGATCGAGATGCTCAGCCCGGCGAGTACAGCGCGGGCCTGATTCGCGATCCGTAGGAGCTTGCTGGCGATGGTTGTTGTAGCCCGGATGCAATCCGGGACATACAGGCGCATGCCCCCGGATTGCATCCGGGCTACCGGTAACAGGCGAGGCTGGGCTCAGTGGCTATAGCCCGGCTTCTGGCGGATGGTCTTGAGCAGGTCGTCCGGGCTGATGTGGCCGACCACCTGGGCGGCGGCGCTGCCCGGCTGCGGCAGGTCGAGGATGTGGCCCTTCATCTTGCCGATCACGTGCATCTCGCACGGCTTGCAGTCGAACTTCAGGGTCAGCACTTCATCGCCGTGCACCAACTGCATCGGTGCGACCTTGGTGCGTACGCCGGTCACACCCTTGGCCTGTTTCGGGCACAGATTGAAGGAAAAACGCAGGCAGTGCTTGGTGATCATCACCGGCACTTCGCCGGTTTCCTCGTGGGCCTCGTAGGCCGCATCGATCAGTTGCACGCCATGGCGATGGTAGAAGTCGCGCGCTTTCTGGTTGTAGACGTTGTAGAGGAAGCTCAGGTGCGATTCCGGGTACACCGGTGCCGGGTCGGTCTCGGCCTTGCGGCTGCCGCGTGGATGAGCGGCGACGCGCGCTGCGGTCAGTGCTTCGATGGCGTCGCGGCGCAGCGCCTTGAGCTGCGAATTGGGCACGAAGAAGGCCTTAGGGGCATCCAGCGTCACGCTCTGGGCGTGGTAGATGGTGGTGCCGAGCTGGGTGAGCAGGTCGCGCAGGCCATCGAGCGCCTGTTCCGGTTTGTTGGCTACGCCGAACGGGCCGGGCAGGGCGACCTCGACGCTGATGCCTTCCTCGCTGGTGGCGGTGAGCTTGAGCGCGTCTTCACGCAGCACGGCCTTCCAGCTCACGCCAATACGGCGCTCGGCGCTGGTGCGTTGCAGCGCCTGCTGCCAGTTGTGGTCGAGGTTGCGGCTCAGCGGGTGATTCGGGCGCAGGCGCAGCAGCCCTTCGGGCATCTCGTTGGGCTCGACGCGGTAGCGATAGCGCTTCTCGCCGTCCTCTTCGAACTCGCCCTTGAGTTCGCAGATGTTGGCGCGGAAACCCACCACCTCGCGCTTGACCAGCACGTTGAGGCCGTCGCCATTGGACAGTGGCTCGTGGGTGACGGCGATCAGGTCGCGCTTGTTCACTTTCTCCACCTGGCCGACGGGCAGCCCGGTGAAGGTCGGCGAGTCGAAGGCGCCGATATCCACCTTGCGCTCGGTGACGAAGTAGTCGGTGCTGCCACGGTGGAAGGTCTTGTCCGGATCGGGCACGAAGAAGTGAGCGGTGCGGCCGCTGGAGGCGCGGGCCAGGTCCGGGCGGTCTTCGAGGATGGCGTCGAGCTCGCGGCGGTAGTGGGCGGTGATGTTCTTCACATAGGCCACGTCCTTGTAGCGACCCTCGATCTTGAACGAGCGCACGCCGGCCTCGACCAGGGCACGCAGGTTGGCGCTCTGGTTGTTGTCCTTCATCGACAGCAGGTGTTTCTCGTAGGCGATCACGCCGCCCTTTTCATCCTTGAGGGTGTAGGGCAGGCGGCAGGCCTGCGAGCAGTCGCCGCGGTTGGCGCTGCGCCCGGTCTGCGCATGGGAGATGTTGCACTGGCCGGAGAAGGCTACGCACAGCGCACCGTGAATGAAGAATTCGATGGTCGCATCGGTGGCATCGGCAATCTGGCGGATTTCCTGCAGGTTCAGCTCGCGCGCCAGCACCAGCTGGGAGAATCCGGCCTGGTCGAGAAACTTGGCCCGCTCAAGGGTACGGATGTCGGTCTGGGTGCTGGCATGCAGCTCGATGGGCGGAATATCCAGCTCCATCACCCCCATGTCCTGCACGATCAGCGCATCCACTCCGGCGTCGTAGAGCTGGTGGATCAGCGCGCGCACCTGCTCCAGTTCGTCGTCGTGGAAGATGGTGTTGAGCGTGGTGAACACCCGCGCGTGATAGTGGCGGGCGAACTCCACCAGCCTGGCGATATCGCTCACGTCGTTGCAGGCATTGTGCCGCGCGCCGAAGCTCGGGCCGCCAATGTAGACGGCGTCGGCGCCATGCAGAATGGCCTCGCGGGCGATTTCGACGTCACGCGCAGGGCTGAGCAGTTCCAGGTGGTGTTTGGGCAGGGACATGATGGTTTCTTTTATCAGGCTGGCACACGGGCAAGGCGCGCATTGTACCGGGCTGTGGCCCGCTGGGCACTCGCCAGATGCCGGACGGCTGGCAATACGCGCCGATGCAGGTACAGTACCGGCCTTTTTCAGGCGGAGGCGTGGCGATGGACAACAGAGGGTTGGAGAAGCTCGATCAGTGGCTGCTCAAGTACGGCAACGATGACTCGATCCTCTCGGCCAGCGAGCTGGATGGCTTCTTCGCCGCCATCGTCTCCGCGCCGCGCCAGGTCGCGCCGGCCGTGTGGTACTCGGCGATCTGGGCCGATCAGCCGCCACAATGGCCGAGCGACAAGGATGGCGAGCGCTTCATGAAGCTGGCCGTCGAGCTGATGAGCGAGGCCGCCTACATGCTCGCCGAAGAGCCGGACGATTACGAAGCGATCTTCCTGGCCGACAACAACGGCAAGGGCGTGAAGCTGATCGTCTCGGAGTGGTGCGCGGGCTACCTGCGCGGCGCTGCAGTGGCCGGCTGGCTCGATGCATCGCTGCCGGAATCGGTGGCGGCAGCGCTGAAGCTGATCACCCTGCATGGCGATGAAAGCGGCAGCGCGACGCTCAAGGCCATGTCCGATGCCGAATACGACGCCAGCACGGCGCTGCTCGAACCCGCCGCCGTCGAGCTTTTCCAGTATTGGCAGGAGAACCTGGACCCGCTGCTGCCGGTGCGCCGCGAGGAGGCTAAAGTCGGGCGTAACGACCCCTGCACCTGCGGCAGTGGCAAGAAGTACAAGCAGTGCTGCATGCGCTGAGTCGTGACCCGCTGTACATGCATGCCGGTGCGCGTCTGCATCGGCTGCGCGTCGTTTTGGCGGCGCTTGGGATATGATGCGCACCTCACGATTCAGCGGCGGTTCAACATGCCTGGCAATGCGCTCTACACCGACCTGTCAGGCTATTACGACCTGATGTGCGCGGACATCGACTACGCCGCGCAAAGCCATTGCGTGCAGCGTGTGCAGCAGTTGTTCGGCAATGGCGGCAGGCGTCATCTCGACCTGGCCTGCGGTACCGGCCCACATGTGCGTCACTTTCTCGATGCCGGCTATGCCAGCAGCGGCCTGGACATCAACCAGCCAATGCTCGACCGCGCCGCCCAGCGCTGCCCCGAGGCGCATTTTGCCCTGCAGGACATGTGCGCCTTTGAGTTCGACGAACCGTTGGACCTGATCACCTGTTTTCTCTACTCCATCCACTACAGCGCCAGCATCGAACGCCTCAAGGCCTGCATCGCCAGCGTGCACGGCGCCCTGGCCGCTGGCGGGGTGTTCTGCTTCAACGCCGTGGACAAGCGGCGCATCGACAACGCCTTATTCGTCTCTCACAGCGCACGACATGAGCACGCGCAGTTTCGCTTCAGCTCCGGCTGGTACTACCGGGGGGAAGGTGAACAGCAGGCGCTGCGTCTGCGTATCGAGCGCAGCGTGGCGGAGCAGACCGAGGTCTGGCACGACGAGCACCCGATGGTGGCGGTGAGCTTTGCCGAACTGCAAAGCCTGCTGACGCCGTACTTCGAGGTGCAGGTGCTGGAGCACGACTACCAGCGGCTACTGCCCTGGGATGGTCAGTCGGGCAATGCACTGTGGGCCTGCGTCAAGCGCTAGGCCGGCCAAGATTGCCGGCATCAGTACCCAGCAAGCACTGATATTTCGCATTTTGCATGCGTCCCGGCAGAGCCTCGATGCAGGCAAGTAAATACTTCTAAATATTAAATGAAAAGAATTATCATGCGCGCCCGCTAATGACTGGATGCGTGCCGAGATGTTCTTCCTTTCGCGACTGACCCCCATTTCGCTGGGCTTTTCCGTTCTACTGACAAGCGGCTTTGCCTGCGCTGCACCGGCCAACCTGCCCGAGACCGTGGTCTACGGTGAGGCCGACGAGGAGGCCGACAGTCCACGGGTCAAGGAAGTCAGCACCGCCACCCGCACGGCTACCCCGGTGCGTGATGTGCCGCAGGCCATCGACGCACTGAAGACCAGCAATGTGCTCAACTATGGCACCAATGATCTGGGCAAGGCGCTCAGCGGCCTGCCCAACGTCAGCAGCGGGGCGGATACCCGTTTCGACAGCCTGCGCATCCGAGGCTTCGATGCCAGCAACGACTTCTACCTGGACGGCGTGCGTGACGACAGCCAGTACGTGCGCGACCTGCACAACATCGAGCGCATCGAAGTGCTCAAGGGGCCGGCAGCCGTGCTCTACGGGCGTGGCAGCCAGGGCGGTATCGTCAACCGCATCAGCAAGGCGCCCGAAGCCGGGCGCCGCTCCACGCTCGAGGCGCAAGGTAGCAGTGAAGACCTGCGCAGCCTGTATGCCGACCTCAGCGCCGACCCCACCGACACCATCAGCCTGCGCCTGAACATGGGCAACGAGGACAGCAACAGCTTCCGTGATGGCGTCTCCAGCCATCGCCAACTGTTCGCGCCGTCCATGAGCTGGCAACTGACGCCCGAGCTGAACTGGCTGGTGCAGTACGAATACAGCCGCTTCGACCGCACCCCGGATCGTGGTATTCCCGGCGTTGGCGGGCGCCCGGCGGACGTCAAGCGCGGCACTACCTATGGCGATGACCGCGATTACATTGACGACACCACGCAATCACTGCGCTCCAGGCTCACCTACGAATTGAATGACAACTGGCAACTGCGTCATACCGCCAGCCTGTTCAAGCTCGACAGCGACTTCGACAATACCTACCTGACCGGCTTCAACGCTGCGACCCAGCGCGTGACCCGGCAGCGCTGGCAGCAGGATCTGCGCACCCAGAACCTGTTCAACAACCTGGAGGCCGAAGGCACCGTTGACACCTTCGGCTTCGTGCATCGTCTGCTGACCGGTGTGGAAATCGGCAGCCAGCGTCGTGACCCGAAGCTTTACAGCGCGCTCGCCGTCAACCAGGGCGGTCAGGCCGTACCTGCGCTCGACCTGTACAACCCGGATCACAGCCAGAGCCACCGGGGCGCCATGACCCTTTCCAGCAACAACCACAGCGAAGTCGAAAGCCGTGGCCTCTACGTGCAGGATCAACTGCGCATCAATGACCAATGGCAAGTGCTGGCCGGCCTGCGTTACGACGAGTTCGAGGTGGCCACCACCAACAAGCTGCGCAACCTCAAGGAAGATCGCAACAGTTACGGCCTCAGCCCGCGCGCCGGTATCGTCTGGACGCCGCTGCAGCATCACGCCTTCTACGCCTCCTGGAGCAAGACCTTCTCCCCGGTCGGCGGTGGTCTGATCGGCATCACCCCGGGCGCCTCGGGCAATGGCAACGAACTTGAGCCTGAACAGACCCGGCAGAAGGAAGTTGGCATCAAGAGCGACTGGCTGGATGAACGCCTGAGCACCACCCTGGCCGTCTACGAGCTGGAACTGTACAACCGTCGCACCACTGACCCGAACGACCCGACCCTGACCATCCTCACCGGCCTGCAGCGCTCGCGCGGTATTGAATTGACTGCCACCGGTCGATTGGTCGGCAACTGGTACATGCGTGGCGGCATCGGCCTGCAGGACGCCAGCATCGTCAAGGACAACAACGGCCTGGAAGGCAACCGCGTCAGCAACGTCGCCAAGCGCAATGGCAGCCTGTTCATCACCTGGAAGCCCGAGCTGGGCTGGTACGCCGAAACCGGCGTGACCCTGGTGGGCCAGCGCTTTGCCGACAACCAGAACACCACCGTACTGCCTGGCTATGGCGCCTGGGACGCGCTGGCCGGCTACCGCCACAAGGACTGGGACATCCGCGCGGCGCTGAACAACATCACCGACCGTACCTACTACAGCTCCGCCACCAGCGCCGGGCAAATCCGCCTGGGCGAGCCGCGTAACCTGGTGGTCAGCGCCAGCTACTCGTTCTGACCGGGCCAGAGCCCCTGTCGTAACGCTCTATCAGCGTTGGCGGGCGTTGAACGTCCGCCCACTGCGCGTGTGCAGGCGCGATGTCGGTTGACCGCAACAGGTGATGGCGCTCGGCGTTTCGTGAAGCCCCGCGCCTGGTGTGGGGCATCGCCTCAATGCAGCGCGCGTGAAGGCAGGCGCTCGTCGACCAGTTGCTGAGCCTGCAGGGCGAGCGCGTCGAGGTGCGCGTCACGCTGTTTTTCCGCCTGCTGCATGGCGCGCTGGCCGTGCTGCTTGAGCAGGTAGGCGTGGATCTGCCTGACCTCGGTGGAGGCAAACACCGGCGCCAGGTCGGCGACCGCTACCATGCCGCTGGAGCGGTAGTCGCGGCTGTTCATCACCACCAGCGCACCTTGCGCGGCCAGCACCTGCAAACCCAGAGCCTCGAACAGCGGCACCTTGTCTGCCACGCAGGCTAGCTCCAGGTGCGGACGATGCGCCAGCACGCGTTGCAGCAGCGCGCGGCCTATGCCCTGACGGCGGTGTGCGGCATCGACTGCCAGATAGGCGAGGGTGCAGGCGACCGCATCGTCCGGGCTGGGCAGATACAGGGCAAACCCCAGCACGCGGGCCGGGTCTTCAGCGTCCAGTGCCAGTAGCAACTGCACGGGGCCTTCGGCCTCGCCGTTCATGGTCTGCAGGTGCAGATGTAGCTCATAGCCGATCACGTACTGGTACAGCTGATACAGCGGATTGCTCGGCAGCAACGGCACCGCGCTGACATCGGCGAAGTAGTCCACCACCATTTGCTGCACCTGGCTTTTCAGGGACTCGGGCGGCGGGCTGCTGAGATGCGCAAGGGTGAACATCGGTATATGGCTTCCGCTGGAGAATGCGTAGGCCGTGGATTGTAACCCGCGGCGGTGTTGTTCGACCTCGAGCCATCTGCTGCCTCTGGCCGTTGAGCGCCTCGGGTAACATGGCGGCGCAGCGAACTCAGACCCAGAAGAACCTTATGCCATCGCCGAAACGAAAATATTCAGCCATCGAGCGCGAGCTGATCCGCATGCTGACCACAGCATGTGAAACGGCGAAAAGCGAAATCGTCGGCTTCCAGTGGCTGACCCATGACGTGGACTACGAGCGTTTTCCGCAGAGCCTGTGCGTAACCTGGCTGTTCGACAGCGAGGCGAGCAGGGCGCGCGCACTCGCCAGTTCGGACAAGGCGAGAATGCTGGAACTGACGCTGGCCGCTTTCGATGAAGTGGGCATCAGCGTTTCCAGCATCGCCGACCACGTGGCGTTCTCGGTCGAACGACCGGCAAGGGGCAAGCGTGGCCAAGGACATTGAGAACCCCTGCGTGTCGTTGTGTCAGCTCAACAGCGAGCTGTGCGTCAGTTGCGGGCGCACACGCGAGGAAATCCGCAAATGGCGTGGCATGAAACGGCCCGAGAAGATGGCCTGCGTGCAGAAGGCCGCAGCGCGGATGAAGGCGATTGCCAGGAAGAAGGGTAAAAGCTAACGACCAATGATCGTTCCCACGCTCCGCGTGGGAATGCAGCCAGTGACGCTCCGGGTCACGAATACCAGTGCTCGATCTCGCCTGATCGTTCCCGCGCTCTGATGATCGTTCCCACGCTCCGCGTGGGAATGCAGCCAGTGACGCTCAGCGTCACGAATACCAGCGGTCAACCTCAATCAATCCCGCTTGCCCTGCATAGTCCCGAGCGCTGGAGTAACGCCAGTGCTCCGCTTGATCCACATAACCACGTTTGACCGGATTGTGATGGATGTAGTCGAGCTTCTGCCGCATCACCTCCGCACTACACACCAGCTCCGCATGCGATCCCTCCTGCCAGAGCTGGTAAACGCGATCAGTCTTGTGTGCCCGCTTGGCAAAACGTAGCCGCTGCAGCAAACGCTCCGCCCCTTTAGCTTGCAGATGATCAATGATCTTGCGTGCAGTAAATGACTTGAAGCTGTGGACGCATTTGGCCAGGTCAGGCGCTTGTGCGACGAAGTGCAGATGGTTTTCCAAAATCACGTAGCCGTAGAGGCGTAAACCCTGGTTAGCCTGCTGATAACGCCAGCAGTCCAGCAGGATATCGACCAGGGTAGGGCGAGTGAACAGTGGCAGCCATTCCAGTACCGTGCAGGTCAGGAAGTGTGGCTTGTCGGGTTCGGTGATGACGTAACGGCTGCGGCCCATTGGATTCTTCCCTGAATCGATTGGTGGCGGACTGATGGTGCTCTGGCCTGCAAGTGTAGGCGGCGAAATGGCCTGGCTCCAGCACACCGATAGCTCCCACGCTCCGGCGTGGTAGCCCGCCCGCAGTATTCGGGGTGGTTAGCCGCCTTCGGCGTGGACGCTGGAGCGTCCGGGACAGCATTACTGATCGTTCCCACGCTCTGCGTGGTAACGCCTTTGGGGACGCTCCGCGTCCTGCTTCTGGCTGGCGGCAGAGATCAGCTGAAGCGTCGTGTCCGGAAGCGGTCGACGCAGAGCGTCGAGGGCTACATTCCCACGCGGAGCGTGGGAACGATCAATCAAAGCCTGGCCCAGCGCGGCTCTCGCGGCATCCACGCCGTTCAACCCCTTGCACGACGATTTGGGCGTTTGGCGTCGCTTGTGAGATTGCTCCTACTGATCGTTCCCACGCTCTGCGTGGTAACGCCTTTGGGGACGCTCTGCGTCCTGCTTCTGGCTGGCGGCAGAGATCAGTTGAAGCGCCGTGTCCGGAAGCGGTCGACGCAGAGCGTCGAGGGCTACATTCCCACGCGGAGCGTGGGAACGATCAAGCGCGGACAGTTCAGGCGACTTGGTTTCCGAATCCCGTCAGGAGGCCGAGTGGAGGTGCTGTGGAGAGGGGCGTTTGGCATGGATGCCAAACGAGGAACGATGGGCCAGGGATGGCCCACCGTGACGACCCTCGGAACAGCGCCGGAGCGAGGGAAGTTTCGCGAAGCGAAACCCGGATGTCGGGCGCGCTTTCTCTTTGGTTACTTTCTCTTTCGCGCGAGCAAAGAGAAAGTGACTCGCCGTAAGGGCGAAACCAGTAGAGGAGGGTGGCGTTGAAAATAAATCTGTCCCCCCAATATCTTTCAAACCTTACTCAGGACGGGGCAAGATATACAAAAGCCCCAGCATAAATGCTGGGGCTCCGGCCCACTCAGTTCGGGGTCGAACGGTAGTGTTCAGGCACTTTGATGGTTTTGCCGTCAGAAGTTTTACGGGTATGAGCAGGTACATGTACCTTCTTCTTACCTTCTTGGGTCTTGGCCATTGGCTAGTCCTCGTTTGTCGCTAACCGCTTGACGGTGGCAGATTCACAAGTAGACTGCGCCGTGTTGTAGAGGGCAGTCATCTGTCCACACTCCTTCGACGATGGTTGCTTGTCGTTAAGGAGATTTAACACCCAGAGCCGCAAACTCTGGGTGTTTTCATTTCTACAGTGCTTTCTTGCGTCTAGAACCACTCCCGTCCTTGGGAGTGTCAAAGTCTCCAATTCTTAATCCCAGCTCAACGCCCCACCCGTCTGATACTCGATCACTCGCGTCTCGAAGAAGTTCTTCTCCTTCTTCAGGTCCATGATCTCGCTCATCCACGGGAACGGGTTGGTAGTACCCGGGTACTCTTCCTTCAGGCCGATCTGGGTCAGGCGGCGGTTGGCGATGAATTTGAGGTAGTCCTCCATCATCGCGGCGTTCATGCCCAGTACGCCGCGCGGCATGGTGTCACGCGCGTATTCGATCTCCAGCTGGGTGCCCTGCAGGATCATCTGGGTCGCTTCGTCCTTCATCTGGGCATCCCACAGGTGCGGGTTTTCGATCTTGATCTGGTTGATCACGTCGATGCCGAAGTTCAGGTGCATGGACTCGTCACGCAGGATGTACTGGAACTGCTCGGCGGTGCCGGTCATCTTGTTGCGGCGACCCATGGAGAGGATCTGGGTGAAGCCGCAGTAGAAGAAGATGCCTTCCAGTACGCAGTAGTAGGCGATCAGGTTCTTGAGGAACTGACGGTCGGTTTCCGGGGTGCCGGTGTTGAAGTTCGGGTCGGAGATCGAGCGGGTGTACTTCAGGCCCCAGGAGGCCTTCTTCGCGACGCTCGGGATCTCGTGGTACATGTTGAAGATCTCGCCTTCATCCATGCCCAGCGACTCGATGCAGTACTGGTAGGCATGAGTGTGGATCGCTTCCTCGAAGGCCTGGCGCAGGATGTACTGGCGGCACTCGGGGTTGGTGATCAGGCGGTACACGGCCAGCACCAAGTTGTTGGCCACCAGGCTGTCGGCGGTGGAGAAGAAGCCGAGGTTGCGCATGACGATGCGGCGCTCGTCTTCGGTGAGGCCGTCAGCGCTCTTCCACAGGGCGATGTCGGCGTTCATGTTCACTTCCTGCGGCATCCAGTGGTTGGCGCAACCATCCAGATACTTCTGCCAGGCCCAGTCGTACTTGAAGGGTACGAGTTGGTTGAGGTCGGCGCGGGCGTTGATCATCTGCTTGTCGCCGACCTGTACGCGCGCGGCGGCGCCTTCGAGGTCGTCCAGGCCTTCCTGGATGTCGAGGTCGTTCAGAGCCTTCTTGGCGCGGGCCACGGCGTCGGAGTCGTTGGCGTCGACGGCGCGGGCCTGCTCGACCGAGCCGGCAGCTTCGCTGTCGAGCTTGTCGAAATGGGTGCCGGCGTTTTGTACGTTGGCGTTTTGTGCGACGGCGGCTTCTGCACCGTCTTCCTTGTCGAATTCATCCCAGCTCAGCATGGCTTGGCTCCTGCGTGAGGGCCGGTGAATAAACCGGCCTGTATGGATATACAGATAATTTGAATTATGTTCCGTTGCGTAATGCGCGCAAGGGTAAACGGGTACCACTGGTCAGCAGGCGGTGGATTGCTGGCTGACCCTTGCCCTCGACCCGGAGGAGGAGGGGCGGGAATTTGTGAGAGGGGCAAGGCTCGGGTAGGAGCGGATTTATCCGCGATTTTCGCGGCTGAAGCCGCTCCTACGAAAAAGCCTTCCCTCTCCCAGGTTCGATCTGCGTGTTGCTCTAGCTTTTTATCCAACCCTTCGAGCGTGCAGCTGAGTGAGTAGTCGCAAGGCACCTGCTGGAGTAGAGCCCCTGAGCGTACGCATGTACGTGATGGGGGCCGCTCTAGCAGGTAACGCCGCGAATGCCGCTCAGATCCACGCGTCAGCCTTACGATTACTGGCAAAACGCCGAGCGTCAAATCGTAAACTTTTCTGAGCCCCCCTTGTATCGCAGGTTGTAGCTTCTATTGTCGGCCGTGAGAGGCTGAAAACGTAAATATTGGGCCATAAACAGGCTCCTTTTCGGCGTGAAAGTATACGGTAGTACCGCTGAATTTTTTTTGCGTCCCGTCGCTCCATTCCACATATTCTTGCTAGGCGCGTTCGAAATGCATCAAGCCCGCGGTGTTCCGTCCGTTTCTCCAATTTCGAGCAGTCCAATAGAACCCGGAGAGGATGATTTGATTGCCTTGGCGGAGAACCTCGAGCTCTGCAGCCCCTATGTGATTCGATTCATCATCTGCTGAGGGTTCAGTCAATTGCGAGCGGTAGACGTACGTCAGACGGTGTGGCTCGTCATAGATAGAAACCCTGGGCTTACACACTAGGCTATAGGATCGGGACTCTCCCTTCCGTCCTTGAACCACCATCGTTAGGGTGATCCGACTGAGCGTCGCCTTGATCTCTAGCTCGGCCTCGAAGCGCTCAAGCTCAATGCGATCAACATCCTGGGGTTCATTCAGATTGAGTTTCAGATCGGGTGAGAGCGCTGCGGCTTGGATCGCATCATGTACTGAGACATTTGAGCGCAGGTAACCCTTCCATGAGCCCGATAGATCAGGGAACAAGCTACTGGAGCAAAGTTCTCCAAGCTTCCAGAGATGCTTGAAGACTGGGCGTATGTTACCCAGGATGAATGTTGCGGTAACCGTAATGCTGGCGACCTTCCACAGCAAGGATATTAGGCCTATGGCGTCCTGAGGTGATAGCCACCAGATGAATCCGAAAAAGATCAGGGCAATCAGCGCGAGCAAGCCTAGGACTAGGTTTTTGAGGCCGAAGACCGCGTACATGACAATCCTCTATGTTGTGGTGGACATCCATGGCTGACACACCATATAGTGGTGTCGCCCTAAGGTCAATGGAGCGATGGTATGCCAGCCTTCAACCTGCACAGCCTGTTGGATAGCACTGTCTACACGGACACATTTCTTGCCGGGCTGACGCTCGCGAGCGACGAGCGTGAACACATGCAGAGCGCTCGTACTGAAATCCGTGATCGGCTTAGAACTAGGCTGCCCGCCCTGCTTCAGCGGGCGTTGGGGAGTGACCAGCAGGTGCGTAAACCGCGCTTCTTTACTCAAGGCTCTTGGGCGTACAAGACGCTTAATGCGCCATGTAAAGATCCGCAGCAGGCGGATCTTGATGACGGAACCTATCTACCGTTTAGCTATCTCGAAGCCACCCCACCATCTGTCATGAGCAATGTGCTCTTCACGTGTGTTGAAGAGGTATTGCAAGACCTAGCGGATGAAAAAGGCTGGAAGCTAATTGATGACAATCCCAATTGCACGCGTCTCGAGATCGCAAGCGACAAGCATATTGACGTCCCCGCTTATAGTATCCCGGATGAAGAGTTCGAGGAGCTCAGGGAAAGCAGAGCTCTAGCCATCTGTAATGCTTTTGACAGCGTATTGGCTAAGGCGCAGCTAGAGGAGGATGATAATTGGGATCTGATGCCTACTCATGGCGTGCTTATGGCCACCAAAGATCGGGGTTGGCGCGATAATGATCCTCGACCGATAAAGGATTGGGTCGAGTCTGAGGTGGCGTTGAAAACCGAGCAGCTTCGGCGCCTCATGCGGTACATCAAGGGCTGGCGCGATTATCAGGTCTGGGAAGGCGAAGACCCTAAGTCGATTCTTCTGATGGTTGCTGTTGCGAAGGCGCTCGATGTGGCAGTTCCTAGGCGGGATGACCTTGCTTTGCTAAAGGTAGTAAAGGCACTACCCAAGATTCTTCAGGGCAAAGTCTTTAACCCAGCGACGGCCATGAAGCCCGTCGAGGAGCAGGAGGATCTTGCTGCGCGCCTGGATAAAGATGGCATACGCGCTGATGTAGTGGCTCGGCTTACTCGCTTAGGCCAACAACTGGATGAGGCTATTTACCGCTCAAACTCCCCCGAGCAGGCCTGTAGATTATTGCGCGATGCCTTCGGTAATCGTGTTCCCTATGATCCAGGGCGAGTAGTGATTGATACGGTTCAAAGTACTCCAGCTGACAAGTCGAAGGCGGTGTCCCCTGTTGGAATCATGACGGCAGGGTGAATTGTGGAGTTGAGCAAAGTCCATGCCGCGCTGGTTGGTAACGGGTTTGAACTACTGCAAAGCTCCCCTTATCCAATATACAGCGGTTTTCTCCATCCCAAGGGAAGTGCTATCCCTATCCGCTTGCATCTGTCGGATGTGGCACTCGTTTCTATCCCATCAATCGAACTTCTTGAACGTCCAGTTGGGCTTCCAAAAGTATGTGCTCATATCAGTCCAAATGGTTTTCTCTGCTACTTGGGGAAAGATCAAGCTTACCTCCCTAGGAATAATATCGGAGGAGCAGTCTTAGGGTGTTTGGAGCTGGCCCGGCAGCTTCTAGAGCGACTGGTTGATGGTGATTCCCTCTCTGATACTCGCGATGAATTTTTGATCTACTGGGGTGGGGCTGATCTGCTACTGGATATCCCAAAGTCAAAATCTGAAGGCGTTTATGAGCACTTCGCAATAGTGAGTCTTCCAAGTATTGAAGGGCGTGACGAGTTATGGGTATTGGGGGATGACGCTAAGGCTCTAGCTGCACGGTATAAATTTTGGGGTGGAAAAGAGTTATTTTCAGATCTAACCTTGCGCGTCGTAGATTCAGATACCCCTCTGGGGATTTCGGAAGAGTGGCCGCCTAAAGATCTCAAGCTGCTCTCCCAGTGGCTTCAGGTTGCGGACTATAGAGCCCATGGTGGTTTAATGTCTGTTTTGAAAGACGCTTACAGGCTTCGTCAGAATCTTGTGCTTCTTTTGATTCGTGCGCCAAATTGTTCCTGTGCAGTTCTGCTTGATCTTTCTATCGCTAGGAAAGTCATTAAAGCTAAGTCAGCTGATCAATTTATGCGCTCTGCTCTAAAAAGTTACCCAAAAAATGTTAAGGTTACTAGGTTGGGGTGTGTTCCGGTTGATGCTGAATCTTGGTTAACCCGCAACTTGGCAGGCGGGGTTACAGGATTGGCTGGGAAAAACATTTCTTTGGTTGGCTGTGGTGCGATTGGTGGGTACTTAGCTGATTTGCTTGTAAAGTCGGGTGCAGGGTTTCTAGGTGGCTCGCTGGTGCTCATTGATGATGATGAGCTATCTGTGGGGAACTTGGGACGGCATTTTCTCGGTTTTGAATATATTGGTCAAAATAAAGCCGCTGCTCTTTGTGCGGAGCTGCGAGCTAAGTATCCAGAAGTACAGGTGAGTTTCATACCTAAGAGAGTTAGGGGTTTAAGTTCTCTTTCGCAAGTCAGTTTGGTCGTAGATGCTACTGGTAACGAGGCTTTCTCCCAATATTTAGGTGAAAGCTTTCTATCAGGAAAGCTGCCTCCTATTGTATTTTCATGGGTTATCGGGGCCGGTTGTGGGGCGCAAGCTTATTTATTACACGACCCCAAGCAGGCATGTATAGGTTGTTTGGAGCATACAAAGCCTGGTGGCCAGCTGTCCGTCATGGGGCGAGACTATAAGATGGAGGTTAAGAATGTAGGGGGATGTGGCGATTGGCTAGTCCCATTTCCTGCTTCTGCGGCTCTGCATGCTGCCTCACTCGCTGCTGAAATCTCTCTTGATTGGGCGAATGGGGTGTCCAAGCCTACTTTGAGGAGTATTACTCTGGATAATGCGCAAGGTAAACTTGTGAAACCCATTTCTCCTCAGCAACGTGCGAACTGCGAAATATGCAACCCCTCGCATTAAGGGACTCTGTTTCAGGGCGGCTAGTAGTCGTGAACTCATCAGTTATGGATTTGGTCACCCGCTATAGGCAGGCAGGGAAGAAAGATTCAGAGTCTGGAGGGATATTGATTGGCATACGAAGGGGGGAGCATTTTGAAGTTACTGCCGCTACGATGCCCCAAATTTCGGATAAGCGATCAAGGTTCCGATTTGAGCGTGTAGAAAAAGGGCACTCTGATTTGCTTAAAAGACATTGGCTAGAAAGCAAGGGGGAGGAGAATTACTTGGGTGAGTGGCATACCCATCCCGAAGATTATCCATCGCCGTCAAATTTAGACTTAAGCGAATGGCAGCGCGCAGCAACTCATCATAAATGTTCGCTGATCATGATTATTGTTGGGCGGAAAGCAAATTATTTTTCATTGGTCACTCGGCGCGATATTAGCCCACTTCACGTCGTTTTGTAGTATTTGTTTCTCGTATTGGCTGGTGTTTATTGGGTAATGATTGTTTGGTGTCTAGTTATTGGTTTTTTTTGGTGCTGTCTTATACTCCGTGGTTGCTTCCTTTATAACTCATCTAGCCCGGATTTCTCATGAGGCCGGCAGGCGTGGCCGGTGAAGCCTCGGTGTATCAACAACCTTACTTCCAACGCTAAAAATTGATCGTTTTTTATTCAATTCCCGCGTATGGCGCGCACTGCCCCTTTTCCCCCATTGAGCCGGGCCGGCGGCGCCAGCCTGTTCAGGTCGGCTGGCGACGGGCAAACACACCCGCAAAGACTCAATCATCAGGACAGGACTCGCTGACCAGAACACGGCAGCGCCGGCACGTTCGAGAGATCACCGCACAGACT
>NZ_VRYE01000096.1 GCF_008041835.1 Ectopseudomonas mendocina
GCCCTCCCGGTTGGGGTGGCGGATTGACGGGGGAGCAGTGGCAGGAGGCGCGTGGAATGGGTGGCCGGATCACCGTGGAAGCGGTGGTCAGATGCTCATGGAATGGGTTGCCAGATGACCGTGGAATCCGCAATGCAGGATCGTTGCGAATGCTTCATGACAGGTATTGGATGTGCGGTTGCAGCGAATTTCGACTGCATTTGTTCCTGGTTTTTGGTATCCCTCGATGGTGCTCCAGCCGCCCCAAACTAAGAGCTCGTTCTGCTCTTCCTTGATCATAAGCGGAGGAATGGTGGTGTTCTCGAGAGGGGCAGGCTTCGTGAGCCAGAGCACGATGTAGGTCGCGCATAGGGCCGAAACAAGTGCGATCAGTGGCAGTTTGAGGTAGCGCATATAGAGTCCGTTCCGGTGGCAGCCGTCCTGGCCGATCTAAACACTAGAGCATCTTAAAGAAATGGGCGAGTCGGAGGGTCGCCCCCGGCCACAATGCTGCCCCACTGTATGAAGCGGATCTGCCTGAGACGATGCTGCCATACTGTGCCTACTACGTGAGGGCGAATCTATGACTACTACATCTGAACGCTGGAGAGTTGTATGCCAAGACCCCGGGGATGGCAGCGGAGACGTCATCATTGAGCTTCCATCCGAGTTACTCGAGCGGCTCGGGTGGAGTCTGGGTGATGAGCTGTCTGTTGAGGCGGGAGAGGAAAACATTTGCCTGAAACTCAAGCAGCGAGCTGATGGCGCCTCGTCATAGCAATCCAAACAATGCCTGATTGTGGTTGACTGCTTCGCTTCAAGAATGGCTGCTAGCGGCCAAAGACTATCATCAAGTGTCTAGGAGAGTCGGCGTGGCTCATCGTACGTGTGCGTTCGATTCAGGCACAATAGAAGCTTATTTCGACCTGCCGTTTCTAATATCCTGTACCTACTTAATATCTCTTCGATACACTCCAAAAAACTAGGGAAATATCAATGTCAATCATTGCCGAATACAAAGCTCTGGAAGCCCAAATCGCCGAGCAGCAAAAGCGCCTCGAAGCCCTGAAAGGCGATGAGAAGCTCAAGCGTGAAATCGAGTTTGAAACCAAACTGCGCGCACTGCTGGCCGACTACAGTTACTCCCTGCGCAACGTTATCGCCCTCCTCGATCCGAATGCTGCCAAGACCGCCACAGCGCCGGTGAAAGGTGCTCGTCGTGAGCGTGCTCTGAAGCGTTACAAGAACCCGAATAACGGTGAAGTTGTAGAAACTAAAGGCGGCAACCACAAGGTACTGAAAGCTTGGAAAGAACAGTATGGCGCCGAGACTGTTGAGAGCTGGCTGCAGTTAGCTTAAAGCTGCACGATAGGGCCGCGACTGCGGCCCTTTTTGTTTCTGGGCTAGGTAGCAATGGTGTTCATGGATTTGTCCGTCGCGTACGGGAGGACAAGGATGATTAGCCAGGGCATGGGTCGCTAACCGGCCATAGGCGGACCTTCAGGCGCACCTAAGAAACTCGGGGCGTTTCAGACTGGCGCCTGGGGGGCTTTTCATTTTTAGTCTGGAGGTGTGCTCAGGTTGGCATCGCGGCGGCTCCGCCAAATGGCTTGGACAGCCATGACTCTATGCCGGCCTGCCGGAATCCCACGGGAGCTAGTTGTTAGCGGGCACTCGACCGACGCGAGTCCAAAGTGCCGGGAAGGGCTTGAACGGGCATTCTTCCGTCGCGTTGTAGCGGGAGTAGGAAACAGGCACCTTTTCGCTGTCGTCCTCCCTGAACGTGACAAGCCCGCACTCCTGCAGAAGGGCCGTCTGGTTCGTCATACGCTGTGCAATAGGAACCTTCCCATGCCAGCTGCCGGACTGCACGGAGTGGGCCTCGCGGCGCTGATCAACCTGGACAAACTCGACCACCGGGTGGCCAGACTGGGTGTAGAACTGGAGATAATTTCCAGGCTGCATAGGGAAGTCCACTCGGGGAAACGGCTCGCTGCCGCCGCAACCGGCGAGCACAGCAACCGCGAGGATGGTGAGGAGAGAGCGCATTGGATTGCTCCATGTTCAGGTAGTTATTGCTACTCGATCTTCGGCATCGTAATGGGCCTCTCGCTTGGCCCTCCAGCATTGCGCTAAGACAGCTCCGGCAGTGGGGCGCGCGGGCAGCGGCCTCGGCAGACTGCCTGCGAGCAGCCTCCAGCTGGATCTGCAGCAGGTCGGTCTATGCTCTTAGCCGAGAAATGGGAGCGTAGTATCCGTCACTGGGTGTTCGCTTCCGACGAAGTACAGCTGTTAACCAGTCGAGGGGTGTTCTGGTTGATGCACTGGAGTCTCAGCGCGATGGCCATGATGGATCGCCCCAAACTTGCGACAGTTGGTCTTTAACGACGGTCGATTACGCCAGCAGCAATCAACATCGCAGCATCCGCTTCGCTGATCACAGCTTTGGCTGCGCCATTGCTGAAGACAGGGCCGTGCGGGTGCCCGCTTTCGATGCTCGATTCATTGAACGGGGCGTTAAAAGAAACACCGTCAACGATGATTACCTGGGATCCTTTGTGGATTTCTACAGTGCAAGCCATTTCTTCTCCTCCTTTGTGGATTGATTGTTTGCGGCAGGTGAACCTGATTTTGTCAGTTACTAGTAGCCAGAATAACGGCTGCTAGTTCTTCCTAGCTACAGTGGCTAATTCTCTCACAGCTGTTGGGAATGCAAGCCGAAATCCAGGAGCCAATGCGTCTGAATCATAATCCGGAGCCCCCTCTGCAGCTTCATCTGCGAAGTTTCAGTGATTTTACCAACAATTTGCACAACCACTGACCAGTCAATTGCATTCCAGCTGACCAAGCCTTTGCATTCGACTTGACCAGCACAGGCTCTATCACGACCGGCAGAAACCGGCCGATTCTGTTGAAAAAATCGTCTCAGCGGCAGCCTGCCGGTCAGTGTGCCTGTTAAGTGGCTGCAAGCCACTTAAAGTCGCCTCCGGCGTTTCACTGAGCTTCCCTGCTCAGGTCTAAGGGTTAATTCGGGGATTTCTGCTCGCAGCAGACACACCTATACCGTGAGTGGCGGCCCGTGAGGCAGAAGCTTGGCCAGGCGCTGCTTCCACTCGGTAGCTGTCCCATCATGCTGTTCGCCCCCGCGCTCGCTGACAGAGAAATTCTGCCGGCAACGTGGGTGGGCAGCTACTTTTTCAACAGAATCGGCCATTAGCTGCCCTATGAAACTGTCCAATTTAACTATGGGTAGATGTGGTAGCCACAGACGATGTTCACGTCACCTACGCGGCCAGTCTATGCATCATTGACGGCGGTCAATGGCACTTTGCCTCCGCTCTGTGATATCCCTAAGACTCCAGTCGACTAGCAGAAGGAAATGCAATATGTCCGGTTCAGGCGGTAGCTATCTGGGTCCAGATACCCCCAGCGATTCTTGTGCAACTCTTCGGTTCGATACTCAGCTTGCATCGCCGAAAGCTCAGGTGATTGCAGGGCTGCAGGTCGGCGATGTACTCGACATTGCCTTTGGGCAAGGTGGTAACCAGGTTGTTGTTGCGCTGTGGAATGGCGTTGAGGCGGGTGGGATTGTCGATCCACACCTGAACCAACTGCGGAACTGCATGAACCAGAACGAACAGTTCCAGGCTCGTGTACTGAACATCAGTGGCGGGCAAGTGCGAGTTCGGGTGTATCACGTCTAATAGTGAGCAAGGAGAGCTCCATGATCACCATCGTGGGAGGCGTTTACCGGGAGCGGTGTATGCGTCCGGGTTGGGACGATATCTATGAATCGGCAGGACGCGCGGCAACGGCGATTGCCCGTTTCGGCGGTAAAGCTGAACTGTATGCCTGCGTAGATAGCGGAACCCAAGACGTTGTAGAGGCGCGCGCAGCCGCTGAGGGCTTCAAGTTCAATGGCGCACCTGCTGAAGCAGGGGTGACCTTTGAGTACATCCATGGTCTGGCCAACCCCGACATTCGACGTGGTACTCATGCCAGGTCAACTTTGGCGGTGAGCGGAGAGAAGGTCCTCCGCTTCGGCATGATCGATGGAACCGCAGTGGTGAATGCAGACTTCGCGGTGTTTGATCCCCAGAACGCTGATGAGCCTGAATCCTTCAGCGCCAATGGCTCCACCGCCAAGCATCTGGCCTTGGTCCTGAATCGCCATGAAGCCAACTTGCTGTTGCCCGGCTCCCGCGGATTGTCCCCTCAGGACATCACGGCTGCTTTGGCGAAACAGGAAAACGCGGAAGTTGTTGTCATCAAAATGGGGCCCTTGGGTGCCTTTGTGTACGACAACGGCAAGATCTCCACGGTACCTGCCTATCGCACGGAGCGCGTATGGAAGATCGGTTCCGGTGACACCTTCGCTGCCCACTTTGCGCTGGGGTGGTTGGACAACGGTCTTTCTGCTCACGATGCAGCTTCGCTTGCGTCCATCGCGACTGCCTTCTATTGCGAGAGCCAGGGCTTCCCAGACCAAGCCTTGTTGGCTGCATTCAAGCCGAAGGCCTTGCAGCCCTCTCAGCGGTACCGCGATGGTTACATACCCAAGGTCTACCTCGCTGGTCCGTTCTTCACGCTCGCTGAGCTGTGGATGGTCGGGCAGGCTCGCCGGGACCTGAAAGCCATGGGCCTGAATGTCTTCTCTCCCTACCACGATGTCGGCCTGGGCACCGCGGAAGACGTTGTGGAAAAAGACCTCGAAGGCGTGCGCGATTGCGATGTGCTTTTCGCGATCGGCGATGGTCTCGACTCGGGTACGATTTTCGAGATTGGTTACGCTCGAGCTTTGAACAAGCCTGTCGTTTTCTATGCGGAGAATGAGTCCGAGCAAGATCAGAAGATGATGGAGGGCTCCGATTGCACCATGGCTGATGACTACGTCAGTGCGGTCTATCAGATGGTCTGGGAAGCGGTGGAGCTATGAAGACAGGGTTGCTGTTGTCCGGTGGCATGGACTCCTTGACGCTCGCCTGGTGGAAGCGGCCAGACATCGCCTTCACCCTGAACTACGGGCAACTGGCGGCTCAGGCAGAGATCGAGGCTTCGCGCACGATCTGCCAGGAGCTAAGCATTCCTCACCATGTGATCCAGATCGACTGCCGCCAGCTGGGATCAGGGGATATGGCCGGTACACAAGCCGACAACCTGGCTCCCGCCTCGGACTGGTGGCCATACCGGAACCAGATGCTGGTCACGCTGGCAGCGATGAAGGCGATTTCGTTTGGCGTGACGCACCTGTGGCTCGGCACGGTGAAATCGGATGGTTTCCACAAAGATGGTTCGCCAGAGTTCATGGCCGCGATCAGCCATCTGCTCTCCCTGCAGGAGGGCGGTATGGTGGTTGAGGCGCCTGCAATTGAGCTTTCTACTGCTGAGCTCGTGCGGCAGTCGGGCATCCCTGCCGGGCTCTTGGCCTGGGCCCACAGCTGCCACAAATCCCACTTGGCATGTGGAAACTGCCGCGGCTGCAACAAATACATGGAGGTCTTCCTAGAGGTCGGCTATGACCTGGATCGACCTGGCTGATCCCCTGCCCAGGAGTGCTCCTGAGCCTTACACCCCGATTATGTGGGAGCTGGGTGAGACTTGCTCGCTCCCATCCACCTCGGGTGTGCCTGATCGGCCGTTCAGCGAGGTCATAGACGCCCGCGCGTCGCATCGTGAGTTCGGCTCTGTTGATGACCAGCAGCTCGGGGCATTTCTCTGGCTGGCTTGCAGGACGCGAGGCGTGGGTGCTTCAGAACTTGGTTTCGACCTGGAGCATCGAGCGGCGCCGTCCGCAGGCGCGATTCATCCAATCCATGTTGTCGTTAAACGACCTGAGGATGACCGGTGGTGGTTGTACGTGCCCAGGAGTCATCAGCTCGCTGAAATCAAGCATGCGCCTGCTAAGCTCGCAGGCTTGCTCGATCTAAGCCTGCAGGTTCTGGCTGGTGATCAGGCAATCCGTTTCCTATTCCTGGCCGAGCCAGGGAAGACCCTGGGTAAGTACCAGGATGGGTGCAGCCTTATCTGGCGCGATGCGGGTGCATTGCTTGGAGTGATGGCTTTGACAGCTACAGCCCAGGGACTCAACTTCTGCCCGCTCGGCATTACTGGAGAGCCTTGGGTCAGTGGTTTAGCCGATCAGGGCAAGCTGACCGGGGTTGGTCTTGCGCTTCTTGGCGCGGCCGCGAGCAGCTGAGTCAGGATTGTGGTGCCCGATCCCCATGATGTTGTGCACCGTGGAGGGGGAGGACATCATTTCCAGCCACATCAGCGCATCCAGCTCGGAAGCCCTGACGCCGAGCCCAATGCTGAAACGGATGAACTGTTCCTCGAGCTCCAGGTAATTGCGCTCGACCGTCAGGTTGTCCTCGAAGAACTTGCCCAGCAGGCCGGCTCGCAGGATGTGGATATCCAGGATGGCTACGTCGTCGGCGTCCAGCCAGTTTCGGGCAACCCACGACGCGGTCTTGTAACCGATGCCTGGGATATCCAGCAGCCAGTCACGAAGTTCCTTTCCTGAGGAAAGAGGCGGTCGTTCAGCGGAAAGCTTCTGAAGCGCGGCGCTGAGATAGCGCGCCTTCTGCTTGGCGAACCGGTACCGGACCTGGCGTCCGTCGATCGCGAGCGGTTCCTGCAGCCACGCAAGCAGGACTTCTTCTGTTGGGGGCTTCTCACCGAAAGCACCGCGCTCTCTTAAGTGATGGAAGGCAGCGATGCCGACGTTGGCAGGAATGCCATGGCCACCCAACAGGCAGGCGCCGACTTCTTCTTTCAGAGTGGCGCCGAGCTTGTAGTTGATTCGGTTGCCGGTGAGCCGGCGGGCATAAACCTGATACGCCCAATAGGCCGGAGTAGGAAACGCCTCCATAGCACCCCATGGAACGCCTGGAAGGACCTCTGCCTCGGGCTGGGGTAGCTCGACATTGAAGACCACCTGGTCCATGAAAATAGCGCCAAGTTGCATTAGGCGGCCTCCTCGTCGTTGCCGTAGAGCTCTTGCATCCACTGCAGTAATTCGTGCCGCTCGATGGGGTCCAGGCTCTCGATGCGAGTGCGGAGCCTGGTTTGGCGGCGTTGAATGGTCTGGCGATCGCGGAATGTCTCGCCCAGGAAGCGGGTGTCGTGCAACCGGCTGGGTGGTGCGAAGTTCATCCATACCACTTCCTCGCGCATCTCTACATGGGTTTTTGCTGGAAAACTCACTTTCCGCCACCCGACCAACTCTCGGTTGTAGAGATCACAGTCATAGCCCGACAGCATCACATTGCAAGGTAGGGCGACCAAGCAGCGCAGTAGCCGAATGTGATCAGATTCGGTGTAGTCGCAGCGGTAGACCTTCTCGCGCCGGCGTGTTTCGGGAAAGTAGGGCGGATCCACATACACCAGCTCCTCACCTTCGAACGCATAGCTTTTGAGGAAGGACACGGCGTCGACCTGGTGAAGCTCGCAGGTCCCGGGGAGCTTCGACTCCCAGAGCTCGATGACCTTGGCATCAAGGTCCAAGCCGATGTTCCGCTGCGCAGCTTTCTTGTTGCGCATGACGGCGCCACCACCAAGGTGGGACTCAATGTATGTCTGATGCGGTGGCATCAGGTTGATCAAGCGCTGGTAGCACTTGCCTTTTCCGCCCGGGTATCTCATGCACCCAGCATCGTCAGAAATGACGATGATGTCAACGCTTAACGGCTGAACGGACATCCAGGAGCGAGTGGCAGTGCAGGCTGGCTCATTGCACTGTGCTTACCAGTAGTTGGTGTCACAAATGGCGGGTCGTTGTTTTGACTTCGTCGAGGCGGAAGTAGCGGTCTCCAGACTTGAGCGCCGGGAACGCCTCGCAGTTCGCATAAGCCTGGCTGTATGAGACGTTGCCTCCCTGAATGTCGAAGACTATGTCCGCTGATCCATAGGATGGCCGGTGACTGAGATTATCGAGAGCCCCCATCTCTCCGTTTTCCTCGGCTGCCTTGATAACCACGTCGCGTAAAGTCTGAATTTCCGCATCTTTAGTTTCTGCGTACACCATGCGCGATTTGGTTGGCATAAAGCCGCTCCCGACGCCACTGGCTGTCCCGATGCGATTTAAGCTGATTTGGACAAGGGTGACGATCTCCATGGCTTGCTCCGTTTTGTTTGTCTGTGGCAGGCGAGTTGCGGTTACGCTGACTTGGGATTGTAGTTACCAGGAAATCACAATTCAGGAGGCTTTGTATTAGGCGCAAAACAGGCCGTAAGATCGGCCCATCGCCGATCAGCTGGAGTAGCCATCTTGCCGAATGTGTTTTTCTCATACTGTCACGCTGACGAGGCGCTGCGAGATCAGCTTGAGAAGCAGCTCGCCATGCTAAAACGGCAAGGAGTCATCGAGACTTGGCATGATCGAAGGATCCATGCTGGCCAGGAAATCGATACTGCCATTGATGAGCATATTAACAGCGATGAGATCATCTTGTTGTTGGTCAGCCCGGACTTCATCGCTTCGGACTATTGCTACAACATCGAGATGAATCGGGCTATGGAGCGCCATCATGCGGGGGAAGCGATCGTCATCCCGGTAATTCTGCGCGCATGCGATTGGCACTACGCGCCATTCGGCAAACTGCTTGGCACTCCTCAGGATGGAAAGCCGGTAACGCAGTGGCCTGACAGGGATGAGGCGTTCCTGCAGGTGGCGAAAGAGGTCCGTAAAGCGGCTGAAAATTTGCGCAGCACTCATGCGAAAGCTAGCCCGCAAGCTGCTCGAGTCGAACTAATTACCCCTCAACAGGCAGTGCCTAGCGGACCGCGATCAAGCAACCTTCGCCTGGCCAAGACGTTCACTCAGCTGGACAAAGACCGATTCCAGATTGATACCTTCGAATACATCGCCCGCTATTTCGAAAACTCTCTGCAGGAGCTCCAGGCACGAAACCCTGGCTTCGAGGGCGTGTTTCGTCGTGTCGACGCCAATAGGTTCTCCGCGACCATCTACAAAGATGGCCAAGACGTTGCGAGAGCAACAGTCTTCGTTGGGGGGCAGATGGGGGCGGGGATCTACTACAGCCAGGGCGCTTCGTTCAGTGGCAACTCGTACAACGAAATGCTTACGGTGCAAGCGGATGACCAGTCTCTCTATCTCACCAGCTTGGGGATGACCTTCCGTAGGGGGCAGGACCAGAAGCTGTCCCAGGAAGGCGCCGCTGAGCTGCTGTGGGAAACCGTCATCGCCCCTCTTCAGCGTTGAGCTGACGGCTGCCAGTGGGGGCTGAAGAGAAATCCTTGAGCCAGAAATGACAAAGGCGGCCTCAGAGGCCGCCTCAAACCATGTTTCGTCACCGGTATCTATAGCCGGGAGAGGAAGCTCATGGGCAGGGGCTCAGGATACCACTTGCGGAGCTTCTGCTGCTGGTTCATGACGACCGAAAGGAGTTGGTTGGTGTCGCTGAGCCGGCGCTTCTGGCTGCGGTTTAAGACTGTTTCTGAAGCATTCTTGGGTCATAGAGGCAGTCCTCTTCCTCTATGACCTTGATGCCAGGCCAGGCGGGATAGCGTGAGTTGATCACCAGGTTCTTCTGAGCAGGCAGCACGGCAGATGTCCCATCAGGCGCCAAGTGAGTGCCCGATTGCAGTCAGGCTGAGCCAAAGTCCACGCTCGGAGTGTCTGCCGGCTTTGTCCCGCCACGGAGGGAGCTCGAAGGTTGGCGTGGTTACTGTTTGACCAATGTCAGAAAGTGGAATAGATTTCTGACATCAAATGAACACACCGGCTCGAAAGCGATGAAAACTCTTCCTCAAACCATCTTGGAGCAAAGCAGGCAGCTGCCCGAGGGGGGGATGTTGGCCGCAAGGGATTTTCTTCATCTCGGAAGTCGGGCTGCAGTGGACCAGGCATTTTCCAGACTGGCCAAAGCTGGGCTGCTTATTCGCGTGTTGCGTGGACTGTATGTGGCGCCAGTTACGAGCAGGTTTGGGACGAGGGCTCCGGCGCTAGAGAAGGTCGTCCAGGCTCTGGCTCAAAAGACCCAAGACGTGATTACAGACAGTGGCGCGCGAGCAGCTAACGGCCTGGGGCTGACCACCCAGGTACCTGTTATGTCTGTGTTCTTCACCCGCGGGCGAGGGCGCACGCTCACGTTGGGCAAGTCGAAGGTCGAGATCAGGCGCGTTCCTAAGTGGATGCTCTCGCTCGGTGCGACGCGCCCTGGGGCGGTAATTCGGGCGCTCGCTTGGTTAGGTGAGGCGCATATAAGTCATGCGATGGAAAAGCTGCGCAAGCTGCTATCCCCGGCGGATTGGCAGGAGCTGCGCTCTGTCCGGCATTTACTTCCGTTCTGGATGGCTATGGCGATCAGTCGTGATGTGGTCTGGTAGCTGGCCCGGTCTACGCTTAGCTAGGAGTCAGGACATGAGTTGTGGCTCTATGCCTTCTGGGGAGGTGACTATGACGATGCCCAACGAGCGCTCCCGAGCGGTGGTGCTAACGCGTGACTTCCTCGTCGCTCTTTCTCGAGATAACGCCTTGCCAGAGAAGGTGCGCCACGATGCAAAATTTCTTCTGCGTCATTATCCAACGCGGGATGACGTCATCTTGGCCGGGAAAATCGAGGAGCAAGCTGAGAGTATGCCCCTCGAGGCTCTGGGGCCTGTATTCAGTTCCTCTCTTACATGAAAAGTCGCTTGCGCTGCTTCGGCCAGTGCAGCGTTTTCCTCTTTATGAGGATGCACAGTCCGCATTGAGTTGCTAGTAGCCTTCGTCCTCTTCTTGAAGGGGAGAGGTTTCGAATAGTCGACTTAAAAACTCTTCGGCACGCTGGAATTCTGTGCCCTTCAGCGTTTTATGCCAGCACCGCCCCCACTGCAGATCATGTGCTGTTGTGAATCTTGTGCGCTCAGTGGGTTTGGTTGGGCCAGCGATCAGCAACAATAGTTTATTTAGCAGGGATTTTTGAATTTCACTATCTGGATTTCTCCATATAAGGGTCGTTGAAATGCTCTGGTTCATTCTCTTTTGTAGTTCAATCACGAAGCGTACCTCGCCTCGATATTCGACCCTGGCTATGAGTGCCACACGCTGCCTTAGTTTAGACTTGTCACTAAATAGCCAGGCGCTCTCTTTATTATCAATTGTGCTGGGGAGTAAGCAGAGAGGAATATGATCCTCGTCACTCAGTAATGTCGTCTTTGCAAATCCCGGATTGATAAAGTCGACCCAGGCAAGATCATGGTTGTGTGCAGCAAGTAGCATTAATGCAGATGAGACGCACTGGTCGCTAATGTCTTCTGCCTGGGGTTGAACGTTTTCGAGTTCTCGCTGCGTTGTCGTCTCGCGAGGGGGCTCTTCTGGTTCTCTAATGTCAGCTCTACGCTTGCTTGGGCCGGATCCACCTAGGGCAGTTGTGGCCTCTTTAGTTGGTACATTTTCCCTAGCGTATCGAGCACTATTTTTATCACTAGAGCTGGGTTTCGGAGAGCGCTTTACGGAAACTGCTTTGAGGCGAGGGAACCTATGGCCGAGATAGTCTTGCTTCACTTCACTTGGAACCGTTCTGCGATCTCCAGGTTCGTCTGAGATTTTCTCTGGTGAATCTATATCTACCAGTTTCCTTATGGGGCCTGGATTAAGAGTCCCGCTTGTGGATGTGCTGGATCTATTGTCGCGCTCCCATTCCAAATAGTCGAAAGGGGGTGTCCAGTCGCATTTGAGAATCTCAGTAACTATTAGGCGGCTTCCCTGGTATCTGCCTTTAACTTTTAATTTGGTTTTACCTTTAATAGGAGGGGTGGCGCGGATAGACCAGATTTTAGCGTTACGACCTTCAGGGCCTCTATGTAGATAGATGCTCTGGGCGGCCTCTAATGCATATTTATCGAAAAGCAGCATGGCTAGGAAGCGAGCATCTTTAGATGGGATGCCTTCCTTTAGCCAAATCTTACGGTAACGTCCGCTTATTTTTGATTTTTCACTGTCATAGACTGCGGTCTCTGGCTTTAAAATCGATTCGCTCAGAACAAGCTGTGTCAAGAAAGTGGAGTTTGCATAGAAGAAAGAGAATATATCCACGCAAGGGATAATTATTCCGAAGGGATCGCTGTTGTAGCCAATGCCTACAAACAGCGATTCTTTATCGTCTTCTGAGCTGTGCTTGGTGCTATTGAGTATGGGGCCTGATTTGTCTGTGGCGAAACGCCTGAAGAAGTTCAGATTCTCGGGCGAGAGGTCGAGGGTAAGGCGCAGATCCGCCTCTTCGCCCAGCTTGTACTGTTCATGAAGCAGGTATCCGTCTCGGACGAGTCTATTCCGGCGCAGTAGAGGGAGGTCGCCAATCGGAACCGGGACGGTTTCGAGATCTTCTGTTTCTGTCCGTTCTCCGACCTTCACAACTCTTCCGATGACGACCTGAATTCGTAGATCCTCTCTGGAGTCATCCACTCGATCCGCATCGAAGTTAGTGTTTGATTCCCTCTGTACTAAATACTTGAGGTTCACAATGCGCCAGAGGCCGTCCCGATGGAGCAGTTTGTGGTAGGTCAGGCGACGAGCCATCCACGCATTCCATTCTCAAAAAAGAAGAGATAGTGTCAAAAGCGAAACCCATTCGCAAATAGCGTAATTTCTTAGACCCGCGAATTTCTCGTGGAAATCTCCCGCGACACCACATTGCCGGACTCCATCCGCACTGAGGCTCGGCGGCTGTTGCGCCACTACCCGAGCAAGGATGCTGTGCTCCTGGCCGGCCGGATTGAGGAGCAAGCGGAGGGCTCGATAGTCGAACCTATCTTCAGTTCCTCGATTGAACACTGAACAGCCCCTATCACTGACCATTTCCGCTCGCTGAGCTCAGGCCCTGCCCATGCAAGAGATCAACCCCGCAACACTGCTAGACCAGGTGATGGCCCAGGTGATCCAGGCGGGTGAACTGCTGGTCGCCGAGTGGTCCCGGCCAGAAGGCCCACGTGGGCAGGGCGACACGGCCGAGGTGGATGTCGAGATCGAGCTGCAGCTGCGCGAGGCCCTGCTGCAACTGCTGGATTGCGACTTCTGGGGCGAAGAAACCGGGCATGTATTGACTGGCCATTCGTGGTGTTGGGTAATTGACCCGAACGATGGCACCAGTGACTTCCTCAAGGGCCGGAAAGGTTCGGCGATTTCGGTAGGTTTGCTGCGCGATTCCGTTCCGGTGCTGGGTGTGGTGTACGCACCGGTGACTGAGGATCTTGGCCCTGACTGCATAGCCTGGGCCGAGGGCTTGCCTCACCTGCTGCGCAATGGTCAGACGGTAGTTGTCAACCTGAGCCAGCAGTGCCTGGCCGCCAGCAGCTTCGTCATGGTCAGCGCTGCGGCGGCGTCCAAGCCGCAACTGAACGCCGAACTCTGCGCTCCCGGGCAGTTCCTGGCCATGCCGAGCATTGCCTACCGGCTCGCCCGCGTCGCCGCTGGCGACGGCGTGTGTGCTGTCTCGTTGTACCCTCTGTCAGCCCATGACGTGGTAGCCGGTCACGCACTGTTGCGGGCCAGTGGCGGGGTGCTGCTGAATCAGGATGGCCAGCCGATCAGCTACCGCGCCGAGGCGGACATGACCACCGTCTCGCAGCGCTGCTTCGGCGGCGCTCCACAAGCCTGCACGACCTTGCAACAGCGGGACTGGACGGGGGTGCTGACTGCGCCACTGGCTGCCGATGAGATGAAGGCGAATCCTATCCGGTTGACCACGCCGTTGGGGCAGGCAATCGGCAATCTCTTCGCCCGGGCGCTGCCGCTGGTGGAAGGCTGCCCATCCGGCTCCCTCAATATCTACATCTTCGGCGGCTGCGCTGTGCATCTGCTCACCCATGCGCGCGGCAGTGCGGACATCGATGCAGAGATCGAGGCGGCCCGCGTGCTACGCAAGAACGAGATCATGGCCGTCTACACGCCGCCCGAGGGCTACGAGGACAGCGACGGCCGCGACCTGCAGGTCTATCTGGATCAGAACTACACCAACGCCCTGGGGCCGCTGCACGAGGACTACCGCGAGCGCGCCATCCCCATGGAGGGTTTCGATGGCGAACAACCACTGCACATCTTCGTCGCCGCTGGCGTGGATCTGGCGATCTCCAAGCTCGGCCGCTTTACGGAAAACGATCAATCCGATATCGAACAGCTCATCGAATGCGGCCGTGTCGATGTCGGCCAGTTTGTTACACTGGCGACAGAGGCCATCGATTACGCGGTGGGCAACCGAAGCGCAATGCTGGGATGCCTGCAGATGGTCACCGCTAAGTACCTGGAGGAAGGGCGAGATGCCACGCCTGAACCGTAAACAAAACTTTGGCGCGCTCCTGGAGACTGTCACCCAGCAGCGCCTCAGCCAAGTTGCGTCCAGTTCTCTCGTGGAGCTGGCCAAGCAGCTGTGGTACGAGGAGCGCGACCTAGTGCCCGTACTGCAGCGTGAAGTGGCGGGCAAGCTGCGCGAGCCCGAACAGAAGCTGCGCGCCCTCTACCTGGTCGACCTGCTGCGCCGCTTTCCCTGCGTATCAACGGACAAAGCTGCGCGCCTGAAAGGCTTTGTCAGCAGTTGGTCGAGCCTGAAGCCGGCCGAACGCTCGCCGCGGGCGAC
Organism: Ectopseudomonas mendocina; assembly: GCF_008041835.1. Lineage (GTDB taxonomy): Bacteria > Pseudomonadota > Gammaproteobacteria > Pseudomonadales > Pseudomonadaceae > Aquipseudomonas. The sequence continues at coordinate 14,553 of NZ_VRYE01000096.1, forward strand.
CCAGCTTGTCTCTCGCTACCAGCTCGACAAACTGGCCTATGAATGGGGGCTGGAGGAAGACGTTAGCAAGCAGATGCAGGATGTCCTGGCTTTCCAAACCCGCCATTACGCCGCCACTCAGGGCGTTACAACGGGCTATTCAGAGCCAGCGCCCGTCGGCTAACTAGGCATTGCAGCAGGGCACTGCAAAGCGAAATGGCCAACACGAATGACGAACGAAGATACGCCGACCTAACACGTGAAGCATTGGCTGACGTGAGAGAGGGCTTGGTGATCGATCACGAATTGGTCGAGAGCTGGGCCCAGAGCCTTGAAACCGACACCCCAGAGCCTTTGCCCACACCAGAACGGCCTACTTAATTAGCACCAGGCCAAACTCATCCTCTGTGGCATTAGGCTCCTCGTCGAACATGGTGTTGACCATGCGCTCGCGGCGGAGATGGCTTAGGGTTCTGAAGAAGCAGAGTTCGCACAGACGAACCTCATAATGCTCACCCTCATGCTTGGAACCATACCCCCAGTGTGCCTGAAGGGTTCCAAACTGTTGGCCATAGCCTTCCACGCGAGTGCTCTGGCAGCAGACATCACAGGTGATGTCTATGACCGTTTCAGACGGTTGAGTAACAATGTGCTCCATGGTCAGTACCTCCAGCGGCGGTCGAGAAGGGGACGCCATCCAAACCTTTAGAATCGCTTCATTGCTACAGATTTCCTTAACTCGGCCAAGAAAATCTTTACGTATGGGCAAATTGGCAATTTTTTCTTCATCTATGGGTTTCTGTACGACCATCATCACGCAATAGCATTCAGCAGAAGACGGAAGTGGGTCAGGCCTGACGCAGTCAATAGGATGAAAGTTAAATTATTAAAAACAGTTACTTACAGAACGAATGTCCTAATTTTTGCCTTATCTCGGCATGACCCCTTGTCCACGTCCAGCAGCACGCTGTAGAGCACCACGCGGCCGCTGCCGGCACCCTGGCCGGTGCCGCTGACCGGGCTGCCGCCGCCCTGGTTCATCTGCTCCAGGGGACGCGGCGGCACCGGCAGGATCTGCCGCACCTGGCCCTGCCAGCGCCGGCCCTGGCCGCCCAGGGTGGTGAAGTAGGCGGCCATGCCGGGTTTCACCTGGCCGATGTCCGCTTCGGAAACCTGGGCCCAGACGGTCATCGGCGAGAGCCTGGCGAGGCGCATGACCAGGGGGGTCTGTTCCAGGGCGTTGAGGGTCTGGCCGACGCGGGCGTCAAGGGCGACCACGGTGCCGGAGATGGGTGCGTAGATACGCGTGTAGCCCAGCTCCGCCTCGTCGCTGCGCAGGGTGGCTTCGGCCTGGCGGATCTGCGCCTGGAGCATCCTGACCCGGGCGGCGGTGGCCCGCAGCTGGGCCTCGGCGGCCTGCACGTCCTCTTCGCGGGTCGCGCCGCCTTCGGCCAGGCGTGCCTGGCGCCGCTGTTGCTGGCGGGCCAGTTCGTGCTGGGCGCGCTGTTCTTCCAACTGGGCCTCGAGGCTGTCGATCTGGGCGTGGCCGGCGTCGACCCGGGCGCGCTGGGTGGAGGGGTCGATCTCCAGCAGCAGCTGGCCTTCCTTGACCTCGTCGCCCACTTCCACATGCAGGCGCAGCACCTGGCCCGAGGCCTGGGCGCCGACGTCCACGTAGCGGCGCGGCTGCAGGGTGCCGAGGGCGGTGACGCTGCTTTCCAGGTCGGCGCGGGCCACGGCCACGCTGGCGGGTGCGCTGGCGTCGGGGGTCAGGAACTGCCAGCCGGCGAGGGCCAGTGCGGTGAGGGGAACGAGGGTGAAGGCCCAGGCTTTGGTTCGGCTACGGCTCATGCATCGGGGTCCGGCAGCGGGTGGGATTTTCGCATCCCTGACTGGACGAACCGGGGGCGAGTGAATTTAGGCCGGGGAGGGCTCAGCGCAGGCCGAGCACCCGGTTGCCGTCCTGGTTGCGGCTGAGCTTGAGCGGCAGGACCTTGGGCAGGGTATTGACCAGGCCGTCGATGTCGTGGGTGTTGTAGATGCCGCCGACGCGGACCTGGGCGGTGGCCTGGTCGGCCAGCAGCACAGGTTGCTCGAGGTAGCGGTTGATCAGCGGCAGGGCCTCGGCGAGGCTCATGTCGTCGAGGATCAGCCTGCCGTCGCGCCAGGCGATGGCGGCGGAGGTGTCGGCGCGGCCCACGGCGGGCAGGTAGTCGCGGCTGTGGTAGCGCGCCTGCATGCCGGGAGTGAGGGTGCTGCCCTGGTTGTGCTGGCGGTCGGTGCTGACCCGCACCGAACCTTCGGTGACGGTGACCACCACCTCGTCCTGGTACTTCCAGACGTTGAAGCGGGTGCCGGTGACGGTGACGCTGCCGTCGGCGGCGTTCACCACGAAGGGGTGCCGGGTGTCGTGGCTGACGTGGAAATAGGCCTCGCCACGGCTCAGCGACACGCTGCGCTGGTCCTTGAAGTTGGCGTAGGACAGGGTGGCGCCCAGGTTCAGGTCCACCTCGCTGCCATCGGGCAGGACCACATGGCGGCGGCTGTTCTCGGCCTCGTAGCGGCGGTAGTCGTTGGGCACCAGGCCCAGGCTCCAGCCGGTGTAGCCGGCCACGGGCAGTACGCCGAGGGCGATCACCGCGGCCACCGCCAGGCGGCGCAGGCGGCCGGGTTGCCGGGAAGCGGATCTGGGGAAGGCGATGACGGTGGCCGGTTGTGCCGCCAGGGGGCTGCGGTTTTGCGGCAGCTCGCTGGAGATCTCCCAGATCTCCAGCATCTCGGCGAATTCGCGGGCGTGCTCCGGGTCGGCGTCCACCCATTGCTGAAACGCCAGGCGCTCCTCGGGGGTGCCGTCCTCGTCATGCAGGCGCATGCACCAGTAGGCGGCATCCTCGGTGAGCTGTTCGCCCTGGGAGGTGTTGGGCGTAGGCGTGTTCATAGGGGGAATCGATCCGTGGGGCCTGCGCACTGCGGGTATTTCAGACGTCAGGCTTCAAATGTTGATGAGAATTATTATAAATTTGGCGGGATTGAAGTGCCAGTACCAGGCATTGTTCACACTTTCACCGATTCTAGGAAGTACGAAGGCGCTACGGCGGGAATGCAATGCTGGATTCTTACTACCGGGAATTGGTGAAGTACCTGACCTCGACGCTGGGCGACCGCCACCTGGCGTCCGACGTCGCGCACGATGCGTATTTGCGGGTGCTGGAGCGGGCTCGTCAAGCCGCCATCGAGCAGCCCCGCGCCTTCCTCTATCGCACCGCCATCAACCTCTCCATCGACGAGCACCGGCGCAAGCTGGTGCGCCGCAGCGAGCCGCTGGAAGTGCTGGAGCAGGAGGAGGGGCCGCGCGTCCATTCGCCCCAGGCCACCCTCTACCAGAAACAGCGCCTGGACATGGTGGAACGCGCGCTGGACGAGCTGCCCGCCGCCTGCCGCGACGCCTTCCTGCTGCGCAAGATCGAGGGCCTGGCCCACCAGGAGATCGCCGAGCGCCTGGGGATTTCCAGGGGCATGGTGGAGAAGCACATCGTCAACGCCATGAAGCATTGCAAGGTGCGCATCCAGGAGTGGGGCGGCTGACGGGGTAACTCAGCCCCGACGGCAGCCGAACGCTGCATCGGTGCGCGCGGCGCACCCTACGGTCCCCCGGCGAATGAATTCGCCCCTGCGCCGAGGCCCCGCTAAATTTCCAGGAACACATCTCGTTACTTCTGAGCACGCGTGCCGCCGGCATGCCCCCGTTCGCCCGGCCCGGGCCACGACTCTCAGAGGACTACGAGATGACTCCGATGCACAACCCCACCGACCTCGATGTGATCGGCATAGGTTTCGGCCCATCGAACATCGCCCTGGCCATCGCGCTGGAGGAGATGGCCGCCGAGCACGGCGCGCTGCGCTCGCTGTTCATCGACCGCCAGGCCGACTACCGCTGGCACGGCAACACCCTGGTGGCCCAGAGCGAACTGCAGATTTCCTTCCTCAAGGACCTGGTGTCCCTGCGCAACCCCACCAGCCCCTATTCCTTCGTCAACTACCTGCACCAGCACGGCCGCCTGGTGGACTTCATCAACCTTGGCACCTTCTACCCCTGCCGCATGGAGTTCAACGACTACCTGCGCTGGGTCGCCGGGCACTTCAATGCCCAGGCCCGCTATGGCGAGCAGGTGGTGCGCATCGAGCCCCAGGCCGCCGGCGGCGAAGTCCATGGCCTGCGGGTCATCAGCCAGGACGCCGACGGCGTCGAGACCGCCCGCAGCACCCGTTCGGTGGTGGTCAGCGTCGGCGGCACCCCGCGCATCCCGGCGCCGTTCGCCCACCTGCGTGGTGATAGCCGTGTGTTCCACCACGCCCAGTATCTCGAGCGCCTGGCCCAGCAGCCCTGCGTGGGCGGCACGCCCATGCGCATCGCCATCATCGGCGGCGGGCAGAGCGCCGCCGAGGCCTTCATCGACCTCAACGACGGCTACCCCGGCGTGAAGGTGGACATGATCCTGCGCGGCTCTTCGCTCAAGCCGGCCGACGACAGCCCCTTCGTCAACGAGATCTTCTCCCCGGACTTCACCGACCTGGTGTTCCGCCAGAACAGCGCCGACCGCGAGCGCATCATCGGCGAGTACCACAACACCAACTACTCGGTGGTGGACCTGGACCTGATCGAGCGCATCTACGGGATCTTCTACCGGCAGAAGGTCTCCGGCCAGCAGCGCCACGCCTTCCGCTGCCTGCGCAAGGTGGAGAAGGTGGAGGCCAGCGCCGCCGGCGTCGCCATCACCCTGCGCAACACCGCCAGCGGCGAGGTGGAGACCCACGTCTACGATGCCGTGGTCCTGGCCACCGGCTACGAGCGGCAGATGCATCGCGAGCTGCTGGAGCCGGTGGCCCAGTACCTGGAAGGCTTCGAAGTGGGCCGCGACTACCGGGTACAGGCCGACGCGCGCTTCAAGGCCGCCGTCTACATGCAGGGCTTCTGCCAGGCCACCCACGGCCTCAGCGACACCCTGCTGTCGGTGCTGCCGATCCGCGCCGAGGAGATCGCCGAGTCGCTGTTCCAGTTCGCCGGCAAGCGCCGCGAGCCGCTGTCCCGCGCCGTGCGTCCGCTGCAGGCGCTGGGCGGGCTGCTGGAATCGGTGGGCTGAGGCCGGCCGGGGAGGGCGTTCGGCCCTCCCGCTGGTAGAGCCGTCTAGCGGCCGCCCTTGAGACGCTCCACCGCTTGCGCCACGCCGTTGCCATAGGCCGGGTCGGCCAGGGTGCAATGGTCGATATGGCGCTGGATGACCTCGCCGGAGGCACCGCTGATGGCCCGTGCCGTGTTGTCGAACAAGGCTTGTCGCTGTGCGGGCGTCATCAGGCGGAACAGTGCGCCGGGCTGGGAGTAGTAGTCCTCGTCGACCCGGTGGTTCCAGTGGTCGGCGGCGCCTTCCAGGCTGAGCGGCGGCTCGGCGTACTCGGGCTGTTCGGCCCACTCCCCGTAGCTGTTGGGTTCATAGGCCAGGCGTGCGCCCTGGTTGCCGTCGACGCGCATCTGGCCGTCGCGGTGGTAGCTGTGGAACGGGCAGCGCGGCGCGTTGACCGGGATATGGGTGTGGTTCACCCCCAGCCGGTAGCGTTGCGCGTCGCCGTAGGAGAACAGCCGGCCCTGGAGCATCTTGTCCGGGGAGAAACCGATGCCGGGCACCACGTGGGCCGGGTTGAACGCCGCCTGTTCGACCTCGGCGAAGACGTTCTCCGGGGTGCGGTTGAGTTCCAGCACCCCCACTTCCAGCAGCGGATAGTCCTGGTGCGGCCACACCTTGGTCAGGTCGAAGGGGTTGATGCCGTAGCTGGCCGCATCCCGCTCCGGCATCAGCTGGACGTAGAAGGTCCAGCGCGGGAAGTCGCCCCGCTCGATGTGCTCGAAGAGGTCGCGCTGGCTGCTCTCGCGATCACCACCCACCAGCTCTGCGGCCTCGGCATCGCTGAGGTTGCGGATGCCCTGTTGGGTCTTCCAGGTGAACTTCACCCAGTGCCGTTCGTTGGCGGCGTTAATGAAACTGAAGGTGTGGCTGCCGAAGCCGTGCATGTGCCGGTAGCCGTCGGGGATGCCGCGGTCGCTCATGACGATGGTGACCTGGTGCAGCGCTTCCGGCAGGCCGGTCCAGAAGTCCCAGTTGTTCTGTGCGCTGCGCATGCCGGTACGCGGATCGCGCTTCACCGCGTGGTTGAGGTCGGGGAACTTCAGCGGGTCGCGCAGGAAGAACACCGGCGTGTTGTTGCCCACCAGGTCCCAGTTGCCCTGCTCGGTGTAGAACTTCACGGCGAAGCCGCGGATGTCCCGCTCGGCGTCCGCCGCGCCGCGTTCACCGGCCACCGTGGAGAAGCGCACGAAGATGTCGGTCTGCTTGCCCACCTCGGCGAACAGCGCGGCGCGGGTGTAGCGGGTGATGTCATGGGTGACGGTGAAGGTACCGTAGGCGCCCGAACCCTTGGCGTGCATGCGCCGCTCGGGGATCACCTCGCGGTCGAAGTGGGCGAGCTTTTCCAGGAACCACACGTCCTGCAGCAGGGCCGGACCGCGTGGGCCGGCGGTCTGGGTGTTGTTGTTGTCGACGACGGGAGCACCGGCGGCGCTGGTCAGTTTTTTCATCGGGCTGTTCCCCTAGCAGCCTGTCGGACTTTTCCCCTCGCCGGTAGAATTGCGCATCGCTCCTGGAACCTGACTGTATGAGCCGCTTTCGACCGATAAACCGCGAAATCGACTACTTGCTCCCGCCGTCGGTGCAGGACTGGCTGCCCGAGTCACATTTGGCGCGCTACGTGGTGGAGGTCGTAGAGGGCCTGGATCTGTCGAAGCTGGAGAGCGTCTATGCGGGCCGTGGCAGCGCTGCCTACCATCCGGCTATGTTGCTGTCGTTGCTGATCTACGGCTATGCCACGGGTGCGT
>NZ_VRYE01000097.1 GCF_008041835.1 Ectopseudomonas mendocina
CCGTACAGAGAATCGCACCCGCGTCTATCAGCGGGCGTAGCCCCGCCCCTAAGTGCTGTGCATCCAGCTTTTCCAACTTGAAGTTTGCCTGCTTACAACTGCGATCTCTTACCACCAGCACATGAATTTGCTCGGCAGACAGTCCGCCGCCTTGGCGCCAGACGTAAAGACCGGTCAGCAGGAGGATCAGCGACACCAGCGAAACGGTCAGGCTGGCGAGGATGTTCCAGCTTGCCCAGGTAGGGTGTCAGCGACAGGCGCTGCTCCTGACTGTCCAGCACCACGGGCTGTAATGCCCAGCTTGGCCGATCAGGCAGAAAAGCAGAAAAGCCAGACAGAAACGAGGCATCCGTGAACCTCTGGTGACCCTGCGCGTGGGCGGCTTTTAGCGTGCCGGGTGGCTGCCGCAAGGGGCAGAACACGTCAGGGGGGGAACCTGTGTTCCCCCCCTGTCCTGTGTGTCACTTTGCCTTTATGGCCGATGGCCTTCAAGCATCCTGTTCGCGTTGCCCGAGCAGGCTATCCACTGGTGGTACACGGGTATCGCTTTCCATCTGAGCGTCATGCTCCAGCTGGTGGCTGAAGCGCTCCAGCGAACCCTGTGCCGGTTGCGCATCGCTGGCGAACACCGGCGGGCTCATCATGTAGGCAGTGAGCAGGCGGCTGAGGGCCTTGAGGCTGTCGATATGGGTACGCTCGTAGCCATGGGTGGCGTCGCAGCCGAAGGCCAACAGCGCGGTGCGGATGTCATGGCCGGCGGTGACTGCTGACTGTGCGTCGCTGTGGTAGTAACGGAACAGGTCGCGGCGAACCGGTACCTCATATTCAGCTGCCAGGCGCAGCAACTGGCGCGACAGGTGATAGTCGTAGGGGCCGCCGGAATCCTGCATGGCCACGCTGACGGCGTGCTCGCTGGACTGCTGGCCTGGTGCGACCGGGGCGATATCAATGCCGACGAACTCGCTGACGTCCCAGGGCAGGGCGGCGGCGGCGCCGGAACCCACCTCCTCGGTGATGGTGAATAGCGGATGGCAGTCGATCATCGGTTGCAGGCCTTGATCGCGAATGGCCTTGAGCGAGGCCAGCAGCGCCGCAGCGCCGGCCTTGTCATCGAGGTGACGGGCGCTGATATGGCCGCTTTCGGAGAACTCCGGCAACGGGTCGAAGGCGACGAAGTCTCCTACCGCAATACCCAGCGTGTCGCAGTCGGCGCGCGTGGCGCAGTAGGCGTCCAGGCGCAGTTCGACGTGATCCCAGCTCACCGGCATGCTGTCGACAGCGGTGTTGAAGGCGTGCCCCGAGGCCAGCAGTGGTAGCACGCTGCCGCGAATCACGCCGTTGTCGGTGAACAGGCTGACGCGGCTGCCCTCGGCGAAGCGGCTCGACCAGCAACCCACCGGCGCCAGGCCCAGGCGGCCGTTGTCCTTGATCTCGCGGACGATGGCGCCAATGGTGTCGAGATGCACGGATACGGCGCGATCGAAACGTTCGTACTCGCTCTGGCGCCCACGCAGGGTGGCGCGGATGGTGCCACGGCGGGTCAGCTCGAAGGGGATTTCCAACTCTTCGAGACGCTCTGCGACGTAGCGCACGATGGTGTCGGTAAAGCCGGTGGGGCTGGGGATGGCAAGCATCTCCAGCAGCACTTTCTGCATATAGTCGAGGTCGGGTTCGGGGAGTGGCTGCATGGAGTCTCCTGGGGCTGTCTGGTTCGTTGCCCGCTGAAATCAGCTGGTCGCCTGGCTTAGCGGAAAGAGCAGGTCGACGAAGCGTTCGGCGGTTGGCTGCGGTTCGTGGTTGGCCAGGCCGGCGCGTTCGTTGGCTTCGATGAATACGTACTCGGCTTGATCGGCGGCAGGCACCAGCAGGTCGAGGCCGACCACCGGGATTTCCAACGCGCGTGCGGCCTTGATCGCGGCGTCGCGCAGGGTCGGGTGGAGGATCGCGGTGACGTCTTCCAGGGTGCCGCCGGTGTGCAGGTTGGCGGTCTTGCGCACGGCCAGACGCTGCCCGGCAGGCAGTACGCTGTCGTAGTCGAGGCCGGCGCCGTGCAGGGTGCGCAGGGTTTCGGCGTCCTTGGGGATGCGGCTTTCGCCACCGGTGGCGGCCTGGCGGCGACGGCTCTGGGCATCGATCAGCTGGCCGATGCTGTGGCGGCCATCGCCAATGATTTCGGCCGGGCGGCGGATGGCCGCGGCCACCACCTCGTAGCCGATCACCAGCACGCGCAGGTCGTGACCTTCGTGATAACTCTCCAGCAGTACGCGCTGATCGAACACGCGGGCGCGTTCGATGGCTTCCTGCACCTCGCCAGGTGTACGCAGATCCACAGCCACGCCCTGGCCTTGCTCGCCATCGACTGGTTTGACCACGACCGAGCCATGCTCGGCGAGAAAAGTGGCATTGTCTTCGGCGCTACTGGCCAGGCGCTGGGCCGGCACGCTGAGGTCGGCGCGCGACAGGGCACGGTGAGTCAGGCGCTTGTCCTGGCACAGGGTCATGCTCACGGCGCTGGTCAGGTCGCACAGCGATTCGCGGCAGCGGATGCGTCGGCCGCCGTGACTGAGGGTGAACAGCCCGGCCTCGGCGTCATCCACCTGCACTTCGATGCCGCGGCGCAGGGCCTCGTCGACGATGATGCGCGCATAGGGGTTGAGCTCGGCCTGCGGGCCGGGGCCGAGGAACAGCGGCTGGTTGATGCCGTTCTTGCGCTTGAGGCTGAAGGTCTGCAACTCGCGGAAGCCGAGCTTGGCGTAGAGCTTCTTGGCCTGCTGGTTGTCGTGCAGCACCGACAGGTCGAGGTAGCTCAGGCCACGGCTCATGCCGTGCTCGATTAGGTGACGCACCAGTACCTCGCCGACACCGGGTCGGCTGCAGTGCGGGTCGACCGCCAGGCACCACAGGCTGCTGCCGTTTTCCGGGTCACGGAAGGCGCGCTGGTGGTTAAGGCCCATGACACTGCCGATCACCGCGCCGCTGTCTTCGTCCTCGGCCAGCCAGTAGGTCGGGCCGCCCTCGTTGTAAGGTGTGAGCTTGGCCGGGTCGATCGGCAGCATGCCGCGGGTCTGGTACAGGCAGTTGATGGCCTGCCAGTCGGCATCGTTCTGCGCCCGGCGAATACGAAAGCCACGGAAGCTACGGCGCGCCGGGCGGTAGTCGGTGAACCACAGGCGCAGCGTGTCGGAGGGGTCGAGAAACAGTTGCTGCGGTGCATGCGCCAGCACCTGGTGCGGGGCCGCCACGTACAGGGCGATGTCACGTTCACCGGGCTGTTCGTCCAGCAGGGATTCGGCCAGGACAGTGGCGTCGGGGTAGGTATGGCCGATCAGCAGGCGACCCCAGCCGCAATGAATGGCTTGTGGCTGACTGGGTTGGCTGCTGTGATCCTCGGCCAGGCGGGCCTGCAGACGCTCGTAGGATGGTGTCTGACCTCGCAGCAGGCGTTGGTTGAAGGCAGTGGAGCGCATGGAATAATCCCTGTCCGTGTTCATTACGTCCGGTCTTGGCCGGATCGTCATTGAGTCGCGGCAAATCCCGGCTTTACCGGGCTACGACCATTGATCCCGCAGGAGCGGCCAAATGGCCGCTCCATTTGAGTTACAGACCCTGTTCGCTCAGCCACAGGTTGAGCGCCGCAAGCTGCCACAGCTTGGACCCGCGCAGCGGCGTGAGCTGGCTCTGCGGGTTGGTCAGCAACTGATCGAGCATGGTCGGGTTGAACAGGCCGCGATCCTGGCTGGGGTCGAGCAGCAGGTCGCGCACCCAGCCGAGGGTGGCGCCCTCCAGATGCTTGAGCCCTGGCACGGGGAAGTAGCCTTTGGGTCGGTCGATCACCTCGCTGGGGATGACCTTGCGCGCGGCTTCCTTGAGCACGTACTTGCCGCCTTCCGGCAGCTTGAACTGCGCGGGAATGCGCGCCGACAGCTCGGCCACGCGGTAGTCGAGAAACGGCGTGCGCGCCTCCAGACCCCAGGCCATGGTCATGTTGTCCACGCGCTTGACCGGGTCATCGACCAGCATCACCGTGCTGTCCAGGCGCAGCGCCTTGTCCACCGCGGCGTCTGCGCCAGGCATGGCGAAATGCTCGCGGACGAACTCGCCGGCCATGTCGCCGGTCAGCCAGGCAGGCTGCACGCAGGCCGCGTATTCGTCGTGCTCACGGTCGAAGAAAGCCGCGCGGTAGGCGGCGAAGGCATCTTTGGCGCCATCGACCTGTGGGTACCAGTGGTAACCGGCAAACAGCTCGTCGGCGCCCTGGCCGCTCTGCACCACCTTGCAGTGCTTGGCGACTTCCCGCGAGAGCAGGTAGAAGGCGATACAGTCGTGGCTGACCATCGGCTCGCTCATGGCGCGGAAGGCCTGCGGCAGCTGCTCGAGAATCTCGTGCTCGCCGATGCGCAGCTGATGATGCTGGGTGGCAAAGCGCTGGGCGATCAGATCCGAATACTGGAACTCGTCGCCGCGCTCGCCACCGGCATCCTGAAAACCGATGGAGAAGGTCAGCAGGTTGTCCACCCCGGCTTCGCGCAGCAGGCCGACCAGCATGCTCGAATCGACGCCGCCGGAGAGCAGCACGCCGACATCCACGGCGGCACGCTGACGAATCTCCACCGCTTCGCGCATGGTTTGCAGTGTGCGGTCGCGCCATTCTTCAAAGCCGAAGTTCACTTCCTCGCCTTGCGGGCCGAACTGCAGCGTCCACCAGGTGTGCTGCTCAACCTTGCCGTCGGCATCGACACGCATCCAGGTGGCTGGCGGCAGTTTCTCCACGCCCGCCAGGATGGTGCGCGGCGCGGGTACCACGGCATGGAAGTTCAAATAGTGGTTGAGGGCGACGGCATCCAGCGTCTTGGCGATGTCGCCACCCTGCAGCAGGGCTGGCAGCGACGAGGCGAAGCGCAGGCGCTCGCCAGTACGGGACAGATACAGCGGTTTGACGCCGAGGCGGTCGCGGGCGATGAACAGGCTTTGCTTGTCACGTTCCCAGACGGCGAAAGCGAACATGCCATTGAGCTTGGGCAGCAGCTTTTCGCCCCAGGCGTGATAGCCCTTGAGCAGCACTTCGGTGTCACCGCCGGAGAAGAAGCGATAGCCCAGCGCTTCCAGCTCGGCACGCAGCTCGGGGTAGTTATAGATGGCGCCGTTGAACACCATGGACAGGCCGAGATCGCTGTCGATCATCGGCTGGCCCGAGGCTTCGGCCAGATCCATGATCTTCAGCCGGCGATGGCCTAGGGCGATGGGACCCTGACTATGAAAGCCATGGGCGTCGGGTCCGCGAGGGGCCAGGTGGTGGGTGATGCGTTCGACTGCCGCCAGGTCCGCGGGGCGTCGATCAAAACGAAGTTCTCCAGCTATTCCGCACATAGTTCCTTACCGGTGTTGCCGTTGGGGAGTGGCTCGTGGTCGAGCCTTTTACACCAAAACAAAATAATGCTTTCATGTCAAAGTTTTGGTTGTTATGAATTGGTGATTATGAGTGATAAAAAAGTTCCTGTTGAAATAGATTTGTCATCGGTCATGGCCTTCGAGATGCCCCTGTTTCAGGCGCTGCGGCGCTTGCAGCAGGCGGGGGAGGTGCACGCCAAGCGCCTGGGCCGCTTCGGTGGGCTGACACCCATGCAGTTGATGATCTTGCAGGTGCTGGCCAGTGAAGCGCGCCTGACCGCCAGCGTGCTCAGCAGCCGCGTCAGCCTGACGGCGGCGACGCTGTCCGGCATGCTCGATCGCCTGGAAGAGCGTGGCCTGTTGCAGCGCCAGCGCGATGATCAGGATCGCCGGCGCCAGTGGCTGTTGATCAGCGATGCGGGCCGTGAACTGATCCAGCAAGCACCTTCGTTGATGCCACCGGAATTCAACCAGCGTTTCGCTGCGCTGGCCGACTGGGAGCGCCACAGCCTGACAGCGGCGCTATTGAGAGCGGCCGAGCTGTGCGGCGAGATGGAATGAGCTGGGCGATGACCCTAGGTTGCCAAACCGGCCTTTCGTAGGAGCCCCGCCCCGGGGCGAAGCTTTTCAATGGCGCATCGCCCCGGTTCGCGGCGGGGCGCCGCTCCTACGCATTCGCAGCGGCGACGTGTAACTGCCAGGCATCAGGCGGTGACCCCGCCTTTTTCAGAAAAAATTCAAGCAGGGTGTTGACTTAGCATCGCCGCCTGCATAAAGTGCGCGCCTCGCTAAGGCACATGGGTGATTAGCTCAGCCGGGAGAGCATCTGCCTTACAAGCAGAGGGTCGGCGGTTCGATCCCGTCATCACCCACCATAGCCTTAGAGAGAAGGACGAAAGTCCACCGACGCGCAGCGGTAGTTCAGTCGGTTAGAATACCGGCCTGTCACGCCGGGGGTCGCGGGTTCGAGTCCCGTCCGCTGCGCCATTATTTCCCAGATCGGCACCTTGTCGATTTGAGATGGCAAAGCCCGCAAGGGCGCCATCAGATGCAACAGAGTTTCAAGAGTTCTTTGGACGCAAGTCCAACCGACACGCAGCGGTAGTTCAGTCGGTTAGAATACCGGCCTGTCACGCCGGGGGTCGCGGGTTCGAGTCCCGTCCGCTGCGCCATATACGAAACCCGTCGATCGCACGATCGACGGGTTTTTTATTGCCTGTGATCCGAGGTAATCAATCGCCCTGCGGCTTTTCGTCATCTTGTCTTCACACTGGCAACGTAGCTTGCTGACGAAAGATGAAATGCCCCAGGAGAATGCCCGATGGATGACTATCAGGAAGAACTGCTCGAGCGCGACGTCCTCAGTCAGGACATGCCCGATGTGGACGACGACGCCACCGAACTCTGAGCTGCGCCGCTGGCCCTGCGCTGTGTGCGGCGGTAATCGCCCGGCGTCTGCCCGAGCCAGCGCTTGAAGGCGCGCTGGAAGGCTTCGGCCGAGGCGAAGCCGAGCAGGTAGGCGATCTCGCCAAAGGCCAGTTCGGTATCGCGGATATAGGCCGTGGCCAGGTCGCGGCGGGTGTCGTTGAGGATGGTGCGAAATTGCGTGCCTTCCTCGGCCAGCTTGCGCCGCAGCGTCCAGCCCGGCAGATGCAGGCTGCGCGCCACTTCCTGCAGATCCGGCTCGTGGCCGTGCAACAGTGGGCCGAGTAGCTGGATGACCTGTTCGCGCAGGCTGCGCGTGCGGGTCAGTTGATCGAGCTCTCGTTCACACAGCTCCAGCAGGTGCCGCCAGGTGCCAGGGCAATGCTGTGGATTGCGCAGGGCCAGGGTTTCGCTGCTCAGGCGCAGGCGATTGGCGCCAGCGCTGAACTCGACGGGGCAGCCGAACAGCGCTTCGTAGCGTTCGCCGTAGTCCGGTGCAGGAAATTCGATCTCGACCTTTTCCGCGATGATGGATCGGTCGACCACCTGGCTCAGGTTGGTCTGCCAGCCGGCCAGCACCGAGTCCACCACGAAACGGTTGTAGGCGTTGTAGGGGCTGATGGAATAGAAATGCAGCCAGGCGCCGCGCGCATCCTCGCTGAAGCCCGAACGGCCGCGATAGTTGGCGGCGTACAACGGCTCGAAGCGGGTCAGGGTGCGTGCCGCTTCGCGCAGATCAGGCGCCTGCGCGGCGCAGATGCCGGCCAGGCCAACCTGGCTGAGGCGGCTGTGACGGCCCATCTCCAGGCCCAGGGCGGGGTTGTCGCACAGGGCAATGGCGCTATGGCCAAGGCGCATGAAGCGCGGGATCGACAGGCGTGCGCGCGGCTCGTTCAGGCGTGCGGCATCCAGACCGAACTGCTCGAGCAGGGGTTCGGGGGGCTGACCCTGTTCGCGCAGTGCGTCGGCCAGCGCCTGGGTGAAGCCGACGGAGAGATCGCCGAGGCGAACGCGTGATGCTTTTATAGCCATAGATTGATCAGTTGCGCGCCGCGCTCGCTGGCGCCTCGTTCGCTGCGTCCGGCATCGAAGGCGAGCGCCTGGGACTGACCGCTACGCTCCCACAATCGACCGCGCAGATGGACTTTCAGCCCGGCGCGAATGCCATGGGTCTGCAGTTGATCACCAAACTCGGCGTCGTCCGCCTGGCTGTCCAGATCGCTGGGCATTGCCAAGAGCTCGATGGTTTCGTCGCCAGCCGTCGTTGCCTGGCGCAACTGCTGCATGTCACCGCCGAGTAGCACGCCGAGGCGGCCGGCCGGGGTCTCCAACACTTGCACGGCGCCGGTTGTTTCGGTCGTCAGCGCGTCTGCACTGAAGGCGTGGCGTTGTGGCTGGCCGAGCGGGTTACCGGCCTGATCGAATACCAGGCTGACGTTGTACAGCGGCCCGCGACCGACTTCGAGGCGACCCCGTTCTATACGAGGCTCGGGCAGAACGATCGAGCCTGCAACCAGGGTGATCTGGTAATCGCGGGCCAGATCGCCAAACAGCTGCTGATAGTCGCGCGCCATGGCCTTGGCCTTGGTACGCAACATGGCGTCGTCCAGGCGCGCGTCGCTTCCAGCACTGAGCAGTGCGCCGAGAAAGTCCAGTGGATTACTCGCCGCCAGCCAGTGCATGGCCTGACGGCGCTCGGCGGCGTGGTAGAGCTCTTCCTTCTCGCCGACGGCGAGCAGCCAGGTGCCGATATGTTCGGGCAGCACGACGACGGTACGTTCGTTGAGCATGCCCTGCTCGCGGGCGTGATCCAGGTAGGCGGCCAGCTTCAGGCGCAGGCGCGCGAGGCTCTGGTAGTCGGCGGCGAACAGTTCCGGCTGGATGCCCAGCAGGTTGCCGCGTGTGCCGGGCTCGCCGATATCGAGCGCGACCTGGCTGCGCAGGTCGGACAGGTAATGGCTGCTGGGGCGCTGCTCGATCCACTGGGCGTAGCTGCCAAGGCCGGCCAGCAGTGCGAACGCGAGCAGAAGGGTGATCAGTAGGCGCATTTCGGGATGTTCGGCTTCGTTGCGGTGCAGGTTAGGTCGGTCGAGCCGTGCTGCCAAGGTGAATTGCTACTTTTGATCATTATCTTGTTAGTTTTGATCATTGAGCATGGTTGGCAGTCTCTTTATCGTCTGGCTCCATAACCGACCGCGTGCCCATGAGACCGCGGCAATCCGTGAACTGCACCGCGATGTGGAGAATTCCATGACTGCTCGTTACCCGCACCTGCTGGCCCCGCTCGACCTCGGCTTCACCACGCTGAGCAACCGTACACTGATGGGCTCCATGCACACTGGTCTGGAAGAGAAGCCGGGCGGCTTCGAGCGCATGGCGGCCTATTTCGCCGAGCGCGCCCGTGGCGGTGTCGGCCTGATGGTCACCGGTGGCATCGGCCCGAACGAGGAGGGCGGCGTGTATTCCGGCGCGGCCAAGCTGAGCACGGTGGAAGAGGCCGAGAAGCACAAGGTCGTCACCCAAGCTGTGCATGAGGCCGGCGGCAAGATCTGCATGCAAATCCTGCATGCCGGGCGTTATGCCTACAGCCCCAAATCCGTTGCGCCGAGCGCCATCCAGGCACCAATCAATCCGTTCAAGCCACGTGAGCTGGACGAGGAGGGCATCGAGAAGCAGATCGCTGATTTCGTCAATTGCGCTGCGCTGGCCCAACAGGCCGGTTATGACGGCGTCGAGGTAATGGGCTCGGAAGGTTATTTCATCAACCAGTTCCTGGTTGCCCACACCAACCACCGTACCGACCGCTGGGGCGGCAGCTACGAGAACCGCATGCGCCTGCCGGTGGAGATCGTCCGCCGCGTGCGCGAGGCGGTCGGGCCGAACTTCATCATCATCTACCGCCTGTCGATGCTCGATCTGGTCGAGGGTGGCAGCACCTGGGACGAGATCGTGCTGCTGGCCAAGGCCATCGAGCAGGCCGGCGCCACCCTGATCAATACCGGTATCGGCTGGCACGAGGCGCGCATCCCGACCATCGCCACCAAGGTGCCGCGTGCGGCTTTCACCAAGGTCACCGCCAAGCTCAAGGGCGAGGTGTCGATTCCGCTGATCACCACCAACCGCATCAACACCCCGGAAGTCGCCGAGCAGGTGCTGGCCGAGGGCGATGCCGACATGGTGTCGATGGCGCGCCCGTTCCTTGCCGACCCGGACTTCGTCAACAAGGCCGCCGAAGGCCGCAGCGATGAGATCAACACCTGCATCGGTTGTAACCAGGCCTGTCTGGATCACACCTTCGGCGGCAAGTTGACCAGTTGCCTGGTCAACCCGCGCGCCTGCCATGAGACCGAGCTGAACTACATCCCCACCACCGCGGTGAAGAAGATCGCCGTGGTCGGTGCCGGCCCGGCTGGCCTGGCCGCTTCCACCGTCGCCGCCGAGCGCGGCCACAGCGTGACCCTGTTCGACGCGGCTGGCGAGATCGGTGGCCAGTTCAACGTGGCCAAGCGTATACCGGGCAAGGAAGAGTTCTTCGAGACCCTGCGCTACTTCAAGCGCAAGCTGGAAACCACCGGCGTCGACGTGCGCTTGAACACCCGTGTGTCGGTGGACGATCTGCTCAACGGAGGCTTCGACGAAATCATCCTGGCTACCGGTATTGCCCCGCGTACGCCGGATATTCCGGGTATCGAGCATGCCAAGGTGATCAGCTACCTGGACGCGATTCTCGAGCGCAAGCCGGTCGGGCAGAAGGTCGCTGTCATCGGGGCCGGCGGTATCGGTTTCGACGTGTCCGAATTCATCACGCACCAGGGCAAGGCCACCAGCCTTGACCGTGACGATTTCTGGAAAGAGTGGGGCATCGATACCGCGCTTGAAGCGCGTGGTGGCGTGGCAGGGATCGAGGCGCATCCGCATCCGGCGGCGCGTCAGGTGTTCCTGCTGCAGCGCAAGAAGTCCAAGGTCGGCGATGGCCTGGGCAAGACCACCGGCTGGATTCACCGCACCGGCCTGAAGAACAAGAACGTGCAGATGCTCAACAGCGTCGAGTACGTGCAGATCGACGATGCCGGCCTGCATATCCGCATTGCTGGTGGCGAGCAGCAGGTGCTGCCAGTCGATACCGTGATCGTCTGCGCCGGTCAGGATCCGCTGCGCGAGTTGCAGCAAGGCCTGGAGAGTGCCGGCCAGCGCGTACACCTGGTCGGTGGTGCGGATGTTGCTGCCGAACTCGACGCCAAGCGCGCAATCGATCAGGGTTCGCGCCTGGCCGCCGGGCTCTGATCGAACCGACGCCCCGCCTTGAGCGGGGCGTTTGCTTTCAGGCCTGAAAAAGGAGAAATCGATGTCGCTCGATGCCCAGTTGCATCCGCTCGTTGCAGCCAGCCTCGCGCGCTGACACCAGTTCGTTGCCGCCAGGGATCTGAGCGCTCTGCCCGAGCTGCTGCACCCGCAGGCGGTGTTTCGCTCGCCCATGGCGCACAGCCCATATCCGGGGGCGCAGGCGGTCAATCTGATTCTCAATACCGTGATCAAGGTCTTCGAGGATTTCACCTATCACCGCGAGTTGGTCAGTGCCGACGGCCTCAGTGTGGTACTGGAGTTTTCCGCGAAGGTCGCTGGACGCGAGTTGAAGGGCATCGACCTGATTTGCTTTGACGAGTCGGGGCGCATCCTCGAGTTCGAGGTCATGGTGCGGCCAATGAGTGGCCTGCAGGCGCTGGGTGCCGAAATGGCGCAGCGCCTGGCCCCCTCGCTCGCCGCTGCCAGGGGCTGATTTGCCGGCTGCACATGGTGTTTGACGGCCAGACCGCGCTGGCGAGGTGCGGCACCACCGTCCCGCCGGCAGACAAAACGTTTGCGGCGATTGTTGGCCGATCAACGCTTCGTTAGTTTCCGCTCTCGTCACATTTTCGCGCCAGCGCCTGTCTTTCCGCGTCGGTGCACAGGCCCAGTGCCAACCCAGTCACATTGCCGGGGGGCGGTTTTCCCCTAGACTTGGCTGACCTGTCAGGGAAGATTGTGTGCCGGAGCGGCCGCCGCTCTGGTAGCCGACGCCGTGCGCGTATATTCCCCGGTTGGTCCAGAGGGTCTTCAATGAGCATGCAGAACAAGCCGCAGATGGTGGAAGCCGTGCTGTTCTTCAGTGAACGCGGTATCTGCAAACAGATGATGTTCCCCGAGTTCGAGGCCCTGCTCGATGGCGTGGTGAACATGCCGGAGTTCGCTGACGAACAGATGCGCGCGGTGTTCGTGGTGATCAACCCGCGTCTGCTGGTCAGGGCGGCGGTGTTCTTCTTTCTGGATTTCGATGAGGATGGCCGCCCGGACAAGGGCTGGAACATCCCTCTGCAGCACCTGGCCGAGCGTGCCGGACGTGGCCCGGATCTCGGCGCTGGGCCGATTCGTCTGGCCTGTCGCAGTCAGTGTCCGGTTTCCTGGCACCAGATGCACCTGTGGGACCCCAGTCTGGCACCGGGACAAAACGATCTGGTCTTGCTGCGTGATGCGGTCAAGCGCAACCAGCTCGGCTTGCTGATCGAGGACGACAGTGCCCAGGTGGTGGTCGCCGAGCGCTTGCAGGTGGCCTCCGAAGACAAATGGTATGCACCGGATCCGGCCAAGGAAGTGGCCGATCAGTTGGCGCAGAAAATGGACCAGGAGCACCGCGCCAAGACCGCACAACTGATTCAGCAGCAGCGTCTGCGCATCACCAGCCTGACCCAGCAGCACGAAGAGGACCTGGCCAAGCTCAAGCTGGCCAGTGAAGAGCAGAACAAGCATCTGCAGGCGCAGATTCATGGGCTGCATCAGGCGCTGCGGCAACAGGAAGAACTCAACGCCAGCCTCAAGGCGCAACTGGCGGCGCAGGCGGAAAGCTTCCAGAGCAGCCGTGAGGAGATGACGCAGCAGTTGCGCGCCCTCGAGCGTCATGGCCGTACCGAGGGCGATATCCTGCGCGAGCAGTTCGATCACGAAATGCGGGCGAAAGTCGCGGCAGCCGTGGCGCAGTACAAGGAGCAGATCGCCGTGCGTGACGTCGAGCTGGCCTATCGCAATGAACTCGATGCCCAGTTGCAGGCCGACATCGAGCGCCTCAAGCGAGAGCGCGACGCCTTTGCCAGCCAGGGCAGCGAACAGATACTCGAACGCCTGGCCAAGTTGGGCATCGTATTCGTGGTGTACCATCCCGGCGCCGGGCACCTGACCATTGCCTTGCAGGATATCGCCCGTTATCAGGACAATCCCATGGCCTACGCCGCCAGCAAATGCTTCGTATCCGAAGAGCAGTATCGCCATTGGCTGGCGCACTATCAGCAGCCCAGCTGTGACGCGACCCTGCCCAGTGGCGAGCGCTGCGCCATTCCCATCGATCGCGTCGATACGCCCAGTCGCTTCAGTCTGGGTGAGTCCAACTGCTGCGCGCGGCACAAGGCCAGTAGCCGCCTGCGTACTGTCAGCTGACGTTGGCGTTACGCATTCCCCACTGGCGCCCGACGGCGCCGCTGCAGCGCGTGAGTCTGCCCTGGCTCGAGGCCGCGGGTGTCGAGCTCGCCTGCCTGCGGCTCGATCTTGTCGATCCGCTGCTGTCCGGCAACAAATGGTTCAAGCTCGAACCCCATCTTCAGCAGGCCATGGCTGCTGGCGCACCGGGCGTGATCAGCCTGGGCGGTGCGCATTCCAATCACCTGCATGCCCTGGCGGCGGCGGGCCAGCGTTTCGGCTTCGCCTGCGTTGGACTGTTGCGCGGTGAGCCACAGCAGACTCCGACTATCGATGATCTGCAGCGCATGGGCATGCACCTGCACTGGTTGGGTTATGGCGGTTATCGTGCGCGTCATCAGGCGGATTTCTGGATGCCCTGGCTGGCGCGTTACCCGAATTTCCAGGTGGTCGGCGAGGGTGGTCTGGGGCTGATGGGGGCTCAGGGCTGCAGCGCTCTGGTGGCGATGGCTGAAGCGCAATTGGCCAATATCGGCTGGCCGGATTTCGATGCCTGGTGGCTGGCGGCCGGCACGGGCACGACGTTGGCCGGCGTGGCCCTGGCCGAGCAACGGCGCATGTTGTTCGGCGCCATGGCCGTGCCGGGCAGCCACGGTGTCGCCAGTCAGGTCGCCACGCTGCTCGATGAGGCCGGGGTGGCAGGGCGGCGTTACCAGTTGATCGAAGCGGCGCGTGGCGGTTTTGCGCGGCTCGACGCGCCCTTGCGTCAGTTCATCCATGACACCGAGCAGGCCAGCGCTGTACCACTGGACCCTGTATATACCGGCAAGGCGCTGATGGCGCTGCGTGATTTCTGCGAAAGTGCGCAACTGGCACGCGGCAGCCGGCTGATCTTCATTCATACTGGCGGCTTGCAAGGGCGGCGGGCGCTGATGGGCGCAGATGCCGACTACACTCAGGTTTGACCAGCGGAGCCTGGAACCCTCATGAGCGAACCCCTAACCCCGGAACAACTGCGCAGCCTGACGCCGCTCAACGCGCTTTCCGAGCAGCAGTGGCGCGAGTTGCGTAGCCAGCTGGTGCCACAACCGCTGTTGGCCGGGCAGTTGCTGTTTCGCCAGGGCGACCAGGCGCGGCTGACCTGCTACCTGCTGGCCGGCGAGCTGCAGTTGCAGGATGCCAACGGGCGTACGCAAAGGGTGCAGGCCGGCAGTGAGATCAGTTGTCACCCGTTGTCGCCCGGTTTGCCGCGTTTGCATGATGCCCGTGCCCTCACCGATGTCAGCGTGCTGATCATCGACAGTGCCACGCTCGACCGCCTGCTGACCTGGCGCCTGGCGCATCAGGATCTGTTGCTGGCACTGCAACAGGGCGGCGCCGATATCGAGTGGCTGGAGCGCCTGCTGGAGAATCCGTTGTTCGCCAAGGTGCCGCCGGCCAACGTGCAGAGCATGCTGGGCCGGCTGCACAAGGTCGAACTGGCGGCCGGCAGCCAGATTATCGAAGAGGGTGCCTCTGGCGATTGTTGTTATTTCTTGGAAAGTGGCCGCGCCGAGGTGATTCGCAGTGCCGGCAGCGACCGTCAGGTGCTGGCCGAGCTGGAAGTCGGCGCCTGCTTCGGTGAAGAAGCGCTGCTGGCCGACCGGCCGCGCAATGCCACGGTAACCATGGTCGAGGCTGGCAGCGTGCTGCGGCTTGATCGCCAGGATTTCTTCGCCCTGCTCAAGGCGCCGGTGGTGGCCGAAGTATCGCTGGGCGAAGCAGCCAGGTTGCTGACGCAGGGCGCGCAATGGCTGGATGTACGGCTGCAGGAAGAATACGAGCAGGCGCATGCGCTGCAGGCGCTGCATATGCCGTTGCAGTTGTTACGCCTCAAGGCGCGCCTGCTGGATCGCTCGCGGACCTATCTGTGTTACTGCGACAGCGGCACGCGCAGCAGCAGTGCGGTGTTTCTGCTCTCGCAACTGGGCTACAGCGTTTACGCCCTGCGTGGTGGTCTGGAGGCCCTGCCGGCGGTGCAACGCGATGCGCTGCTCTGTGAGAGCGGTGCCGGCTATCTGGCCCGTTCCGGTGGGCGTACCGAACGTAGCCGTTGATCGGCGCAGGCTCTGGGGCAAGCGTAGCCCGGATGAAATCCGGGGGTTACAGGCGCATGCGTCCCGGATTGCATCCGGGCTACGAGTGCATCGGCCATTGGTCATTGACCAGAAAGATCCGCTCGACCTCTCGCCAATCCCCGGCGTGATCCTCCTCCAGGCGTACCAGTAGCTGCGCCTGAGCCTCCGGGCGCAGCGTGTTCAGCCATTGCTGGAGCATTTCAACCGACCCGCGTTCATCGGCACTTAGCCGTGCCGGTGCCAGCCAGGCGAGTCTCGGCAGCGGCTGCCAGTGCGCGCCAGGCGTCGTTGCGGCGAAGTCATTCCAGTCGCGCCGGTGCAGCCAGCGCCCCCGGCAGTGTTCGCGGTTGGCGCCTCGCGGCGGTGTGCAGTCGTCGGGCCAGGGATAGAACAGGTAGCCGCCGAGCCAGAAGGCGGATCGAGTTTCGTCCAGTTGCAGGGCGTTCAGCGCTCCCCGTGCCTCGCTGCGCGAAGACAGGGGTAACTGGTGCTGCGCGAGGTGGCTCAGTTTCAGATCGAGCCGGTCCTGGCTGCCCGGCCCCAGCCAGTCAGCGGCGTCGCCGCCCCCCGTGCCCAGGTAGAACTTCACCGCCAGCTCCAGGTGGTGCTCGCCTTCGTCATCGCGCAACAACAGATCCAGTTCGCCCAGGGTCTGACCGTTCTGGCGAATCGGCAGATTGGCAGCGACCACGTCTATGTCTGGTGCAGCGTGCAGAGCGTATTGCCACAGGCGCTCGTAATAGAGACCGAGACGGCGCAGCGGTTTTGCCGTCAGCCAGGCGTGCAGGGGGCCGGCATCCTTGTCCTGTTGTGCAAGCCAGTCGGCCAGTTGTGGCGGTTGCTGCATCCAGCAACTGGCTTGCAGCGGATGACGCTGGGCCGATGTGGTCTTGGCCAGCAAGGCGGGCGAGAGCAGTGCCCAGGCCAGATCGCGCACCGCCGGGGTGCGCAGCTCGAGCAGCAGGTCATGCAACAGTTCGGGATTGCTCATGGCCCCGAGCATAGCGCAGTAACAGAGGCGGTTTGCTGCCGGCCAGAGCTTTGGCCGATAATCCCTCATCGTTTCTTATCTGTCTGGCGGGAGTCCCATGGAGCAATTTCGCAATGTTGGCATCATCGGGCGCCTGGGCAGTACGCGGGTGCTGGAGACCGTGCGGCGGCTCAAGCGCTTTCTGCTCGACCGCCACCTGCATGTGATTCTCGAGGACACCATCGCCGATGTATTGCCCGGCCACGGCCTGCAGACCTCCTCGCGCAAGATGCTGGGTGAAGTCTGCGACCTGGTGATCGTCGTCGGCGGTGACGGCAGCATGCTCGGCGCGGCACGTGCCCTGGCGCGACACAAGGTTCCGGTGCTGGGGATCAACCGTGGCAGCCTGGGCTTTCTCACCGATATCCGCCCCGATGAGCTGGAGCTGAAAGTGGCGCAGGTGCTCGAAGGGCAGTACCTGACCGAGAACCGCTTCCTGCTCGAGGCCGAAGTTCGCCGCCAGGGCGAAGCCATCGGCCAGGGCGATGCGCTCAATGACGTGGTGCTGCACCCCGGCAAGTCGACGCGGATGATCGAGTTCGAGCTGTACATCGATGGCCAGTTCGTCTGCAGCCAGAAGGCCGACGGCCTGATCGTCGCCACGCCCACGGGGTCTACCGCTTACGCGCTGTCCGCTGGCGGGCCGATCATGCATCCCAAGCTCGATGCCATCGTCGTGGTGCCGATGTACCCGCATACGCTGTCCAGCCGGCCCATTGTGGTCGACGGCAACAGCGAGCTGAAGGTGGTGGTGTCGCCGGATATGACCATCTATCCGCAGGTGTCCTGCGACGGCCAGAACCATTTCACCTGTGCCCCGGGCGATACCCTGCATGTGGCCA
Source organism: Ectopseudomonas mendocina (assembly GCF_008041835.1). Lineage (GTDB taxonomy): Bacteria > Pseudomonadota > Gammaproteobacteria > Pseudomonadales > Pseudomonadaceae > Aquipseudomonas. The sequence goes on from NZ_VRYE01000097.1 coordinate 17,247, forward strand.
AGAAGGCGCAGAAGCTGCGCCTGATCCATCCGCTGGATCACAACTACTATGAGGTCTGCCGGACCAAACTGGGTTGGGGCAGCCGCCTGGGAGGGCAGGACTGAATGTCCCTCGACCCCCATCGTGGCTATGACCTGATCGGTGATATCCACGGTTGTGCGCGCACCCTCGAACGTCTGCTCGAACGCCTGGGTTATAGCCAGCAGAGCGGTGTGTGGCGCCATCCGACGCGCATGGCGATCTTCCTCGGTGATCTGGTCGACCGTGGCCCCGGTATTCGCGAAGCCCTGCACCTGGTGCATGACATGGTGCGTGCCGGCCAGGCGCTGTGCATCATGGGCAACCATGAGTTCAACGCGCTGGGCTGGAGCACGCCGGCGCCGCCGGGTAGTGGCCGCCAGTACGTGCGCGAACACAGCCCGCGCCACCAGCGCCTGATGCGCGAGACATTGGCACAGTTCGAGGATCATCCGCAGGAGTGGCGCGAATTCCTGCGCTGGTTCTACGAGATGCCGCTATTCATCGATGCGGGGCGTTTCCGTGTCGTACATGCCTGCTGGGACGCCGAGCTGATCGCGCCGCTCAAGGCACAGTTCCCCGATGGCTGCATCGACGAGCATTTCCTCCAGGCCGCAGCCGTACCGGGCAGTTTCGCCAACATGGCGCTCGACCGCCTGCTGCGTGGCACCGACATGCGCCTGCCGCATGGCCTGACCCTGACCGGTGGTGACGGCTTTACCCGTTCCTATTTCCGTACCAAGTTCTGGGAAGAAAATCCGCAGACCTATGGCGATATCGTCTTCCAGCCTGATGCTCTGCCGGAGCTGGCGGCGCAGACGCCACTGAGCGAGCTGCAGAAGGACGAACTGCTGCGCTATGGCGCGCACGAGCCGCTGCTGTTCGTTGGGCACTACTGGCGGCGTGGCAAGCCGGCGCCGATTCGGCCCAACCTGGCCTGCCTGGATTACAGCGCCGTGGTCGGTGGCCGCCTGGTGGCTTATCGTCTGGACCAGGAAATGCGCCTGGATGCCGATAAATTCGTCTGGGTCGATGTCGACCCGCAGGAGGCGCCGCGATGACGGCAGTAGAAGTGCTGCGCTTGCCGCTGGATACCGACCTGAGCGGTTTTGTGGGGTTGCTGCAGCGTTTGAACGTGCCGCACCGGGTAGCCGAAGAGGGCGGTGAGCAGGTGCTCTGGGTGCCCGGTGAGGCGCTTGCCGAGCAGGTGCGCGAGCTTTACGTGCGCCATCCGCAGGGCGACGCGGGTGCCGAATTGCCGGCCAGGCCGGCGCCGGTGCGTGAGGGGTTTGTTGCCCAGTTACGGCGCAGCCCGGTGACGGGCTTGATGCTGCTGGCGACCTTTATCGTCTTCGCCGTGACCTGGGCGGGCGATAATTTCTCGGCAATCCGCTGGCTGAGCTTCGTTGATTTTCGAATCGACGGCGAGCGCATCTATCTGACTTATCTTGAGGCCACGCTCGATAGCGGCCAGTGGTGGCGCCTGATCACGCCCATGCTGATCCACTTCGGCTGGCTGCACCTGGCGATGAACAGCCTGTGGTACTGGGAGCTGGGGCGGCGCATCGAGTTTCGCCAAGGGGCCATCGGCCTCCTGGGGCTGACGCTGCTGTTCGGCTTCGCTTCCAATTTCGCTCAATACTGGTGGGCTGGGCCGTCACTGTTTGGCGGCTTGTCCGGTGTGCTCTACGGCTTGCTCGGGCATTGCTGGATCTACCAGCGCCTGGCGCCGAATCCGGTTTATCGCCTGCCACCTGGCGTGCTGGTGATGATGTTGATCTGGCTGGTGGTCTGCATGACCGGCATCTTCGAAACGCTGGGTATTGGCGCCATTGCCAATGCGGCACATGTGGGTGGCCTGCTCATCGGCTGCCTGACCGGGCTGCTTGGCGGTATGCTGGCAAGACGCTGATGCATTTGGTGGGCTGAAGCGGAACGCCGCCCGGCCGGCCCTACGATTTATTTGGAGACCTGTATGTCGTCCTTTCTCGATGCGATTGAAAACATCACCCCGGAAATCTACGAAAGCCTCAAGCTGGCCGTGGAAATTGGCAAATGGCCGGACGGCCGCAAGCTGACTCAGGAACAGAAAGAGCTGAGCCTGCAGGCGATGATCGCCTGGGAAATGCAGAACCTGCCGGAAGAGGAACGCACCGGCTACATGGGCCCGCAGGCATGCAGCAGCAAGTCCGAGCCGGTCCCCAACCTGTTGTTCAAGTCCTCGGATACCCTGCACTGATGAGCGAGTTGGGACGTGGCTCGCTGAGCAAGATGAAGGCGCATCTGGATGCGCCGGTGCAGTACGCCTTTCGCCTGGGCGATGAAGAGGTGCCGGTCAACCCGCTGGTGGGCAAGCACCTGCGCCTGGAATACCTCGGCGCCATCCATTGCACGCACTGCGGACGCAAGACCAAGACCAGCTTCAGCCAGGGTTATTGCTACCCCTGCATGCAGAAGCTGGCGCAGTGCGACGTCTGCATCATGAGCCCGGAGAAGTGTCATTACGATGCAGGCACTTGCCGCGAGCCGAGCTGGGGCGAGCAGTTCTGCATGACCGATCACATCGTCTATCTGGCCAACTCCAGCGGCGTGAAAGTCGGCATCACCCGCGCCAGTCAGGTGCCGACACGCTGGATCGACCAGGGTGCGACCCAGGCGCTGCCCATCCTGCGCGTGGCCACGCGGCAGCAGTCCGGTTTCGTCGAGGACCTGTTGCGTAGCCAGGTAGCGGACAAGACCAACTGGCGCGCGCTGCTCAAGGGCGATGCCGTGCCGGTCGATCTGCTGGCGATTCGCGAGCAATTGTTCGATAGCTGCGGTACGGGCATCACCGAGCTGCAGCAGCGCTTCGGTCTGCAAGCCATTCAGCCGCTGTCCGCCGCCGAGGTGCTGGAAATTCGCTACCCCATCGAGGTCTATCCGGCCAAGATCAGCAGCTTCAACCTGGACAAGCAGCCGCTGGCCGAAGGTACTCTGCTCGGTATCAAGGGCCAGTACCTGATGTTCGACACCGGCGTGATCAATATCCGCAAGTACACCGCCTATCAGTTGGCCATCCACGAGATCGCCGCCTGATACCCGATTGCCACCGGCGCCCGGGGCGCCGCAGACGAGAGGCCAAGAACCATGCGCACCGAACAATCCAAGACCATTTATCTGAAGGACTATCAGGTTCCCGACTACCTGATCGACGAGACCCACCTGACCTTCGAGCTGTTCGAGGATCACAGCCTGGTGCACGCGCAACTGGTCATGCGTCGCAACCCTGAAGCCGGTGCCGGTCTGCCGAAACTGGTGCTCGACGGTCAGCAGCTTGAACTGCTGGAGCTCAAGCTCGACGACCGCGAGCTGGGCGAGGGCGACTACACGCTGACCGACAGCCACCTGACCCTGCAGCCGACGCAGGAACGCTTCGTGGTCGACAGCAGCGTGCGCATCCACCCGGAGAGCAACACCGCGCTGGAGGGGCTGTACAAGTCCGGCAGCATGTTCTGCACCCAGTGCGAGGCCGAGGGCTTCCGCAAGATCACCTTTTACCTCGACCGCCCGGACGTGATGAGCAAATTCACCACCACGGTCAGCGCCGAGCAGCATGCCTATCCGGTGCTGCTGTCCAACGGCAACCCGATTGCCAGTGGTTCGGAAGAGGGCGGTCGTCATTGGGCCACCTGGCAAGACCCGTTCAAGAAACCGGCCTACCTGTTCGCCCTGGTCGCCGGTGACCTCTGGTGCGTCGAGGACAGCTTCACCACCATGAGCAACCGCGAAGTGGCGCTGCGCATCTACGTCGAGCCGGAGAACATCGACAAGGTGCAGCACGCCATGGACAGCCTCAAGCGCTCGATGAAGTGGGACGAGGAGGTCTACGGCCGCGAGTATGACCTGGACATCTTCATGATCGTCGCGGTCAACGACTTCAACATGGGCGCCATGGAGAACAAGGGCCTCAACATCTTCAACTCCAGCTGCGTGCTGGCCAAGGCCGAGACCGCCACCGACGCAGCCCACCAGCGCGTCGAAGCGGTGGTGGCGCACGAGTACTTCCACAACTGGTCGGGCAACCGCGTGACCTGTCGCGACTGGTTCCAGCTGTCGCTCAAGGAAGGCTTCACTGTGTTCCGCGACAGCGAGTTCTCCGCCGACACCCATTCGCGTACGGTCAAACGCATCGAGGACGTGGCCTACCTGCGTACCCACCAGTTCGCCGAGGACGCCGGCCCCATGGCTCACCCGGTGCGCCCGGATGCGTACATGGAAATCTCCAACTTCTACACCCTGACCATCTACGAGAAGGGTGCCGAAGTGCTGCGCATGATCCACACCCTGCTCGGGCCGGAGCTGTTCCGCAAGGGCTCGGACCTGTACTTCGAGCGTCACGACGGCCAGGCCGTGACCTGCGACGATTTCGTCAAGGCCATGGAAGATGCCAGTGGCATCGACCTGACCCAGTTCAAGCGCTGGTACACCCAGGCCGGCACGCCGCGCCTGGAGGTCAGCGAGGCTTATGACGCCGCCGCCCAGACCTACAGCCTGACCTTCCGCCAGAGCTGCCCGGCCACACCGGGGCAGAGCGAGAAGCTGCCGTTCGTGATCCCCGTGGCGCTCGGCCTGCTCGATGCGCAAGGCAACGAGCTGCCGCTGCGCCTGCTGGGCGAAAGCGCCGCACAGGGCACCAGTCGCGTTTTGTCGGTGACTGAAGCCGAGCAGACCTTCACCTTCGAAGGCGTCGCCGAGAAGCCACTGCCCTCCTTGCTGCGCGGCTTCAGTGCGCCGGTCAAGCTGCACTTCCCCTACAGCCGTGACCAACTGATGTTCCTCATGCAGCACGACAGTGATGGCTTCAACCGCTGGGAGGCCGGCCAGCAGCTTTCTGTACAAGTGCTGCAGGAGCTGATTGGCCAGCACCAGCGTGGCGAAGCCCTGGTGCTGGATCAGCGCCTGGTCGCCGCGCTGCGTACCCTGCTTGAAGACGAGTCACTGGATCAGGCGATGGTCGCGGAGATGCTCTCGCTGCCGGGCGAGGCCTACCTGACCGAGATCAGCGAGGTCGCAGATGTCGAGGCCATCCACGCCGCGCGCGAATTCGCCCGCAAGGAGCTGGCTTCCGCGCTGTTCGCTCCACTGTGGGCGCGCTACCAAGCCAATCGTGAAGTCTCCAAGGCCACCCCTTACGTGGCCGAGGCCGCGCACTTCGCTCGCCGCAGCCTGCAGAACATCGCGTTGTCCTATCTGATGCTCAGCGAGAAGCCCGAGGTGCTGGCGGCCTGCGTCGACCAGTTCGACAGCGCCGACAACATGACCGAGCGCCTGGCGGCGCTGGCGGTGCTGGTCAACTCCCCGTTCGAGGTTGAGCGCAGCCAAGCGCTGGCGTCCTTCGCCGAGTTCTTCAAGGACAACGCGCTGGTCATGGATCAGTGGTTCAGCGTGCAGGCCGGTTGCCCGCTGCCGGGTGGTCTGGAGCGTGTGCATGCACTGATGCAGCACGAAGCCTTCACCCTGAAGAACCCGAACAAGGTGCGCGCGCTGATCGGTGCTTTTGCCAATCAGAACCTGATCAACTTTCACCGCGCGGACGGGGCGGGCTACCGCTTTCTTGCCGACCAGGTCATCACCCTAAATGCCCTTAACCCGCAGATCGCTTCGCGTCTGCTGGCTCCGCTGACCCGCTGGCGCAAGTACGGTTCGGCGCGTCAGGCACTGATGAAGGCCGAGCTGGAGCGCATCCTCGCCTCTGGTGAGCTGTCCAGCGATGTCTACGAGGTGGTGAGCAAGAGCCTGGCCTAAGACTGATGCAGATCAGATAGGGCTCCCGAAGCCGTGTTTCGTAGGAGCCCCGCCCCGGGGCGAAGCTTTTTGAGTCCGTCTCGCCCAGATTCGCGGCGGGGCGCCGCTCCTACAGGCTCGGTGTGTCGACGCTTGACGGGTTGGCTTTAGGCCTGAAACAGGTTTTGCTCTACAAAAAAGTGTTACCGATCTCTGGTTGGTAACACTTTTTTGTTACCCAATGAAATGTATCTGCGATCCCTTAAGCTTTTTCATGCTTGATTTCCGGCTTCGCACTTGAAAGTGAGGTGGCCGTCATTGGCCTGCTACGCTGCAGGGCGCGTGGGTAGTGGCATAAAGCGTCGGATCGTAGGACAAAGTGCGCCACTTTTTCTCGTCTTTTGGTCAGTGGCTGATCAGTCACGAAAAGAAACCACCCAGCGGCTCTCCCACGGCTGTTTGCGCTGATACAAGTGTTTGAATTGGCACCATGGTTGCAGTACTGAGCAGGACTTGACCGCGTGCAAGCTCTCGCTGGTCGTTGGAACATGTCGCTACAAAATAAAAACACAAGCCGTCGTCAGTACGGCAATTCGCGACCCGGCTACGGGATCGCCCAAAAGAATGATCTGTCCACGGAGTGAGTCTCGATGGAAATTAAGTCCCGCAAGCCCGTTCTACGTTTTGCCCCGGCCAAGGCCGGCTTTGCGTTCGCAGGCGTTCTGCCGTTGCTGGTCGCCGCCCAGGCTCAAGCGGTGGAGTTCAGCTTCGCCGATAACGAAATCACCGGCTCCCTCGATACCACCATCTCCTACGGTCAATTATGGCGCGTACAAGGCCAGGACAAGACCAACGACGATATCAACATCAACGACGGCAACCGTAATTTCGATACCGGCCTGGTTTCCGAAGTGTTCAAAATTACCTCGGATCTCGAGGCGTCTTACCGTAACTACGGTGTCTTTATCCGTGGTACTGCGTTCTATGACACCCAGATCATGGACAAGCGCAACGACTATTACGATGCCAACTCGCCCGCTCAGCCGAGCCAGAGCTTTCCTCGCGACAACAGCTTCACTCGCGAGACTCGCCACAAGGCAGGGCGTGATGCACAGATTCTCGATGCCTATGTTTATGGCAACTGGGATGTGGGCAACATGCCGGTTTCCGGGCGTCTGGGTAAGCAGGTATTCAACTGGGGCGAAGGCCTGTTCTATCGCGGCGGTGTAAACACCACCAATCCGGTCGATGCTGCCAAATTTCGTTTGCCTGGTTCTGAAGTGAAGGAAGTGCTGGTGCCGGTCGAGGCGCTGAGCTTTAACGTCGGCCTGACTGACAATCTTTCCATGGAAGCCTTCTACCAGTGGAACTGGAAAGAGACCGCTATCGATCCGGTAGGAACCTATTTTTCCGAGACTGACCTGTTTGCTGATGGTGGTAATACAGCCTATTCGACTCAGACTGCGCTCATTCCTGCTGCAGACCTCTACTCAGGTCTAAGTGCTCTCGGTGTTGGCGGTCTTCAGGGCGGTAGAACCGTCGATGCCAACGGCAACATCAAGGCAGCTAGTGTTGGTCCTGATATCAACGCTAAGAACGATGGCCAGTTTGGTGTCGCCTTCCGCTACATTGCGGAGGAGTTGAACTCAACTGAGTTTGGTTTTTATTTGGCTATGTCTGAGTTAACTG
>NZ_VRYE01000098.1 GCF_008041835.1 Ectopseudomonas mendocina
TGTTGACCCGGCTCCCTCCAGCGGCCCTCTGCTTTCAAAGGCCCCTAGCCCGGTTGTCGACACACGAGCGAAATCCCCCATGGCTACGGGACAACGCCTTATAAGAAGCCGATGATACGGAAGCAGTCGTACCTAGGTGCATGGGCAGATTATTTCACTGGAAAAACGGGAGGAGTCCATATACGGATGTAATCCGGGGATGCCTATGGGGTATTTCCCGGATTGCATCCGGGCTACGGATCACTCCCAATCCAGGCGGGCGAGCTTCCATTCGCCGTCGTCGAGCCACCACTCCAGCTTCACCGAGTAGTGCCGCGCACTATCGGGGATCAACCCTTCGGCGCCGGTGAGGGCGACCTGCGCTTCGGTATGCCCCTTGCTGCTGATCGCCGCGTCGATCCAGCTGTTCTTGCCCAGGGCGAGCACCTTGATGTGCTTGTGGCGCAGGAATAGCAGGGTCATGGTGCGCTTGGCCCATTCGCGGTCAAGCGTCTGGCGGGCCAGGAAGTCGCCATGCAACTGCTCCAGCACCGCACCGGTGCTCTTGGCTTCGATATTGTCCTGCAACTGCTGTACGGCAGCTTCCAGTGCAGCCTGCGGGTCGTCACGACCACCGCAGCCGACGAGCAGCAGGGTGAGTGAGACGAGCAGCGACCAGGCCAGATGACGCATCGACATGCCTAACTTCCTTTTCATGGTTATGATGCCGGGCAGAGCGGACACGGCAGTTGTCGCCCAGCCAACAGGAGCCAACCATGCAGACTTTGTATCCGGAGATCAAACCCTACGCCCGCCATGAGCTGGCGGTCGAGCCGCCGCACGTGCTCTACGTCGACGAAAGCGGCTCGGCGGATGGGTTGCCGGTATTGTTCATCCATGGTGGCCCGGGTGCAGGCTGCGATGCTGCCAGCCGCCGCTATTTCGATCCGGCCCTGTATCGCATCGTTACCTTCGACCAGCGCGGCTGTGGCCGTTCCACACCTCACGCAAGCCTGGAGAACAACACCACCCAGGCGCTGATCGGCGATATCGAGCGTATTCGCGAGCACCTGGGGATCGACAAGTTCGTATTGTTCGGCGGCTCCTGGGGTTCCACCTTGGCGTTGGCCTATGCGCAAACGCATCCGCAGCGCGTGCATGGGCTGATTCTGCGCGGCATCTTCCTGTGCCGGCCTCAGGAGTTCAGCTGGTTCTATCAGGAGGGCGCCAGCCGCCTGTTCCCCGATTACTGGGAGGACTACGTCGCGCCGATTCCGCCGGAGGAGCGCGGTGACCTGATGCAGGCCTTCTACAAACGCCTGACCGGCGCCGATCAGATCGCCCAGATGCACGCGGCCAAGGCCTGGTCGACCTGGGAAGGGCGCACCGCCACCCTGCGTCCCAATACCCAGGTGGTCGAGCGCTTCAGCGAGGCGCATCGGGCACTGTCCATCGCCCGTATCGAGTGTCACTACTTCGTCAACGATGCCTTTCTCGAACCGAACCAACTGCTTCGCGACATGGCGAAAATTGCCCACCTACCGGGCATCATCGTGCACGGCCGCTACGACGCCATCTGCCCGCTGGACAACGCCTGGGCGCTGCATCAGGCCTGGCCCAACAGTGAATTGCAGATCATCCGTGACGCCGGTCACTCGGCGGCGGAGCCCGGTATCACCGACGCGCTGATCCGGGCCGCTGAGCAGATGGCCCGCAGCCTGCTCAATCTGCCGCCGGAGGATGCATGAAGCTGTTGATCCAGCGCGTCAGTGAGGCGCGGGTGGAGGTGGAGGGGGAAGTGGTCGGCCGCATCGACCAGGGCCTGCTGGCGCTGGTCGGCATCGAGCCGCAGGACGATCAGGCCAGTCTGTCGCGCGCGCTGCACAAGCTGCTGAACTACCGCGTGTTCAGCGATGAAGCGGGCAAGATGAATCGCTCGCTGACGGACGTGCAAGGCGGGCTATTGTTGGTCTCGCAGTTCACCCTGGCAGCCGACACCAAGAGCGGCATGCGCCCCAGCTTCTCCAGCGCTGCACCGCCGGCGCAAGGTGCAGCTCTGTTCGACGGTTTGGTCGAGCTGGCTCGGGCCCAGCACCCGCAGGTCGCTACCGGACGCTTCGGCGCCAATATGCAGGTGCATCTGGTCAACGATGGGCCGGTGACATTTCTGCTCGAGGTATAGCGGTAGCTTGTGGGAGCGAGCTCTGCTCGCGAATGCTGGCGACTCGAACGCTTCGCGAGCAGAGCTCGCTCCTACAGGTTGATCGTTCGTGTTTAGAACAATCTGGCCAGCAACGCCGGTACGGCCGTCTCCACCCGCAAGATTCGCTCGCCCAGCTGCACCGGCTGCAGGCCAGCGGCTTCACGCAGCAGCTCGACTTCGTAGGGAATCCAGCCACCTTCCGGGCCGATGGCCAGGGTCACCGGCTCCTGCACGGCGCGCGGGCAGGCCGGGTAATCACCGGGGTGGCCGATCAGACCCAGCGTGCCGGTTGCCAACGCCGGCAGGCGATCCTCGACGAAGGGCTTGAAGCGTTTTTCGATGCTCACCTCGGGCAGCACCGTGTCGCGCGCCTGCTCCAGGCCGAGTATCAGCTGTTCCCGAAGCGCTTCGGGGTCGAGAAATGGCGTCTGCCAGAAGCTCTTCTCCACGCGGTAGCTGTTGACCAGCACCAGGCGCGGCACGCCCATGGCGCTAACAGTTTGCAGCACGCGCTTGAGCATCTTCGGGCGGGGCAGGGCGAGGATCAGCGTCAACGGCAGCTTGGCCGGTGGAGGTTGGTCGAGGCTGACCTGCAGCTCTGCCTGGCCGGCATCCAGCGCGAGCAGTCGACCTTCGCCCATCATCCCGCCAAGGCGGCCGACGCGCAGACGATCACCCGCTTCGGCGCGATGCACTTCATGTAGATGCTTCAGGCGCCTGCCAGTGAGGCGGACCCGATCGACGCCGACGAAGTCGGCGTCTTCCAGCAGCAGCAGATTCACGACAGTGGTGCGGGGGGCTGGTCTTCGGGCTTGGCGTCTTCCTCGGCCTGTTCCTCGTCGCGTTTGCGCTTGACCAGTGCGCCTGCCAGCAGGCCGCTTTCGAATAGCAGCCACATCGGTACGGCCAGCAGTGTCTGCGAGAACACGTCCGGCGGCGTCAGTACCATGCCGACCACGAAGCAGCCCACGATCACATAGGGGCGGCTCTTGCGCAGCGTGGCGACGTCGATCAAGCCGACCCAGATCACCAGGAAGGTGGCGATGGGGATCTCGAAGGCCACGCCGAAAGCGAAGAACAGGGTCAGGACGAAGTCCAGGTACTGGCCGATGTCGGTCATCATCGCCACCCCTTCCGGGGTCACGCTGGCGAAGAAGCCGAACATGATCGGGAACACCACGAAGTAGGCGAAGGCCATGCCGGCGTAGAACAGGAAAATGCTGGAGATCAGCAGCGGCACCGCGATGCGTCGCTCGTGGGTGTACAACCCCGGTGCAATGAAGCCCCAGGCCTGATGCAGGATCACCGGCATGCCGAGGAACAGCGCGCACATCAGGGTCAGCTTGAAGGGCGTGAGGAAGGGCGAAGCGACGCCAGTGGCGATCATCGTCGCGCCTTCTGGCAGGTAGGCACGTAGCGGCGCTGCGACCAGTGCGTAGATGTCCTGCGCGAAGTAGAACAACCCGGCGAAGATCAGCAGGATGATCACGACGCAGCGCAACAGGCGCGTGCGTAGCTCGGTCAGGTGCGAGACCAGGGGCATTTCCTGGTCGGCGTCCGGCAGTTTGCTCATGGCTGGGGATTCTTGTCCTGGGCGGCGGGCTGGGGCGTTTCGGCGGGCTTGCTGGTCTCGTTGACCGGCTTGAGGCTGGTGGTGTCGAGGATGTCCTGCTTCATCGCCTTCATTTCCCGCTCCAACTCGAGAATCCGCTCGTTGTGCAACTGGCGGCGGATCTCGTCGGCGCCGATTTCGCGCTCCACCTCGGCCTTGATCGAGTTGAAGCTGCGTTTGATCCGGCCGACCCACAGGCCGGCCGTGCGTACGGCCCCGGGCAGGCGCTCGGGGCCGAGCACCACCAGGGCCACCAGACCGACCAGCAGCAGTTCGCTGAAACCGATGTCGAACATGGCTTAGTCTTTCTTCGCCGGCTCTTCGACCTTGCGTGCCTGGGCGTCGATGGTCTGCCCCTTGGGCTCTTCAACGGCCGGTTTTTCGGCTTCGCCGTTGTCCATCGATTTGCGGAAGCCCTTGATCGCGTCACCCAGGTCCGAGCCCAGATTCTTCAGGCGCTTGGTGCCGAACAGCATGACCACGATGAGCAGGATGATCAGAAGTTGCCAGATGCTGATGCCGCCGAAACCCATGGTATGTACTCCGTTGTGAAGGTTTATTCGGATTGCGGTCGCGCGGCTTTTTCCGCGTGGCCGGAGAGGCCGAAACGACGATCCAGTTCGTCCAGCACGGCCTGCGGATGCTGGCCGAGAGCGGCAAGCATGACCAGGCTGTGGAACCACAGGTCGGCAGTTTCGTAGATTAGGTCCTGACAGTCACCGCTGACGGCGGCGTCCTTGGCGGCGAGAATGGTTTCCACCGATTCCTCACCGACCTTTTCCAGAATCTTGTTCAGGCCCTTGTGATACAGGCTGGCGACGTAGGAGCTGTCGGGTGCCGCACCCTTACGCGTTTCCAGTACGTCGGCCAGGCGGCTCAGGGTGTCACTCATGGCTGTGTCCTGCATAGATGGCGTGCGGATCTTTCAGCACGGCGTCGACGGTTTTCCAGCTGCCATTCTCGTATACGCGGTAGAAGCAGCTCTCACGTCCGGTATGGCAGGCGATGCCGCCCAGTTGCTCGACCATTAGCACGATGACGTCGGCGTCGCAGTCCAGGCGCAGCTCGTGCAGCTTCTGCACGTGGCCGGACTCTTCGCCCTTGCGCCACAGCTTGCCGCGCGAGCGCGACCAGTAGATGGCGCGCTGTTCGTTGACGGTAAGGGTTAGGGATTCGCGGTTCATCCAGGCCATCATCAGGATGCGGCCGGTCTGGTGATCCTGGGCGATGGCCGGCACCAGGCCGTCTTCGTTCCAGTGGATTTCGTCGAGCCAATCGTTCATCGCTGTTCCAAATCTGCCGGGGCTACCGGGCTGTCAATCCGTCAAGTGTGCCAGTGCCGTGGCTGCCTGGCTATCGGTGCAATACCAGATAGAGGCCAGCGCCGAGCATCAGCCAGGCCGGCCAGGCGGCCAGTAGCGGGCCGAGCCCCTGCACGGCACCGGCGCCGATCAATGCCGCGCCAAGCAGACGCAGCGGCCATTGTGCGCCCGGGGTGGCGGGTTGGCTGGCGGGCTGCTGTTGCAAACGCTCCAGGGTGTCACGGGCGATCTGCGACAGGTGCGGCACCTGCTCGGCCTGCTGCTGCAGGTTGCGCAGCAGATGCAGCGGGCTGATACGTTCGCGCATCCAGCGTTCGAGGAAGGGCTGTGCGGTGCTCCACAGATCGAGGTCCGGGTAGAGCTGACGACCCAGGCCTTCGATGTTGAGCAGGGTTTTCTGCAGCAGCACCAGTTGCGGCTGCACTTCCATGTTGAAGCGCCGGGCAGTCTGGAACAGGCGCAGCAGCAACTGGCCGAAGGAAATGTCCTTCAGCGGCTTCTCGAAGATCGGCTCGCACACGGTACGGATCGCCGCCTCGAACTCGTTGACCTTGGTGTCGGCCGGCACCCAGCCCGAATCGATGTGCAACTGCGCCACCTTGCGGTAGTCGCGCTTGAAGAAGGCGATCAGGTTGCGCGCCAGGTAGTCCTGGTCCTCGTCGGTGAGGCTGCCGATGATGCCGCAGTCGATGGCGATGTACTGGGGGCTCCAGGGCGTGCGGGTGCTGACGAAGATGTTGCCGGGGTGCATGTCGGCGTGGAAGAAGCTGTCGCGAAACACCTGGGTGAAGAAGATTTCCACGCCACGTTCGGCCAGCAGTTTCATGTCGGTGCGTTGGTCGGCCAGGGTCGCCAGATCGGTCACCGGGATGCCGTAGATGCGCTCCATCACCAGCACCTGATGGCGGCACAGATCCCAGTACACCTGCGGCACGTAGAGCAGAGGCGAGCCGTCGAAGTTGCGCCGCAGCTGGCTGGCGTTGGCCGCCTCACGCAGCAGGTCGAGTTCGTCGTAGATGGTTTTCTCGTAGTCGCTTACCACCTCAACCGGGCGCAGGCGACGGGCATCGGCGGAAGCCTTTTCAGCGACGCGGGCGATCAGGAACAGCCAGGCCAGATCCTGACGGATGATTGGCTTGAGGCCCGGGCGCACCACCTTGACCACCACCTGTTCGCCGGTCTTGAGCTGCGCGGCATGCACCTGTGCCACCGAGGCCGAGGCCAGTGGCTGGCTGTCGAAGCGGGCGAAGACTTCGCTCACCGGGGCGCCCAGTTGGCGTTCGATCAGGGCGATGGCCTGGTCTTCCGGGAAGGGCGGCACCTGATCCTGCAGGCGCGCCAGCTCGTCGGCGATATCCGGCGGTAGCAGGTCGCGACGGGTGGAGAGCAGTTGGCCGAACTTGATGAAGATCGGCCCCAGATCCTCCAATGCCAGGCGCAGGCGTGCGCCACGCGACAGGTCGAGCGGCTTGCGCGGCAGCCAGCGCCACGGCAGCAGCCAGGACAGCGCCCGCAGCCAGAAAGGCAGCGGCAGTGCGAGGAGCAGATCGTCCAGTTGGTAGCGAATGACCACGCGCTGAATGCGCAACAGACGGCGAACGGCAAGCAGCTTCATGCGTCGGGCTTATGGGCAGAGGTGAGGCGCTCGATGCGTGCTTCCAGGCGGTCGAGGGCGAGTTTCAGTTGATCCAGCTCGGCGAAGCGCACATCGGCCTCGCGTTGACCGACCAGGGTGCGTGATTCTTCGGCCAGGTAGTCGGCCAGATCCTGTTTGAGGCTCGCGGCGCCGTGGCTGGCGAAATTGACCCGGCTGCGCAGGTGGCCGGCGAGCAGGGTCGTGGCCACCGGGCCGAGCCAGCGCGAGACTTCGTATTCCCAGTCCAGCTCCAGATCCTGCAGGACGCCGGCCAGTTGCAGCAGCACGGCGCTGTCGCCATCGAGCGATACTTCGGGACGATGCAGCACGGCGGTTTTCTCGCGGCTCAGGGCCAGGCGCGCCAGGCTGGCGGCAGGCGCTGTGAGTGTGCAATCGGCGGCTGCATGCCATTGCGACGCCAGTTGCAGGCCGTCGCCGCTGGGCAGTATGAACAGCTCCAGCGTTGGGCTCTGGCAGTGCACGGCGATGACCTTGCCGGCCAGTGCATGCAGGCGTGGCAGCGCCGTACCGTCGAGGCGCAGGACGCGGTTCAGACCTGTCTCGACGCCGGCCAGCAAGCCCGTGATGAGCATTAAGGCTTGATGCCTCTGTGCAGGGCGACGATGCCGCCGGTCATGTTGTGGTAGGTGACGCGCTCGAAGCCGGCGTCAACCATCATCGCCTTGAGGGTTTCCTGATCCGGGTGCATGCGGATCGACTCGGCGAGGTAGCGGTAGCTTTCCGAATCGTTGGTGATCAGCTTGCCGGCCAGCGGCATGAAGCTGAACGAATAGGTGTCGTAAACCTTGGCCAGCAGCGGGTTGCCGGGTTTGGAGAACTCCAGCACCAGCAGCCGCCCGCCCGGCTTGAGCACGCGCAGCATGGAGCGCAGGGCGTCTTCCTTGTGGGTGACGTTGCGCAGGCCGAAGGCGATGGTGACCACGTCGAAGTGGTTGTCGGGGAACGGCAGCTTCTCGGCATCGGCCTGGACGAACTGCACGTTGCCGGCCACGCCCTTGTCCAGCAGACGATCACGACCGACCTTGAGCATGGAGTCGTTGATGTCGGCCAGCACCACTTCGCCGGTAGGGCCGACGATGCTGGCGAACTTGCGGGTCAGGTCTCCGGTGCCGCCGGCGATATCCAGCACGCGGTTGCCCGGGCGCACGCCGGACAGCTCGATGGTGAAGCGCTTCCACAAGCGGTGCAGACCGCCGGACAGCACGTCGTTCATCAGGTCGTACTTGGCCGCCACCGAGTGAAAGACTTCGGCTACCTTCTCCGCCTTCTGGCTTTCCGGCACATCCTGGAAACCGAAGTGGGTGGTGGGTTCCTGCTCCTGGGCCTTGCGTGGATCGCTCATGTCGCTCTCACCGGATAGAAAACCGCCCCATTCTAAAGCTGCATGCGGTCTTTGTCTTGCTCGGGTGCCCGGTCGTGCGGTGGGCTGGTAGAGTGATGTGACCTCATGCCGCAGCCTTGCGGCACGCTGCCAGTTCAAGGAGTTGCCATGTCCCGTATTCGTGTCGAACGATCCCATTCCCTCGGTCGCGAGGGCGCCCGTGAAAAGGCCGAGCGCCTGGCCGAGCGCCTGGCCAGCGAGTACGACGTGCGCTATCGCTGGAACGGCGACACCCTGGAGTTCAAGCGCAGCGGTGCCGACGGCAGCATCGCGGTGGGTGACGACACTGTGCGTGTGGAGCTCAAGCTCGGGCTGTTGCTGTCGCCCATGGGCGGCATGATCCAGCGCGAGATCGAGCAGGTACTGGACAAGTCGCTGGCCTGAACCCGCAGGCGCGTAGGGTGGATGGCGCTTTTTACATCCGCCGGGGTGAAGCGTGATCCACGCTACGGGTTGTGGCTAGCCGCTCCTAGTATGCGATTTCTAATTTTTCTCCCTAGTGTGTACCTAAGCCTGCAAACCGTGGGCGTTTCCGCTAACTGTCAAAGCGCGTGAGGTGCACCATGTCGAAAGTCGCCGTGAAGAAAAAAGTCGAAGCAGTGGTCGAAGACAAGGCCGGTCTGTTCGACGACGTGAAGGGCTATGCCCGCAAGATTTACCTCGCTGGTCTGGGTGCCTACGCCAAGGCCGGTGCCGAAGGCGTCGGTTACTTCAAGGAGCTGGTCAAGGCCGGTGAGGGCGTCGAGAGCAAAGGCAAGAAACTGGTCGACGAGCAGGTCGAGGCCGCCAATAGCCAGATCGAATCGGTCAAGCAGTCGGTCAATTCCAATGTCACCAGCGTCAAGGGCAAGGTCGAAGTGCAACTCGACAAGATCGAGAAGGCTTTCGATACCCGTGTGGCTGCCGCGCTGAACCGCATCGGCATTCCGTCCAAGCAGGATGTGGAAGCACTCTCTGCTAAGCTGGATGAGCTGAGCGCGTTGCTCGAGCATGTCGCGCGTACCAAATAAGGAGATCAGGATGGCTGTTAAGAAGAAAACCGAAAAGCAGACCAGCTCCTGGATCGGCGAGGTCGAGAAATACTCGCGTCAGATCTGGTTGGCAGGCTTGGGCGCATACTCCAAAGTCAGCAAGGACGGCACCAAGCTGTTCGATACGCTGGTCAAGGACGGCGAGAAAGCCGAGAAGCTGGCCAAGAGCGAAGTCGACAAGCAGGTCGGCGTAGTCAAGGCAGGTGTCGGCTCCGCCAAGTCCAAGGTCGATGAGGTCAAGGACAAGGCAATTGGCAAGTGGAGCGAGCTGGAAGAGGCGTTCGATAAGCGCCTGAACAATGCCATCTCGCGTCTGGGCGTACCCAGCCGCAATGAGGTCAAGGCACTGAACGACAAGGTCGATAGCCTGACCAAGCAGTTGGAAAAGATTGCCGGCGTGTCGGCCAAGTCGGTGGCCAAGCCCGCTGCCAAAGCTGCGCCTAAACCTGCTGCCAAGCCAGCCGCGAAACCAGCCGCTGCTAAGGCTGCCGCGAAGCCTGCCGCTGCAAAACCGGCCGCCAAGCCGGCAGCCAAGGCCGCAGCGATGCCCGCTGCCAAGCCAGCCGCTGCAGCCAAGCCTGCGACCGCCGCCAAGCCGGCAGTGGCCAAACCAGCCGCGAAACCCGCTGCAGCGAAGAAACCGGCGGCGAAAAAGCCAGCTGCGCCCAAGGCCGCTGCACCGAAGCCGGCAGCACCGGCTCCGGCCCCGACGGTTGCTGCGACCCCGGCAGCTGCACCGGCTCCGGCAGCTACTCCGGCAACTCCCGCCGGCTCGTCCTGAGTTTCGCGGGAACAAAAACGCCCGGCCTGGTGCCGGGCGTTTTCATTTCAGGCCATAAGTGGCCGAGCAGCTGCGGATGTGCGTCAGGCCTCCAGATAACGCTGCGCCAGGTGCTCGACGGTGCCGCGTGATGGCTGGTTCAGGTGCGGCGCGACCAGCATCATGATCTGGTACACCACCAGGCGTACTTCTCCCTCCTGATCGAGGATGCGCTGATAGTCAAGGGAGAACAGCAGGGTCAGGGTGATCTGCTCGACCAGTTGGCCGAGCGCCTGGGTGTCGCTGTTCAGTTGCCCACCCGCCATCAGGCGGGCGAGCAGGGCTGCCAGGGTGCGTTTCAGCGCATTCAGCCAGTGGCGAATGCCGCGCGCCAGTTTCGGCAGCCGTCCGGCCAGGTTGGACATGTCCTGGAAAAGGAAGCGGTACTGTGCCAGGCGCTCGACGATCAGGTGCAGGAACAGCCAGTAGTCTTCCACGTCCAGCTCAGCTTCGGCAGGCGGGTCGAGCAGCGGCGCCATCTCGGCCTGGAAACGCTCGAACAGCTCCAGCACCAGCGGTTCCTTGCCATGGAAGTGGTAGTAGAGATTGCCCGGGCTGATCTCCAGCTCGTTGGCGATCTCCAGGGTGGATACGTTGGGCTCGCCCTGTTCGTTGAACAGCAGCAGGGCGGTTTGCAGAATGCGCTCGCGGGTTTTCATCCGTCTCTTCTTGTTCGTGGCGCCGGAGGCCTGACGATAACCGGCCGGCATGCAGCCGACCATCCCTTTAGTAAAAGTCGCGTAGCGACATCTCTCATGTCCTTCTCCCTTCGGGAGAAGGTGGCGCGAAGCGCCGGATGAGGGATGCGGGCATGCCGCGCAGGCCTTTTTGGCGTGGCATGGCGCTTCAGCGGATATGCACGTAGGTGCCGGGTGCAGCTTCCATGGGCGGGTGCCTGGCGCTGCCCAGGGTCGTCAGGGTCTCGCGTTGTTCGCCGGAGCGGGCCTGCATCCATTCCAGCCACTGCGGCCACCAACTGCCTTGCCGGTGCGTGGCGTCGTGATACCAGGCGCGCGGATCGGAGGTGAGCTTGGCGTTCTCGTAGTAATTGGCCTTGGGGTTGCCCGGCGGGTTGAGGATGCTCTGGATATGGCCGCTGTTGGACAGAATGAAATGGCGTTTGCCGCCAAGCAGCAGGGTCGAGCGATAGACCGCATCCCAGGGGGTGATGTGATCATTGATGCCCGCCACGCTGAAGCTGTCGACGTTGACCTTGCTCAGATCCACCGGCGTGCCGCAGACCTCCAGGGCGCCGGCGCGGCTGAGCGGGTTGTGCTTGAAGAAGTCGATCAGGTCGCCATGCAGGGCGGCGGGCAGGCGGGTGTTGTCGTTGTTCCAGTAAAGGATGTCGAAGGCCGGTGGCTGCTTGCCGAGCAGGTAGTTGTTGATCCAGTAGTTCCAGATCAGGTCGTTGGGGCGCATCCAGGCGAACACCCGGGCCATGTCGCGGCCATCGTGCACGCCTTGCTGGTAGGAGCGGCGTTTGGCCGACTCGAGGGTTTCTTCATCGGCGAAGAGCATCGCCGGGCTGTCGATCTGGCTGTCGAGCAGGCTGACCATGTAAGTGGCGCTGGCAACCTTGCGCAATTGTCGACGCGCTTGCAGGTGGCCTTGCAGGGCGGCGATGGTCAGGCCGCCGGCGCAGGCACCGAGCAGGTTGACGTCCTTGCTGCCGGTGATGGCGCGGCAGGCGTCGACGGCTTCCTCGACCGCCTGCACATAGCTCGACAGGCCCCATTCGCGGTGCCGTGGATCGGGGTTGCGCCAGCTGATCATGAAGGTCTGCAGGCCGTTCTTCAGTGCGTACTGGACGAAGCTCTTGTCGTTGGACAGATCGAAGATGTAGTACTTGTTGATCTGCGGCGGCACGATCAACAGCGGGCGCAGGTACTGCTTTTCGCTCATCGGCTTGTACTGGATCAGCTCCAGCAACTCGTTGCGAAACACCACGGCGCCGGGTGTGCAGGCCAGATTTCGGCCGACCTCGAAGGCGTGCTTGCTGACCTGGCTGGGCAGGCCGTCGTTATGCAGCAGGTCGTCGAGCAGGTGGCGCAGGCCCTTGAAGGCACTGCTGCCGCCGGTGTTGAACAGCTCCTTCACCGCCTGCGGATTGAGCGGGCTGTTGGATGGCGACAGCGCGTCGCTCATCAGCGAGGCGAGAAAGCGTGCGCGGGCGCGATCATCGGCCGACAGGTCGCTATCGTCGATCCACGCCGCCAGCTGTTTCTGCCAGGCCAGGTAGGCCTGCAGGCTGCGTCGATAGAAGGGGTTGAGGTGCCAGGTCGGATCGGCGAAGCGCGTGTCCTGCGGATTGACCTTGTGCAGGGTGTCGCCGAGTAGCACGCGACTCAACTGGCCACCGAAGGCCAGCAGATGCCGGCCGCTGCGCACTGGATGCTTCAGACCCTGCCTGGCCAGCAGGCGCATGGTCGACAGCAGGTCGCGCCCGCGCACGCCGACCACCGCGCTCTGGGCATTCATGAAGGTGGCAGGTGCCGGCAGTGAAGCCGGGGTCGACTTGTCTCGCATGGTGTAACACTCCATCGTCAAACCGCCTGGCAGATCGTCGCAACGACCTGCAAGAGACTTTCATGGCGCGGACTGCCTGACGCGCGCCTTGTACTTGTGTCGGGTGTGCAGCAAGCCCTGTACCAGGCGCACGGGAAGTGCATTGCAGAGCGCCTGTGGAAAATCGAAGGGGCCGTGATAGGCCCCTTTGTCGAGCATGCAGAACATTGCGCACCAAACTGGTGCCGTCAATGCTGGCGCACGGGGGTGGGTTGCGGGTGCATCACCGCACGGTGCCGCTCCTCCTCGAGGAACTTCATGATGATCGGCGCCACCGCTTCGGCGCGGGTCACCAGAAACAGGTGGCCGTCGTCGATGATGTGCAGCTCCGAGTTGGGGATGCGCCAGGCCAGCAGGCGCATGTTGATCAGCGGAATCAGCGGGTCGTCGTCGCCGGCCATGATCAGCGTGGGTTGGCGAATCTTGTGCAGCCAGTGGATGCTGGTCCAGCCGAGGCCGGCGAACAGCTGCCAGTAGTAGCCCATCTTGCCGCCCGAGCGCACCTTGCTCGCATGCGCCATGGCCAGCTTGGGGTCGCGACGGAAGGCTCCGCCATAGATGTCCGGGGCGATGCGTACACCGTAGGACGGTTGCACATAACGCCGCGGGCTGGCCATGCGCCAGAGCACCTTGGGCTTGCCCGGCACCATCACTGCACCGGCCGAGGTGGCGGCGAGGATCAGCTTCTTGCAGCGCTCGGGATAGTCATGGGCGAACTGCTGCGCCAGGGCACCGCCCCAGGACACGCCGATGGCATTGACCTGACCGTAGTCGAGGTAATCGAGCATGCGCGCTGCCAGCTTGGCCAGACCAGGGAAGCGGTATGGCGTGGCCGGCGTGGAGGAACCGCCGACACCGGGGACGTCGAAGGCGATGATTTCCAGCTCCGGGTCCAGGGCGGCGACGAAGGGCATCACCAGTTCCAGGTTGGCGCCGATGCCGTTGAAGATCAGCAGCGGCACCAACTGGCTGTTGCCCGGCCGCACCGCGGTGCGGATGGTCTGCCCATCGAGATCTATGGTGCGGAATACGAATGGTTGCGGCATAGGCGCAGCCCCTGTGGAGTTGAGCGCTGGAGAGGGCCGTCCGGGCCGCCTCCAGGGTTACCAGGGGTTACCTGGTTCCACGCCGGTCAGACCGTCGTGGCGTGCGGCACTTCCCGGTGCCACTGCGGTTGCAACTGAAAATCAGCGTTCGTGTACATAGGTGCCCGGAGCAGCTTCGCCGGCCGGGAATTTCTTGTTGCCCAGGGCGCTGGGAGCGTTCTTGGTCTTGCCCGAGCGCTCGGCCAGCCAGCTTTGCCAGTGCAGCCACCAGGAATCGGCATGCTTGGTCGAGCTTTCCTGCCAGGCCTTCGGATCCAGCGGCATCTCGCTGTTGGTCATGTAGCGCGCCTTGGGGTTGCCCGGCGGGTTGAGAATGCTCTGGATATGGCCGCTGTTGGACAGCACGAACTCGCACTTGCCGCCGAGCAGGTGTGCCGACTTGTAGCAGGAATCCCAGGGCGTGATGTGGTCGGTGGTGCCGGCGACGACGAAGAAGTCGCAGGTGACCTGCTTGAGGTCGATCGGCGTGCCGCAGACTTCCAGCGCACCCGGACGGGTCAGCGGGTTGGTCTGGAACATCTCGATGAACTCGCCGTGCAGCGCGGCCGGCAGACGCGTGGTGTCGTTGTTCCAGTAGAGAATGTCGAACACCGGCGGCTCGTTGCCGAGCAGGTAGTTGTTGACCCAGTAGTTCCAGATCAGGTCGTTGGGGCGCATCCAGGCGAATACTTTGGCCATGTCGCTGCCTTCCAGCACGCCGGCCTGGTAGGAGCGGCGCTTGGCCGCTTCCAGGGTCTTTTCGTCGGCGAACAGGGCGACCTGGGTGTCGAGCTGGGTGTCGAGCACGCTGACCAGCAGGGTCAGGGCGTTGACCTTGGGCTCGCCGAGGGCGGCGTAGTGGCCGAGCAGCGATGCGGTGGTCAGGCCACCGGAGCAGGCACCGAGCATGTTGACGTCCTTGCTGCCGGTGATGGCGCAGATGACGTCGATGGCTTCCTTGAGTGCCTCGATGTAGGTGGACAGGCCCCATTCGCGCTGCGCCTTGGTCGGGTTGCGCCAACTGACCACGAAGGTCTGCACCTGGCTGCGCAGGAGGAAACGCGCCAGGCTCTTGTCCGGCGACAGGTCGAAGACGTAGAACTTGTTGATCTGCGGCGGCACCACCAGCAGCGGACGCTCGTGCACGCTCTCGGTGATCGGCTTGTACTGGATCAGCTCCAGCACGTCGTTGCGGAAGACCACGGCACCCTCGGTGGTGGCCAGGTTCTTCCCAACTTCGAAGGCCTCCATGTTTACCTGGCTGGGCATGCCGCCGTTGTGCACCATGTCCTTGGCCAGGTGCGAGAGACCATCGAGCAGGCTCTTGCCGCCGGTTTCGAAGAAGCGCTTGACCGCTGCCGGATTGGCCATGCTGTTGGAAGGCGCCATGGCTTCGGTCATCAGGTTGATCACGAAATGGCCGCGGCTGGCGTCCTGCTCGGACAGCGAGCTGTGCTCGATCCAGTCGTGCAGCTCCTTGCGCCAGGCCAGGTAGGTCTGCAGATAACGGCGATACAGGGGGTTCTGGCTCCAGGTCGGATCATTGAAGCGGTGGTCACCGTCTTCGGGTTTGAGCGCGGACTGGCCGAGCATGACGTTCTTCAGCTCCAGGCCGAAGTGGGCGACATGCTTGGCACTGTGGAAGGGTTGCTTGAGTGCCTGGGCGAGCACCATACGGGCAGAGGTCAGCAGATCCTTGCCGCGAATGCCGATTACCGGGTTGAGTCCCAGAGTATTTTCCGAGGCCTGGCGTTTCAGGTCTTCGTTATTCTTATCACTCATCTACGACGCTCCATTGTCCTGAGACGAATACCGGCCTGCGAGGGCGCACGGCGACACAGGGCCTGGTACAGCTCGGGTTACCGGGGGCGGATCGAGTCCGCGTATTTCGTTGCACCTGGCACTGCCAAATGCAGGGAACCTGCCAGTTCCTTGGTTACCCGAGTTTTTGCCGCTAGGCAAGCTGATCGATGGGGCGAAAGTATGCCGCGATAGTTTAGAAAAGGATCTGTTTGAGTTAGCTGTTGGAGTGGTCTAAACTGACTCGTGATCTTTCCAGCCTGAGGGATCTATCATGAAAGCGGTTCACGTATCGCGGTCGTTGTCATAGCTCTCAAGTCCCAACCCAGAGAAACACTACCCGTTGAGATGAGATGTTTTTGCGGCTGACTTGGAACT
>NZ_VRYE01000099.1 GCF_008041835.1 Ectopseudomonas mendocina
ATCGACAGGTCTTTGGTACGGAAGTGGCCAGGGCACACGGCTATGCAGGGCTCAGAGAACTGCATGCCGAAATGGCGCTACTCAGGACGGCCAGCTACATCTGCATCAACATGTTCTCCGGCCTGCGCAACTCCGAAATGATGTCCTTGGAGTCCGGGTGCATCTCAAGGGAGCCCGGAATCGATGGCAGCTACGAGTGCATCTGGTTGCATGGCACGATCTACAAGACCGGCGAGCGACCACACAAATGGCTAGTGCCGCCGATCGTGGTGCAAGCGGTCGATCTCGCCGAGCGCATGATCGAGCCTTTCCAATCGATGCTCCGGGACGAAGAGCGGAAGCTTCGCAAGCTGGAAACCATCGAGTCGAAGCATGCAAAGCGCTTGGCGGAAATATCCAGGAGCAAGAACAAGCTGTTCTTGGCGACGCACTATAGCCAGCAGGGACCGGTGGCCGTGATGCCGGGCGGCGCCGCCGTCAACAGGTGGCTGAAGGACTTCTGCCGGCATTTCCAGATCCGAGCCGACAACGGCGAAGTGTGGGACCTGGCTTCCCACCAGTTCCGGCGCACGTTCGCCTACAACTATGCTCGTTCGGAGCTGGGGGATCTGCTGTACCTAAAAGAGCACTATGGGCACTGGAGCCTCGACATGACCATGTTGTATGCCGACGGCGGGGCCGACGAGTACCAGATCGATAACGGTCTGCTGGACGACGTGGTGCGCGCTAAACAGGAACGCCAAGCGGAGATACTGGCCGGTTACCTCGACTCCGATACCCCCTTGGCCAAAGGTGAGGATTGGCTGGGCACGTGGCGCCCCATGGTTCGCACCGCCAAGAACAAGGACGAGTTGATTCAGGAGTTGAGCAGCACGATCACCCTCAACGGTACCGGGCATAGTTGGTGCGCCGGTAATGCCAAAGGGGGCAGCTGCGGTGGGCTGTGTCTGTTCGAGGCCGATATGTGCGTCGACTGCAATATGGCGCTGATCGGCCCTGAACACCTTCCTGTTTGGAAAGAAATTGCTGAGCAGCAACTAGTGGTGCTGCAACTACCCGATATGGGCGTACCGGCCAAGAGCCGGGCCAACCGCATTCTGGAGAAAGCGAATCAGGTGATCAGCAAACTCGATGGCAGTAGGTCGGAAGCATGAGCGGCGTGGACGCAGCAGGTAATCCCGAGGCGCTACGGGCGCACAAGGAAGCGTCGCAGCGGCAGACCCGCCAAGAGCTAGAGTTGGCGCTCGCTCGCCTAAGAAATGGCAATCCGCGCCGCGTTAAGCGCGGCGCTGCGATCAGCGCAACGACAGTGGCGAGAGAAGCGGGTATCGATCGCTCCACGCTTTATCGTTTCCACGAGCCCATCCTGACGGCGATCCGCAAGTTCAACGAAACCATGCCGAAGCAGCAACTGGAGGCTAAGCAAGGGGAGCTGGGGGAAGCACAGGCCAAGGCCCGCGAGTATCGGGAGGCACTCGAGGCGGCGCGAGATGAAATTACTGCATGGGCTCGTCAGAACTATTTGCTGACTCACCGCGTACGGGAGCTTGAAGCCACTATCCAGCAGCGCGACAAGCTCATAGCGGACTTGCAGACTAGATTGGCCGTGACTGCGAAGTCGGTTCCGCTGAGGTCGGTCGCCGGGCCCCGCGATCACTCCGAGTGAACCCAGGGCACTGTACTTTAAGACCGCTCTAAGCATTGCTCGCAGCGTTAGGAGTAGGTGTTCCGACTCAACCCTGTGGGTTACTGAGCCCAGATCACTTGCAGAACGCAGGTGGCTCGTCGACTACCAACCTTCTTTGCTTTGCAGGTATTGGATGGAAAACAGCAACGAGCCCGATGGCTCTCCGCTTTGCCGGTGGCGGAGATAGCGTGAGCCGCTCTAGAATGGGTTTTATAGGTCTTTATAGTCGATTATAGAAACCGCTCTGAACGCCTGTTGGCGCTGTCCGCTGGGTAGAGCAACGCGGAGGCCAAAGAGCCCAAGCCCGTCTAACGGCTGTGTAGATGATCGCTCGATCCAGCCGCACCGGCACGGTCACCCGCCTGAATTGGCTGCCCTGGCTTTTGTGGACGGGAATGTCACCGGGGAAGTTCACCAGAACTTGGAGAGTCTCTAGGAAAGCCGGGGCGATTCAGTCCAAGTAACCGTTTTAAGCTCACTTACCACTTTCTGGGCGGCTTTCTAATTGTAAGCTTCACCTGACTAGTCATAGGAAAGCCCAGGCTACTGGATTGAATCAGCTCTAGACGATCCTTTTCCATGTGATTGGTGATGTCCTTCTCCGAATCCTCGCTCCACACAACAAAACCCTCTCCCCGACCGGACAGCCGAGAGTTGAGGAAATTGTCGATGTGGGCAACACGCACAGGATCACGGGTGATGTAGCCAATCGGCACGGTTGCAGCACTATCATCGCTCGGCTGGAAGTGGTACTGCACCACAGCGAGCTGGCCGGGGATCAAGAAGATTTCAAAACGATCCTGAAGATCCGATCCTTCGAACGCGATCCCGTTTGGAATACGGTTATGGTAGGTGCTGCGCAGCTGGCCGAACTCCTTCTTGTCATCGAATGGCAGGATCGCAGTGATCTTGCCTTTGACATGTGGGGCTTCGCTCAGCTTTTCTGCTGTCTTGCGGCAGAAATCGCTCAGCAGCGTTCCATTGGCCGCCCAAAGAGGGACAGAGCTCGACAACCATAGGGCAGAGTGAATCGTACCCTCAGGCCAGTCCTTGGAGAGGTCTTCCAGCATGCGGCCTAGAGTGATTCGGTTGTTGTTGTCATACAAGGGTCCAATCATCGCCCTTGTTTCCTGGTTGCCATACCCGGTTTTGCGATCCTTGTGATCGATCAGCCATGAGTTGATGTCCAACCCTCGATCGTCCAGGTAACGTGCTAGTACCTCGTCTTTGAACTCCTGGCAGTATTCCTGTGGACTCATCCCGTCCTTGGGCATCCTGAGACTGTTGAGGTAGTCGGATATCTTGGCTTCCAGATCCATGCTTAACGGGCGCTGGCGAGTACCCCCGACTTTCTCGGCGACACGTTTGATGATCTCAACATTGCCGGCCTGCGTTGGCAACAAGCCGATTTCCAGATCCACTTGGATATTGACTGGGGCCATCTGGTCACAGGTGCCGACCTTGTAGAGTCGGGTCTTGCGGGTTTCCGACTCGGAGAGTTTCGAGAAATCTAGGAAAGCTCGGTATTGATCGCCGAAGGCATCCGCGACAGCCAGTACAGACCACCCCTTGCTTTCTGGCGGCACAGGGATCTGTGGAAGCCCCCAGCGGGTTCGGTTGTGCTGGCTTGGCGGCATGATCGTCTTGGTGAGCAGCTCGAAGATGGGGCGCTCAATCCTCTCCTCATACTTGGTGAGGCTCGGACTGGCCGATGAACTGCCCTTGGTGCGATCCATAAGCATCGATGACGGCGTCAGATGCCCATCATTGGTGTAGACCGCCAGCTTGTTACGGATGAGCGTCTCGATCAACACGTCACATTCGCGCTTAGACAGGCCGAAATAATCTCGGATCTCGCCAGGCAGCACTTCCTGCAAGGCCAGCAGCAAGCGGCAGGTAAACTCCTCAACCGCAGGAAGGGAAACCTCCTTCGTCCAAGCACAGTTGATCTGGTATTGATACGCCGGCACCAATAGGGAAATGGTGTTGCAGATGCGAAAGCCAGAGGCGTCGGCGGCTTGATATTCATCATTCATTGCGCTGGCCCTCAATCACTGTGGTGCCGTCAACGATTTCGTAATCATCTGGCGAAATGGCGTGCTGCTCGGATACATAGCGAACAACGCTGCCCAACGCGGAAGGTGCGTTCACGCCACTCCACATGCGCTTGGAGCCGATGATCACCAGGCGATCCTTGGCTCGGGACAACGCCACATTGATCCTGGATTGATCTACCAGGAAACCTTGAAGACCCTTGTCATTATTCCTAACTAAGCTGAGGATTAATAAAGCATTCTCGCTGCCCTGATAGGAATCTACAGTATCAATCCTGACGGCATCGCGCAGTGGGGCCGCCCATTCCGCTCGACTCAGTTCCTCTTCGATCAGACGTTTCTGCCCCCGGTACATCGTGATTAAGCCAATCGGCTGTGGGCTCATTGGAGTGCGCTTGGCGTTGAGCTTTTCCATGTGCTCGGGGCGTGCCAGTTGCCGCAGCAGATGCAGGCACACAGCGACCTCATGCTTGTTCACGAACTTGCCTTTCTGAGGCTCGTCTTCATTGACCGCCCGCTCCCCTGTGCCGCTGTCGATCCAGCTGACTGGTTTGTTCAAGGGATAAGGCAATTCCGAGCACCAGGGATCAGCTTTCTTGCGGAAGCTGTACAGCTCGTTGTTATAGAAGCAATGGCTGACGACCTTGCCGATCGGCTCAATCATCCGGTACTGAGTATCCAAGGCAATGCCATTGTTCACGAGAAAGGCGCGCTCAAAATCGGTTTTGAGCACCTCCCGTTCATCAATCTGCAGCTTCCTGGCGACCTCTCGTATATGTTTCTTCTCATACATGGGCGCCAACTGCTTGTGGTCACCCACCAGGAGAACACGGCGACCGCACTGCATAGCGATCATCAATTCCGAAGCTTGTGCTCGCCCTGCTTCATCAACAATGACCCAGTCGAACTCCATCTCCTCAATGTGAATACCGCCCGCCCCGATTCCCACCAGAGTGCCGCACACCAGTTGCGAGGTCTTGACCAGGAACTTGTCATAGTTCGCAGCCCCTGAGCCCAATACGTCAATCCAGTCCTGGCTGATTCCAATCAGATTGTTCAACCGCTGAAGTGCCAGCTGATTGGTGACGCCATGCTGCCGTGCCACCTGAGTGGACAGCTCGCTCCAGAACTCCGGAGCAGCAGGTGATGGTAGATTGAACTCATACTTTCGGCTGTCCATGTGGTGCTGAAGCGACTCCACACAGCTTTTGATCTTGGCGTCATAGCCCATGACCTTGTCGATGCGCGTTTCTTCACTGATTTGGCGCTTGGCGGCAATTTCATCTCTCTGCTTGGTATACGTGCGCACTCGATCAAGAATTGGGCTGATGCTGCGATGCAGTTTGGCCAATTCCTCCACCAGTTCCTGGCTGAGCATCAGGCGGGAGGAAAGCGCATTGATCCGCTTTTCATATTCACGCTGAAACTTGTAGCGAATTTGGCGCTGGATCGAACTGGAATGACACTGGAGCATTTGGTCATCGATAGCCGATTCATGACCCAGGCGAATGACGCTCAAGTCTGTACCAAGCGCTGAACACAGCTCTCGGGCCTTGATCGCCACAGTGTCTACCGAAGCATGCGATTGCCCCACCAGAAGGATATTCCCCGCCAACTCATTTTCGAACAGGTAGTGGATCAGCTTGGTGACAAAAGCGGTCTTGCCAGTGCCTGGCGGGCCCTGGAGGACAGAAATCGGGCCCTCGGAGACGGTTCGCTGGAAGGCCACAATTTGCCGGGGGTTCAGTTGCTCGAATTCAGAGTCGTATCGAGCCCTGATCGCCACTTCTTCTGGAATCTTGCCAATGACTTTCGATTGCTGTGCACCGTCCTGATCAAAATAGGCGGGCAGGTTCGAGATGCGGGATACACCATTCAGCACGCGCTCCATCGCTTTTTTGCGGCGCTCACGTGATGCATTGTTGAGTTTTGACTCAAAAATCAGCTCCGTACCAGGAGTCAGCTTTTGCTTCACGCTGCGAATGCCGGCAGAAAACATGCGCACTGCCAGTCGGGTCGAGCTGCATTCCTCGGCAACCACTTCCCCAAATGGACGACTTTCACCATCTAGGTAGATGCCGATATCACCTGCATCCTCGTTGAAGTCCAGATCCCGGCCATTCTGCGCCACATAGGGGATTAGCAGCGCTCCGGTCTGGCTCTCCTCGAAGGTCGCGTTTTCAATCTCAACCCTCATCAATTGGTCGCCCTCCGTCTCCAGCATGGCCTTCCAAATGGTGAAGGGCCTTACTGTCTGATCGACGAAAGCATCACATTCATCCTCGACAACCTCCTCGCCTTCCACCTCATCAGACTTCTTGAGGAAGCTCTGCACGGGCTCCTGGTTTAACAGGAAGCGGACGAATGCCTCTTCCGTTGCCTTGGTGGAAATACCTTTCTGAATGGCAATAGGTTGGGTGAAGGTAGCCTGAGCTTTATGGCCTGCGGAAATGTAATCGCTGAAGGATACGTCCGACAGCCATGCAGACGACAAGGTCTCTCGCACAGGGTCGAAATTGAAACTAAGTCGCTTATCCTGCGCAGTGATCTTTATGTACAGCTGCTCTGGGTTACGATCAGCACGCTCGACTTGCAGGTAGTACGCCGATTCACCTGCCTGAAGCAGCATTTCTGTAGCAGGCCACTTGAAAACGTCAGCTACGAATTTGAGGGGCTGTATTTCAGGGAGTGAGGGTTTTTTCAGGGCCTCAAGTTCGGCCTTGATGCTTTCATCCAATGGATCGATGGCTACCGGAATGCCGTTAGGCTGCTCCTTGGCCAAGGCAAACTCGATGGCTAGGGCCTTGGGAGCTTCCTCCCCCAGAAGCTCCTCAACGATCTGATAGACCGCATAGCAATCTCGCCCGAAGCTGTCGGTGCTCGCCGGATTGATCGGGCCATACTCAACGTTGTACGGATCTGACGTATCGCCAAAATCCAGGGCGTCAATGAAGATGAGGGACAGTAGCTCATCCGCCTGGCTTGGGCACACCAGAATGTTGCCTGGGTGCAGATCTCCATGTGCGAAATCTCTGCCATGAACATTGATCAGCAGGTTGCACAGCGCCGAGGCCGCCTCTAGCTTTTTTTCAAGAGTGTCCAGACCTGCAATGAAATCTGGCCAGCTTTTGCCCTCCTCAAACCGAGTGACCACAAACAGTCCGTTGCCGCTGGCAAACATGCCATGGCTCAACAGGCTCGGTAATGGTAACTCGTCTTCCAGAGTCTGCTCGATACGCTTACGCATGCGCAGAATTCGGCGATTGATGCCAGGGTTCTTGATGTCTACAACAGCCTTCGGCCAGAATTTGAGAAGTGCCTCTTCGCCTTCAAATACGCACCGATAGACCATCTTCTCAGCTGTCGTCTCAGGGATTACACCCGGTGCTGGAGGGAAGTAACTCATCAGCATGTAAGGGTTCCAGTCGGCCTTGATGAAGTCGCCTTTGGCGATCTCCTGCATGACCTCCTGTGTGTCGTCGTATTGCAGCGGTTTGCCGATTGCCAGGGTGTTTAACTCGGCAAGCATTTCCGAGGCGTTGGCAAAGCGGTTCTCCGGCTCAAGATCCATTGCCTTGGCAAAAAAAGTATTCAACTCGCCATCGAAGGGATCATTGGGTATCGAACGCCAGACGGGAATTCCCTCTTCCAGGACAAACTTGGCGCCATGAAAGCAAATCTTGTGGGCCACAAGGGCCAAGAGGTACACATCCTTCGCAAAAGGGCTGAGGACATCCCCTTCGGCCGCGTAGACATCCTCGGGCAGCAGCGTAGAGCTGCTTTTCAGGCGCTCAGCCAGATCCTTGACTGTGCCCTTGTCAGGAATGAACGCTGCATGAAAGCTTGAGGCCAGCACAATGCGCGAATCCTGTGAGTACCAAAGGTTCTGGGTATCAATATCTCGATGGGCGAAGCCCATGCTGTGCATTTCAGCAAAGGGCGCAAGTAAGGCTTTGGTCAGGTCGAGACGATCATCCACCGACCATTTATGGCCGTGAAGATTGAGATGCTGCTCAAGGCGCAGGGTGTTCTTGCGCAACTCGAACAACTCAACACAGTCGCTTGTGATGTTGTCTTCCACCATGGGAGACAGGGGCCTCAGCAGGAAGTCTTCCAGTGGGCTGTTGGCAGCGCTGGCGGTTCGGAACACAAAGTCCTCGCGGGTAACGATCCGACGCCATGTTTCGTCATCGTGAAACGCCAGGCCCAGTGCTGCCAGATCCCAGCGACGCATCATGGCTTTGCTGATGGGTGGGCCGGCGTTCGTGGCGGGGTACTCACTGAACAGGTGCTGGTCATGCACACGGTCAGGTGCAATGGCTGCCGTGTATTCAAGATATTGAAACTCTGCGAGCTCGACACGACTTCCACGAAAGAAGCTGTCAAAAATGGGCTGGTTCTGGTTCGGACGCGACCTGCCCATCTCATCGAATATGATCATCCTGACTTTCTGAACGTAATCTTCGTAGTGTTTACCGCCGATCTTCAGAAAGTCTTCCAGGGTGTGGACGAACTGACGTTCGTTTTCCGGTAGGTACTCCGGGGTAGCGCTGCCGCAGAGTACGACATGCGCCTCGACATAGGGGCAATACCCCAGCTTGTGTTCAAGTTCAGTCTTTAGGATGGCTGCCAGGCGGTAGCCCTGGTCGCGCTTACGGTGATATGCGCTTTTGCCTCGGTTCTGCTCGCCACGCTTGGTCGTTATGATCCAGTTGCCATCGTAGCTAGTCAGCTTGCCATGCCATTCCTTGAGCTCGACAACCAGCAGCCGGTCATGGGTGACGATAATAAGGTCAAATTCCATCGAGCCTTGCTTGTCGGCCACTAGCACTGAAGCGTAGCCATACCAACTGTCCCGCAGATGCTTCTGCATCTGATCCAGAGCATTTGTCTCGCTTTTGTGCAGCCCATTGCCCCGAACGATGATTTGCATATTGGCTTCCCTACTGCTGACCTGCGAGCGACCTTAAGGCGCTAGAGGCAATAGTGCCTCCATGGCAACCTGCTTGCGTTCGACCACAGCTCCTGCTGGCTTTTGAAACACTCTGTCGGTGTTGGCTTCAGACACTGGCAAAGCCTGTAAGCTTGCCCAGTGCCAAGACTGATACAAATGGAATAGGAAAACAAACGATACAACTGATCAAGTGTCAGCCCAGCCTGCCGAATTGGCGGACAGGCGAGAAAGGCGGCAAGGTTTACCGGGCCTGTCACGCACTCCAACAGGTGATCCGCCGGCTATAAAGCCCGGTAGCTCGCATAGTGGACGGCGCTCGCTGGCTGCCCGAGCTCTGGCCGCGATAGGTGACGTTGAGACTCTGCAAACTATCCTGGGCCAACAACACCTGGATCACAGCAAGCCGTACCTCAGCGTTGATCAAAACACCCTTCGCCGGGCATTCGAGCTGTGCTTGGCGTAGGTTTCGTACCGTTGCGGGCCGGGATTGAGGGTTGAAAACCGCTTGGGTGTGGGAAAATTGCGGCATTGAGTTGGGATTTCGACCAAGTCCGTTATCTTCAGGACATATTTCGTTGTGTGACCTGATGGCGCGAGCAATTAGGGCAGATTATGGCCTTTCGTTTCCGGCGACTCGTGAGACGCTGAACTCATTACGAATACCGAGGAAAGCCCATTGGACTATATCCTTGTCGCCTACGCCTTCCGGGAAGAGCTTGAGAAGCAGAAGGGCTTGGATCAACTCCCGGACCACTTGAAGAAATTTCCATGTGGCTGCTGCGGCGTGGTGTCTGAACTGCTCGGTGACTATTTCAATACGCAGCTTGGGTTGCGGGTTGAGTATGTTTGCGGCGAAAAGGACGGTGGCTCTCATGCCTGGATTGAGTTAGATGGCGTCGTCATTGACATCACCAGCGACCAATTCGAAGGACGCCCGCCGGTGTTCATCGCTGCAAAAGATAGCTGGTACACCTCTTGGGAAGAGGCATCGCGGAATTTTGCAATCCACCATCCAAGTGCCTGGACATATCGCGAAGAGCGCGAAGTGCTTCGAAAGGTGCTCAGTAGTGCCGGGCTTCCCGATCCAGACGTATAAGAAATCCCACCCATAGCAGTTCGCGAAAACCGTAGCGCATGACTTTCCGAATTCAGTGTGCTCCCCTTATGCGCAACGCATGAGGCCGATGCGGTCAGGCTCGCCCCCTACAGGGTAATAGCTGTGTTTTGCGAAACATTTGCAATGTTGGGAGAAGTCATGTCGTAGGTCATGGAAGTGGAGATCCTCAATTCCAAGCCGGAGCAGCATGACTCGCCATGTGGTCTTGAGTCCGGCATTCGTGTAGGAGAACACCCGGCCATTGCCGGCAACACCTAGCTGGATTAAGGCGTCTCGGGCCTTGATGGAGAGAGGGACATCTCGGCGTGTCCCGTTCTTCGTATCGGGGAGATGTGCAATGCGCGTTTTGAGGTTGATGTGTTCCCACGCGAGGTTGAGGATCTCACCTTGCCGCATCGCTGTTTCCAGGGCTACGACGATGATCGCGTAGAGCTCGGAGTTCCCATAGTTGTGGGCGTAACGGAGGATCAGGCGTTCCTCTCTGGATGTCAGCCGACGCTCACGGCCAGGCGGCATTTTAGGTTTTCTAACCTTGAGGACCGGATTGTCATCGCAGATGCCCCATTCGATACGACCAAGCTCGAACAGATTCGACAGCAAGGACATTTCGAGGCGAACGGTAGCCGGCGAGATCTGTTGACCAGTCTTGCCATTGAGCTGCTGAAGCCTTTCATCTCTGTAGGTCGCGATGTCAACAGATGTGATCTCGCGCACGATTTTCTCACCCAGGAGCGAGTTGGCTATCTGCTGAATGCGATAGCATTCTTGCTTGTAGCCCTTCTTGAGAATCGAGACTTTCTCACGGTAGTGATTAAGGGCTTCGCGAAGAGTCTTGGTTGTCATGCATCTCGTCCAACTGACTTTGGATGTGACTGGCGAGCTCTAGAACGCTCAAGCCGAACACGTCGCTAAGGGAAACGATAGTGTCAAGCGTGGGCGAACGCTCCCCGCGCTCGAGGACCGAGATGTAGGTGCGATCTAGACCAGCTTCAAACCCAAGTTGCTCTTGAGTGAGGTTGGCAGTTTTTCGCAGGTTTCGAAGTGCGCGGCCAAAGGCCACGTTGTGATTACGAAAATGGATAAGGCTGTCCCAGCTTGACACGCGAAAAGCTGGAATTTTGGGGATTCAGACTATAGTCGTCTTCCGCTTATAAACGGAATTCGTCCCTCTCTTGCCCTGCTCGCTTCTCGTATTGATGTCTTCACAAGATCGGCTTTGCATGCAACGACTTGAATTTCATCCCCCCCCTTTCAACTGATTCAGGCCTACCCACCAAGTAATCTGCAGCCCTGTTCTTTTGTCTTGGAGCTGCAATGAACAACGATTTTCTCAAGCGCGTTTCCCAGTGGATCGTAGGGGAAGATACGGGTCTTTCCGCTATAGCGATTTGGTCGAGCATGATGGGCGTCCAGCCCGAGGATGGCTTCAGCACACCGTCCGATCCTACTGACCTGGGTCGATGCCTGCGCCTGCTGGAACTGGTACCCGAGTGGAAGGCGCGAATCTCGGAGATGGCCATCCACGGACGCGAATGGGCTGCTCTCGTTTCGCACTGGGAGGAACTCCATCAGCTGATGGACGATGAGGTGGGGATCGACTGGAGTAAGGGGAACAGTGCCCTGCGCACCTACGAACGAATGAAGGCCATTCAAGGACATCATCGAACCTGAATCACATTCGCACGGGTTCTGGCACAGCCGGAGCACCCTGATCATTTCCGGGTGATCAATTGGCCAGTTGGCCAGCTCCATCGAACCGCCGCGAGAAATCTGCGGCCGCGAGTGAGAATGAAACGATGCGCACCACCCGACTCAAACACAAAGTCAGCGCCCCGGGCCAGGGCGAACTGTTCGCCGTCGACCAGATTGCGGGCATCTACAAGGCCAACCCCGACAAGCCCCTGACGAACACCGCGCTCTACGAGATCGTCACCAATCACCTTGGCGTTTCTACGGAAGCCTTGAACGAGCTTGCGCCTGTTGGGGAGAGCGGGCAGAAACACAGCCTGGTTCGCCGCGCTATCCGGTGGACTCAGCAATCTCTGAAACAGATGGGTATCATCGAGCGGGTCAACGGAGAGCGCGGCGTGTGGCGCTTGACCGAAGATGCCAAACGCGACCTCAATCCAGCGAAGTCTGGTGTGAAGGTGCTCGGCTTTCGTACTGACCTGGGCCTGGCGATCTGGGGGCCAAGCGCGGATATCTTCAAAAGGCTCACTGTACCGGTCGTGCTTGCGCTCCAATCTCCGCCGTACCCGTTGAGGAAGGAAAGGGCTTACGGCAACCCTGATGAGCGGGAAATCGTCGACTTCATCTGCGCCACGCTCGAGCCTGTGGTCGAGGCGCTGGCAGAAGAAGGCAGTCTCGTCTTGAACGTATCGCAGGATTGCTTCCTCCCGGGACTACCGGCGCGCTCGACCTATGTGGAGCGCCTGGTGCTGGAAGTCTGTGATCGATTTGGACTCTACCTGATGGACCGGCTCATCTGGGAGAACCCCGCGAAGGCTCCGGGGCCGGTACAGTGGGCTTCGAAATCCCGTCAGCAACTCAATGTTGGGTATGAGCCTGTACTCTGGTTCGCAAAGAACCCGCTGAAATGCAAATCGAACAACAACCGTGTCCTCCAGCCGCATTCCGAACGGCATCTGCGGTTGATCCAGAATGGTGGCGAGAAACGCCACACGAACTACGGTGATGGCGCATATCGCCTACGCCCGGGCAGCTTCAGCAACGTGACTGCCGGATCGATCCCGAAAAACGTGATCACCCGTGGACACCGTTGCGGCTACGGCACTCAACACCGCAAAGCAGCAGAGGCCCTTGGCCTGCCGACCCACGGTGCCCCGATGCCGTTCTCTATCCCAGAGTTCTTGATCCAATTTCTGACCGAAGAAGGCGATCTTGTAGTGGACGCTTGGGCTGGTCGCAACATGACCTCCCTGGCAGCCGAGTTGCTCGGGCGCACCTGGATGTCGGGCGAACTGATGCTGCAGCACATCCGCACTGGTGCTGAATTGTTCCGTGGACGGCCAGGGTTCTGGCTCAATCCTCAGATCGCTGCTGCTTTTGGCCGCTGATTTACACGAAGGTATTTCGACTAACCCCCGTCCCGTTATCCTCACCAGTGATGGCGCGCCGTGGGGTTGGCCCTCCAGCTGGGGCGGATTGACAGCTATGCAGCCTCCTAAGTCCTGACAATGGCTGGGATTCAACACAACGGAGAAAGGCGTTATGCGTGACACATGGGCAAAGGTCCTTCGCTTCAGTTTGGACTGCCTCGGGCATCCGGCCTCCCTTGGTCATATGCTGCAGCAAAACCGCGATCTGAGGTTCGATATACCAGGGCAACCCTGTTCGATTGCCTCATCGGAGGTCGTTCGGTGGCACGAGTGGGGCAAGGGGAGCTACTTGACCGGAAACTGGCGAGCACCGGGGGAGCTGCTTGGATGGAAGGCTGTTGGAACCGAATTCTGCAGCTACCACCACACCATCGATTCGCTGGCCAACGTTGGCTACACAGAGATCGTCGAGTCCTGGGAGTGTGAGATCCAGGATGTCCAGGGGCTTTGTGCCTCCAAGTCGGAGCTTCGAGATTTCGAGAGCCTCGATGCTATGGCTGTGGCCAGGACGCAGTATCTCGTAGGGGAGATCACTCACGCGAACCTTGAAAAGAGCCTGGGGTGGTACGAGATCCGCATCCTTCATCGCGACTCCACCGACGACTTCTTTGCATGCCACCAGTGGGACGGCCGAGTTTTCTTGATGAACTCTGGGGGTTCCCATCATTTCGTGGCTGGCCGCTACCTGGCTGCCCGGTTGGAAGTTCCCGTTCCTCTGAAAGGCCTTCTGCGCGTCCACCGCCTTTCTCAGGCCGCGGTGTCTCGGCTGGTTGGCGAGTATGAGGTGTTTGCCCTGAATGATGATTCAGAGGCTTTCCAACGATTCTTCGATGCAATGAGGGAATACCGGGCCGGTTTCCTTTGGACACCGTTGCCTCGCCACCTCGACGGCCGGGCGGTATTTCTCCCTCGAGGGGATGCAAGGGCAATGAGGATAGTTCCCTTGATGCGCGCGGCGGGCCACTTCGATCTGGGTGCGCACCTCCAGGAACTATCTGCCAGGCCAGTACGTCTCCCGCGCATTGCCTCAGCTCGCCGGCAGATGGAGCCTGTTGAGTAACCTATGGATAGCCAGACCCCGACTTGGAGAGAGTTCAGGCCGAGCAGCTGGACGCGCCGGGATATGGCGGGTGCGGCCCAGCCGCATGATGAAAACGATCAGCCAGAAGCCGACTATTGGCTGGCGTGGCCGCCGTACATTACCGGTGACAAGTCGGATATTGGTCATCCCTCGAAGGTGATGCGCCGTCGATTCCGCTCCCGCGAAGCTGCGATGGCGTATGCCGACCGCACCTGGCCCATTGATCCTAACTCTACCTGGCCGACTTCGCCTTACCGGCCTCAAGCTCGAGAAGACTCATGAATACCTTCGCCGTAGATGCAGAGTCCCTAATTGCGGTTGCCATCCCCGAGCAGGTTGTCACCTCCTCATTGAGCCCCATCATCGAGATCCACACCGCTGGCCTCAACGACCTTCCCTACCCCCTGTCGACCGCCACGCTTTGGGTGGCATGCTGTGAGTCATGGCCTCATGCCGATCCAGACTGGGAGGGGATGTATTTCATCAACCTGGCGATTCAGGCTGATCACATGTTCTCCCAGGTTGGGCCCGACAATCAGTTCCTGACGCTGGATGTGAGGCCGGGGACCGTTTTTCTGACCAATCCTCTGGCCCTTCACTGGCTGCAGCCGAGCGATAAGCAATTGAACCGGATCGCGGAAGGACTGCAGGAGCGACGTACTGGCTACATCGGCCTGCAGTGGGAAGTCGCCTATCACGAGATAGATGCGAAGGTTCTTTGGTTGAAGGAAGAGTTAGTGAAGCTCGGAAACGTCGAGCAGCTGGGCTGCGACATTGCCCCCTTGCTTATCCAACCGGAAGCGGACTATGTCCAGCCCCCACCTGGTCACGATTTCGTAATTGGCCCGGAGGTTCGGGCTTTGCCCCGCCGTAAGAGCTGACCAACCATACCAAGCGGCACCGGTTCTGGCACAACCTATCCCACCGAATACTGCGCCCATCTAGCAACTGATGGAGCGCAGTATGTCACCCGCAAAGCAGCACACCGACAACCTGGCCAAGCTCATTCATTCGGTGGGCTACCACCCACCCCGCGAGGTCTTTCAAGACTTCTGCGAGATGGCAGCCGTGGCGGTCTCAAACGCAGTAGACGTGCTCCACCGTGAGACCCGGGAAGCCCAGTACATGCGGCTGATCCAAAGGTACAAGCCGAAGGATCAACACCTATTCCGTGCAATGCTCGATGAGTTACAGCAGGCCCTGGAAAAAGACCCCAGCGATATCTTGGGAAGGCTGTTCATGGAGGTAGGCGGCTCGAATTCTCGGAGTGGACAGTTTTTCACCCCAGAGTCGATCAGCCAGGTCCTTACGGACCTGACTCTTGCTGATACAGGACATGTCCAGAGTCTTATCGAGGAGCGAGGGTTCATCACCCTTTCCGAACCCTCTTGTGGGGCTGGTGCGATGGTCATCGCGTTTGCACTTCGCCTGCGAGAATTGGGCATCAACTACCAGCAGCACCTGCACGCCACCCTGGTCGATATCGATTGCAGGGCCGTCCACATGGCGTATCTGCAACTGAGTCTTTTGCATATTCCTGCCGTGGTGGTGCACGGAGACACCTTGACCCTCAAGCAGCACAGCAGTTGGTACACCCTCGCCCACGCCATGGGCCTCTTTGGGATCAAACTGCGCCGGGGGTTTAGTTTGGACAGTGCAAGGGGGCGGGAGTTGATTGGCAATCAATCTGGCCAGGAGGACGCCGACTCTTTGCATGAGCGGAGGATGACCATGGCGATCGGCTGATCACCTCTCTTGTTCAGCGTCATCCAACGGACGGGAATTTGCGCGTGACCCTTTGACTTTGGAGCATCGGAAGCGGCCGTTATCCTCCCTTCTTCGATGTAAACCCAGGGGGATCGGTGTGAACGAGAAACAGAATGCGCTGATGGCCGTTGCAGTTGGTGCCGTGGTGCTCGCGTTTTCCGCGGGCGGCTTTTTCATTGCTCTGGACGCGAAGAAGACGGCCGACCAGTACGCCAGAGAAGTCGATCAGCTGAAGCAAGAGATTGCTGATCTACAGGGGCGTGCCGGCGAGGCCGATGCCAAGATCGAGGGTGTGGTTAGGCTGGTGAAGGAAGTGGTCGAGCTTGCTCGCAGCCCTGCGGCAGCCGGCAAAGATGGTAACGGGAAGCCTCCGTCGTCTGAGCACGCCAGCCCGCTGGGAGCAACTACTGGCGAGGCCAAGTCTGACCCAGGATCTACTACTACCCCAAGCGTCGGTACCGGAGTCAGCGGCCCCAAGACCAAGGCTCTGGCCGAGCTGCTGGACAATGAACAGAAAGTCGATGGCCCGGTCACTCCTGACAAAGTCGATAGCCTGCTGGTGGAGCGGATCAGTAGCAACTGGCACCGTCCGGCTAGTGCAAAGGATGGCATGCAGGTCACCATCGAAATCGAGATGGATCGGAAGGGCGTGATCAAGCAAGTCCGTGTTCATCAGTCGAGCGGCAATAAGGCCTTTGATACCTCCGCGGTCAAAGCAATCCAGGACGTCAAGGCAATCCCGGAAATAGCCTCCCTTCCCACCGACGTGTACCAGAGCCTCTACAAGAACAGGAAAGTGCTCTTCACCCCCGAAAGTCTTGGGAAATGATCGCGGTACAGCCTAAGCCCAGTTCGGCCACCGCTGCGCCAATAGGAGTTTCGACCAGTGCGCCGCCTTACCCACCATACTGACGACCCCGCCGAACAGGTGCCTCTGGACCTGAGCGAGGACCAGCGGGCCGCCATCCAGGCCACAGTCAAGAAGGCGCAGCAGAGTCTCGCCATTTTGCCGTTCCTTCTTGAACAGAGCACCGTGCCTGGCCTGACCCGTGCCCAGGCGCGCATGGCGATGGAAACGACCGAATTTGAGCTGGCCACCCTAGGCCGTTCGCTAGGCGTCGACACTGAGGCGGGAACGACCATCGAGCAGCGCTTCGGGGAACTGCGTCAGGCCAACATGCGCATCCGCGACTTGGAGGCGCTGCTGGGCCAGCAGATGCCATCTGAGGCTATACAGCCGGCTCTGGGCAACTTGGCCCGACACCTGCGCAATTGGTGGCGGCTGGAGGGCTTCGGCCATACCAGTGAAATTCAGTTCGGGGAATACAGCTTGCAGGTGAAATTTTCCTTGCAGTCCCTTTCTGCTCGACCGCTCATTGCCGGCGCTGAGCATCTGTCCCACGCCGAGCGCAAGGCGCTCTGGCTGGCCGGCCTGGAGCGCCGTGGCTTTGTCCTGCACGACGACGACGGGAAAGGCGTGACCGACTGCCCGGCATCCCGCGATGCACTTCGGGCGCTGTTTGCCGAGCGCTTCCCGGGGACGCACAAGATCGCCCAGTTCGTCAGTCGAGAAGGCGACCACGCTTCCAAGCTGGTCAGCGTCGAGGTGTACGTCTATGACCTGGCGCAGATCCTAACCTTGCCGGTGCCGTCGCCGAAGACCCAAGACGTTGACGCCTGAACCCATTGATCAGGTCAAAA
This sequence comes from Ectopseudomonas mendocina, assembly GCF_008041835.1. Taxonomy (GTDB): domain Bacteria; phylum Pseudomonadota; class Gammaproteobacteria; order Pseudomonadales; family Pseudomonadaceae; genus Aquipseudomonas. The sequence goes on from NZ_VRYE01000099.1 coordinate 17,481, forward strand.
TAAGAGAGGAGGCATATGCCGAGTCCCGAGCATGACAAGCTGACAGCCATGGGGGCCAGGTGGTTCAAGAAGAACGGCTTCCCTGTGGTTACTACCGAAATTTGGGCAGCAGGGAGCCGTGAGCGGCCCGATGTTCTGGGATTCCGTTCCATGTGTTCCGGAGTGATTGAGGTTAAGGTCAGCCTCAGTGACTTCCGGGCCGATCGCTTGAAGCCGGAGCGGGTTTCCGGAGGCTTGGGCAATTATCGTTTCTACCTCTGCCCGGAGGGGTTGATACGGCCGGAAGACCTTCCTGCCCGTTGGGGCTTGCTGTACGCAAAAGGAAGATCTGTTGTGCCAGTGGTTAGCCCCCCTGGTAACCTTTGGCCAGGCGTCCCCCGTAACGCGCTCGAGGAGGACCTGGCGGCTGAGTGGCTCCCCTTCCTTCACCGCCCCGACCTCGATGCGGAACGGGCCGCCCTCTTCTCAATCGCGCGCCGGCTCAGTTGAAGTCCCCGCTCCTTGCTGCCAGCCTGTCCTGAAGATCACGGAACAGGTTGTCAGCATGGCGGACAGCAGCATCTTCACCAACAGCCCCGGCCAGGACCAAGTCCTCAGGCCTTTCCAGCGGCTCATCTCTACAGCGTCGCATATCCGGCTTGCAGCACCCTACTTCACTCGTCCGGGCGAGATATTGGAGGCTGCGGAACGTGGCGCGAAGATCGATCTCCTGGTGGGGCTCAATCCAGCGACGAATCCCGCCGCCCTGCGCCAAGCACTCGAAGCTGACAACTGCTCCATCCGGTACTTCACGGATGGCTTTCACGCCAAGATCTTCCTTTTCGATGGCGTGGCCATGTTGGGCTCAGCAAACCTCACGGATGGCGGCCTGGTCAGCAACCGAGAAGCAGTCGTTCTGCTCGACCAGCCTGGCGATGAAGAGCGGATCAGAGACCTCGAGGCGCTGTTCGCTGTGCTTTGGGACAGTGCCGAGGTTTTAACCAGGCAGGTTTATCTGAAATTCAAGGATGCCTGGGAGAAGGCCAGTCGGATGGACAGTCGGGACGCCCCTTTCCAAAGCCTCGCTGATGTAGAGCCTCCAACTGTCCTTGCCGGCAGCGGACATAAGACCGCTCAGCAGCATTACCTCAGTGATCTGAGGAAGACTATCTATGAGCAATACCTGCCGGCGTTTGAGGAGGTCGCCGCAATCCTTCGTGAGCAAGGCACTCGCCGACCTGAATTCAACGCTTTTGCATGGGGACCGGAGGTGAACCGCTTCTTGAACTGGGTGCGACTCGAGCACGCCCAGGGAGATGCCGCGTGGCAGGATGCACCGATCCGCCGGCCGCAAGATCGAAAGCCCCAAATCCAAACCTTGGCCCTGGAATGGCTTTCAACCGCTACACCTCGGATTCCAGAGGGTTACTTCGAAATGCTTGAAACACTCCACGCTGTGATGGAGAGCCCGGAGTCTATCCGTGCCAGCAGCAAGGAGCAGATCGCTGCAGCGCTGATGTGTGTCCACGCATTCTCCGAGCAGCTCCGTTTCACATTGGGTGGCGCTGAAGCTCTGCCGGCCAAGTTTTGGGAAGGGAACCGGGAGGACCTCGGTCGCGTTCAGGACACCCTGATTTACCTGATTCATGGCCACGAGGAGTTTGCCGCACGCATTGGCTCCGTACTTTACGATCCGAAGTACAAACTCGCTTCCTTCGGCCGATTCTGTGCATTGGAGTTGGTCGGAACGCTGAACCCAGAACAGGTGCCCCCAATCAACGGACGCATGGCCAAGGCGCTGCGGTTTCTCGGGTTTGACGTCCGCGCCACATAGAGACTTCGGGCGATCGAGCATTTTCTCTGGCACCGGCTAGTATCACATTGCAACCATCGAGAAAGCCGCGGCCGCCGCTGTGGGGGGACTGAAAGTCAGCGAGGACGGGGCTCATACCTTTACGTCAAGGAGGACAGCGCATGAGCCTGTTACTCGGTCCCATCCTTCATTTTCGCGGCATCCACAACGATCTGTACCAGGTCTCTGCTCTCGTTGTCCTGGACAAAGGTGACCCCAAACCGAAGCCTGAGCCCACAAACTGCGCGGTCGATAAGGTCACCCGTATCGCTTCGATCCCATTCGGAAGTCCAACCCAGGATGTCTGGGGGGTAGACCTATCAACGTCTCAGAAAGCTGCCAGGTCTCAGCAGTGCTCCTGCAGTGTGTCAGGAGGCAGGGCGAGCTTCTTCGTTCCTGCCCTTGGGGAGTCTCCGAGGGTTGCCTATGGCTCGTGCAACGGATTCTCTGCTGATAAGTATCGCAAGAAGGTGAAGGACAGGCAGAACGAACGTTGGTTCGACATGGCTGCACGTCACAAGATCAAGGGTAAAGAATTCCATGTCCTGGTCATGGGTGGAGACCAGGTTTACACCGATGACTTGATGGTGATACCCGGAGAGATGAAGGACTGGGCTGATCTGTGGCATAGCAAGCAGGTAGCTGCGAAATGGTCACGAAAGCTGGAAAAGCAGGTCGACGAATACTTCACCCAACTCTATGTCCAGCGCTGGAATCAGGCCGGCCCGCGCGAGATGCTGCAGTCGATCCCCTACGTGGCCATGTGGGACGACCACGACATCACCGATGGGTGGGGCTCATATCCTCAGGACCTGCATGAGTGCGACGTCTACCAGAACCTCTTCCGGCTGGCGACGCGGTACTACAGACTCTTTCAGCAGCAGCTGGCAGAGGACGAGGTCCATCCCTCTGCGGTACCCAACCAGAGTCCACAGGCAAAAGGATTCAGCCTTGCCTACTCTGGTCTCGGCGAGGTCGCATTCTTGGTTCCAGATCTGCGCAGCGAACGCCACCCGGATCTACAGATAGCTGGCGGCTTCAGCCCGACGCAAATCGCTTCGGAGTACACTTGGGACGCCATCTTCGCTTGGCTGGATCAGCTCGATACCTCCCAGCACAAGCACTTGATCGTCTACTCCAGCTTGCCTGTTGCCTACCTGGACTTGAATGCCGCCGAGGTAGCACTCAATGCCTTGCCCGGGCAATGGGAGCTTGAGGATGATCTTCGTGATCATTGGCGGAGCAAACCACACCGTGACGAAAGGCAGCGATTGATCAAGCGCTTGCTGAATTTCTCGGCCAAAGGCACTCGGGTGACCATTGTGAGCGGTGACGTCCATGTCGCTGCGGCTGCCGTAATCGAGTCGAGCCTTCCGCAACATGGGAATGGTGCAGGAGCTATCTTCCAACTGGTATCTACCGGGATCGTGCACACCCCGCCTCCAGCGGTGGCCGTGTACTTCATGGAGAAGTTCGGGGCAGGTGAAGAGGTCATCGAGTACGGAGTGAAGGCCCGCATGCTGCCGATCGGCTTCAAAGGCCATTACTTGGTACCGGAACGGAACTGGCTCAGCCTGGAGCCTGATGGGAAGGGACGAATCTGGGCCAATTGGCACGTGGAGGGGCATGATCACCTGCTGACCCAGGTGATCGATCCAGTCGTCCTGCCTACAGTGCTCCAGCCTGTCGTTGTGAATCAGTAGGCGGGACTACTCGGCGACGATCTGGGCCGGCCAGCGAGCGCTGGCCAGGGAGGACTGAGGGAAGCGGGTGACCCTTCCCTCAGCGCTGGTCAGGAGGTAGTCACCGGACATTGGCTCAATTCGGAGAGTGCCGTGCAACTCGCACTCGGCGCTGGCGCAGTTTCTCAATCTGACTGTGGCGTTTTCAGCTTCGAAGAACATTGCCGCAAGCCGGTCCATGTTCCAGATGGCGATCAAGCCAAGGATCAAGAGCGGAATCCCCACCCCGGTCTTGAAGCTTTTCAGCTTGTCACCATGCCGCACTTCAGGGCTTCTCCGGAATCACAAAGTCGCCATTCGGCCGGCGAAGCGCCACACGACCCCCATCGCGCAGGACGCTCCACTTCTCCTCCTTCAGGCTCCCGCCTGCAGCTACGTCGGGAAACTTCACGTGCACCTCGGTCGCTGTCGGCGAAACCTCAACACATCTGTTGCTGCCCTCATAGGGATTGGGCCCGAACAACTTGGCCATAACGCCGTCCTGCGGTGGGCAAGTGTCTTCCCCGGTGATCGGTGTGGCCTTGCCGCCGATCATGACCTTGTAACCCGGAACGAACACCAGGCTGATCGGCTTCTGCAGGTCGGGGTATTGGGCAATAAACGCCTGGCTGACATTGGTTGCCATTTCGGTTAGGGGATCACAGCCGGCTACCGATGTAAGTACGAGTGACAAAACGATGGCACGTTTCATAGGCGAACTCAGTATTGGTGGTACTGGTGATGATAACGGCCGAGGTGAAGATTTCTCGGGATAATGACGGCCTGGGTGATTTGCTACAGGAGTACGAGGACTGATGTTGGGATTATTCCAGGTTTGGCTTCTGGCACGGTGAGGGGGGCGGAGAATGGTCGTCACCGTTCAACAACACCTCAGAAGGAGCTCCAAATGACCGACTTCACCTCCGGCTTCAACACCACCAACCTCAAGGTTCTTCGTGGCTTGATCAACAGCGCACTGGCCAACCTCCATCCCGAAATCAACATTGAGGCTGGAAAAATCACCTACGACCCGCAGGGGACCTGCACGATCAAGGTCGAGGCCACGGTCAAGGGCGCAAAGTCCAAAGCCCAAACTGAACTCGAACAAGCAGCCAACCTCTACGGGTACGACGTGTCCCAAACTAAACCGCATACCAGCCTGGGCCCCTGCAAGCTGGTGGGTTTCAACTCCCGGGCCAGAAAGTCGCCATGGATCGTTGAGTGTCCGAAGGGGCGCTATAAGCTCGAAGACGATGTAGTTGAGCGGATGTGGGGCCAGAGCAAGCAATAATCACATTCGTCACGCGAGGGCGCTGCCAGGACCACTGGCAGCGTTCAAATCGCGCAGGTCTGCGTTAGGATGCTTAGACCCTTTCAGCGACCTTGACTATGAGTAAGCGACCCGACAGCGACAATGCCGGCAACAAGATGATGGCCATGGACTTCGAGTTGAAGTCAGCCCTCATCGATAGCGCCGCAGGTAGCCCGAACACCGACAAGGCCTACCGGCAGGCTCGTGAGCATTTCAAAAGCAATGGGGGGCTGCTCCCTGCCACCGAGGAGATGGTGGATCGCTACGTCCGTACTTTCGCTGGAGAGCTCTCTGTTAACACCCTGCAGCTGCGAGTTGCAGCCATCGCGAAGTGGCACCAAGATTTCGGCTTCCCTGACCCAACCAAGGGTAAGGTGAAGCGGACCATGAAGGGCATCCGGGCGTTGTTCAACAAAGCGCCCAAGAAGGCCCTCCCCATCGCGATCGAGAATCTGCACAAGATGATCGACTACCTGGACACCGCTGAGCGCGCCGCAATTTCTGCCGGCGATTTCGCCAAGCAGCTGGCCGCTTCACGCAATCGGGCGCTGGTGCTTATCGGCTTCTGGCGTGCCTTCCGAAGCGACGAATTGAGTCGGATCGAGGCACACAACATCACGGTGATTCCAGACCGGGATATGCGGATTTTCCTCAGAAAGACCAAGCATGACCGTGATGCACTTGGCCGGGAATTCATCGTGCCGGCCCTAATCGAGCTATGCCCCGTCAGGGCATACACGCATTGGCTCGAAGACTCTGGTATCCACTATGGGCCCGTCTTCCGACCTATCACTCGCTGGGGACGGATGGCGGATGAGGGGCTGTCGAGTTCCGCTATCGGTCCCATCTTGCGGCGAGTTGCTGAAGCCGCCGGCGTAGAGCAGCGCTATACCAGCCACTCCTTCCGACATGGCTTTGCCAACTGGGCGATCGACGAGGGCTGGGACCTCATCAGCATGATGAGGTACGTTGGCTGGAAGAGTGTGCAGAATGCCCAAGGGTACGTTCAGCCCAAGTTCAATTTTGGCAAGCTCGCCATCGGTCAGCCGGCCTCGCTCAGCGCGCCGCGCTGGGAGCCTGGCCATGGTGAGGTCTTCCCGGGCATCGTGGAGCGCCTGGAAGATGATGAGTAAAGTCGTGACATCTTGCCTTGCCACGCTTCCCCCAAGATCTAAATAGCCTCAAGGATCTTCGGCCTCTGCAACCTTCACACGCCATTCCGGATCGGCATTCCTCAACGTGCTTTCCAATATTTGGTTCCGATGACCACGATTCAGCCGTGGTGAACGAGGTCCGCCATTTCGGGTTGCGAGGACCTGGGGCCACGGTATCGTTGCGTCGATTGCCCGCTGGATAGACTCCTGGGGTGCCGGCCATCAGGTTGGTGGGGCGCGATGAGATACGAGAGAGGAATACACGATGGAAACCCATCTAGATCAGGCGGAAGAAGGCCGTTCGATGTATGAAATCGGCCCTGCCGCGACTACAGGAGGTCGCGTTCGACGAACAAGGCGGGGGACGCCCGGACGTCGAAGAAAGCAGGATCGCGAAACGTTCGACTTTGACGGTTGCAGTGGGTTGTCCGTATTTGGCGTTACGACGGCGCTGACCATGCGAACTGGACCCGCGCTGCATTACATTTCAGATGTTCTGGAAAGCCTCTCTGATGAGGCTGAGGTCTGCTCCCATGTGGTGGACTCACTGCGCAAAATCCCCGACTTGGTTCCTTATTTGACAGAGATTCGGCGGCGCTGCCTTCTTAGAAATGAGCATACCCACACGTTGCTGCTAAGAGCGACCTTCCTACCCCATTCGATCCGGGTGCGGGTTAGGGCAAGTACGGAGCTGGCGGCGAAACAAGCTGCGCATATCGCGCTAGTTTCAAAGGTTTGTAGGGACACGCTTGAGCAGTATCGGGAGTGATCGTTTTTGCCGCGGTCGCCCGCGGCGTCCCCTGGGAGAGTGAATCAGACGCTGGCCAATCCAGAATTTACCAGCGAAGACCAACTACGGTTCCAGAGTCAACGTGCCATCCGGAGCTTATACCGCCTTACACTTGTTGGAGCGTAAGTTGGATAAGGGGGCAGCCGACATCGCTCAGCGATCCCAAGATCTACGGCGGACCGTGTCGAATTGTCCGCCTCATTGTTGAGCATCTCAGGAGTTGTCTGCCTTTCGGTTCTCAACCTTGGGTACAACCCGGACTTTACAGCTCATCGTCGAAGTCGCTGATTCGAATTTGCAAGCCTCAACAAAGGTTAGTTTGTCCTTGTTGACTTGAGGTAGAACGTAAAAGCCAGAAGACTCGGGCTCAGCATCGAAGAACACTTGTTGGACGGGATTGAAGACGCCAGGTAGTGACTGCACGTACCACCAGGCGGCTAGCACGACGCCTGCGAGAGTCGCTAGATCCTGCAGGAATTTGAATCGCACGAGCAGGCTCAGCGCCACCAGCAATAGACCACCGGCCGTCACGAGATAGCTCAGTGATACGGCCGGGCCGTATAGGGCCAGCAAGGTGAAGCCAGCGACCATAGCGAATGCTGCTGCGGATGCGACCTTCTTCAACCAGTACGATTTCCAACGGCGCTCGAGTACGTCGAGCCAATCGGTCAACCGTCCCCACTGGACGGCGATTTGATCCTTCACTTTCTTCAACATCAGTAGGAATGTCCTTTCTGAGAACGATGGAGTTATGGGAATCGAATGAGATCCGGCGGCAGGGTGACGTTGAAATGTTGTGTCAACCCGCCACAGAATCGCTCCCATTCTTCGGGCCCGGCCGGCTCATGAGTGCAGTCCAGGCATTGGCCCTCCCCCGCCATCTGCTCTGCGATCGTCCGATGAAGGTCAATGCCGGCATGCTTGGAAAAGCGACCAACGCTGTTGCCGTCCGAACAGTTGACCCAGACGGTACCGCCGTCATGGCTGACGAGAACCTCGTAGATCAGTTCGCTGCCTTCTGGCTGGATGATGATCTGCTGTTGCATGACCGCGTCCTTCAAAGAAATGGGGCTATTCAGCCATGGATGATCGGGGGCTGCCGCTCATGTCGCAGTTGAAAGGCAGATCCCTTACAGCACGCCATGCGTCGGCGTAGCCGCGGTCGTGAGACGCACCTGGCACCACGATGGAGGACAGGCATTTTGCCTGGACCTGCAGGCTATACGCTCGTACGACTTCAGCAGGCACCACCTCGTCGTTCTGACCGATCAAGTGCCTCTGGGGGATGCCGGCGAGGCGAGCCGAGTATTCCAGTGGCGACAGCGATCCGAGCAGAGGAGTGATGTTCTTGAGCTTCGTCCAGGTCACAGGATCGACATTCCCTGCGATGGTTTGAACTTGTCCAACGTCATCACGCTCGCCGGCGAGGATCAAAGCTATGGCAGCGCCGCCGGAATATCCCACCAGTTCGAAGGACTCAGTCCGGTACCGGGATTTCAGGTTGCTCAAGGCGGAGTTCATGGCATCAACAGACGCCCGCCCAAAGCGTTCGGCCGTCCAGAGCGCTGGTTTGCATGCACCAGTGACGACGAACTGGCAAGGCCGGGCCAAGTACGCTGCTGGCGCGGGATCGTCAGCAGCGAATTGAGCCATCAGAGACGTGTGAGGTGTTGGATCTGTGCTCGGTTGTGTTCGGGTGGCCCAGGCATGGCCATCGCCCTCGATATACACCCGAAGTGTGCGGTACCTGGTACCGGCGGGCACTAAGGCCTGGATATTGTAGGTGGGTGAAGGCAAAACCTCAGGGTGCAGACTGGACCCGCTCGAGATTTCCTTGAGGTTGACGTTGCTGGCGCAGCCTGAGATGGCTAGGAGCGCGCCGGCGGCGAGGATAATGCGGTTAAGGGCGCTGTACATCGGCTTTCCTCGGTCACATGGACAATGGCCCGCACGAGGCGGGCCATTGTGATTTGCTTTTCGACTTCCTGGCTTCGCTTAGAAGTCGTAGCGAGCTTTCAGCGAGAAGGTATCGGCGTTGAAGTCGGCTTTGCGCAGGTAGTTGTACGAGGCACCGAAGGTCATCGCGCCAACGCTGTACTCCGCGCCTACGCCAGCCTCGTAGCTGTTGCGAGTCGGCTTGGCGGCGTTGCTGACGAAGGCGTTGCCACCCAAGACGAATGCGCTGGTGGTGTCAGCCTGGTCGGCGGCGAAGTCGTGGTAGGTCATCAGGGTTACTTCCGGCTTCAGAGTGCCGTTGCCGACGTTGAAGTCCTTGGCGAAGCGCACACCTGCGCCCAGCTCGGCAACTTCGATGCGCTGGCCATCTACCGACAGTGCCGCGGAGGAGCCCTTCTCGGTGTAGCCGTCGATCTTCAGGTTGCTGTAGCGCAGGGCTGCACGAGGTTCGACGATGTAACCGTCACCCACGTTGAAGCCGTAGCCGCCCAGGACGTTCAGGCCGAACAGGTCGGAGTCGTAGTCGCCCTTCGCGGTGGTGCCTGCGATGTGACGCTTGGATTCGTTGTCGTTCTTGCCGAAGGTCAGGCTGGCGTCGACGAAGACCGGACCTTGTTTCCAGCTGCCGTAGGCGATCAGAGCCTGGCTCTTCACATCGGTGCTGTTGCCATCGTCGGAGTCGACATCGCTGATGGCGTAGCTGTAGGCCAGACCCAGGGTAGTCTGCTCGTTCAGCTTGCCGTCGGCGCCGATGATGATGCCATCGGTATCGGCGCTGAAGCCCTCGATCTGATTGCGACGGTCCTGGTCGGCGTCGCTATGCAGGGCCTTGATCCACACACCAGTTTCCTGAAGAACATCGCCGGAGGACATGCCAGACGAGGAGCCCAGACGGGAGTTGATGGCGTTGGAAACCAGCGATTGGGTACCCATCGCAGCTTGGGTAGCGCCGCCGTTCACCTGGGGTGCCAGTTGCTCGGCCAGCTTGGCGAGCTCAGCTTCCGAAGCGTTGGCGAAGGCCTGGAAGACCTGGTCGTCGCTGCTCATGTTGCCCATGACCGAGTCCACGAAAGGAGTGATGGCGTTCAGCGCGTTACGGCTGGAGCCCTGGCCTTTCAGGATGTCCTGAGCGGCGTCACCGGTTTTGCCGGTAACTACGGCGGTGACCAGCTGCTCGCCGATTTCGTAGGACTTGACCTGCAGCAGAGCGGAGCTGCTCTTTACTTCGAGCCCGGAGTTCTGAATATCGTCCGCAGATACCAGGGTGTACGCAGTGCCCTGGCGGGTCCCGGTGAAGTCCCCCGGGTTGGCGGTGACATTCAGCTTGCTGCCGGCAGCGAAACTGGCGGTGCCGTCGACGCTGACCACCGGAGTGTTTACGTTGGTGCTGTCGCTCAGGCGGACCTGCAGAGCTGCGCCGGAGGCGATGCTCAGGTTGCCGGTCAGGTCGGTGTGCAGATTCGACAGGTTCAGTTGGCCGCCCTTGATCTGAACGTCATCGGCTTCGATTTCGCCACCGATGAAGTTGGCGTTGCCATTGACCTGCATGGAGTCCAGGCCTTCGATGTCGCCGGCGATGGTACCGCCGTTGAAGCGAAGGATGGTCTGCATGTTGCCATCGATGGACTTCTCGCCACCCTGAATCAGGCCGCCGTTCTGGGTGATGATGAAGTGGTCGGTACCGCTGCCATTGCCCGGCCGATTGCCGATCTGGATGGCGATGCCGTCGGCAACGATGTTGCCGCTGTTCACGATGCCGTTGTTGCCCAGATCGGAGTTGGGGCCGGTAGAGTCCATCACCAGGATGCCGCGGGAGTCGGCACCGCGAGCGATGATGAGGCCGGTATTGACGATGGCGTTGTAGTTGGTGTCGTCGACGGTAATGCCAATTGCATTGGCGCCGTTGGCAGTGATGCCGCCGCTGTTCAGGATGTCATGACCGAACTGCACATCGTCCAGCTCGATGCCTATGGAATTGTCGCCGGACACCGAGATGTTGCCCTTGTTTTCAACATCGGCGCCGATTTTGGTCTGGTTGTTCACGTCAGCGCCGTTGGAGAAGGCGGTGATGCCCTTCGCGCTTTCACCAGTCGCAACGATGTTGCCGCTATTGATGACATCGCCCGCCAGCTTGGTGTTGCCGATCTCGATGCCACGGGCTTTGTCGGTTTCTACGCCGTCCGGATCATCCAGTACGTCGATATTGCCGTTGTTGATCAGGCTGTTGGCACGGACGCCGTCCATCACGATACCGACCGCGCCGGCGCCGGTCAGATCGATGTTGCCGTTGTTGATGATGTCGCCAGTGATTTCGGTTCGAGTGGCGTTCTGGTCGTCGCTGATGTCCAGATCCAGCCCGTCGACAGCCGAGCCACGCGCGGTGATGTTAGCGTTGTTGACCAGGTTGCCGTTGATCTTCACGCCTTCAAAGCCAACCCCATCCTCGCCTTCGATGCGCTGAGCATTGCCAGTCAGGGTGACGTTGCCGTGTTCGCTGAGCGACAGGGCTACTTCGGTATCACCGCTGACGTCCTGGGTCAGGTCGGTTACGCCCGAGACAGCGTATACGTGAGTGCTTGCTGCGATCGATGCCGCCAGCAGAGTCTTGCGCAGGGTGCTCTTGTTCACAGGTACTTCATTCCTTGTCTGATGGTTTTCAGCCTCCTTGCACCTGACGAAGTCTCTACTTCGGGCATCGTAGCAGTGGAGGTGAATGGCCAGCATAACGAGGCAAGCAGTGGATTCAAGCCAAGACGTGCTTTTTTGGCGCCATTTTGCCAGCATTTTCATTTCTCATATTCGGGAACGAATCTGGCGTTATGGTCAAGAAAAATCAGTGGGTTATCAAAGAACCCGACATTAAAAGACCGATTTTTGGCGGAAAATTGGCGCCCGATATTTGGATGTGAAGCTTTTCACAGATGGCATGGCCTAGTAATATCACTGCCCGATGTCTCATAGCAGACACATAAAGCTCCGCGCGTATGCGATTACGCAACCGTGGGGTCCGTTGAAATGAGGGGGGAGCAGTGCTCTCTACTAAAGCCGGTACCAGCCTGTGGCTCGGTTCCTTCGCCTCCATTCGCCGAGAGCGAAGGGACGGTTTCTGCTTTAGTAGAGCGCACCTTTTTGGGTGTTCCCCCCTGATCCATTGGAGGGGGGTACCATGCTGTCGAGTGCGACGATTTCTGTCGATGATCTTCAGGCCAGGGCGTTGGCCGCGGATGAGGCTGCAAAGCAGGAGTTTCGAAATAAGGTTCTCTCTTATGCGAACGACTACAGGTTCGCACTGAAAGAGGCCAGCCGCCTGTTAGGGGTTAGTGCCGGGTTCCTACGAAATTATGCCGCCCGGAACAACATCGAGTTCTCAGATCCTGATCTCCGGACCAAAGAGGAGAGCAAGTCGATCCTCAGGCAGTACGAGGAGATCCGCTTGTCCAGGGAACCCAAGCGCGTTGAGCCGCGTAAGCCGTTGCTCAAGCCCGACGAACTCCAGTTACCGCCGCAACTCGACCTGCTTTCCAAGAAAGCGCACTGGGAACGCCAAAACAAGTTTTTGGAGCGAGTCCAGGAGCTGGCCAAGACCATGACCATGAAAGAGGTCAGCAAACTGGTTGGTGTCAGCCTTCGTTTCCTCAAGAACTTCTCCTACGAACACGACATTGAGTTCGTGGGTTCCAAAGCCCGGCCGGTTAATGAGGCGCTGTCCCCTGTCTTCATCGCTGAAGAGCCGCCTTGCCCCAAACTGATCCAGTTCCTGTCCCGCCCCATGCCTCGGGCAACCGACATCTACGAGGACGAGATCACCGAGAGCGAAGAAGTCCCGTACACCGAGCTGGTCGACAGCCTCGCGATTGTAGAGGCCGTCACCGCCCCCGAATCGAGCGAGTGCACAACAGCCACTGAAGCTCAGGTGGAGGTCGTTCAGGACCAGAGTGTGGGTGGGAATTCAGAGTTCGATCGTTATAGTCCGAAAGCTCCTGCACTCCGGAGTGATACCGACTTGAACATCCTTACCCTCCCCCACAATCGGGCTGATGAGACAATATCGACATCAGCTTCCGTTGACCAACTAACCGCCGCCGGAGCCTCTCCAGGCATCAACGGTGAGCGTTTACTGGGCAACCTTCCACTGCCAGCGACATTTGTGAATCAGAGGAGCCAGGGCGCAGCCTGGACGGCCTGGTATGGTTCAGCAAAAGCGGTGGCCAGCGTATTTGAACAGATATGCAAAGCGAAGATCTCCGCCCTCGGCGATACGCGGATGCTGATGCGTGTACCGCCCCACGCCGCGCTGACCTCGTTGTTCATTTCTCCGCAGTGCTTCACCGCGATCGTGGACGCATTTCCGGCCGATGAAGCAGCCAATCTTTTCCCCGCTAGCCGCTTGGAGGCCAACCTCAAGCATTTGCTCGGTGCTGAAGTGGGAGAGATACGATCACTCAGTAATGAAGGTAGCGCAGCGGAGGTTGCCCGGGCCGTAGAGTCGGTCTGGCCTTGGACATCGCGTCTCCATGACCATGGCGGCTTTTCTCGGCACAACTGCGTAACCCTGCTAACGATTGGTGCTCTGCTGAAGGCATTCCACCGGCCCAATCTCGCGTCGACGGATGGGTTCCGCATCGACATGGCCATCACGACACTTCTGTCGCTGCTTCCTGACCCGCTGGATCGTCTGATCGCCACGTCGTCGACACGGGTTCGGCAGATTGGATATGCGGGCCTAGCGGGAGTCGAGGTGGCTGATGAAGCTGGTGCTGGAGAGTTTTGGCAGGCGGTAGGGACTGAAACCTTTATTGCCTGTGTCAATGAGGTCAAACGGCGGGCTCCCAAAATTGAGTCGGGCCTCACTCGCGTTTCGTCTTCAGAGCTGAAGGTTTTCGAACTGGAACGAACGCTTTTGGCGGCGCGCCCCGACTCCCAGGTGCTACACGAAATCTACTCCGACTTTGTCAGTAATACCGGCTCGCCCAACTGGAACAGCTTGCTTGACTCTCTGGAGTCCTACTCGGCCACGACCGAGATTCCGTTGGACGCCAAAGTCTTCACCCGTGATCTGTTCAACAAGCCTATTCAGAAACTGCCGACTCCAACCCTGGAGGCAGTACAAATCTTGCGAAAAGCCATCTGTACCAGTCTTCTGCAGGAGGAGCCTCTGGCGTTCCAACAGCGTGCAGAGAGGCAGATGGACGCAGTCCAGAAGGTTCAGTCGCAAATCAAGGATCTGGGTGACAACCTGACCGCGGCGAACATGCTCAAGCTGGCTGATCTTGCAGAGCAAGGCCGGACTCAAATACTGGCGAGTCGTGAGTGGTTCGAATCGGAAATAAAGACCTACGCGGCTGAGGTTCAGCACTGGCGAGAGTTCTTCGCAGATTGGCAACGCCTGGCGGCTCCTGCGGAGCAACTCAAGGAGAAGGCCAAGTCTAAAGGCAAAGAGCAGCCCGTTCAGGTAGTGGAGCCTGTTCCCGAATCTGACGTGGTGAAGGAGTTGCGAAGTGAGCTCGCTGATGCAGAGGACCGTAACCAGCATCTCGAGCAGGAGCTGAAGGTAGCGAAGAGTGAGGCTCATCGCCTTCGCCAGGCTGCGGATGCCCGGCCACTTCCCACTCAACAGTTCGCGCCTGAAGTCGAGCCATCTCTTCTGCGCCGTATTGCAACTCGCAAGGGCATCACTCCGGTCGACGTCCTTGCGTACCTGCAGGTGACTTCCGGTGATCGCGTTGAGATTCTGGAGTCAGCGTGGAAGTCGGCGAAGGCTTCGGAGAAGTTTGCCTACTCCGAGCGCATGCTGGATCTGCTGGACACGCTGGTGAACCCCTACTTCGACTCCCTGGCTGCGGGCAACCCGGACTCTGTGTCACGCGAACTCCTTGGCGGCGCCTATGTCGCCAAGGAGTCGGATGCGACCAGCAATTGCGGCAAGATGCGCGCTCAGCGTGAGTTCAGCTACCAAGGCCAGCGGATGTACTTCGAGCGTCATCTGCGGGTTGGATCTGGCATTGGCAACCAGGTGTGCATGCGCATTTACTTTCAGATCATCGATTCGAAGATCGTCATTGCGTACGCCGGAGAGCACCTGGAGATTGCCAGCACGAATTGAGCGGTGACGTCGCCCGGCGGGCCATCAATCGATGGCCGGCCGGAGCGAGAGTTTTTTCGGCGTTGGTACCCCCGCTTTCCCCCCCTGACTACCCCGGGCCTTGAGTTTCTTCAGCGCCTGGTTTTGCCGTTTCCGTTGCAGGAAGGTTCCCATTCCGCGATATTCCAGGAACAGCTCAAGTTCTTCATCCTTGTTGGGCCGTATCAATGCGATGTAACCCTTGGAAATGTAGCGAGCAGGCTTGTCCTCCCGCTTTCCTCCAAGCAGAAGGCCCTTGCGATCATGATCAAGCACAAAGCCGATGAAGTGGGTTCCTGAAATCAGAATGATGGAAATCTCTACCTTGTGCTTCAGGCAGTAATCGAGGTAGCGATTTTGCTCGACTTGGGAGCGATCAATCATTGGCGTTGGTGTCTGTTGGGGCATACACATCCTTGTGCCCTCACTGTTGGTTTTCATCAGGCAGCATAGAGCCGCGCCACATTACCGGGGGCGGCTCCTGAGCATTTTTCATACCGGATACTATCGGATTGCCATCTGATTTTCCCCCTCTGTCATGCGCTAGAAGGGAAAAACATCAGAGCACTCCTATTTGGTGTCGCGCCTCGAGTAGAATGTTTGGCGCGGTTTTGACCGGCGTCGTAGTAAAGAATTCTACGGATCTCCGTCAGATAGGCTGATAATTGTCAATTCATGGGTAATTGCAGGAACGCCGTTGACGATCGGTGTTTCATCGTGCCCGAGGAAGCTCCCGCCAACTGGTCGTGTATGAGGGAGAAAGCATCTCGCGCCTCATCGCCCAGCCGGCTTCCACTGGGATTGACGCTACCCGCAAGGCCCCGCGTCCGAAACGTTCATTCACCAGGTCCATGGTTGCCATGAGGCGGTCGACGTTTCGCCGCGGTTGCGGGGCGAACATATCGTGAGTCAGACCTTCCAGCTGGCTGAGCCGGCACAGCTGTATGGTGCATTTCGAATATGCGAATCCGGCCCGGTAGATCCCGTGAAGGCCCTGGTTCGCGGCCTGGATTAGGTCGCGGGTGTCTGCAGTTGGTGTTGGTAGGAGCATTCTGGCCCCGTTCCAGTAACGGTCTGCAGGATCGGCAAACTGGCTGGTTTGAACCGAGACAACGAGCTCGCTGCAGACGGAGCCCTGCTCCCGAAGCTTTTCCGCTGCGCGAGTGGTGTACGCGGCCGCCGCCTGGCGCAATTCCTCAAGCAGATAGACACGCCGGCCGAACATCTTGGACGACACGATCTCTTTCTTCGGATCAGGATCATCGTGCATTTTCAGCCACTGCTCCCCGCGTAGTTCCCGGGCGGTTCGCTCCAGAACCTTCGAGAACATCCTTCCGATGTGCCTCGGGTCCGCGCTGGCCAGGTCGAAAGCGGTCTTGATCCCTAGAGTCTCGAGTTGACTGGAGAGCTTACGGCCTACACCCCACACCTCCCCCACCGGCGCGAGTTTCAAGAGTTTCTGCTGGCGCTGAGGGTCCATCAGGTTCACCACGCCGCCGGTTGCTGGCCAATTCTTCCCTGCCCACTGTGCGAGTTTGGCCAACGTCTTTGTCGGCCCGATGCCCACCCCAACTGGGATATTCACCCACTGTCGAACTCGTGCCTGAATATCCCGGCCCAACTGCTCCAGGTCGCCGGGCATTCCAGTAAGGTCACACCAACATTCGGAGTAGACCTCGATGCTGGCGACCAGAGTGCTAATGGTTCGCATCACACGATTCGACACGTCGGCGTATAGCGCATAGTTGCTCGAAAAGGCTGTCACTCCCCTCTGGTCGAGAAACCGCTTCACTTTGAAGTACGGGTCGCCCATCTTTAGGCCCAACGCTTTAGCCTCCCGACTTCGAGCGATGATGCAGCCGTCGTTGTATCTGAATGACGCTAACAGTTAGTAGTGCATAACATATTGATATTTAACGATATTGTTACGCTAACAATTTTTCGTCCTTCGCAGCCTAAATCAGGGCTTTTCAGTCCGACCCACCCCCATGCGGCCAACTAGCTGCCCGCCTCGAATGTCGTGTCCCTGGGGCCGCGAGGCCCCAAAAAACTTTGAATGAACTTCATGAGCGTGCACATCTGTTGTCGGCTGGAGTCGTTCGGTTGTTCGGAAGAGCAGGCGAAACCGAAAAGCACACGGAGTCCTCGCATAACGTCCTTGGCTCGCAGCACTATTACGGAGACCGAAGCGTTCCCGGCCAATCAGGGCTGCTGAGAGGGCCTACATCACCGACACTCCCGGCCTTCTCCGCACCCTGGAGCGCCAAGGTACTTTCGGCCGGCCAGGCGCTCGGGCAGCCAGATGAGCAAGGGTGCCGCCCCCAGTGCCAGCAATAGCCACAGTCTGGAGAACTGCTCGCCATGCGGGTCGAAGCCATAAGCCAGCAGCCCGCCGAGCGCGAGCAACAGGAAGTACGGCGCCGTGAGGTAGCAGTGAAGTCGGCGGCAGCGTGCGGCATTGACCAGGCAGGCGCCACCCATCACCGCCAGCGCGGCGCTTGCGGCCAGGAATAGCGTGGGGTGTCGATCTGCCAGAAGAATGGTTAGCGTCGCGACAACGGCAGGCAGCCCCCAGAAGCTGATCACCTGCCATGTCTGGCGCAGGCTGTCACCCCTGCCGAGTTCATTAGTCTTAATGTTCATGTTTGCACCTCGCATTCTTTACCCGGCGCAGCAGGACAATTGCTTCACGTCCTTACTGAAGGTTTGCGCCGCGAGCTTCAGGCCCTCGACCATGGTCAGGTAGGGGAACAATTGGTCGGCTAGTTCCTGCACCGTCATCCGGGCGCGGATGGCGAGGGCGGCCGTCTGAATCAGCTCGCCCGCTTCCGGGGTCACTGCCTGCACGCCCAGCAGTCGGCCCGAGCCCGTTTCGGCGACCAGCTTGATGAACCCCCGTGTGTCAAAGTTCGCCAGAGCGCGCGGCACGTTGTCCAGGGTCAAGGTGCGGCTGTCGGTTTCGAGGCCGGCTTGGTGCGCTTCCGCTTCGCTGAAGCCGACGGTGGCCACCTGCGGATCGGTGAACACCACGGCCGGCATGGTGTCGAGATTGAGCATTGCCTCGCCGCCGGTCATGTTGATCGCCGCGCGATTGCCGGCCGCCGCCGCGACATAGACGAACTGCGGCTGGTTGGTGCAGTCGCCGGCCGCATAAATATCCGCTTTGCTGCTGCGCATGCCCTGGTCGATCTGGATGGCACCGCGTTCATCCAGCTGCACGCCGGCCGCTTCCAGGTTCAGGCCGTGGGTGTTGGGCGTGCGTCCGGTGGCGACGAGCAGTTGGTCGACCCGCACTTCACCGTGCTTGGTGGTCAGCACGAACTCGCCGTTGGCATGGGCCACCTGGCTGGCTTGCGTCTGTTCCAGCACTTCGATGCCCTCCAGGCGGAAGGCCGCCGTCAGCGCTGCGCCGATGGCCGGATCTTCACGGAAGAACAGCGAGTTGCGCGCCAGGATGGTGACGCGGCTACCCAGCCGGGCAAAGGCTTGCGCCAGCTCCAAGGCCACCACGGATGAGCCGATCACGGCGAGCCGTTGCGGAATACTGCTGCTTGCCAGCGCCTTTTCCGAGTTCCAAAAGGGGGTATCTTGCAGTCCGGGAATCGGCGGCACGGCCGCACTGGCGCCGGTGGCAATCAGGCAGCGGTCGAAGGTCACGATGCGCTCGCCCCCCTCGACCAGTTCCACACTGAGCGTGTGGCTGTCCTGGAAGCGGGCGGAGCCACGCAGCACGGTGATGGCTGGGGTGCTTTCCAGAATGCCTTCGTACTTGGCGTGGCGCAGTTCGTCGACACGACCCTGTTGCTGGGCGAGCAACCGTTCGCGCAAGACAAGCGGCGGCGTGGCGGGCAGTCCGCCATCAAACGGACTTTCGCGGCGCAGATGGGCCACGTGCGCGGCGCGAATCATGATCTTGGAGGGCACGCAGCCGACGTTGACGCAGGTGCCGCCGATGATGCCACGCTCGATCAGGGTGACGCGGGCCCCCCTTTCTACCGCCTTGAGCGCGGCCGCCATGGCGGCGCCACCACTGCCGATAACCGCCACGTGAAGCCTGTCACCCTCTTTCCCGGCGTCAGTGCCACCGCTCAGCCAGCCCCGTGCCTTATCGAGCAGGCCGGGACGGGTAGGTAGCGTGATGTCTTCGAACGCCGCTCGATACCCCAGGGCCTCGACGGCGGCCTGCATTTGTTCACGGCTTACGGCCTCGTCGACCTTCAATTCGGCCCTCCCACTGGCGTAGGAAACATCCGCCCGATGCACGCCCGGAATCTTCTCCAAGGCCTCTTTCACATGCACGACACAGGATGCGCAGGTCATGCCAATGATTTTCAGTTCGGTCATAACGTTACTCATTGAATCGTCTCTTGTCAGGTTCACTGGTTTGGCGGCGTCGGACAGGACGCCGGGGAGCAACGGCGGTGCGCGGGCGACACGAAGTCCCAGATGGACACCCCAAACATGACGGCCAGGCCGATATAGAGCAGCCAGCCGCTCCGCCAGCCGTGAGCCAGCATCAAAAACACCGCTACCAGCACCAGGGCCGGGCCGATCAGGCCAGGCGCAGCGCGTCGCCACTGCCGGTGACTGAACCAGCCGAGGGCATTGACGAGCAGAGCCACGCCGGCAAACAACGGCAACAGCGTGGTGATGAACAGGCCTTCCCATTGGCTCAAAAAGCCCAGTCCGATCGTGGCGCCCAGGCTGGCAAGGGCGGGAAAGCACGAGGCGCAACCTATGGCGGAAACCAGCACGCCGACGGAACCGGCTTTGTCACCGATCCGTGTGAACAGATTGAAAGAATTTGCCATCGGAATGCCCGCCTATTGCTTGACGCTGGACGGGTAGCCGGCGTCCTCTGTCGCCTTGGTCAGCGCCTGCGCACTGGTCTTGGCATCGTCGAAGGTGACGATGGCTTCGCGCTTCTCATAACTCACCTCGGCCTTGGTCACGCCCTCGACCTTGGTCAGCGCTTTCTTCACCGTGATTGGGCAAGCGGCGCAGGTCATGCCCGGCACCGACAGGGTGATGATTTGGGAGGCGGCCCACACTGGGGAAACCACGGCAATGAGGGCGAGAGCGGCAAGCAGCTTTTTCATGACCAACTCCTGATTAGTAGAACAAGGGGAGGATGTAGGGGAAAGCGAGCGCGACCAGCACCAAGGCCGTCACGACCCAAAAAACGAGCTTGTAGATGGTGCTTACCTGGGGATCAGCGCAGACCTCACCGGGTATGCAGACTTGAGCCGGGCGGAAAATGCGCCGGTAAGCGAAGAACAGCGCAACCAGTGCCGCGCCAATGAAGAACGGGCGGTAAGGTTCCAGAACGGTGAGGCTGCCGATCCAGGCACCGCTGAAGCCCAAGGCGATCAGCACCAGCGGCCCCAGGCAGCACGTGGACGCGAGGATTGCCGCCAGACCTCCAGTGAGGAGTGCACCGCGCCCATTTCGCGATTCAGACATACGTTCATCCTTCCGAGTGGTTGATCGATGGGTTAAGGTTATTTCCGTAGTTAGGTACGGGGTCAAGCGGCATGCACAACGCGGTGGAAAGCCTGACCATCGGCGCCTTTGCCAAGGCAGCCGGGGTTAACGTGGAAACCATTCGGTTCTATCAACGCAAGGGGCTGTTACCCGAACCGGACAAGCCCTACGGCAGCATTCGCCGCTATGGCGAGGCGGATGTCGCACGGGTGAGATTCGTGAAGTCCGCGCAACGGCTGGGCTTTAGCCTTGATGAAGTGGCCGGACTGTTGCGACTGGACGACGGCGCGCACTGCGACGAAGCGCGTGTGCTCGCCGAGCAGAAGCTTGAGGATGTGCGTGAGAAACTCGCGGATCTTCAGCGGATCGAGTCGGTCTTGGCGCAGCTGGTTGATGACTGTTGCGCGAGCCAAGGGACAGTGAGCTGTCCGCTGATCGTTTCGCTGCAAGCGAGCAAGTGACCGCCCGCACTTCGCGCGTTAGCCCACGATTTCCCGTTTGTCAGGGCTCTCTGTTTGTCGGTCTGAAGGTGGAAAGAGCGGCGCTCATTGAGCGCCGCTGACTGGGCAAAGGAGCACTTGCAAAGGCCCTAGGTTGGTACTGCTATTTGCCCTTGTGCATCAGTGGGGCGGGCCCACGTTGCATCTGGTCGAGTAGCACATATCTACCTTGCAGGCGGACAGCCGGGCTGCGCTTCGCTTCGCCACGGCCTGCCGCCGTGGCGCCCAGTTGTTCAATCTTCTTGACGGTTTCCGCCACTAGGATTGCGTCAGCCTTGTCGCGCATGGAGACAATCTGCTCGGTCGCTCTCGTGACATCGTGATCGCCGCCGTACAGCCCGTCGCCTCTGAGAAGGTCATGCAGGTGATGGATCGGATCAATTCCAAGTGGGGTCGAGGCACGCTCCGCCTGGGCGGGGTGCCGGTGACTCCTGACTGGGGATGTGTCGGGAAATGCTCGGCCCAAGCTATACCACACGGTTAGATCAGCTCTGGACAGTGAGGTGAGGCACACCCCAGCGCTGCTAGGAAGCCGGCTTACTGCTCAGAAGAACCACCTTACCAGTGGCTACGCCCTTCAGTTGAGCTAGTTCGAGAATCAGGGTCTGATTCACTGAGGCCAGTCGAGCCAGATCCTGGCTTAGCTGTGCGTTCTCCGCGCGCAATGCTCTGTTCAGCTCCCTCTCCTTCAACAATGCTTGGTGCTTCGAATCGCGCTGTGCTCGGACTGATTTCCCCATCAGACCACGAATGCGTTCAGCCACGGCTGGGTAGGTGTTGTGGATGAGACCTGGAGTGACCCCTGCCGCTTTCGCTACGCCAGAAATGGACAGCTTTCCGTTTGTTGAAAGGATGCCGTCGATGACCTTATCGAGCATCTCCGAGGTCTTCTGTCTGGAGCGTCCGGAGGATCGTTGCGCAGTTGGCTTATTGGTCAAAGTCGGCACCTTCAAGTTCGCGTTGGGTCACTGTCGCGAGCGTCCAAAGGAGACAGGCCAAGGCTGCTGATTACGTCGAATGCGACCTGCATATCACGTTTTGCCCGTTGCCTTACAGCCGGCCCGGCATCGTCGATTTCCATCAGCTCCAGCTGATGCGAGTAGATCCCCTGCCACGTGGTGGCAAAGGTCTCGTCAATCACAGAGTGTTTGCAGCCAGGACAACGGGTTGCCTCATACAAACCAGCCCCACCACAGCCCCGTTCTGTCGCGATGCACCAGCCATGACCAGTCGCTCGAATGTTTGCATGGGGGGCTGTCTGGGCCAGCAAGGCACTCCGATCTTTGATCGGAATGGCACGTAGCTCCATGATCCTCTCACCCGCCCCTCCAGCAAGTGGCTGATCATCCAACCACGACTCGATGAGATCGATCTTGAATTCCGTCATCTGTTGGAGGATTTCATCGAACAGGGTGAGATCCTGTAGGGGGTTGGAGGCATAGAGCTGAGTCATGCTCATACTGCTGTGTTTGAACTGCCACTTGAGGAAGACGAGCGAGGTACGCCCCATGCGAGACTCAACGAAGCACCGGGCATAGGTGCGACGGCACTGGTGAGTCCGCAATGGCCAATCACTTCCAGCCGCTTTTGCGACGCGCTTGAAGGCTTCATTGGAACCTGCGGCGCTGAGCACTTCGATGTGTCCAACACGTTCGGCTTTGTTGCCGTACCCATTCAAGCAGAGGAACAGTCTCTTCGAGTCCTTTCTGGCTTTCTCCAATCGAAGCAAAAGATCAGCGGAGTCAACTGAATTGCATGACAGTTCAAGGTCACTCAACTCCGCCTCGAGCTCCCTTCTCATGGGGGTTGAGCACATGGCGAAGAGATTCAACGCATCCAGCGTAAGCTCAGGGACAAGATAGTCGACTCGTCCCTTTCCCGTTTTATGCTCGGTCGTGGTTACCCAGCAGTAAGTAACGCCATCCACTACCTCTTTTCGCCACGCACCGACTTCAATCCCGATGACCTCTTCGTTACGCATGCCACTGGTAATGGATGCAATGTACAAAACAGCATCGCGGCAACGAATCATTTTGGGGCTGCGGCGAGTGAAAGTGTCAATTCCGGTGGCTTTCAGATCTTCTTTCGTCTTATGAACGATCTGCTCGCAATAGTTGAAGATCTTCGCCTGATCATCTGGCGGAATTATATCCGTTCTACCCGTATTCTTATTGGCAGCCGAAGTACCCCTTGCTTCTCCAATTCCGCTGACTCGCCACAGGGACGAGTCCCCCCACGGAAAACACTGAAGAGGGGAAAGGGTTTCGGCAGAGAATATCCATAAAAAGTCAATTATCCGCAGCCTGGAATAAAGAGGCATTGGTCTTAACGACTCTGACTTGCAATGGTGAATATAATTACTAATGTGTATGGGACGAACATCGGAAAATCGTTCAAGCTCTAAATCGCTAAGCCAACGAATAAATGGAATGACACTGGCACTGACGAGAGTTGTAATACCCCGTGCGACAGGTGGCTTTGACCCTGGAAGCCCTCTCTTGAACCATGCATACGCAACTGCTTTGCAGTCATCAATCATCTCAGGTGGGAGATTAAAATCCCAACTGACGTACTTGTGCCCCTCGTTTACGTTAGATTGATCAAAGAAAGGTCGAAGATCCCAGCGAGCATCGCCAAAGCGGCTTAATACAAGAGTTTCGCCACGATCATTAACAATGGCACTAATAACTATCGCATCACGCTCAGCCTTGCTGAGGCCCGAGGCAGTTACAGGTTGCGCGAATAGCACATCATAGGCCTTAAGGGCGGCCCTAGAGTTCCGATTAGCCGACAAGAGCGTCACCTCGAACTTTCCTCATAAACTCAATCTTGCATCCCCAGAACGGATGAGGGGACGCTTTCGCTTTGGCTTTAGCCGCTTCGATCAGTTCAATCTTGAATTTTCGAGACGTAAACTCGTCAATAAGCCTGATGAAATCGCCCTGGCGTTTCCGCCATGCCGCCCACTCATCTGTTAAAAAATACTCCATCTCAGCGTGCAAAAACTGCTGATAGCTGAACAGTCGATACAAGTCTCCGAGAGGCCCTACAATTGCGTAACTAGGACATGTCAAGCAATGAATGAACTCGGAACAATGGGTAACGCCATCTTTGGGTGCCAGGCTTCCATAGAGGCTATCTTTGCAACCTCCTGGGGGTGTCGGTGTGACGTTGATGCCACGCAGCTGATCGGTGAATGCTTCCCCTACGAAGGTGGCACCCTCAACCTTGATCTCGTCATTTATCTTCAAATAGTGGTTATCAGCAACGCTAGGGGAATGGCCCATCACAGCGGACACCTCCAGTAGGTCGCCGCCGCTGAGCTTCCAAAGCCTACTTTCCATAGTCTTTCGAAGACGACTGAGATTAACGATCAGCGGTTGGCCCTGATCGTCCTTCAAAGCATGCCGCGCACAGATACTCTTTGTTGATTGAAATAGCGTACTGGAAGCCAGCGCGACTACCCTATGACCATGCCCATTCTGTCCGGCGCGGTAAAGCCAAACATGCGACTTAAGCTTTTCAGGCGCAAACCCAACCAGTGGCTCAGAAATTGCCAAAGCCTTATTTACAACAGCCACCCCATCTAAAGGAATTGGGTTATATCCGTCATGCAGTTCAGTTTGTCGAATGGTTTTGCTCTGAGCACCCTTGCCGCGTCTTTTTACGGTGTTCAAGAGCCGAAGATTGGGGATGAATGGATGCGGCTGGAGTGCATCTCTAGACATTTCCAGAAGCGGCGTAGTGTTAATTCCAGATCTGGCCGCAGTAATCAGCAATAAGACCGTCATTGCTTCGGCGTCATTTCCAGAGAATAAGCCCTTATGAATGGCTACTAAATCTGACTTTAGCGCAGTGATGAGCCCCTGCATTTCCGAGAGACTGAGCGGCTTCGCGTCATTGGTCGATTTCGCGGTATGGGGGAAAGGAACGGCTGGAAGTAGATCATCTTTATCCGCCTCAACGAATCCGTATTCAATTAGGCTGATGATCAATGACTTCAGCGACGTGTAATAGTTCTTCGCAGTTGACCCGTTTGGATACTTGAGCTTAAGCCACGAAACATATCGCTCAAGATGCCGCTTGGTCAGGCTGTTCGGGGTTGACGGCGGAGAATCAATCGTTCCGCTTTTCAGGAAGGCCATGAAATATCGAAGGCCATTGCTGGAGTACCCTACAAGAGTGGCCAGGGAGAAATTCCCTCCATTGACCAGTGCTCTGATTACATGAATACTCTGAATAGCCCATGCGTCAAAGCCAAACCCAATGTACTGAGAGTGATCAATCTTAGTTACATTCCGGGGATTTTTCGGAAGATCGATTCTAAGCTCATTCTCTACGGTCTCGAATCCTTTAGTGACCGATTGCATTTCAGCTTTATAGTTTTTCTTTCGGGCCAACAGTAGTACCTCAGATGCTTGGAGTAGAGACGGCCATAAACATCATGTCTATCTCGTCTTCATGAGCAAGGACAGACTGAGCCTCTAGCTGATTAATGAGATGCAGGTACACCATCGTTGTTTGAACGTCGGAGTGTCCCATCCTGTCTCGGACATAGAGCAATGGCTCTCCTTTAAAGTCTCGGCTTTTCCTCAGGGCAAGAAGGGTATAAGTCCCATAGGTATGACGAAGCATGTGGGCCCTAACATAAAATCCGCACTTGCGCTCATACGCCTTCATCACGTCGACGATGGAGTCTTTCGTGTACTGCCGCCCCTCCCTTGTCAGCACCAAGGCCGTGGCGCGCCCGTTGCCGGCCGCTTTCCGTACTTCGCGCTCATGAAGCGTGTACGACCACATTTCCTCCATCAGCGACCAAGGCACGTCAATTGTTCGAGGGCGGCCGTACTTGAGATGCATGTCCGATGGCTCGAGAGCCACGCTGATCATTTGCCCAGGGCGGAGGCCCTTCTTCAGCCGAGGATTAAAGACGTACTTGAAAGGGAAAGTGCGCGCCTCGCAGGAGCGAAGACCAGTGCGAACCATCAGATGGAACAAGATCCGGTGACTTGGATCGGCATCGAGGGCGAGGCAAACCTTAGCCTGATCTTTGGTCAGGAATTTGGTCAATCGCTTACGCTCTCGCACCATCACTGAGGGCTTCGTACTCTCGGCGTTAGGACGAGCTACGTGACTGAGGAAGCCGGAATGCGGAGTCGCTCTGACCCTTCGCTCGCCAAAGGGCAGCGCTGCGATCAGATCACGCTGCTTGGCCCATTGGTAGAACCTCACAATTAGGTTCAGTCGCTTGTTCAGAGTGCTGGGATCTAGTTCCAACTCACCGCTCGACCAGTCTCTATACCGCGACAGGACGCTCAGGCCATCTGCCTGACTCTCCTCATTCCAGGCCAGACCATTGGCCTCGAGGAAGGCGAAGTAGTCGAACAGACGGCGTCCATAGGCCTCCCACGTCAGAGCACTGAGTGCCTCACCTGACTCGACTAGCGTGTGCCAAAGGAAAGATTGCGCCGGCTCCACTGGCCAACCGTCGGCGCCAACCAACAGAGGGAAACCTTCGAATGATCGACCCGCTACAGCAAGGTCTTTTGTTGCGAACACCAGCCTCATTTCACAGCCTTAAACACCATCCAGATGACTCCCCTTCAGAGGCTGGAATGTAATTTCTCAGGCTTCTATCAAGGTGGTGCGGACTGTAATTCATTTACTAACGGAAGCAATCCCTCAGATCGTTGTTCGAAAGGACCACGACTGGCTTCTGTGCCAAGTCCGGACGGAAGATCCGCTCACATGAGCAGTAAAACTGTTGCAATCGACCAGGGCAAAGACGCTCACAGCATGCTCCTGAGCAGCATGCTGATTACTCCCCATAGTTCCACCTGCTCTTCGTCGGCCAGGATTTCGCGATGGCGGCCGTCGGCTCCTACCCGTGCAAGATGTAGTCGTTCCAGTGCTACCCGCTCCACGAGCGCCAAATGATGCTCATGGTTCGCCACCACGATTACTACATTGCCGGGGCTAGGCTCGAGGGCGCGGTCGACCACGAGTACATCGTTCCGGTGCACTCCGACCCCAACAAGATCGTCGGTGTCGACTAGCCAAAGCCAAATGTTGGGTGCCCCCCATCCCACCGCGGCGTCAAGGGAGGGAGGAAAAAGCAAGTGATCCTCAGCCGGGCTCTGGAAACCAGTAATCTTCAGGCGCTGTTGCGCCAGGGCGAGACTGGACAGCCGCCGGCCGGGAGACGTAAAGCAGTCCATCTGGGCGGTCGTCTCAAAACTGTATATGTGTACAGTATAGAGATCAGCCCCGGGTTCGCGTCAAGCTGCGCGCAGTGGGCATGTCACTGCCGATGGAGGGGAATTTCTTGTAAGGGGGGCCATCCATGGCCTCTACCGTGGAGTATACGGCGGTAAATGGCTCAGGTACGGCTACGGGTTACCGCCGGTCAGTTGGGGCGGCGTGCATTTGTTGCCGCGAAACGTGGAGCAAACCTCAATATATGCTGGGCATGGAGCGGGGCAGGATGGGCAGAAGAAATGTGGTCTTTAGAGAAGGCTGGTCGGGGCTCATCCTGCTGGCAGGGGTGGCGCTACTTGCGCCTGAAGCCGCAAACGCTGGGAAGATAGGACAGGCACTGGGCTCTGCTGCTGGCAGCGTCGGAGGGACTGCGGTTGGAGGTGTATCTGCAGAAGCAACCCGACAAGCTCTTGCTGCCAAGGGCATGACGGAGGATGACTTCTTCCAAATGCTGTTCGCTCGAGGCATCCCTCGCGCAAAGCAAGATCTCCCCAAGATGGTCGACGCAGAAACAGAATTTTATGACGTGACTGGTAGCGGTAGGGAATGGGGATACTGGTATCGATTCCGTCGGTATGCATCTCGAGACCTGGACCCTGCAGCGGTGAAAAAGGCACTCGGGCCAGAGATCATTTCGAAAGTCTGCGGGACGCCGAACATGGTGTCCCCATTCATGGAGATGGGAGGAACCTATCGGTACAACTATGTTGGAAGGGATGGCCAACTGATCATGTCAATTCGGGTGAGTCGGCAGGACTGCAACTGAATCCTGCCCGACTCACGAGTTCGACTCTTTACTGCGGAACAGAACAGGCCTCGTATTCCTCACGACTCGATGCGCAGTTCTTGCCAAGGCAGGTGGACTGCCGGAATTTTCCTATAGTGTAGATTCGGCCGTTGTAGGCGAAGCTATCAGTCGCGTTGGTAACCTCACCGATGTACTGCCCTAGGAAAAGCCGGTACCCCTGTTTCGGCCCGCCGGTGTTCGACACGCCATGATCCCAGCCAGTGGCGTAGACCCCGTTCTTTGTGAATGAGGACCAAGCACAACTCGGGGTGCTCTGTTTGGTACCGACGGCCTGCTGGGAACGTGCTGCCTGGATAGTTTGATATAGCGGGATCACCCCTCCAACATTTCGGAGCTGGCCAGTCACCAGGCTCACTTCCCGGTTTTGTTGGTACGCGATCTGGTTTTGGTAGCAAACGGCAGACTGAGTGAATGCTGTTCCCTGATTGATCGTGCTCGCGTCGGGTGACCAGGCGCTGCAACTGTACGGGGCTCCAGAGTCCTGCCAGGCTGAGTACATCGCACTGGTAGATACCCACTTATCGGTGAACGGTACATTGATCTGCCCTGTACCTCCTTCCGCCGGCGACGTCGCGCTCACGGTGGCCCCGCCAATTGTCTTCGACGAAGTGAGAACGACCGATGTCTGGCCGTTCGCATCCGTTGTCGTGGTCGCAGCACTGAGACCGCCGTCGCTGGTGGTCCAGTTGATCACTACGCCCCTGCCGGCGTTGTTCCCGTCGTAGTCCTGGACTGTTGCCACCAACGTCGCCTTCTCCCCGAGGGCAGCGAGGGAGCCTGGGGTTGCCTGGATGACGATCGTCAGTCCCATGTTGCAAGACCGCCAACCATTCCCCGATCGGTCACAAACGACCTTTTGCCACCCACTAGAACTTGCCCCACTACGGATGGGCTTCCAAGAGTCCGCCGAGACTGTCGTTGTTACCGCTGCGAGAATGAAAGCCGCGGCTACGGCCTTAAGGTTTGCAAACATAGAGATTCCCCGCACTGTCGAACGCCAAAGAGCCTTTTGGGAAGCTGGCACACGATTGACCTGTGCTTACGATCGCCGGGCTCCAGATAACCGACTTCACCCACTTGCCCCCTTGGCAGGTGAGTTGCGCACCGGTGGATGTCGTAGCGACGAGCCCCGCTTTCGCGCAGCCCCCTCCCTCTGCAGCCGTGCCGGTGAACTCGACGTAGCCGGCGGTGCTGATATTTCCGGTAGCAGCGACCGTTTGAGCGTTCACTGCGCCCGCAGCGTTGAGGGTTTGGGCGTTGACCGCATTGACCTCGTTGATGTCGTTGTTACCCATCAGCAGGTTGGTACGCATGCGGTTCATTTCCGCGTTCGCCGAGGCGAGGCGCGAGAGCTTCCCGTCCAAGGCTGGTTCAGTCCCTGGAACCCCAACAGTTGTGCGGATCTGGTAGGTGGATGAGTTGATGATTTGAGAACCCGGTAACCCATTCACCACAACACCGTCCCAGTCTTGGGTGGTGTTCTGATCAACACTGAAGGTGTACTGGGTACAGGAGGTTGTGATCGGGTAGTTGTAACGGTTGATATTTGACACCCCTGCGAGCATTGGCGGGGTTGTCGCTCCAAGCGCCTGGATGGCATTCGAGCATGTAGCGTCACCGGGCCAGGAGCCCTTCTCGCTTCGATAGGCCCGTGCGGCGTCGATGATCGCCTGGGTGTCTTGGACTGTAGTGTCCGCCCGTTTCTGGTTCACCCTGGTCATGTAGTTTGGCACTGCTGCGGCGGCAAGCATCGCCGTGATCGCAAGCACTATTGCCAGCTCCATTAAGGTGAAGCCCTGCTGGCATTCCCGCCCCATCTTCATTGCTCCTAAGCAGAAGTTGTAGGCGCCAATGCTACGAGCACATTTGTTGGACTCCATGTCAAAACGACACGCTGAAATTCCCACGATTTAGGCTGTTTCGGTAAATCGTGGAGCAAACCTCAGTTCTGCATTAGGCTGTGCCGGTCAGCAAAAAAGGAGGGACTCATGATGACTGACCCTGGTCCGGAGCAAGCTTCCGCCAATATTCGTGAACAGCTTGAAAGTCCGTACACACGGATACGCTATGCAGGAGAGAAAGCCCTTCATCGACTCTTGCCCATTGCCCAAGGCGACGGCATCCAGGACCAAGTGGTCAGGTCGCTGCTGCTGGGCTGTTACAACGGGCAGGATTACCCGATCGATCCTGCCTCGTTGCGGGTACTTAAACGCAGCGTGATGGAAGACTGCATAGCTCTGCTGCTGATGGACTCCGCCCCCGCGATGGAGGTCCACCAGTACATAGAGAACGGGAGTTCGGTTTTCAATGGAATGGCTGAGCGTTGGCAGCCACCGAGCCGCATCCAAATGCAGATACCGACCTCGGAGGACGAAACATCAGAGGACCTTCGGACCCTCGGGAAGAAGTCCCTGCAGCATTTAATCGCTGTGGCTCAAGGCTTTTCTGGACAGTGCCGCCATATCGCGCGGTTCTTGGTGGGGTGTTACGACGGATGCCGATACCCCTTCGACCTCACCAGGTTCCGTTGTATCGACCATGACCTCTTCCTGGAGTGCATCGCGGTAATCCGCCTGCTGTATGAAACCCGCCATGGGATCGACAAGAACATCCTCGAGGGGGCGAGCGTGTTCAACAGGCTGATTCAGGATTGGTCGATCGAGCCCTATAGCGCAGACTCGGAAGCTGTGCGCTGAGGGTAGGCCAAGCCACGCGGTGCAGCTTCAGTTAGGGATGCCGGAAGGGCCTGTTTCAAACGGAGGAACCTGCGCTGAACTGATTTTCCCAGCGGACGGCATCGCATGGCCCCGGCGGCTGAATCGTCTGTGATGGAAAGCGATCAGGAAAAGGGCCAGGTAGATCCAGATCGAGTGGGCGACCGAGCAGAGCACGTAGAACAGTCGCAGGATCACCCGGTGCGCGCCCACCGCATCGGCGTAGTCGACGATTACCTTGTAGAGGCCTGCCTTCCTGTACAGAAGAACGGCCGCAATGCTTCCTGTCTTTTCATCATTGTCGATGCCGACAGTGGTCCCCATTTCGGTAAATGGTCGAGTGGACAGGTCGACATAGGTGCCGAAGATCTGGCCCCGGAGCGGCGCCGGAAAGTCTTCAGCACGTAACGACGTGCCTGACCAACACGCCACCCCCTCTGCCTTGCACCCGTCCTGGAATTCCGCGCTGGGAAGATGGGGTTTGGGGAGCAATGG